>JAWLFE010000033.1:0-8422 GCA_041685735.1 Nitriliruptoraceae bacterium
AGCCCGACGGGACCCGTATCTGGCGGCATCAGCCGACGGGTCTGTCGACCCGGACCGTGCCATCGACCCGGCCACCCCGCCGCTCCCGTGCCGGACCCGACACCGGCCCCGGCCCGTAGCGCAGAGCACAGGTCGGTCCGGCCTGACCCTGCCGGCTGCTTCACATGATCACCCCGGTCGAGCCTCGTGTTGCTCGCGCGCCGCTCGACCCGGCACGACGGACACACCGCGCCCATCCCGCGGTGTGTCCGTCGTGCCCTGCTGCGTCCGGTCGGACGCCACCCGCAGGCCGTGCAGCGCGGCACGCGGGAGATCCGCGGGCCAGGAAGCACGGCAGATCAGCGACCACGGCGAGCGAGCCAGCACGGAGGGGCCAGGGGGGCGAGGGAGCGCGGCGGGGCGAGGGAGCGCGGGAGGCGTGGCGGACCCGGCAGCCTCAAGCGGATCGACGCGAGCGCAGCGAGCGAGACCAAGGGCTGCCGGGAACGCCACCCACCCGCAGCGACCGGACATGACCCGCAACGACCGGACACGCGACGCAACGACCGGACCCGTCAGGTCAGCTCGCCCGGGCGGAGACCCCACAGGTTCGCGTCGCCTCGGGGCCCTGCTGCATCGCCGGTCGGTCCCAGCAGCATGGCGTCCCGGCTCGTGCCCTCGTGGGTGAAGCCCAGCTTGCGAGCGACGGCGTTCGACGCCGGGTTGTCGACGGCGGCGTGCAGCATCACGTACCGGACGTCCAACGCATCGAGGAAGAACCGCAGCAGCAGGCGGGTGCCGCGTGTCGCCACACCGCGGCCGCGGACGTCGGCCCCGACCCAGTAGCCGACCTCGGCGCTGTAGTCGCGGTGATCGATGTCGCCGCCGATGGCGCCCAGGACCTCGTCGGTGGTGGCGTCGACCGCCAGGAGGTGCACGCCGGTGCCGGCCGCCAGCCTGGCGGCGTGTAGCGTCAGGAAGTCCCGCGCGTCGCCCTCGGAGTAGGGCGATGGGACGCGGGTGAAGCGCTGGACAGCGGGATCGCTGCACAGGCGGACGATGGCGGGCACATCGCTCTCGCGGGGTGGTCGGAGGCGGAGGTCGCCGTCGGCGAGGTCCGGCAGGATGATGGGGGCGACGGGCATGGGGATCAGCTCCGGGCTTCGGTCCACCTCGACGGTGACGGCGAACGGGCGGCGATGTGGGGACCGGCCGCGCGACGTCGAGGGGACGCTAGCTCGACATCGTTGCCCGCGTGGGCTCCGGGTACGCGGCCGGACGCCGCTACCGTTGCGCGCGCGACGACCCCACCGAGTAGCGAGGCGCCCCGTGACCCGAGTGTTCTCCGGTATCCAGCCGTCCGGTGATCTGCACCTGGGCAACTACCTCGGCGCGCTGGTCAACTGGGTGGGGATGCAGGACCGTGCGGACTGTGTGTACTGCGTGGTCGATCTGCACGCGATCACCTCGCCAGCCGAGCACGATCCCGCCACGTTGCGGCAGCGGACCCTGGATGCGGCGATGGTGCTCCTGGCGGTCGGCGTCGATCCGGAGCGGTCGATCCTGTTCGTGCAGTCCCACCTTCACGAGCATGCGGAGTGCACCTGGTTGTTCAACTGTGTCGCCGGCTTCGGTGAGCTGCGCAAGATGCCGCAGTTCAAGGAGAAGTCGGAGGGCAAGGGCGAGTCGGTCAGCGTCGGGTTGTTCGACTACCCGGTGCTGCAGGCGGCGGACATCCTGCTCTACCACGCGAACGAGGTCCCGGTCGGGGAGGATCAGCGCCACCACATCGAGTTGGCGCGTGACATCGGCCAGCGGTTCAACCACCGGTTCAAGGACGAGGTCTTCACCCTGCCGAAGGCGATCCATCCGCCCGCCGCGGCCCGGGTGATGGACCTGCAGGAGCCGACCAGCAAGATGTCGAAGTCGACGTCCTCGGACAAGGGGATCGTCAACCTGCTGGACGACCCCAAGCGCATCGAGAAGAAGTTCAAGGGTGCGGTGACGGACTCGGCCACCGACATCCGGCACGACCGGACGGACAAGCCGGGCGTGTCCAACCTGCTCGAGATCCTGTCGGCCGCGACGGACCGCGATGTCCCGGACCTGGTGGCCGAGTACGACGGACAGGGCTACGGGACCTTCAAGGGTGCGGTCGCCGAGGCCGTCATCGAGATGGTGCGGCCGATCCAGGAGCGGCATGCCGAGTTGGCCAGCGATCCGGGGGAGATCGAACGCGTCCTCCAACAGGGGGCCGATCGCGCCCGTGAGGTCGCCGCGCCGACCCTGGCTCGCGCCAAGGCAGCCATCGGGTTGCTCCCCCCGACGACATGAGATGCCCCGTCCGACTCCAGACGAGCGTCTGGAACCCGCTCGGCGAGCGGCGCGCCCTGTTGATCCACGGGCTGTCGTCGGATGCCGGCTCCTGGTGGCGTGTGGCCTCGGATCTCGCGGACGACGGGTGGATGGTGGCGGCGCCCGATCTGCGTAGCCACGGCCGGAGTCCGACGGCGGTCGACCACCGGGTCGTGACGATGGCGGCCGACGTGGCGCAGCTCGGCGAGGGTTGGGACCTGATCGTCGGCCACTCGTTGGGTGGGTCGATCGCTGCCGTGCTCGCCGGGGACCACCATGTGCCAGCGATGGTCCTGATCGATCCAGTGCTTGCGCTTCCCGCGTCGCAGCGTGAGCCGTTGCGCGACAGCGTGAAGGCGTCGTTGGTCCACCCGGATGCGGCCACGATCCGGGCGGCGAACCCGACCTGGTCCGAACGCGACGTCCATCGGAAGGTCCTTGCGCTCGCGGCCTTCACCCCCGATGTCGTCGACGCGATCCTGGATGACAACGACCCGTGGGACGTCCGGTGGGCGATCCCGCGATGGTCAGGGAAGGTCCACCTGCTCGCCGCGGATCCCGATGAGGGTGCGCTGCTGTCGCCGTCCGACATCGCCGAGGTGACCCGTGCCGCCGGGGACCGCGTGACCGCGTCGGTGGTGCACGGGGCCGGCCACTCGCTCCACCGTGAGCGGCCGGAGGTCGTGAAGGAAGCGATCGGGACCCTGACGCGTTCCCCCTGAGGACCGGCACGGCCATCCCCGGCCGTCGGCGGGATATCTCACGCAAGGAGCGACCGTGTCCGACGCGATCACCGTGTACTGGCGCCCAGGCTGCGGGTTCTGCAGCGGCCTGCTGCGTGGGCTCGAACGTCAGGAACTGCGCTTCGCGCGGGTCAACATCTGGGATGATCCCGACGGTGCTGCCTTCGTGCGATCGGTCGCAGGCGGCAACGAGACCGTGCCGACGGTGCGCGTTGGGGACGTTGCGCTGGTCAACCCGACCGCCCGAGACGTGCTCCGCACGGTCGCGGACCACCTACCGGACGAGCTGCCCGACGACCTCGATCCGGCTGCACTCGAACTGAGTGGCCCGGAGAAGCTGCGGCAGCGTCTCTTCGGCTGACCGCACTCCGGGCACGTCCGCCTCACAGGTAGCCGCGGAGCGTTGCTGCCTCGACCACCCGGTCGACCGCCAGGGCGAAGGCTGCCTCGCGGAAGCTCAGGTCGTCCTCCCGGTGTGATGCCTGGAAGCTGCGGCACTGGTTGTAGGCGCGTTGGAGCTTCAGTTCCAGACGGTGGTTGACGTCGTCGTGCTCCCACCGGATCTCCTGGTTGTTCTGGACCCACTCGAAGTAGCTGACGGTGACCCCACCCGCGTTGGCGAGGATGTCTGGGACGATCAGCACACCGCGGTCAGCCAGCGCATAGTCGGCGATCGGGGTGACCGGGTGGTTCGCTCCCTCGACGATCAGGCGCGCCTGGATCCGGTCGGCGTTCTCGTGGGTGATGACCTCGCCCAGTGCTGCGGGGATCAGGACATCCACGGGCAGTTCGAGCAGGTCCTCGTTGGAGAGGTTGTCGCTGCCCGGGAAGTCGATGACCGATCCGGTGTCGGCAAGGTGGGCCTGCAGCTCATCGATCTTCAGGCCGTCGGGCGCGTAGATGCCGCCCTTGATGTCGGACACGGCCACGATCCGGTAGCCACGTTCAGCGGCGATGTGGGCGGCCCAGGAGCCGACGTTGCCGAAACCCTGGATCGCGATCGACACCTCGGAGGGATCGCCCAGGTCGAGCTCGCGGACCGCTTCCTCCATGGTGACCACGACGCCCCGCCCGGTGGCCTCCTCCCGGCCGTACGACCCGCCGAGCGCGACCGGCTTGCCGGTCACGATCTGGGTGGTGTGCCCCTTCTTGCGTCCGTACTGGTCGAGGATCCAGCTCATCACCTGTGCGTTGGTGTTCATGTCCGGCGCGGGGATGTCGCGCGTCGGACCGATGATGTGGCCGATCTGGTCGGTGTAGCGACGCGTGACCAGCTCGAGTTCGCGCTCGCTGAGCGTCGTGGCATCGACCTGGACACCGCCCTTCGCGCCGCCGAACGGCACGTCGACCAGTGCCGTCTTCCAGGTCATCAGCGAGGCCAGCGCCCGGACCTCGTCGATGTCGGCGTTCGGGTGGTAGCGGATGCCGCCCTTGTAGGGGCCACGTGCCCCGTTGTGCTGGACGCGGTAGCCGTAGACCACCTCCATGGAACCGTCGTCGCGCTTGAACGGCACCTGGACCCGGAGCTCCCGGAACGTTCCGGACAGCACGTCGATCGCGGTGTCCCCGAGCCCTTCGATCGCGGCGGCGCGGTGGAAGAAGTAGTTCACCGCCTCGAACGGGGTCATGTCGACGGACGGTTGCATGGACGGTCGCATGGGCTCCCTCTCCCGGTCGGGCTCTCCTCGCCGACCTCCGGGGCCGATGCAAGCAGGCCGGGGCGTGCCCGTCGAGGGCATCCGGCAAGGCTTCGGGGTCCGAAGTATCTCCGCGGGGTGCACAGAGGAAGGTGTCCGTTCGGCCGGTGGTAGCATCGATGACCCCGGCCTCACGCACCAGGAGCAGCACACCGCATGGCGACAAAGGTCTCTGACAGCGCCGGAGCGACGTCACGCTCCCGAGCCCCCTTCATCATCGAGCTCTACCGGTCGGCCCTCGGCAAGAAGTACCTGATGGCTATCACCGGCGTCATCTTCATGGGCTACGTGCTGGCCCACATGCTCGGGAACCTGAAGCTCTATCAGGGTGCCGAGGACTTCAACCTCTACGCCGAGTTCCTCCGCCGCCTGCTGTACCCGATCCTGCCGCAGAGCGGCACGTTGAACGTCCTGCGGGCGATCCTGCTGCTCGCGCTCGTCATCCACGTGGTCGCGGCGGTGCAGCTGACCCAGATGAATCGACGTGCGCGGCCCTCCTCGTACCGGTCGAAGCGCGACTACGTCGCCGCGGACTTCGCCGCCCGCACGATGCGCTGGACCGGGACGATCGTGCTGCTGTTCATCGCCTACCACCTGGCCGACCTCACCTGGGGGTGGGTCAACCCGGCCCCGGAGGGTGCGTCGGTGTACGACAAGGTGGTCGCGAGCTTCTCGGTGCCCGTTGTCTCCGCGTTCTACCTGCTCGCGAACCTGGCGCTCGGGGTCCACCTCTACCACGGGGTCTGGAGCCTGTTCCAGTCGATGGGGTGGAACAACCGTCGCTTCAACCACTGGCGCCGGACGCTGGCTATCGGCTTCACCGTCGTGGTCGTCGGGGGCAACCTGTCGTTCCCGATCGCGGTGCTCACCGGCGTCATCTCGTGACCACATCAGCCCGCGCGAACCCCGACCTCCGGCCCACGACACCCTGCCCTCCGGCCCAGACCTTCCCGCCCGCCGCCCCTAGGAGCATGAACCGATGACGGTCCTCGACGCACGGGTCCCCGACGGTCCCATCGAAACGCTGTGGGACAACCACAAGTTCGACATGAAGCTCGTCAACCCACCGAACAAGCGCAAGTTCGAAGTGATCGTGGTCGGGACGGGGCTGGCGGGGGCCTCGGCTGCTGCGACGCTCGGTGAGTTGGGCTACAAGGTCAAGGCCTTCACCTACCACGACTCCGCCCGTCGGGCCCACTCGATCGCGGCCCAGGGCGGGATCAACGCGGCCAAGAACTACCACTCCGACGGGGACTCGGTCTACCGGCTGTTCTACGACACGGTCAAGGGCGGCGACTACCGCTCCCGTGAGGCCAACGTCTATCGCCTGGCGCAGGTGTCGAACAACATCATCGATCAGTGTGTCGCGCAGGGCGTGCCGTTCGCCCGCGAGTACGGCGGTCTGCTCGACAACCGGTCCTTCGGTGGCGCGCAGGTCAGCCGGACCTTCTACGCCCGCGGCCAGACCGGTCAGCAGCTGCTGCTGGGCGCCTACCAGGCCCTGTCGCGCCAGGTGAAGGCCGGCAACGTCGAACTGCACACCAACGCCGAGATGCTCGAACTCGTGGTCGCCGACGGCAAGGCCGTCGGGATCATCACGCGGGACCTGAAGTCCGGTGAGGTCAGCCGGCATTCGGGGCATGCGGTCGTGCTCGGGACGGGCGGCTACTCCAACGCGTTCTACCTGTCGACCATGGCGATGTCGTGCAACGTCACGGCGGCGTGGCGAGCCCACCGCAAGGGTGCGTTCTTCGCCAACCCGTCCTACACACAGATCCACCCGACGGCGATCCCCTCGTCCGACGAGTTCCAGTCCAAGCTCACCCTGATGTCCGAGTCGTTGCGCAACGACGGGCGCATCTGGGTCCCGAACGATCCCGACGAGACGCGCGCGGCCCGCGACATCCCCGAGGATGAGCGCGACTACTACCTCGAGCGCAAGTACCCGACCTTCGGCAACCTCGCACCACGGGACATCTCCTCGCGCGCCGCCAAGGTCGTGGTCGACGAGGGCCGCGGTGTCGGGCCATTGAAGAACGGGGTCTACCTCGACTTCGCCGACGCCATCGAGCGGCTGGGGCGCGACGCGATCGAGGACAAGTACGGCAACCTGTTCGAGATGTACGAGCGCATCACCGGTGAGAACCCCTACGACGTCCCGATGCGTATCTACCCGGCCCCCCACTACACCATGGGCGGGCTGTGGGTGGACTACCACCTGCAGACCACGGTGCCCGGCCTGTTCGCGATCGGGGAGTGCAACTTCTCCGATCACGGCGCGAACCGGTTGGGCGCATCCGCGCTCATGCAGGGTCTGGCTGACGGCTACTTCGTCCTGCCCTACACGATCGGCGACTACCTGGCGCCGCAGCTCGGGAGCCAGCCGGTCGACACCTCCGCGAAGGAGTTCGACGATGCGGAGGCCGAGGTGCAGGCGCGCACCGAACGGTTCCTCAACATCGGTGGGACGCGGTCGGTCGACTGGTTCCACCGCGAGCTCGGCAAGATCCTCTGGGACTACTGCGGGATGGGCCGCAACCAGGCCGGGCTCGAGAAGGCGCTCTCGGAGATCCCGGCGCTCAAGGAGGAGTTCTACAGCGACCTACGGGTCCTCGGGACCGCGGACGGACTCAACTCCTCGCTCGAGAAGGCCGGACGTGTCGCCGACTTCTTCGAACTCGCCGAGTTGATGTGCAAGGACGCGCTCACGCGTGAGGAGTCCTGCGGAGGGCACTTCCGCGAGGAGTACCAGACCGATGAGGGCGAGGCGCTGCGCGACGACGAGAACTTCGCACACGTCACCGCCTGGGAGTGGACCGGGGAGTCCGGTTCCCCCAACGAACACCGCGAGCCGCTGACCTTCGACTACGTCAAGCTCTCGCAGAGGAGCTACAAGTGAACCTCACCCTCCGTGTATGGCGTCAGGCCGGTCCGGATGCCCCGGGCCGCTTCGAGACCTATGAGGCCACCGACATCTCGGCGGACTCGTCGTTCCTCGAGATGCTCGACCTCGTGAACGAGGACCTGATCGGCAAGGGCGACGAACCGATCGAGTTCATGCACGACTGCCGGGAAGGCATCTGCGGCACCTGCGGCATGATGATCAACGGTCAGGCGCACGGCCCCCAGGCCATGACCGCCACCTGCCAGCTGCACATGCGGTCCTTCAACGACGGCGATGAGATCGTGCTCGAGCCCTGGCGCGCGTCCGGGTTCCCGATCGTCAAGGACCTGGTCGTCGACCGGTCGGCCTTCGACCGGATCATCGAGGAGGGTGGGTACGTCACCGTGGACACGGGGTCGGCGCCGGACGCCAACCTGATCCAGGTGTCCAAGGAGACGGCCGACCTGGCGATGGACGCTGCGGCCTGCATCGGGTGTGGTGCCTGTGTCGCAGCCTGTCCCAACGGTGCCGCGCAGCTGTTCACCGCCGCGAAGATCTCGCACCTCAACGTGCTGCCGCAGGGCCAGCCGGAGCGCTACGAGCGCACCACCAACATGGTCGAGGTGATGGAGGAGCACTTCGGGTCGTGCACCAACATGGGCGAGTGCGAGGCGGCGTGCCCGAAGGGCATCTCGATCGACTTCATCGCCCAGATGAACCGCGACTACCTGAAGGCCAAGTTCGTGAATCGTCGCAGCGCGTAG
>JAWLFE010000033.1:8522-31002 GCA_041685735.1 Nitriliruptoraceae bacterium
TGCGCAGCTCGGACAGCAGCGCGTAGTGATGCGCAGCTCGGACAGCAGCGCGTGATCGGCGGGTGGCCGCGACTCAGTCGGCCTCGGCGATCACCTCCGGCAACACCTGCAACGACAGTTCGTCAGTGAGGATGCCTTCGAGGTAGTCGCCGAAGTGCTGCTGGTGGAAATCGATCAACTGGACGAGTTCGACGATCAGGGCGGCGTTGACCTGCCCATCCTTGTCTGCTGCGAGCACGTAGCGGTAGTACAATTCGTCCCCGCGGGCGGCGAAGTGTCCGATCGCCATCGCCGCGTTGACATGTGCCGTGGCGGCCAAGACGTCGTTGCGGGTCGCATCGACCAGTTCGAAGGGCAGCAGGACGTAGAACTGCATGAGAGCGGTCGCGTCCAGGTCATCGTCGGCGAAGGGCAGGACACTGATGGCCATCGTCCGATCGCGCCCGTCGTCATCGACGCCCAGGGCGACCAGCAGGGTGGGAAGCGGGATGTCGTCGCTCGGGTGCAGGACCCGGGTGTCGTAGTCCGCTGCCCGCAGCGCCGTCGACAGGCGCTCGAGCTCCGTCGCCTGGTCCGCCAACTGATCGGTGCTCAGCTCGAAGGTGTCGCTCATTCACGCCTCTTGAGGTTCGTGATCAGGTGTGCCCGTAACTTCGGGATGTCGTCCTGCATGGCTTCGACCTGTGCCCAGGTGGTCTCCGCCGAGGCGAGGAACAGGCGCAGATCCTCCGCCGCCTCGACGAAATCGCCGAAGTCACCGGCATCCTGCAGCGCATGGGTCGCGATGATGGCTTCGAAGATGGCATCGACGTTCTGGTTGTACTTCTCTTCCTTCTTCTTGGACGACTTCTTCGCGTTGAATGGCTTGAGGTAGAAGGGCACGTCCTTGCCCTTGCCCTCCTTGGACGCCTTCCGGTCGCGGCCGAGCTGTTTGAGGGCGCGGAAGCCGGTCGCGCCGGCTCCGACGCCCGTGGCGCCGAGCTTGAGTCCGACGCCGACGCCAGCGCCGGCGCCACTGAGCACGGCCACGTCCCCGGACATCTTGGTCATCGTCAAGGAGACCTGCATCGATTGCCGGCGAAGACGCTTGGCCTCGATGTACTGGAGGTCCCGAGCGGTCAGGTACGTCCGAGCCCACTTGACGTCATCGTGACCCGAGTTCGCGTCGTCCATGATCGCTCGGGCCTCATGCTTGAGGGACTCCTTGCTGCGCTTGTCCCCCTTGGCCTTGTCCTCCCCACGACGGCGTGACTTCAAAGCCCGCTTCCGTCCGCGCACCTCGCCCCATCGGATGAAGGAGTAGACGATATCCACGCCCCGGATCACCAGCTCTGACGCACCAACGGCGATCCCGATGATCGGGACCGTGGTCGTGAGCGCGGCCCCGCCGCCAGATTCCATGAGATCCATGATCTTCTTGACCGTGCTGACGCCGCTCTTGACGGCCTCCAACGAGCTCTTGACCACACCGACACTCTTGCGCACGTTCTCCGAGTCGGTGTTGCTGGAACCCTTCTTCACCAACTCCACGATCTCCTTGACCGCGAAGAAGGTGTGTTTGATCGTGCCGAGTTCGGATGTGACCATCCCCAGGAGGCCCGCGGAGTCGCCGGCTCCTTCCGCAACCTCATCGGTCTGCGCAGCGGTCTTGGCGATCTTGGCGGCGCCGGTCGCTGCGCCCGCGAGAGCCTCTCCGCCGGAGTACAGGGCGCCGACCTTGTCCCAGCTACTTGACCCCCCCTTGCGGAAGGTCCGGATCGCTGCGGCAACCGACGTGATCCCACCGGCGATGTCGGTCACACCGCCGGCGACCGTCAGGCCGTCCTGCACCTCCGCCGAATAGGGGTTGGCGTCCTTGTGTTCCTGGCTGTTCGGATCGGCAGGGTTGCCGTCGCGGTTCTGCACCATGCCGGCAGGACCAGCGATGCCCCCGACGACGTCCTTGGTGGTTCCCTGGACGAACTGACCGATCTCCAGGCCGGTGGTCGCCGCTTTCTGGGCGCCGCTCTTGGACCTCCCCGGGTTCCTCGCAGAGCGGTGCTGCTTGAACTTCTCGTCGAGGCTCTCCTTGCGTCGGAGCGAGGTTCCGGGCGTGGATCGGCTGATGCTTCGATCCCTGGGTCCCGCCTCGTCCTGCTGGACCACGTGGGTGAGTTCGTGGGCCAGCAGCGGGTCGGTCGGTGCTGGCACGCCGTCGCGGAAGAAGATGTCGGAGCCGACCGTGAACGCCTCCGCCCCGAAGGACTCGTTCAGGTCGGTGGCATCCGGACCGGCGTGGACGCGGACACCACTGAAGTCGGCGTTGCCGAACGCCCGCTCCAGTGGCTCACGGGTCGAGGCGGACAGGGGACGCCCACCGCGGCCCGACTGCACCTGCGCCTCGACACCCGGGTCGACCGGCCCGCCACCCGGCCCGTCCGGGGCGGCCGTGGCGCCTCCGGTGGTCTGGGGTCGGCGCCGCGCGACACCGCGTCGGGCGACCCCGGCGGTGACCGAGCCGGTGCGCACGGCATCAACGACCTCGGCGGCGACCGCGTCGGCCTGGTGTTCGAGCGGATCGTCGACACGGCCGACAGCGAGCTTCGCCTGCGCTCCCTCGATCAGATCCGAGACCGCCTGGTTGCCGGCGCTGCGCTGCAGCGCGAGTCCCGGCGGAACCTCGGAGGTCGGACGGTCCGGTGCCGGGGTGGCGGTGGCCGCCCGACGTTCGCGGCGCCGTGCCGCCTGGGGTTGGTCATGCACGGACTCGCCTTTCGGCCACCGAGGAGGTACCGGCCCGTCGAAGCTTCCCGTTGGCCGTCGCTGACGGCAAACTAGCAGAGGCAACCGTGCGGCCGGGGGCTGTTCTCGGTCGTTCCGGGGACCGTCGGAGCGGATCGGTGACGGGCTGCCAGCGCATAGCCTGCACCTCCTGAGCCGACCTCGAGGGGTGCGTATGTCCGACGCCGAGCAGTTGACCATCAGCGGCTTCCCGCTGGACCCGGTGTACGGACCGGCGCATCTCGACGGGTTCGACCCCGACGCACAGCTGGGCGAACCGGGGCAGTACCCGTACACGCGCGGCATCTACCCGACGATGTACCGCGGACGGCTGTGGACCATGCGGCAGTACGCCGGGATGTCCACCGCGGAGGAGTCCAACCGCCGCTACAAGTACCTGCTGGCGCAGGGCACCACCGGGCTGTCGGTGGCCTTCGATCTGCCCACGCAGATGGGCTACGACTCCTCGGCGGACCTCGCTGACGGTGAGGTCGGCAAGGTCGGCGTGGCGATCGACACCGTCGAGGACATGAAGAGCCTGTTCGACGGCATCCCGTTGGACGAGGTCTCCACCTCGATGACGATCAACGCGCCCGCGAGCCTGCTGCTGCTGATGTACGAGATCGCGGGTGAGGAGCAGGGCATCGATGCCGTGAAGCTGCGCGGCACGATCCAGAACGACGTGCTCAAGGAGTACATCGCCCGCGGGACCTACATCTACCCCCCGGCGCCGTCGCTGCGGATCATCTCGGACACGTTCGCCTACTGCGCCGACCGGCTGCCGAACTTCAACACCATCTCCATCTCCGGCTACCACATGGGCGAGGCGGGAGCGACGCCCGTCCAGGAGGTCGCGTTCACGCTCGCGGACGGGATCGCCTACGTCCAGGCAGCCCTGGATGCCGGGCTGGACGTCGATGCCTTCGCGCCGCGCCTGTCGTTCTTCTTCGTGGCCCGATCGACGCTGCTCGAGGAGATCGCGAAGTTCCGGGCCGCGCGACGACTGTGGGCCGCGATCATGCGCGAACGGTTCGGGGCCACCGACCCCAAGAGCCAGATGCTGCGGTTCCACACGCAGACCGCCGGTGTGCAACTCACCGCCCAGCAGCCGGAGGTCAATCTGGTCCGGGTGACGATCCAGGCGTTGGCGGCCACGCTCGGGGGGACCCAGTCCCTGCACACCAACTCCTTCGACGAGGCACTGGCGCTGCCCACCGAGAAGAGTGCGCGCCTCGCGCTGCGGACCCAGCAGGTCATCGCCCACGAGACCGACGTGCCGGCCACCGTCGATCCGTTGGCCGGTAGCTACCTCATCGAGTCGCTCACCGACCGCATCGAAGCCGAGGTGCAGGACTACCTCGACCGCATCGACGAGATGGGTGGTGCGGTCAGCGCGATCGAGGAGGGGTTCCAGAAGTCGGAGATCGAGCGCGCCGCCTACGAACTCGCCAAGCGCATCGACAGCGGCGAGCAGGTCGTGGTCGGTGTGAACCGCTTCCAGCAGGAGTCCGAGGACGTCCAGCCGGACCTGCAGCGCATCGACGAGGCGATCCGCCAGCAGCAGATCGACCGGATCGACGCGATCAAGCGCGAACGGGACCAGGGCGGGGTCGATGCCGCCCTGACGGCGGTCCGGGCAGCCGCCAGGGCCGACGACAACCTGCTCATCCCCATGCGCGATGCCCTGAAACGCCGGGCCACCCTGCAGGAGGTCTGCGACGTCCTGCGTGACGAGTACGGCGGGTACGTCCCGCACGACGTCTTCTGAGCCGACCAGCCGACGCGGATGCGATCGACCCGGTCGCTACCGTGGAGGGCGTCTGACCGACGCCGGACCAGGAGCTGCACCAGGTGAACCAACGCATCGTGATCCTCGGCGGCGGTCCAGCCGGCTACGAAGCGGCGCTCGTGGCTGCTGAGCTCGGTGCGGACGTCTCGGTCGTCGCTGACGAGGGGCTCGGTGGGAACTGTGTCCTGTGGGACTGCGTGCCGTCCAAGGCGCTGATCGTCGCGGCGGAGGCGATGGGGTGGGTCACCACCGCGGAATCCATGGGCGTGCGAGCCGACGTCGACGGCGTCGACATCAGTGCGGTCGTCGACTACCGGAAGGTGGCGACCAACGTCCTGGAACTCGGCGCGTCGCAGTCCCGCGACATCGAAGGCAAGGTCCGCGGCGCGGGCGTCGACCTGGTCCGTGGACGGGGACGCATCTCCGCGCCCCACGAGGTCACGGTCGACCTCGAGGACGGTGGGGAGCGGACCCTCCCGGTCGACCATCTGCTGGTCGCGACCGGTTCGACGGCGCGGGTGCTGCCGTTCTTCGAGCCGGATGGTGAGCGCGTGTTGGTCGGGCAGCAGGTCTACGGCCTGCCGGAGGTACCGGAGCACCTGATCGTGGTCGGGTCCGGCGCGACCGGGGCGGAGTTCGCGCATGCCTTCAAGCGGTTCGGTGCCGAGGTCACGCTCGTGTCGTCGCGTGACCTGATCATGCCCACGGAGGACCCCGACGCGGCGCAGGTCATCGAGGACGTCTTCGAGCGCCGCGGGATGACGATCCTGCGCAACGCCCGCGCGATCTCGTGTGAGCGCCGTGACGACGGGGTCGTCGTGGGCTTGAAGGATGGCTCCGAGGTGGCGGGTAGCCACGTGCTGTTCACCGTCGGGCAGGTCCCGACGAGCAAGGACCTTGGGCTCGAGAACGCCGGGATCGAGACCGACGCGTGGGGCGGCATCGACATCGACTCGGTGTCGCGGACCTCCAGCAGCTGGGTCTACGCCGCTGGCGACGTCACCGGCGGCGTGATGCTCGCCTCCGTCGCGGCGATGCAGGGGCGCACGGCGATGTGGCACGCGCTCGGGCAGGCGGTCCAACCGATCCGGTGGGACTCGGTCGCCGGGACGATCTTCACCGATCCTGAGGTCGCGACCGTCGGGCTGTCTCCGTCGGAGGCGGAGGCGGCCGGCTTCCCCGTCGAGACCGCCCGCCTGGACTTCCGTGGCAACCCGCGGGCCAAGATGGGCCACGGCCTGGACGGGTTCGTCAAGGTCCACGCGATGGTGGGCTCCGGCACCGTCGTCGGTGGCGTGGTCGTGTCCAAGCGGGCCAGCGATCTGATCCAGCCACTGGCCGTCGCGGTGCAGAACCGGCTCACCGTGTCGCAGGTGGCCCAGACCATGACGGTCTACCCGTCCATGGCCGGCTCCGTCGCCGAATGTGCACGGATGCTCATGGCGCGTCTGGATCCGCAGCGTCGGTGACCTCGGCGCCGATGGAATACCTGCGGGCTGCCGCGCGCTTCATGGTTGTCCGCGCAACGTCTCTCCGACAAGGAAGCCCATGCCTCGTTCGTCCGCTGTCGAGTTCTTCTTCGATCCCGTCTGCCCGTTCTGCTGGCAGACCTCCCAGTGGGTTCGCCAGGTGGCACGACTGCGTGATCTGGACGTGCGTTGGCGCTTCATCTCGCTGCGGTTCCTGAACGAACCGATCGGCTACGACGATCGTCCCGCGAACTACCCCGAGGCCCACGCACAGGGCACCCGTCTGCTGCGGGTGGCCGCGGCCACCCGTGCGGACCACGGTGACGAGGCGGTCGGCCGCCTCTACCAGGCGATGGGTGAGGCGATCTGGGAGGTCGACCCGCCCGGGGACGGCAGCTTCGACGCGATCCTGGCCCGCCACGCCGAGGGTGTCGCGATCGGGCCCATCCTGACCGGCGTGGGTCTCCCGACCGATCTGGCACAGGCGGCGGACTCGACCGAGCACGATCAGCTGCTCCGTGATGAGACCGCCGAGGCGCTGTCCCGCGCCGGTGAGGATGTCGGCACGCCGATCATCTCGTTGTCGCCACCCGATGGGCCGGCGTTCTTCGGTCCGGTCATCTCTGAGCTGCCGTCCGACGAGGATGCCGTCGACCTGTGGGACGCGATGGTGACGCTGTCGCAGTGGCCGGGGTTCGCCGAGTTGAAGCGCAGCCTGCGCACGATGCCGGATGTGCGCAGCATGGCACTCCTCCGGGACAGCTCGACCACGGCTGCCTGACGCCGCGTGACACGGCCGCCTGACTCCGCCGCGAGCAGGCTTCAGGCGTCGTCGATCCGGGCGAGCACGGCACCACTCTGCACGGCATCGCCGGCGGTGAAGCCGACCTGACCGATCACCCCGTCGCGGTGGGCGGTGATGGTGTTCTCCATCTTCATCGCCTCGAGCACGACCACCAGGTCGCCCGTGGCGACCGTGTCGCCCTCCTCGACCGCGTAGGTCACGACCGTGCCCTGCATCGGGGCGACCAGGTCCTCGGTGGCGGCCTTCACGGCTCCGCTGCTCGACCCGCCACGCGGCCGGCGGCGCACCAGCGCACCGCCACCGCCGCCACCACCACCTGATCCACCACCGAGGTCGCCGAACACCCGGACCTCCAGGCGCCGCCCGCCGACCTCGACGGTGAGGTCGCGTGCCGGGCCGTCCTGCGCTGCCTCGGCGTCACCGGAGGCTTGGGGCTCGAGCCCGGACAGGTCCCACTCGTTCTCGACCGAGATCGTGGCGTGCTCCGCGGCGGCGAACTGATCGTTCCTCATCGCCAGCCGGTGGAACGGCACGGTGGTGGGGATGCCGGTCAGGACCAGTTCGTCCAGCGCCCGACGCATCCGTGCCCGGGCGCCGTCGCGCGTCTCGGCCCACACGATCAGCTTGCCGATCATCGAGTCGTAGTCGCGCGGGACCTCGTAGCCCGACTCCGCACCGGTGTCGAACCGCACCCACGGCCCCAGCGGTGTTCGCAGCTCGTCGATCAGCCCCGGGGTCGGCATGAAGTTCGCGGCGGGTTCCTCGGCGTTGATGCGCACCTCGATGGCGTGGCCGGTGAGGCGCACGTCCTCCTGCGCGATGCCCATGCCGTCCCCGGCGGCGATCCGCAGCTGCGCCTGCGCCAGGTCGATGCCGGTGACCAGTTCGGTGACCGGGTGCTCGACCTGCAGCCGGGTGTTCATCTCCAGGAAGTAGAAGGTCTGACCATCCGCGTCCAGCAGGAACTCGCAGGTCCCCGCGTTGGTGTAGCCCATCTCGACCGCGACCTTGATGGCGGCCGTCCCCATCGCGTCACGCACCGACGGCGTGACCCCCGGCGCCGGCGCCTCCTCGACCAGCTTCTGGTGACGGCGCTGGAGTGAGCAGTCGCGCTCGCCGAGGTGGATCATCGTGCCGTCGAGGTCGCCGAGCACCTGGATCTCGACGTGCCGGGGCCGTTCGAGGTAGCGCTCCAGGTAGCACTCCGCCCGGCCGAATGCGGCCTGCGCCTCGCGCTCCGCGGCGGCAAGCGCCTCCTTCATCTGGGAAGCGTTGTGCACCACCTTCATGCCACGCCCGCCGCCCCCGAACATCGCCTTGACGGCCACGGGGTAGCCGTGTTCATCCCCGAACTCGATGGCGACATCGGGGTCACTGGTCGGCTCGAGGGTCCCCGGCACGACCGGGACCCCGGCGTTCAGCGCGACCTCCCGCGCGGACAGCTTGTCGCCCATGCGCCGGATCGCCTCGGCCGGGGGGCCGACGAAGGTCAGCCCGGCCTGCGTGACCGCCTGGGCGAAGTCCGCGTTCTCGGACAGGAAGCCGTAGCCGGGGTGCACGGCGTCGACCCCGGCCTCGGCAGCGACCTCGAGGATGCGGTCGATGTTGAGGTACGACGCCGCGGGCGATGCCGGTCCCACGAGGTAGGCCTCATCCGCCAGCCGGACGTGCGGCGCGTCCCGGTCGATCTCGCTGTAGACCGCAACGGCACGGACGCCGAGCTCCTGGCAGGCCCGGATGACGCGGATCGCGATCTCGCCACGGTTGGCGACCAGTACGGCATCGAACACAGCAACGACCTTCCGGGAAGCGGTGGGTGGCACAGGCCGATGGCAGCGTAGTGAGCGGCGGCTGATGCGCCGGTGCCGACGCCCGGGTCGACCCCGGCGTCGACGCCCGGAGCCACCCCCCGGGGTGTGCCGACGGCCCGCCCCGGACGTGGCACGCTGGTGCGCCGGGCGACGGCGCACGGTGACGACGGACAGGATGGCGATGGCGGCTTCGGTGCAGGCACCTCGGAGGTCGATGGGCCGACGGCTCGCGATCGCGGTGGTGGCCGCCGTGTTGGTCGCTTGCGGCGGCGGTGATGGCGATGCGGGCTCGGGGGCCGACGAGGTCCAGATCGGCGACGACGCCCTGCGCGTGCTCGGTACCGACGACCTGCTCTTCGAACCCGACGCACTGAGCGCCCCTGCCGGGGAGATCGAGATCGCCCTGACCTGCGAGGAGGGGATCAACCACAACCTGGTCATCATCGCGACGGGTGAGGAGGTTGCCGCCTGCGCGCCCGGTGCGACCGGGGTGGGATCGGTCACCCTGGAGCAGGGGACCTACGGGTTCGTCTGCACCGTGCCCGGGCACTCCGCAACGATGCGGGGGGAGATGACGGTCGGCTGATCCGGCTGAACCGGCTGCCCGTGATGCCGGGTGGGTCCGATGACCGCGGTACGCTTGGTCGCGCCCCACAGGTCGTTACGGCCTGTTCGTCGATCCACGTAAGGAGCGCCGTCGTGCGACGTTCCCTCCTCGGTTTCGCTGCCGCAGGCCTGCTGCTTGCCGGCTGTTCCAACATCCCGGCCGGTGCCGCGGATGCCGAAGGCCTGGAGTGCCCCCCGGGGACGGAGGGCTGCGAGTCGATCCAGCCGGTCGGCCCCGGCGGTGAGCTCGAGGTCGAGATGGACAGTTTCTCCTTCGAGTGGATCGACGGCATCGCCGTGACGGGCGACATCGATGTCGAAGCCATCAACGTCAGCAGCGATTACCACAACATCGAGTTCCTGGGCGCAGCCGAGGGATCGACCTTCATGGGCGGGACGGACGGCGAAGCCGTCGCCGGCGCGGAGGGCAACGAGACCGGTGAGGGCGAGGTGCTGCTGTTCCCGGGTGAGTGGACGGTCATCTGCAACGTCTCCGGGCACCGCGCTGCGGGGATGGAGACCACCATCACCGTCTACGCGACCGAGGAAGAGGCCGAAGCGGCGCTCGAGGAGTTCGGGCCCAGCGGCCAGGAAACGGACATGGTCGGCTGAGTCACCCGTCCCAACTGAGCTGCGTCACCCGCCCCAGCCGAACAGGGCGGCCCCGGCCCACAGGGTCGCGAGCCAGACCCCGACCAGGGCGATCGGCAGCAGCAGGGTGGTGATCGCCCGGGTCCGGAACCACCGCAGGATCAGCGCGGCGACGACGAACCAGAGGGTCGCGAACACCGGCAGTCCCCACGCTGGAGCCAACTGCGGGGTCGTCGGCAGCAACGCTCCCACCATCAGGTGCAACGCGAGCGCACCGATCAGGGTGATGCGGGCCGTGAGCCGGTGGGCGGCGCGGGAGAGTTCGGCGTCGCGCAGCGCCGCCAACGGATCCTCGGCGCCCGGTGCTACGTCGGGGTCGTCGGGGTGGCCCGGTGTGCCTTCGTCCCCGTCGTGCGGTCCGTGGTCCTCGGGGCCGTGCCTGCCGTGACCATCATCGCGTCCGGTCACCGCTCACACCGGCCCGTGGGGTCGCCGCAGGTCGGCGCGATCGGCGATCCGCGCCGCGCCGATGCCCTCGCGCAGGGCGGCGGTCTGCCAGTCGGGTCGCTGCGCTGGGTCCGCCGGTTGGTCGTTCGTGCCACCCGCCGTCATGAGGGCGGCCGCGACCGCCGCCGTCTGCTCCGGGGTCGGGACCCCGCCGCCGCGGACCACGGCCCGCAGCGTGCCGCCGTCCGGGGTCGCTACCTCGACGCTGTTGCCGGTGGCGTCGGTGTCGCTCACGGTGTCGCTCGCGGTGTCGCTCGCCGTGCTGCTCACAGGGGGATGTTCCCGTGCTTGCGGGCGGGGCGGTCCTCACGCTTCGCGGCGGTGAAGGTCAGCGCCTTGATCAGCTCACGGCGGGTCTCGGATGGCATGATCACCGCGTCGACGTAGCCGCGTTCGGCCGCTTTCCAGGGGTTGGCGAGGTCGCGGTTGTAGATCTCCTCGAACTCGGCGTGCATCGCGTCCTGGTCGTCGGCGGCCTGCAGTTCCCGACGGTAGAGGATGTTGACCGCACCCTTCGCACCCATGACGGCGATCTCGGCCGTCGGCCAGGCCAGGTTGACGTCAGCGCCCAGGTGCTTGGACCCCATGACGTCGTACGCCCCGCCATAGGCCTTGCGCACGATCACGGTCAGCTTCGGCACGGTCGCCTCTGCGTAGGCGTACAGCAGCTTGGCGCCGCGGCGGATGATCCCGGCGTACTCCTGATCGGTCCCCGGCATGAACCCCGGCACGTCCACGAAGGTCACCACCGGGATGTTGAACGCATCACAGAAGCGCACGAACCGCGCACCCTTCTCGGAGGAGTCGATGTCCAAGACGCCTGCCAGGTGCTGTGGCTGGTTGCCGACGATGCCGATCGGCTTGCCGTCGAGCCGGGCGAAGCCGATGACGAGGTTGGGCGCGTAGTGCTGTTGGACCTCGAGGAACTCGGCGTCGTCGACGACGTGACGCACGATGTCGCGGACGTCGTAGGGCACGTTCGGGCTGTCGGGCATGAACGTGTCGAGTTCGTCGATGACCCGGTCCGGATCGTCGGTCGGGGTGACGGCCGGGGGAAGCTCGAGGTTGTTCGGCGGCAGGAACGACAGCAGGTAGGCGATGTCCTCCAGGCACGACTGTTCGTCAGGGGTCGCGAAGTGCGCCACCCCGGACGTACCGGCATGGGTCATCGCGCCACCGAGTTCCTCCATGGTCACGTCCTCGCCGGTGACCGTCTTGATGACGTTCGGGCCGGTGATGAACATGTGCGAGGTGTCCTGCACCATGAACACGAAGTCGGTGATGGCCGGCGAGTAGACCGCCCCACCGGCACAGGGGCCCATGATCGCGCTGATCTGCGGGATCACCCCGGACGCGCGCACGTTGCGCAGGAAGATGTCGCCGTAGCCACCGAGGCTGACGACCCCTTCCTGGATGCGCGCCCCGCCGGAGTCGTTGAGCCCGATGACGGGCACCCCCATCTTCTCGGCCAGGTCCATGATCTTGACGACCTTCGCGGCGAACACCTCGCCGAGGCTCCCGCCGAACGCCGTGAAGTCCTGGCTGAACACGCACACGCTGCGACCGTCGATCGTGCCGTGGCCGGTGACCACGCCGTCGCCCAGGATCCGCTTGTCCTCCATCCCGAAGCCGGTCGTGCGGTGCACGGCGAACGCGTCCATCTCCACGAACGAGCCGTCGTCGAGCAGGATGTCCAGCCGCTCCCGCGCGGTGAGCTTGCCACGGTCGTGCTGCTTGGCGATCGCCTCCTCGCCGCCACCGGCGCTGGCCTCGGCCTGACGGCGTGCAAGTTCGGCGAGCTTGTCCTGCGTGGTCTCGGCCACCGGCGGTTCCCTTCGACCTGACGGACGTTCGACGCTGCAGCCTAGTCTCGGCGCTGTACGGTCCTCGCGGGAGACGATCGGTGTGGCATGACAGAGGCTGACGAGGCGGCGAGCGGCACGGACCTGGCGGCCGATCCCCGGGTGCGTGCGTGCCTCATGGCCTCCACCGTCTGGCACGGGCTCACCCACCAGGCCGAGGTCGGCTCCACGCAGGACCTCGCCCTGCAGAGCCTGCGGCTGGGACAGCGGCCGGGGCTGGTCGTCGTCGCCGACGCGCAGACCGCCGGCCGCGGCCGCGCCGGGCGGAGCTGGCGCGATGACGTGGCCGGTCCTGGCGGGCCGGCCAACCTCGCCGTCACCGCGACCGTGGCTGCGCCGGGGAACAACGCCGGGCTGGTGCCGCTCGCCACCGGCCTGGCCGTCGCCAGTGCCTACCGTGCGGCGGGCGCCGACCCGCGGTTGAAGTGGCCCAACGACGTGCTGCTCGGCGGGCGCAAGGCGGCCGGCATCCTCGTGGAGCGCCACACCCTGCCCGATGGCCCGACGGTGCTGCTCATCGGGTGCGGCCTGGACCTGGACTGGCGCGGCGTCGAGCGGTCGGGCGACGCCGCGGGGTGGACCTCGCTCGCGGAGTCGATCGACGGCGAGGTGGACCGCGGCCAGGTACTCGTGGACCTGCTCGAACACCTGGGATCCCGCGTGGCGCAGCTCCCGTCGCGCCCCGAGGAGGTGCTTGCCGCCTACCGGCCGCAGTGCGCCACCATCGGGCGTCAGGTCCGCGTCGAGCGTCCCGGTGGCCAGGTCCTGGTCGGGCGGGCCAGCAGCATCGATGCCTCCGGGCGGCTGCTCCTGGAGAGCGAGACCGGCCGGGAGGTCGTCGATGTCGGCGACGTCTTCCACATCGAGCGGGTCTGACGAGCCGCAACCGTTCCTGCCGGTGCTCGGGATGGTTTGATGTCCAAGTATCCTGGAGGCCGTCCCCGACGCCGCCCGGAGCCCGCCATGGCCGCCCCGCCATCCTTCGACCTCACACCCGAGCAGGAGGAGTTCCGTCGGGTCGTCGCCGCGTTCGCCGATGACGTCGTCGCACCCGCCGCCGCGGACTTCAACGCGCAGGGCCGGTTCCCCATCGACATCATCGACCAGATGGGCAGGATGGGGTTGTTCGGCATCCCGTTCGGTGCGGCGTACGGCGGGATGGGCGGCGACTACCTCACCCTGTGCCTGGCGATCGAGGAACTCGGCCGGGTCGACCAGTCCGTCGGCATCACCCTGGAGGCCGGCGTCGGGCTCGGCGCGGCCCCGCTGGACGAGTTCGGCACCGAGGAACAGAAGCAACGCTGGCTCCCGGAGCTGTGCCGGGGAGAGAAGCTGGGTGCGTTCGGCCTGACCGAAGCCGGCGGTGGGTCCGACATCTTCGGGACGGCACGTACCCGCGCCGTCCAGGACGGCGACGACTGGGTCATCGACGGCTCCAAGCAGTTCATCACCAACGCCGGCACCGACATGACCTCGATCGTGACGGTCACCGCCTGGACCGGCAAGAAGGAGATGACCTCGATCATCGTGCCGATCGACACACCCGGCCTGGCGATCGCGCCGCCCTACCGTAAGGTCGGCTGGCATGCCTCGGACACCCGGGAACTGACCTTCGACGGGGCCCGGGTCCCGGTCTCCAACACGTTGGGGGAGCGGGGTGCGGGGTTCCGCCAGTTCCTCAAGACCCTCGACGACGGTCGCATCGCGATCGCCGCGCTGGCCGTCGGGCTGATCCAGGGCTGTGTCGACGAATGCGTCCGCTACGCCGGTGAGCGCGAGGCGTTCGGCGCACCGATCGGCAGACAGCAGGCGATCGCCTTCAAGATCGCGGACCTCGAGGTGGCCGCACAGACCGCCAGGCAGATGTACCGCTACGCCTGCCGTCGCAAGATGGCGGGGGAGTCCTACAAGCGTGAGGCGTCGATCGCGAAGCTCTTCGCCTCGGAGCAGGCCGTGACGGCCGCCCGTGAGGCCACCCAGGTCTTCGGCGGGATGGGGTTCACCACCGACACCCGGGTCGGACGCTTCTACCAGGACGCCAAGATCCTGGAGATCGGTGAGGGGACCTCCGAGGTCCAACGGTTGCTGATCTCGCGTGATCTGGGTCTGTAGGCGAGACCAGCCCCATGGTCGGTCGCGGTGATCCAGGGATGGCTGCGCGTTCGTACCCTTGGACACAGACGCCCGCAGCAGGAGGCCCCCACGTGGCGGAGAAGTACACCTCGTCGATCGCGCTGGTCCTGGACGGTCCGATCGAGGACGTCGGGGCGATCGTCGCCGATGCCCGTGCCGCCGGTGACATCGATCGTGCGACCGCCGTTCGCAACGAGGGCCACCTCGCACAGGAACTGCACTGGGGTGGCCGCATGCAGAAGGGTGTCGTGCGCTACCTCCATGAGGGCGGCGACCACCTGCTTCGCACCGAGACCTACCTGGGCGAGGATGGACCCACGATCGGGATGCAGCGCCAGGCCCAGTTGCTCCAGGCCCTGGCCCGCCAGCTCCGCGGACGTGTGACGGGGCTCCGCGATCTGTCCGCGGCAACCGACCGCGACGAAGCCTGGATGAACCGGTTGTCCGTCGGGGCGGTCGAGCGTGAAGATGCCATCGTCACGGTCAGTGAGGGCGAGGGCACGTGGTGGGTCCGCACCCACGGCGCCGCCCGGTTCGACGTCCCCGACCTGGAACTCTACGGGCTCAACAAGGCGCAGGTTCCAACCGGCGAGCAGGCCATCGCCCACGTCCACGATCAGTTGCTGCGCACCGGGTTGTCGTCGGACCTGACGCTGCCGGATGGCACAGCCGTCTACCTCGTCCCGGTCCTCGAGGCGTGGCAGCACGTGCCGTTGGACTGGCCGGGCGTCGGCAAGGCCGGCCAGGACCGCGGTGAAGGTCTGGACGGACCCCGTGCCAGCCTCTCACTGCTGAAGGGGCGCCGGTTCGGCCGCTACAAGCGTGACCTCGACGGGGTCGTGTCGGCGCTTCAGCCGGCCTGACCCACAGTCAGTCGTCCTCCTCGTCCGCGCGCTCGTGCCAGCCCTCCTCGCCCTCCGGTCGCTGGTCACCACAGACGTCCCGCAGCCGCTGCGCGCCTTCCTCGGGACCGATGGCCAGGAGGCGATCGCCGGCTTCCATGCGTCGGGTGGACCGTGGTCGGTAGAACCAGCGGTCACGACGTTGGATCGCCAGGACCTCCATCCCGGTCGCGGTGTGCAATCGGAGTTCGCGCAGGCTGTTGCCGTCCGCAGCACTCCCCGGGGCGACGACGGCTTCCGCGACGATCTCGTCGGCCTCCGTCAGGGCGGCGGCGATGATCGGATGGGGCATCCCGTCGTCCTCGATGATCCGGCACATGGACTGGGCGGCGTCGACGATGCGTTCCGCGGCCGCCGCCAGGTGCAGCATCCCGCGTAGCTCCTCGGGATCGTCCAGTTCCGCAGCCGCGCGCAGGACCCACCCTTCCAGCTGATGGAACAGCTCGTCCGACCGATCCTCGATCACACCGACCTCGGTGGCCAGCGCGACGTCCTGCAGCAGGATCGCCGAGTAGGCGAGCCCGACCGCGACCTCCGACGCGTCCTTGAGTTCGACCATGATGTCCACGGCTCGATCGAGGTTCGAGAGCTTCGCGCGCTCCGGTGGGGGTGGGAGCTCGCGGGGGGTGCCGCCGGCGAGTTGTCGGACCTCGTCGATCCCTTCGCGCGGGCCCTGGAGGAACAGCACGTCGCCCTCGCGGAGCACCTCGTCCCCATGGGGTCCGTACACCCAGTCGACGTCCCGACGGATCGCGATCAGCCACATGCCGGTCCGCGCGGGGATCTCCAGGTCGCGCAGGGAGGTGCCCTCCAACTCGTTCTCCTCGCGGACCCGGACGCGCGCCGTGATCTCCGTGGCGTGTCGCAGGTCGTCCCGGAGCTCGGAGGGGATACCCAGGTCCTTGAGCACGACCCGGGCGATGTCCTCGGCCGAGTCGGCGATGCCCTCGATCGACACCGCGAGCGACAGCACGCCCGCCAGCTGATCGGCGTCCTCACGGGTGCGGGCAGCCAACATGCACACGGCACGCAGGTCGATGAGCAGTTCATCGACGCGTTCCTCCAGGCGCAGCACCTCCTTCGCCAGGGACTCGTCGCCGAAGTAGATGGCCGCGTAGGCGAGGTCGACCATCAGCTCAGCGGCATCCTTGGCCCCGACGAGCAGTTCCTTGACGGTTCTTCGGCTCTTCATGTTCAGGCTCCCACCTGCAGCAGGGTGATGGCGGCGACCAGACACAGGACCCCCGTGAGGTCCATGGTCGCGGTGACGATCGGGATCCCGTGGTTGTCGGGGTCGAAGCCGAAGCGGAACGAGGTCGTCGCTGCGGCGTAGGCGGCTGTGGCCAGGATCGGCAGCGCGAACAGGCCGCCCAGGAGGGTCACGCTGACCGTGGCGACGAGTGACAGGGGTTCCACGCCGGGCACGATCAGCGCGGCCAGCCAGCCGGCGATACCGACGCCGGTGAAGGCCAGTAACGCCAGCAGCGCCGTGAGTGAGAAGTCCAGCGAGGCCAGCTTGCCTGGCACCAGGCGCGATTCCAGTTGCCCGGTGTGCAGCTTGGAGGCCAGTCGGCTGGACAGCATCCCGCCCAACGAGCCGCAGTTTGCGATGAACGGGGGGATGAGCACGAGCAGCGCGGCCGCCTGGAACTGTTGCTCGGCCCGAGACTCCACCACGACCCCGGCGAGCACATCGATCGTGACCGCGATGGTCAACACGATCAGGGACTCGCGGACGACCCGTCGGATCGTCGGCTCGCTCTGGCGGATACCGAGGATCACGGCGATCAACCCCACCACGATGCCGAGCGCACCCAGCGTCGCCGACAGGACCGGTACCCGCAGGACCAGGGTGGCCAGCAGCAGTGCCGGCAGCGTGACGACGTCACCTGTCGCGGTGATGATCGGGGCACCGGCATCGTCGAGGTTGAACCCGACCGCCGCGGAGCGGCGTGCCATCGCGACCACGACGACGAACAGCACCAGGGACGACAGCAGGCCCCCGATGAGCGAGATCGCGACCAGGTCCAGCAGTGGCACGGTGTTCAGGCCGAGGACACGACTGACCGCCCACGCGATGATCCCGGCCTGGGTGGCCGATGCGAAGCTGAGGATGGTCGACGCCTCGATCTGGCGACCGAGGTAGCTCTTGCGCGTGAGCTCCCGATCGAACTCCCCGGTCAGGATCCCGGTCGCCAGACGCGACCCCAGCGCCCCGAAGATCGCGCCACGCATCCCGATCGCGGCGGGGATCAGGGCCAGGAGCCCCGGGACGCCTTGGAGTTGGCCCTCCGCTGACGCCAGGACGATCCCGGCGATGAGCGTCGCACCGAGCCCCAGCGTGAGCGCAAGGCTGCCGGTCCGGATGCTCCGGGATTCCTGCACCCAGTAGCCGCGGACCTCGTTGATCGGCAGCCCGACGAGACGCCCGATGAGCTTGAGGAACCGTGGGGTCCGTGGCAGGGGCACGCGGGGTCCCTTGACCACTCGGCCCTCCTCGCCTCGCTGTCCATCGTGGTGCCCGGTGCTGGCCACCATGTCGGGGTCGCCGCTTCTCGATGCAGACTACTGCGCAGGTATCCTCGTCCCATGACGACCTACCAGGCCCCGCTCCGCGACATCCGCTTCGTCCTCGAGCACGTGACCCCGCTGTCCGAGCTCACCGCGCTGGACGACCTCTCCCACGCTGACCCGGACCTCGTGGCCGGGTTGCTGGAGGAAGCCGGCCGCTTCGCCGCCGAGGCGATCGGCCCCACCAACCGCGATGGCGACGAGCAAGGCGCCACGCTGGTCGACGGTGGTGTCCAGACGCCGGAAAGCTTCAAGCGCGTCTACCAGCAGTACGTCGAAGCCGGGTGGGGCACGATCCAGCACCCGGCCGAGTTCGGCGGCGGCGCGTTCCCCCTGACCGTCGCCAACGCGGTCAAGGAACTGATCACCAGCGCGAACATGGCGTTCTCGCTCGGCCCGCTGCTGACCACCGGTGCGGTCTACCTGCTGACCCACCACGGTTCCGAGGAGCAGCAGCAGACCTTCCTGCCCAAGATGGTGTCCGGCGAGTGGGCGGGCACGATGAACCTCACCGAGCCGCAGGCCGGCTCCGACGTCGGCGCCGTCACCACCAAGGCGACCCCGCAGGACGATGGCGCCTACCGGATCACTGGGCAGAAGATCTACATCACGTTCGGTGAGCACGACCTGACCGACAACATCATCCATCTGGTCCTGGCCCGGTTGCCCGACGCCCCACCCGGCACCAAGGGCATCTCGCTGTTCATCGTGCCGAAGTTCCTGGTCAACGACGACGGGTCGCTCGGCGAGCGCAACGACGTGCAGGTGGTCTCGCTCGAACACAAGCTCGGGATCCATGCCTCCCCGACCTGCACGATGGCCTACGGCGAGGGTGGCGACGGCGCCATCGGCTACCTCGTCGGTGAACCGAACACCGGCATGCGGGGCATGTTCACGATGATGAACGACGCGCGCCTCGGCGTCGGACTGCAGGGGCTGGCCATCGCGGAGCGCGCCTACCAGGAGTCCCTTGCCTTCGCACAGGAACGACGCCAGGGCCGTGGTCCGACCTCGGAACCGGGTGAACAGTCCCCGATCATCGAACATGCCGACGTCCGTCGCATGCTGCTCACGATGAAAGCGTCCATCGAGGCGATCCGCGGCCTCTGCTACGCCAACGCCCACGCCCTGGACCTCGCTCACCACCACCCCGATGAGACGGTCCGGGATCACCAGCAGAAGCTCGCCGACCTGCTGACCCCGATGTCCAAGGCCTGGGGAACCGACCTCGGCGTCGAGCTCACCTCACTGGCCATCCAGGTGCACGGCGGGATGGGCTACGTCGAGGAGACGGGGGTTGCCCAGCACTACCGCGATGCCCGCATCGCGCCGATCTACGAGGGCACCAACGGCATCCAGGCACTCGACCTCGTCGGCCGGAAGCTGCCCTACGACGGCGGCGCCTTCGTCAAGGGCGTGCTGGAGGATGTCCGCACCACGGCTGCGGACCTGCCCGACGCCTGCTCCGACATCGCGCAGGCCCTGTCCGATGGGGTCGAGGTCCTGCAGGAGGCCACGGACTGGGTCTTCGCCAACAGCGAGGATGTCAACGAGGTCTTCGCGGGCGCCACCCCCTACCTGCGTCTGTTCGCGACCGTGATGGGTGCGTGGCAGCTGGCCAAGGGCGCGGCCGCGGCGGTGCGGCTGCTCGACGCCGGCGACACCGGCAGCTTCGACGCGGACTTCCTCGAGGCGAAGCTCACGATCGCCCGGTTCTACGCGACGCAGATCCTGCCGCAGGTCCGTGGACTGCTCCCCGCCGTGACCGCGGGGTCCGAGGACCTGTACGCCGTCACCCCGGCACAACTCGCTCCCTGACCGTCAGCCGAAGCCCGGCAGTTCCGGCAGGATGATCAGTCGGACCTGCTCGGCGCAGCTGTCGTCGGGCGCGCTCGTCGGGTCGCCCAGGAACTCGGTCACGATCTGCCGTCCGCACGCGTCCAGGGACTCCAGCGGACCGTGGCCCGCGTTCGCGACCTCGACGAGGTGGCTGGTGTCCAGCGCCGCGGCGACGTCCTCGCCGTACCGGGGCGGGGTGACGTGGTCGAACGCGCCCGTGACCACCAGCGTCGGCGTGGCCGTCGGGAGCGGCAGGTCCCCCGGTGTGTAGGCCAGATCGACGTCCCAGGCCTCGCAGAGCTCGCCCGTCGACGCACCGCCGATGAGCGAGGCCGGGAACCAGTGCTCGCGCAGCACGTCCGAGTCGATGCCGTCGAGCCCGGCTTCCGGGTCGGCCAACGACGCCTCCGCCGAACACAACATCGACAGCTGCATCCCCGTGGTGACGCCGTCCTCGAGGGCCTCCTCCAGTGCGGCCACGATCTGCGCCAGTGGTGCCAGGTCGCCGGCCCGGGCCCGGTCGATCATCGCCGGCAGCACCGAGATCCCGTCCGGGACGTAGAACATCGTGAACAGCCCGTTCAGGAACGCCGCGGGGCCGTAGGTCGTGGTGACCTCGTCGCCCCCGGGCGTCCGGACGGTGAGCTCTTCCGGCTCGTCGTCGAGTCGGTCGACCGTCTCCTCGATGGCCTGATCGAGGTCGCCGATCTGCTGGGCACAGCCGGTGTCCAACGCACAGACGTCGATCACCCGCCCGAGCGCAGCATCCAGGCCGGCACCGACCTCCTCGACCCAGTTCTCCCGAGGGTCGAGCGGTGAGCTCAGCGTCAGGGAACGCACGTGCTCTGGATGCAGGGCCGCCGTCAGCAGGGCGAGGTGGGTCCCGTAGGAGGTCCCACGGATGTCGACGACCTCGAGGCCCATCGCATGCCGGACCATCTCGACGTCGTGCGCGTTCGCGATGTGGTTGAACCCGTCCAGGTCGACCCCGGCATCGCTCAACCGGTCCCGGCACGCACGCGCGGCGTCCAGTGCCGCCTCGATGTCCTGTGCGACCGCGTCCTGGACATCGAGGTCGTCGATCTCCTCGCAGGCCAGGGACGGTCGACTCGATCCGACCCCCCGCTGGTCGAGCAGGATCAGGTCCGGTCCCACGTCGAACAGTTGCCGCGCGAGGGGTTCGGTGAGGAAGGGCTCGACCATGACCTCGCCCGGACCGCCGCCGAGTACCACGAGCGGATGGCCGGAGACCTCCGGATCGGAACCTGTCAGGTGCGCCACCGCCAGTTCGATGGTCGGGCCGATCGGATCGTCGTAGTGCAGTGGCACCTCGACCGTCCCGCACCGGACGTCCTCGGCCTCCAGGCCACTCGGGGCGATCCCGAAGCAGTCGCCGTCCTCCTGGAACGTGGGGTCGATGACGCTCGCGTCGACCAACTCGGGAGCGGCTGGATCGCTGGAGCCGCCCTCCGCGGCGTCATCGTCGCCCGCCGTGTCGTCGGCGGCGTCGGGTGGGGGCTGCTCCGCCGCGTCGAGATCGTCGGGTTCGCTCTCACATCCCAGCAGCAACCAGGTAGTGATCATCGCCAACATCCAGGCCATCCACCGGTTCCCCGACCGCATGTGCTCCCCCGATCCATCGGCGTCGCGGTGACGGCCACCGCTCGATGCGGACCCGGAGGATGGAGGCTGCCGCGCCCGGCAGCAACTCCGTGGCCCGGGTGCACGGCCCCGCCCCCCCCGGGCTGCGGTTGGACCGTGCGACGGCCACGCAACGACCCGGTGTGGTCGGTCAACCGGCAGTCCCATGTTCTGCTGTGTTTCGTTGTGCGGTGTGAGCATCTCGGATGCGTTCCACAGGTTTCCCACACCCTGTGATGCCTTCCCATTGACAACACCGACTACCGAACATACATTCGACCCATGCCAGCCACCCCGCCACCGACCCACAGCACCGGGCGCACACGCGCGCCGCGACGGGCCGCACGGCTGCGCTGCTACCGGCACATCACCATCGCTCGCGAACACGCCCCCACCTACGACACCGCCGCACGACCGGGCACCTACGCCGCGGCTGCGACAGCTGCCACCGAAGCGTCCCACACCCGCACCCTGGCTCTCGCAGTCGCGGGCCGGTCCGCTGGCAGCACGGGCCCAGCCCACGGGGCCGCTGGGCGTGACGCCGCAGCTGGGACCGATGGGCCGGTCGGATCGGGTGCAACGGACGGGCTTGACGCCGCGAACGGGCCGATCGCCGGGAACGACAGCGACGGTGCGGCGGATGTGGCGTCGGGGGTGTTGCGCGACGCGATCGCCGAGGCGGCCTTGGCGATGCGCAAGGTTTCGGCGTTGGTTGCCGATGAGCGGGTCGTCTCGGGGCAGCTCGAGGGGCTCCTCGAGCTGCTGCAGGCGGTCGACCGGGGTCAGCAGGCCACGGTGGCGTTGACCGACCGGGTCGTGCAGTCCGGGCTGGCGGAACGCTCGACGGCGCTGCCGCTCGAGGGGCTGCTCGCGATGTCGTCCCGGCTGCCCCACACCGAGCGGCGGGCGCTGGTGCGTACCGCGGAACAGCTGCGGGCGATGCCACGGCTCGCGGCGGCGTGGCAGGCCGGGCTGGTCTCCCATGCCCAGGTGCGGGTGATCCTGGCCGAGGCCCGCCGGGTCCCCACCAACCGGCGTCACGAGCTGGACGCGTCGTTCGCTGATCACACCCGGCTGGCGCGGCTCGGGCCTGATGAACTGCTCGATGCCATCGCCGAACGGGTCACGGCGCTGACCCCCGCTGAGACGCAACGGCGGGAGCTGCGCCGGATCGAACGGCGGTTCCTGGCCCTG
>JAWLFE010000109.1:0-7933 GCA_041685735.1 Nitriliruptoraceae bacterium
CGCGGCCAACGGCACCCCCGCAAGCAACGCCATCCCCTCGAGCCGCACGAGCGCTTCCGAGGCGCCGTTGGCGTGCACGGTGGTCATCGACCCGTCGTGGCCGGTATTCATTGCCTGCAGCAGGTCGGCGACCTCGGACCCACGGACCTCGCCGACGACCAGACGATCGGGGCGCATCCGCAGCGAGTTGCGCAGCAGCGCAGCGATGTCGACCCGTCCGATCCCCTCCGGACTGGCGGCCCGCGTCCGCAGGTGGACCGTGTGCGGTGAGGGTTGCCGGAGTTCCGGGGCATCCTCGAGGACCACGACCCGGTCCTCACCGACCTCGCTGAGCAACCGCGCGAGCAGGGTGGTCTTACCGACCCCGGCCCGCCCACACACGGCGAGGTTGCGCCGATCACGAACCGCCTCGAGCAACAGCTCGCGGCAGGCCGGCGGCACGGAGCCAGCCGCCTCCAGGTCCTCCCAGCTGGGCACCACCGCCGGAACCCGGCGCAGTGTGACGGTGGGACGGTCCACCAGTGGCGGCAGGATCGCATGGAGCCGGATGCCGCCCGGAAGCACGGCATCGGCGAACGGATGGGACCGATCGAGACGGACGCCGAGCGGCCCCAGTGCCCGCGACAGCACCCGCACGACATGCTCGTCGTCATCGAAGGTGAGCGAAGTGCGGCTGAGGGTTCCATCCCGCTCCACGTGGACCTCGTCGTGGCCGTTGACCATCAGGTCCGTGACCGCAGGATCACGCAGCAGCGGCTCCAGCGGCCCGAGACCACCCAGATCGTCCACGAGGTCACGGACCAGCCGGGCCCAGACCTCCGGCGCGGCGACCACTCCCTCGGCAGCCAGGGCGCGCGCCACCGCCCGGCGCAACACGGTCCGGTCGGCACGTCCGGAGGTGACCTCGATGTCGTCACGGAGCCGGCGGGCGACCGCCGCGCGCAACTGGCGGGCATCCGGCGCCGACGTCGTCGTCGAAGTGTGTGCCGAGCCATGCTCAGCGGTGGCTGCCGATGGGCGGACCACGGGGTCTCCGTCCCCGCCCCGGGGTCGGATCGGACATCGTCGCCTCGGGCGCACCCGGTCGAGCCTGGACCTGCGCCGCGTGGGGATGCACGGGTCTCGCGCCCGGAGGTGCGGCGGGAGTGGGACCCCGTGAGGAGAGTCAGCCTACGGCCGACGGCACCGGATCAGCCGACGGATCCAGATGCTGTGGACAGCCGCTGCGGACCCTGCCACCGGCCGGCCACGGGTGGCCAGACCACACCGGAGGGCGCAACATCGGTCGGCATGCCCGTCCGGCGCGCGATCCGTCGGCACGCTCAGTGAGCGCGCCCGTCCGGCGCTAGCCCGGGTAGCCCTCGGAGTAGCGCCAACTGAAGCTCTCGGAGCGGGACGTCCCGTCCGGATAGGTCATCGTCCGTCCGCAGGAGACGCTGAACGCACCGCCGACCCCGCCCACGACGTTCCTCGGTGAACCGATCCAGGAGGACACGGTCGCCCACGGCACGCTCACGAAGCTGACCGTGATCTGGCTCTGGGAGTACGACGTGCGGATGGTGACGTCATGGGGAGAATCGTTGGTGACCACGACATCCAGCACCGTGCCGCTGAGCGTGGCCTCCCGACACATCGGGTACCGGGTGAAGTAGATCGAGTGGGGACGGAACCGGTCGAGTTCGATCCCCGACTCCCAGGCGGCGTTCACGAAGGTCGTGCCCATCTGGCTGACCCCTCCGCCGATGGCGCTGATGAGCTCACCCCCGGAGATGAAGCCGTTGGGGACGAACCCCCGGGCCGTGGTGCGGGGCCCGATGCCGCGGCTGAGCGAGTAGGTGCCCCCCGGTGGGATCACATCCCCGTCGATGTAATCGGCCGCGAGGTGGATGTTGGTGTTGCGGGGCTGTCCGGGGGTCAGTGGCGTCGAGAAGCTCGACACGATCTCCGGCGACGGGGGCGACGGGAGCGGTTCATCGAACCCACGGAAGATGTCGAGGACGACCCGGGTCGGGTCGGCGCCACGCTGGACGACGAACGGGGAGTACCCGTTGGTGCCCACGAAGAAGACGTGCTCGCCGTCCATGGCCCGATCGTTGACCACCTCGACGACGTCCCCACCGTCCTGACCGGCCCGACGGGCCTGGACGTAGGGCGAGATGTCGTCGGGGAGATCCTCCGGATCGGCCACACCGGTGATCACGACACGGATGATCTGTTCACCACCCACCTCGAGGAGCCGGCCATCGGAGCGCTGACGCGCCTGCTCGACGTACTCGGCGCGGTACCCCGGCGTCCCCGTGCCACCCAGTTCGAACACCACACGGTCGAACCACGGGTGGGCGCCGCTGCGCACGCTGGTGACACCCATGACCCCGGGTGAGCCGGGTCGCGAATCGCCGTCGACGGACGGTGTGCCGTCTACGACACGCACGAGGTCCGGGAACACACCACGCTCAGCAGCCACATCCAGCGCCCGCGCCAGGAACGAGGACATCTGCGCCCGGTTGACGGGTTGCCGGGGACCGAAGGTCCCGTCCGATCGACCGGCGACGACCCCGAGCGCCGCCAACTTGCCGATGCTGGCCGCATGGGTCGGACCGATGTCCTCGAAGACGGTCTCCTCCGGGAGTTGCTCACCGAGGATCACCTCGAGGGCCCGGGCGATGAAGGTGGCCATCTGCTCGCGGGTGACGACCTCGTCGGGTCGGAACGTGCCGTCGTCGAAACCACGGGCGACCTCGTAGGTCGCGAGCTTGCGGATGTTGGTCTGGTGCTCCCCGGCGTCGTCCTCGTATCCGATCGTGAGGGGGATCTCCTCCTCGGTGAGGAACTCGATCGTCCGTGCGATGAACGACGACATCTGGCCCCGGGTCACCCCATCGGCCGCACCGAAGATCCGCTCGGATCCCTCGGTCCGACCTTCGGCGATCCGGTAGTACGACAGGCAGCCGATGGCCCCGACGTGGGCCGCCGATGGCGTATCCGCATAGGGCCGCAGTTCCTGGACAGAGATCGGGCACGCCCGGGTGATGTCCCGCGGCTCGAGCGGGTCCTGCGCCTCGGCCGGTGGGGTCACCGTCGGGACCAGCACCGCGATGAGGGCCAGCACCGCCATCAGCGCCCGGCTACGTCGACCGACCAACGACCCGCGGTCGACCATGAGCTCTCCCACCATCAGCGATCCTTCGTCTCGCCGTCCACCGGCGGCCCCGACCGGGTCGAACGTGCTCGCAGGGCAGTGACGCGGAGCATAGGGAGGGCCCGTCCGGACTGCGCCAGCCGGGATCGGCCCGGGCACGGCCTCAGCACGGTGGACGCGGTGGCGCGGGTGCTGGCACGAGCGGCTGGAGGCGCCGCAACCAGCCGCCCGGCAGGCCCGCAGGAACCCGCCGGTACCGCCCAGCTCGCGCCACGCGGACCGACCACGGCAGGTGGATGCCGCGACGGCCGCCGGCCACCTTGGCGAGGGCACGCGGCGTCACGGGCCCGGTCCCGACGAGCACGACCACCGCGGCCGTCGTGGAGGCGAGCCCCTCCAACGCCGCGGCGTCGGGTCGACAGACCACCACGTCGACATCCACGTCCACCCCGTGATCGAGGACCGCCAGCGCGATCGCCGGATCCGTGGGCAGCGCGATCGGCGACGGATCGGCGAGACGCACGGCGCGCAACGCCTGCGTCCCCGGTGGTCCGGGCAGGCGGCTCCACAGGTCCGGATCGGCGATCGCCGCGGCCGGGACGATCGGCAGGCCGGCGACGGGCGCATCTCCCCGGAGCGCCGCCAGCGCGGCCGTCCCGCTCCATCCGGCCAGGCCCGCGAGTGCCAGGACCACCGTCGTCGTGCCGACCCCGCCGCTGACCCCGCCGACGCGCAGGACCCGCTGATCGTGCGATCGCGTGAGGGGACGGTCGACCACCTCCGCGACGGCCTGCGCCAGCCGCTCCCGATCGTCTGGCCAGACGAGGACCGCGGCCGCCCGCGTGCGGATAGCCGCCGCGGCCGCATCCGCCGCCGCGAGGTCCGTCGGCAGCAGCAGGACCCGCGGGACCGCATCGTCCGACGGCACCGTGTCCGGTCCGATCAGCCGCACCGTCGGCGGGACCAACCGTGCGGTCGTCGCATCCACCGGCTGCCACCCGAGCACGCCCTCCACCCATCCCCGGACCGCGTCCGCGCCGGGGCGTGGCAGGTCGATGGCGACCGGTCGAGGGAGCCCGTCGGAGCTCGACGCGGGCCCAGCGGGCGTGGCGGCGGGTGGATCGGACACAGCTACCTCGAGGTGGTGACGGCCAGAGCTCCTCCGGCGTCGAACCTACGAGGGCGCGGGACCGTGGCGCGAGGGGGCCTCGGCCGCCTGTGGACAGCCGCCACCCGTACCCTGCTGACATCGACCCTGCGAGGCACCGTGGGCCCACGGTCACGAGCACGCACCACCTGGTGCCCTGCCTGCGATGCCCGCTGGGAGACGGCCACGGCCCGGTTCTGCGGGTCGTGCGGCGCCCCCCTGGCCGCGACGTCCTCCCGCCGAACTCGCTCCCGTTCCGGGGCCGACCGGCGCCCGCCGACCGGCCGAGGTCCCTCCTCACGACGTCGCCGCATCATCGGTGCCGCGCTCGGCGCGCTCACGCTCGGGGCCGTGACCGCGGCGGCGGCCGCCGGCGTGGGCACCGGTGGGACGCCTGACGGACCGGACCCGGAGGTCGCGCTCCCCGCGCCGCAGGAGCTCACCCTCGGTGGCCAGCTCAGCCCGGAACAGCAGGACGCCCTCGACCGGTTCGATCCGGATCGACTGCGCTGCGAGCCCCGGGGCTGCGAGCGGTGGCACCTCCAGGTCGACCAGGAGGTGGACCTGGTTGCGGCCAACGACGGCTGGGTGGCCGTCCTGGACGGCCCGACGGTCCGGGTCCGCCCCGTCGACGACGCCGACGGCGGCGACAATGAGCGCATCGTCGACCACGACGTCGGCTGGCTGCAGGCGCGATCCATCGACGGCGAGCCAGCCGGTCCCCCCGGTCGGATCGGCGTCACCGGGGACGGCACCGCCCTGCTGCTGTGGCCCGACCTCCTGGCCGCGATCGACCGCGAGGGACGGGAGCGCCTGTCGATCCCGAGCAGCGACAGCGATGCCTGGTACCTCGACGCCCGAGGCGACCACGTCGTCGTGATCGGCGACCTTCCCCCGGGCGCGGCGCCGGAGGGGACCGATCGGCTCCGGATCTCCGGCATCGATCTGGCGACCGGGCAGACGCGCTGGCAGCGGGACGACATCGTGCCGCGCGACTTCATCGACGCCGGGTTGGCGGGCACGTCCGCTGAGGGCTCCGTCGTCCTGCTCGACACCCGTGACGGGTCCACCCGATGGACCCGGCAGACCGGTCCGGACAGCACGGTGCAGGTCACCACCGGGCCCTGGGTGATCGACGGCGGCACGGACGGGCGGGACGGAGCGGCGCTCCTGGATACCCGCACGGGTGAGGAGGTCGCGACCCGGCCCGAGAGCAGTCTGTTGACCCCGATCCAGCGGCTCGCGGGACTGTGGGTCGCCACCTGGGTGGACGACCGGACGCGGGGTGGCCGCGGCCCCCGGGCGACGTTGGTGGCGCTCGACGACGCCGGTGAGGAACGCTGGCAGGTCCCCCTCAACTCGCTGCTGCGGGGTGCGTGCTGCCCCGCGGCGATCCCCTGGCGTGACGGCACGATCGCGGTCTTCGTCCCAGGCACCCCCGACGGGCGCTGGTACGTGATCGACGCCGGGTCCGGCGCACGTCGCGACCTGCCGGCAGAGGATGCACCGCAACTCCCAGGGGGTCCGAACCTCGGCCGGGTGTACGTCCCGGCGGATGCACCCGGCCGCCTCATCCAGCGCTCGTTCGGGCGGGTCGCGATCCTCACCGCGGACGGCGCGAGCTCACTCGTCAGCGACGACGACATCGAGGTGGTGTCCACCGACCCGCTGATCGTGCACCAGGGACGACACCTCCTGCGGGTCGATCCGGTGCCGGAGTCGTGAGGCGATCGCGGTCGTGTCCGCAGTGTGCGTGGAGCGGGGGAACCGGCTCCGCGCGGTTCTGTGGGCGATGCGGCGCCCTCCTCGATCGATCACCTTCCTCCTCGGGGTCCGACGGAGTGGTGTCCGGCCACCGGGCCGCTCGTGGGGGCGGCGCACGACGGATCCGACAGCGCCACCGCATCGCGGTGGCAGCGGGCGTCAGCGCCATCGGGATCGTCGTCGTGGCCGGCGTCCTGATCACCGGGCCGACACCCGGTGGCGTCTCCACCGACGACCTGGCGATCGACCTGCCAGGACCGGGCACGGTTCCCCCGGCGGGGGAGGCCACCGGACCCGACGCGACCGGACCCGACGCCACCGCACCCGGCGACGCGGCGACACCGGAGCAGCGAGACGGCGGCGACACCGCGGACGGACGGGCAGGGACCCGGGGACGCGGGCTGGACTGCCAGCCGCGGGGGTGCGAGCAGTGGCGCGTGCGACTGGCCGGGGAGTTGCAGGAGCTCGCCGTCACGAGCCGCTGGATCGCCGTCATCGACGGCTCCCGACTCCGGGTCCGTGGCACGAACCGCTCCGACCCCGGGGGCAGCGGCTGGACCACCGACCTGCGAGAGGTCCGGACCCCCGACGGCGATCCGGCGCTGGCCGAAGCGCCGGACGGCCGGGTGCCCGTCACGGCGCTGGCCATCGCCGACGACGGCACGATCCTGGCCGGGCAGCGCAACCGGATCGTCGCGCTCGGACCCGGCGGCGAGCTCCGCTGGTCGGCCGGCGTGAACCAGCTCCGGGCGGTGCAGGTGCATGCCGAGCGCGTCGTCGTGTTCTCCGCACCCGACGGTCGACCCGACTCGTCGCTGGAGCGTGCCACCTCGCGGTCCCTGGCGGACGGCGCGCTCGGGTGGTCGAGCCACACGGGCCGACCCCTCGAGGGAGCGACGTTCGGTCTCGTGACCCTCGGACCGAGCGACCGACTGGAGCTCATCGATCCAGGAACGGGCGCGGTCCGCTGGGACCTCGACCTCCAGGGACCACGGTGGGCTCGCGTCGAGGGCCCGTGGATCGTGGCCAACCGGGGGCGGTCCGACGAAGCCCTGCTCATCGACGGGGACAGTGGCGAGGTCCTGCAGAGCTACGACGGCCTGGTGCCGCTCGGCGGGATCCAGCGTCGCGACGGGATCGCGGTCGGGTCGTGGCTGCGCACCGACGGGGACGGCACCCCCGACCCCACCGTCACCACCACCGGCACCACCGCCACCGCCGGCGACCGGACCGACGGGCAGGTCGTCGTCATCGCCTGGGACGATGCCGGAACCGAGCTCTGGCAGCGCGAGATCCCCGTCGCTCTCGACGGCCCGTGCTGCGTGATCGCGTTGCCGTGGTCGCAGGGAACCGTCGCCATCGGCCGACCCGGGGCGCCGGACGAAGGCTGGCGCTTCCGGGACGCCTCCACCGGACACGCTCGTGACCCAGACACGATCGACCCTCCGAGCCTCCCACTGCAGGCCACCAGCCGGTCGGGTCAGCCATCCCCACGGATCGGCAGCGTGTTCGCAGCCACGGACGGGCGCACCCTGTGGCTAGCGGCGGGAGGGGGCACCGCAACGGTCCAGGGGGCTGCGGGGGCCTCGTTGGTGTCGATCGACCCGCCGGTCCTCGTCCGACCGGGCGAACTCATCGGTCTGCGTCTCATCCCCGCCGGATAGCCTGACCGGTCCGCCGAGAACGATCGATGGCGCGCCGTCGGCGTGCGACCGGCCGACATCACGACACACCGCCCACGACACACCGCCCACGACACACCGCCTGGGTCGGCGCACACCGGGGGCGAAGGAGGCGCACGTGAGCGACGAGCACACCGACGAGTTGCTGATCGCGGCCGCGCAGGCCGCCACCGAGCGCCAGTCCGCGGGGACGGAGACCGA
>JAWLFE010000034.1:0-19102 GCA_041685735.1 Nitriliruptoraceae bacterium
CAGCACCGCGTTGTCCGCGGCGTCCGCGGTGACCCAGAGCTGTGAGGCGTGTTCCTCGAGCGCGTGGAACGCGAGTCCGATCGCGCGTGCGGCCGGCTCGATGGTGACCGCCGCGATGCCATCGGTCGCGGCCCGCCACGCCGCCTGCGCATGGCCGTTGACGCGCGGCCCCTCCACCGCCCGACCGGGGCCGGTGGCGTGGCCGCGGACGCGGGCGCGGGCGCGGTCGAAGGCGGCCTGGCTGCCGGCGCCGATCTCACGCTGTGCGACCGGGATGCGGCCGGCCAGGGCATCCTCGATCCAGCTGTCGGGCAGCGTGACGGGCGCCGCCAGGCCCACCTGCCACCGGGCGATGTGCCACCGGCGGACCGGCACCGCTGGATCGACGAGGGCTCCATCGGGGCCGTGCACCATGACCGCGTGGCCGCGCCGCTCGGCCAGCACCCCGACCGCGGTCGCGCTGGATGTCGCGACGGGGACCACCCGCGGACCGCTGGTGGCCTCCAGCAGCCGGGATGCCAGTCCGATGATCGGATCACACCCCGCCACGACGGCTGCCGGGCGCTCCACATCGAACAGATGCACGGTGCCGTCGCGGATCTGCCCGTCGGCGGTGGCCCAGCCCTCACCCGACCCCGCCGCGGGGACACACACCAGCCGGTCCCCCACGCGACCGACCCGCACCAGCGCGCCCTCGGCCGGATCCTCGATGACCCCCACGACGTCCCGTCGTTCGGGTGCCAGCAACTCCTCGACCGTGGTCGACAGCGCCGACGCCAACCGGACGGCCGCATCGACCCGCGGCAGGTGGCGGTCGGCCTCGACCGCGCCGACCAGCTGCCGACTGACGTCCGCCAGCTCGGCGAGGTGGACCTGCGTCAGCCCACGGGCCAACCGCAGCTGCCGGATCCGATCACCCAACACCGCGGCCCCTCCGTGTCGGCATCCCGTCCGGGGTCTGCCAGTAGCCTGGCAGGAAGACAGGATACTAGCTTCCTGTCGCCTTCCGCGTCTCCGGCATCCCGTCTCCGGCATCCCGTAGGGTTGACAGCGGCGAGGTGGCAGCCGACGGGACGGGAGACCATGGCGGAGCTGACGGGTGGCGCGATCATCGCGCGGATGCTGGCGGCCGAGGGCGTCGAGCGGATGTTCGGCATCATCGACGGCACCTACTACGGGCTGTACGCGAGCTTGGCCGATACCGGGATCGAGCTGTACTCGCCACGGCACGAGACCTCCGCGCTGCACATGGCGGGGGCCTACGCCCGCACGACGGGCCGGCTGGGTGTGGCGATGGCCAGCAACGGCCCCGGCGTGGCCAACGCGCTGCCGGGCGTGGCCGTCGAGCAGGGTGAGGGCAACCGGGTCCTGCTGGTCACCTCGTCACGGCGGACCGGCATCGGCGACCCGGACCGCGGTGGCACCTACCAGTACTTCGAGCAGGCGGCGGTCACCGCCCCGATGACCAAGTGGTCGGTGCACGTGCCCTCCGCCGACCGCATCCCGGAGCTGACCCGGCACGCGCTGCGCGCCGTGTGGTCGGGGCGGCCCGGTGTCGTCCACCTCGACGTCCCTGAGGACCTGATCAACGGCACGCATGTGGTCGGCGGGCCACTGTGGGCACCCGCGACCTACCGGTCCCCCGTCCCGCTCCCCCCGGACCCGCAGCAGGTGGCCGCGTTGGCCGACCTGCTCCACGCCGCCGAACGGCCGCTGCTCCACGCCGGGTCCGGGGTGCTGCACGCCGGCGCGGAGGCCGCGTTGGCGGAACTGGCCCGCCACCTGAACGCGCCGATCACCACCAGCTGGGCGGCACGTAGCGTCGTCGACGAGCGCTCCCGCCACGCCGTGCCGATGGTGCACGTCGACCTGGTCGACCGGGTCCGCAACGACACCGACCTGATCGTGGTGCTGGGTTCGCGGCTCGGCGAGACCGACTGGTGGGGCAAGGCCCCCAACTGGGCCCGACCCGAGGACGCCGCGACCGTGCAGATCGACGTCGATGAGGCCGTGCTCGGGGCGAACCGCCCGCTGAAGCTCGCGCTGCACGCCGACGTCGGCGCGACACTGACCGCCCTGCGTGAGGCGCTGGCGGACCGGGCACCCTCGCCGCATGCCGAGACGCGGAGCACCTGGCTGGATGGCATCGGCAGGGACCGCGAGGCCGACCGCACGAAGCTCGACGGGGCCCTGGACGCGAAAGACACCGACGGCCCGGTCCATCCGGCGCGGATCCCGACGACCGTGCAGCAGGTGTTCCCCGACGACACGATCTGGGTCGTCGACGGCGGCAACACCGCCATCTGGAGTCAGTTCTACCTGCAGATCCGGACCCCGCGGTCGATGCTGTCGACCTTCAAGTTCGGGATGCTCGGCGCGGGCATGGCCCAGCCGCTCGGCGCGAAGGTCGCCGCACCCGACCGGCCGGTGTGCTGCCTGATCGGTGACGGCGCCTTCGGCATGCACCCGCAGGAGGTCGAGACCGCCGTCCGCCACGGGCTCAAGGTCACCTGGATCGTGTTCGCCGACCGCGCCTGGGGCATGGTGAAGATGAGCCAGTCGATCGCCGCCAAGCCACTGAAGACCGTCGCGCGCCGGCTGCTGCTCGACAAGCCGCTGCCACCCGGCGACACGGTGTACGCCGACCTCGGCGAGATCCGGTTCGACGAGCTGGCCCGCGCCATGGGTGCCCACGGCGAGTACGTGACCCGGCCCGACGAACTGCGTCCGGCCCTGGAACGCTGCCTCGAGCTCGACGGCCCCGCGGTGGTCCACGTCGAGGTGGATGCCGGCGCACACCTGTGGGCCCCGGCGCTGCGGACCTTCAAGGCGATGCACGAGGAGCCGGCGGGATGATGGCGCTGCCCGCGCCGCTGCTGGCCACGGTCGACGACATCCAGCTCAACTTCGATCCGACCAGCCTGCTGATCCTGAACATCGTGATCGGGTTGATCATGTTCGGGATCGCCCTGGACGTACGCGTGGCCGACCTGAAGTCCGTGTTCGTCCAACCGAAGGCGCCGCTCGTCGGGCTGACCGCACAGTTCCTGCTGCTGCCGGCGGCGACCTTCGCGCTGACCCGGATCCTGGATCCGGCACCGTCGATCGCGCTGGGGATGATCCTGGTGGGCTGCTGCCCCGGCGGGAACATCTCCAACATCGTCACCCACCTGGCGAAGGGCAACACCGGTCTGTCGATCGGGATGACGGGCGTGGCGACGATCGCGGCCGCGGTGGCGACCCCGGCGAACTTCGCCTTCTGGGGGTCGCTCGATCCCGGGACACGGGAGGTGCTGCGCTCGATCGTGCTGGACCCCGTGGACCTCGCGATCACGATCGCGCTGCTGCTGGTCATCCCCGTGACGGCCGGGGTGCTGGTGCGGCTGCGGCGTCCCGCGTTGGCGGAACGGCTGCACACGCCGGCGCGGATCATCTCGATCGTGTTCTTCGTCGCGTTCGTCGCGATCGCCTTCGCCAGCAACATCGAGCACTTCACGGCCCTGATCGGGGTCGTCGCCCTGGCGGTGTTCATGCACAACGCCGTCGCCCTCGCGCTCGGCTACGGCGCCGCGGCCGCACTGCGCCTACCCGAACGCGACCGCCGGGCCGTCAGCATCGAGGTCGGCATCCAGAACTCGGCGTTGGCGCTGGTCGTGATCTTCGGGTTCTTCGGCGGGCTCGGCGGCATGGCGTTGATCGCCGCGTGGTGGGGCATCTGGCACATCATCGCCGGGCTGGCGCTGGCCGGCGTGTGGTCACGGCGACCACCGCGGGTGCCCACCCCCGAACCCGCGGCCGACGCGTGAGTGAGGTGACGGCCGACGCGCACCGGTCCGGCGTGCTGGTCACCGGCGGGACGGGCTACCTCGGCTCCCTGGCGCTGCGGGCCCTCACGGCGCGTGCGGAGGTGAGGCCACTGGTGTCGCTGGACGTGCGCCAGCCGGTGGACGCGATCGGCGGGGTGAGCTACGTGACCGGCGACCTGCGCGAGGTCGATCTGTCGGTGACGCTGCGCGAACACGACATCGGCGCCGTCGTCCACCTGGCCGCGATCCTCGATCCGCCACCTGGCATGAGCGACAGCGAACTGCACGACATCGAGGTCGGAGGCACCCGCCGGGTCGTGGACGCCTGCATCGCGGCGGGGGTCGAGCACCTGACGGTCGCCTCGTCGGGTGCCGCGTACGGCTACTCCCCGCGCAACCGTGCGCGTCCGCTGACCGAGACCGACCCGGTGCCGGGCCATCCCCGGTTCGCCTACAGCCGTCACAAGGCAGAGGTGGAGTCGCTGCTCGCCGACGCCCGGGACACGCACCCGCAGCTCGGACAGCTGGTGCTGCGACCCGGCACGATCCTGGGCACGGGCACCGACAACCAGATCACGCGCCTGTTCACCAGCCGGGTCGTGCTGGGGCTGACCGACACCGACGTGCCGTTCGTGTTCATCCACGACGCGGACGTCGCGGCGGTCATCGCCCGCGGCGTGGTTGACCGCGTCACCGGTGTGGTGAACCTGGCCGGCGACGGGGTGCTCAGCCTGCGCGACATCGCCGCGATCGAAGGGGCGCGCTACCTACCGCTGCCACCGCGACTGATCGCCGGGGCGCTCCGGGTGCTGCAGCCGCTGCGCGTCGTGCCCTACGGCCCGGAACAGGTCGACTTCCTGCGCTACCGCCCGGTGCTGGCCAACGACCGGCTACGCGAGCTGTTCCCGGGCCTGCCGCGGTTGACGACCGCCGAGACCTACGCAGGGTTCCGCCAGGCCCGCGACCGGAGGGGCGACGATGGGTGAGGACGCCGAGGTGGAGGCGCAGCCGACCGCGTTGGTCACCGGCGCGGCTGGCCACATCGGTGGCGCGCTGCTGCCGCTGCTGACCGCCGCGGGGCTCCGGACGATCGGGGTGGACCGGCCCGGATCCGTCGACACCCCCCCTGAGACCACGCGGGCGGACCGGTGGATCGCCATCGACCTCGCGGACGCGGCGTCGGAAGCCGAGCTCACGGCGGCGCTGCGCAGCGAGCCGCGGCTCGACCTGGTGGTGGCCGCTGCCGGCGTCACCGCGTTGGGAGACCTCGCTTCGACCAGCGACGACGTCTTCGAGCGGGTGATGGCGGTCAACTACCACGGGGCGCTGCGCACCACCCGGGCGGCGCTGCCGGGATTGCGCGCGGCCGAGGGCCACCTCGTGGTCCTGTCCTCGGTCGCGGGTCTGCTTCCGGTTCCGGGGCGCCCCGCGTACGTCGGTGCGAAGCACGCCGTGACCGGCACGTTCCTGGCCCTGGCTGACGAGCTGGCGCAGGACGGCATCGCCGTGACCGTCGTCCACCCCGCCTTCCTGCGCAGCACGGTGACCGAGGTCGGCGGCGGTTCGCCGCGGTCGGTGACCGGCGCCGCCCTGGATGCCGACGACGTCGCGCGGAAGGTCATGCGACTGGCCGCGCGCCGGCGCGCTGGCCGCCGTGTCCCGGCCCGCGTCCTGGTTGGCCGAACGGCCGCGCTCGCCGACACGATGCACCGCATCACGCCGGGGCTGGCCCGTCGGCTCGCGGCCCGACGCCTGCGCGACTGACGCCTGCGTGACTGACGGCGGCGTGATCCAACACCTGCGCGACAGATGCCTCCACCCGGCGCCTGTGCGCTGGGCGGTGGGGTCACGAGCCGCCATGAGACCTCGGATGCGGCGGCCGTTCGGCCGCGGCGCGACGAGCCGCCCCCGGTACGCTCGAAGGGCTCGCCCGATCACGCGTGGATCCCTCGTAGACATCCGGCCCATCTCCGGGCTGACCTCGTCGCCTCCGCGGAGCTGCTCCCCGAGGTGCCACCGATGTCGCTTTCGACCGGCCACACGCTGTCCCGCTCGTTGCCGCACCCCCGTGCATCGCGCCCCACCGCCGTCGTGTACTGCGAGGCCAACTTCGGGCAGGTCGACGGCAAGACCGCCAACGGACTCGTGCGCCACAGCGACCGCTACGAGATCGTGGCGGTCATCGATGGCCAGCGTTCGGGTGCGGACGCCGGGATGGTGCTCGATGGCGCGGCCAACGACATCCCGATCCGCCAGGACCTCGATGCGGCACTGGCGCAGGCCACGACGCGCCCCGACTTCCTGATCTTCGGTATCGCCCCGGCGAGCGGCACGCTGTCGACCACTGAGCGTGCCCTCCTGCTGGACGCGATGAGCCGCGGACTGGGCATCGTCAACGGGCTCCACGAGTTCCTGAACGACGACCCGGAGTTCGCGGCGGCGGCCGCGATCAACGGGGTGCAGATCATCGACGTCCGACGGCCCCGTGCCGCTGCGTCCCTGCGGACCTTCACCGGACGCATCCACGACGTCACCTGCCCCCGCATCGCGGTGCTGGGGACGGACTGCGCGATCGGCAAGCGGACGACAGCGACGGTACTGACCCGCGCCCTCAACGATCGTGGCGTGCATGCGGTGATGGTCGGAACGGGCCAGACGGGCCTGATCCAGGGAGCCCGGTTCGGGGTGGCGTTGGATGCGGTCCCGGCCCAGTTCGGGGCCGGAGAGCTGGAGGCCGTCGTCGTGGAGGCATTCGAGGCCGAACACCCCGACGTCATCATCGTGGAGGGCCAGGGCGCGCTCAGCCATCCCGCGTACTCGAGCTCGGCGTTCATCCTGCGGGGCAGCTGTCCGCAGGGGGTCGTGCTGCAACACGCACCCGGACGGGCGATGCGGTGTGACTTCCCGACCTTCGCCATGCCGACGCCCAGCGCTGAGATCGCCCTGATCGAGTCGTTCACCTCGACCCGGGTGATCGGCCTGACGCTCAACCACGAACACCTGGACGACATCGAGGTGGAGGCCGCCATCACCCGGTACGCAGCGGAGCTCGGGCTGCCCGTGACCGATGCGCTGATGCGACCCCCGGACCGCCTGGTCGACATGGTCGTGGACGCCTTCCCGGAGATGCGACGGAAGCTGACCGCCGCGGTGACATGAGCCTGCCGCGCCTGGAGGTCGACCTGGACCGGATCGGCCACAACGCGCGCACGCTGGTCGACCTGCTGGCGGGCCGCGGCATCGGCGTGACCGGTGTCACCAAGGCCCTGCTCGGGGCCCCCGAGGTGGCGCAGGTCCTGGTCGACGCCGGCGTCGCGCGGCTCGGTGACGCACGGGTCGACAACCTCGAGTCGATGCGGCGCGCGGGCATCGCCGCGCCGATGGTGCTGATCCGCTCGCCGATGATCAGCCAGGCGGCGCGGGTGGTCGCGGCCGCGGACCGGAGCTTCAACACGGAGCCCGACGTGCTCGCGGCCCTGTCGGACGCCGCCGAGACGCGCGGGACCACCCACGAGGTCGTGTTGATGGTGGAGCTGGGAGACCTCCGCGAAGGCATCCTGCCCGCCGACCTCGCTGCGGTCGTGAACGCCGTGCTGTACCTGCCCGGCCTGCGGCTCGTCGGGCTCGGCACCAACCTCGCCTGCCGGAGCGGCGTCGTGCCCGATGCGCCCAAGATGGCCGAGCTGTCCACCCTGACCACACGCACCGAGGAGGCGTTCGGGATCGACCTGCCGGTCGTGTCCGGTGGCAACTCCGCCAACCTGGCCGGGACGTTGGGCAACGCCGAACCCGGACGGATCAACGACCTTCGGCTCGGCGAGTCGATCCTACTCGGGCGTGAACCGCTGCATCGCCACACCATCCCCGGCCTGTACGACGACACGATGACGATCGTGGCCGAGGTGATCGAGTCCAAGCGCAAGCCGTCCGTGCCGTGGGGGGACCTCGCCCAGGGAGCCTTCGGCGACGTGGACACCCCGACGGACCGGGGCGTGATCATGCAGTCGATCCTGGCGATCGGCCGACAGGACGTCGACCCGGACGGCCTGTGCCCACCGCCGGGCGTCGAGATCCTGTCGACGAGCAGTGACCACCTGGTGATCGCCACCACGCGACCGCTGGCGATCGGCAGCACGGTCACCTTCAGGCCGGACTACAGCGCGCTCCTGCGGGCGGCGACCTCACCGTTCGTCAGGACCGTCTGGCAGTACCCGTCGCGGGGGACGACCGGGTCACGGTGACCACACCCGCCCGCCGGAGAAGTGCACCTCGAAGTCGTCGGGGAAGATCGTCAACGCACCCCACGGGTCGAGCCGCTGCTCCCCGTCGATCGGCAGGCCCCGGACGGCGTTCCACCGTCCCGGTCCCGCGACCTCGATGAGGTCCTCGTCCTCGAGCTGGAGCGTCACGGTCCGGTCGTCCAGCCGCCGGGAGTACACCGCCCACCAACCGCCGGGAACCGGTTCCGCCACCACCGCCAGCGGGAGCCCCGCGACCTCGACGTTGGCGACGCCGTGGCTCCGCAGGTGCTCGACGGGGACGGCCAGCGACTCCTGACCGACCTCGACCACCACGAAGGTGTCATCCACGTCGAAGCCGCTCGGCCCCCCGGCGGCATCCAGTGCGAGGGTGCCGGGGTGCTCCCGCCGCCACGTCGCCCAGTCGGTCAGGGTCGACGGGACCAGCTCGAGCCGCTCACCCACCAGGGGCCCAGCGAGGGCCTCACCGGAGATCTGGCTCCAGATCGTGCCGGTCGCGTGGTCGAACATCGTCAGGGCGTTGCCGTAGAGGGCGCCCTGGTTGCCGAACAACTCCTCGTCGCCCCGGACCTCGCGGCGATGGACCATCGCCGATGAGCACAGCGGTCACCAACTGGCGAGCAGTGGGGTGTCGGCGATCCGGTCGTTGACGATCTCGCGTCGGTTGAGGGACCGGATCGGGTAGGCCCGCGCCTCGCCGTCGATCGCGACACCGAGCACGAGCGTGTCGTCGTCCCAGTCGACCTCGTCGGCTGCGACGTGCACGGGGTGGTAGATGGGACGGATGGAATCGCGGGCCAGGAGCTGCCGGAACCCGTCGGGGACGGGCTGGCCCGCGCCCGCCGGGTTCGGGATGTCACGGACCACCGGGGGATCGACATCCGGCGGCTCGGCGACCTCCGGGGTACCGACCCACCCGACGGCGAACAGCACGTTCACGACCAGGATGAACACCGCCATGGTGCCCACGACGATCATCGCGACCCGTCGCAGCAGCTGTCGGAGATCCTCCATGTCCGACGCAACCCGTCCTGCGCCCCGATGCTTCCCTCCCGTCGGTCAGAGCACGCCCGCCCCGTGGGTCACAGCACGCCGGCGTAGGCCGGCAGTGCCGGCTGTCCGCCCAGGTGGGCGTACAGGACACGCGCACCGTCGGGGATCCGTCCATCGGCGACCATCCCCATGAGCCCCGCCATGGACTTGCCCTCGTACACCGGGTCGGTGAGCATCCCCTCCAGGCGCGCGACGCTGCGGATCGCCTCCAGGGTGGTGGCGTCGGGGATGCCGTAGGTACCGGCATGGAAGCCGTCGACCAGTTCGACGTCATCGTCGCCGATGGGTCGGGCGACCCCGATCGCCTCGGCGGTCTGCTGGGCGATGCGCGTCACCTGCGCACGGGTCCGGTCCATGGTGGCGGACGCGTCGATCCCGATGATGCGCCGACCACGATCCTCGAGCGCCGCACCCGCGATCATGCCGGCGTGGGTCGAGCCCGTGACGGAGCAGACCACCACCGTGTCGAAGAAGACCCCGAGGTCGCGCTCCTGGTCGGCCAGCTCCCGGACCCAGTTCGCGAAGCCCAGGCCCCCGAGCGGATGGTCGGATGCACCGGCCGGGATCGGATAGGGCCGGCCGCCGGCCTCCTCGACGGAGGTGATGGCCCGCTGCCAGCTATCGCGGATCCCGATGTCGAACCCGGCGGGATCCATGCGGACGTCCCCACCCATGATGCGGGTGAGCTGGATGTTGCCGACCTTGTCGTAGACCACGTCGGGCCAGTCGACCCACCCCTCCTGCACGGTCACGGCCTTGAGGCCGAGGTGGGCGGCGACCCCTGCGACCTGGCGGGTGTGGTTGGACTGCACCCCACCGATCGACACGAGCGTGTCGCACCCCGTCGCGAGTGCGTCCGCGGCGAGGTACTCGAGCTTACGCACCTTGTTGCCACCGAAGGCGATCCCGGAGTTGCAGTCCTCGCGTTTGGCCCACACCTCGACCCCACCGCCGAGGTGCGCGCTCAGGCGCCGGAGCGGGTGGACCGGTGACGGGCCGAACATCAGCGGCTGTCGAGGGAAGTCATCGAGGCTCATCGGCGTGGCTCCGGATCGGGGTCGGGTTCCTGGGCGGGGTCGGGATGGGGTTGCTGATCAAGATCAGGGTCGGGGCCGCCCAGTCCGAGTTCGCGCTCCAGTTCGTCGACCCGCGCGGTCAGGGCGTCGACTCGGTCGGCAAGTTCCCGGACCGTCGGGAGCGGATCAGCCGGTGGGTCGGTGGCCAGTACCTCCGGGGAGGGGCGGCCGGGGGCCTCCGTGGCCGCTGCGTCGCCGGCTCCCAGCAGGTGACGCCACCGGACCTGCTTCTCACCGGGACGGCGCGGCAGGCGCTCCGCCAGGGCCCGATCCTGCAGTTCGGTCACCGCGGTATCGAGCGCCGCCGCATCCTCGAAGCCGTGCAGACGGTTCGACCGGCTCCGCAGTTCACCCGGGGTCTGCGCACCCCGCAGCAGCAGGAGCCCGAGGACCGCCAGGGGCCCGACCGATGACAACCCCAGCTGCTCATCCGCCCGGTGCGCATGCTTCTCAGCGCGTTCTCCGGCACGCATGACGCGTTTGGTCAGGCCGAGTCGGCGCAGCTCGATCAGGGCACCGCGCACGTCCGACTGGTCGTAGTCGACGACGGGGTCACGGTTGGTCGACTGGTTGCACCCGGCGATCAGGGCGTTCTCGGTCAGTGGGTACTGCTGCGGGGTGGTGAGCTGCTTCTCGATCAGCACCCCGAGGATGCGGACCTGCACGTCGGTGAGTTCGTTCATACCGACAACGATAGGCCGCTCACGACAGCACGTCGCGACGGGAGAACCACCACCAGGCGAAACCCAGGAAGACCACGAGGTAGGGCACCTGCAGCCAGATCCCACGCGACAGGTCCGCGTAGCGGGCCGGGGTCGCGAGCAACCCGATCCAGGCGTTCGATTCGTGGACCGGCAACCACCGCCGGATGTCGCCCAAGGCGGTGATGGCATCCAGGATCTGGACGACGATCACCAGCACGATCGATCCCGCCACCGCCCCGACCGCGGAGTCCGTGGTGGTCGACAGGGCGAACGCCAGCGCCGCGAGCCACAGCGAGGTCCACGCGAGGTAGGCCACGATCACCGACAGCCGTCCGATCGCGACCGTCGCCGGCAGGACACCGAACGGTGTCTGCACATCTGACCAGCCGAACGCGATGGTGCCCGCGATCAGACCACTCACCGGCACGAGCACCACCGCGACGAGGCTCAGGACCAGACCGACCGCGAGCTTGCGGCCGAGCAGCGCACCGCGGGGGACCGGCCGGGTGAGCAGGTAGCGCAGGCTCCCCCAGCTCGCCTCGCTCGACACCGTGTCACCCGTGAACAGCGCGATCACAGCCAGCAGCAGGAAGGGCGCGGTCGCCGCCGTGGACATCAACGCGAAGTTCAGGCCCGACGCTGTGGCCAGGGAGAACAGCCCCGTCGGGTCGCCGCCGTTCCCGCCACCACCCCCGTCGTCGGACGACAGGAGGAAGGCGACGGCCAACAGAACGGGGACGGCGGCGATGCCGACGAGCCCGACCCGGGTGCGTCGACGACGGAGTTGCCGGAGCAGTTCGACGATCACGGCTGGTCTCCGGTCAGGCTGAGGAAGGCATCCTCGAGGGTCCCGCGCGGGGTCACCGCCTGGACGCGCACCCCCGCCGCCACCAGCCAGGCGACCACGTCCGCCGCGTCGTGGCTGCCGAGGGCGACGGCGAGTCCCGCCCCCGAGACCTCGACGTCGCTGTCGGGGAGGTGGCTGCGCAGCACGTCGCGGGCGGCACGACGGTCATCCGTCTCGATCACCACGGTCTGCGTGGTCCCGACCAGTTCCGCGACGCGGCCGGCGGCTCGCAGCCGGCCCCGCTGGACGACCACGACGTGCGTGCACATCTGCTCGACCTCGGCCAGGAGGTGGCTGGAGACCAGCACGGTGTGCCCCTCGTCGCCCAGGCGGGCGAGCAGTTGGCGCATGCCCCGGATCTGCTCCGGATCCAGACCGTCGGTGGGCTCGTCGAGCACCAGCAACGCCGGCCGGCCGAGCAGTGCCTGTGCGATGGCCAGGCGCTGCTTCATGCCGTGCGAGTAGGTGCGGACCGGCTTGTCGATGGCATCACCGAGTTCCGCGACCGACAGGGCCCAGGGCAGATCCGCCTCCGCCATGGGACGGCCGCCGGCCCGCCAGTACAGCTCCAGGTTGGTCCGACCCGACAGCTCCGGGCTGAAGCCCGGCCCCTCCACCAGGGCGCCGACGTGGTGGAGTACGGGATGCCCGGGACGCATGGCCTGGCCGAAGACCTCGATCGTCCCGCCGTCCGGGCTGGAGAGGCCGAGCAGCATGCGCAGGGTCGAGGTCTTGCCCGCGCCGTTGGGACCGAGGAGCCCGACGACCTGGCCCGCCTCGACGGTCAGGTCCAGGTCGTCGACCGCGAGGTGGCCGTCCGCGTAGCGCTTCGTCAGGCCGCGGATCACGATGGGACGGGCGTCCCCGGTCTGGACGGCAGCGGGCCCCGCCGGGCGCGAGCGACGTCCGAACACGACCGCGAGGACCAACAGCGCGATCGCCGCTATCACGACGAGGATGGCTCCGGCCGGACCGATCCCACCCGCCGGCGGGGTCGGGACGGTCGGTACACGCAGGACGGCTGCGTCCGGACCGGTGGCGATGGTCACCTCGGCGGGCTCGGTGAGGTTGGCGAAGGCCTGATCGGTGGTCGCGATCGTCAGGCGCAGGCGGTGGTCCGGAGCCAGCCGGTGGGCGAGGTCCGCCAGGTCGAGGTCGACGGTGGCCGGGACGTCGGTGAGCCTGACCGGCGTGACCGACCGCTGGATCAGCGTCGCGTCGCCACCCGGCGCCTGGTCGTAGAGCTTGACGAAGGCCCGGACCTCCGCACCGTCCCCGTCCAGTTCGAGCCGGAGTCGGGGTGGACCGAGCAGGGTGACCGCCCGCGGCATCGGATCGGAGACGAAGCTGACGTGCTGCCCCGGGATGTCGGCGCTCGGCAGCAGGCCGGCCAGTCCCCCAGCCCCCGGCAGGGTGGACAGCGCGGCCGGCTGTCCACCCGGTGGCGAGAGGATCGACCGTGATCCCGCCACGGGCGCGGCGCCGGCGTCGTCCGGTGCCACCAGTCGGCCATCAGCGGACAGCGTCCACCGCAGGCCACCACCGTCATCGGGGTCCGCGACCGGGAGCCGATCGAGGTCGCGGACGACCCCGCCGGCCTCGTCGGTCCAGGCGAAGGTGACGACCGGGTCGCTGCCGCCATCGCCAGCCAGCACCGGATCGTCACCACCCGGCCTGGTGGGCGGCAGCCACCGGGCCAACCAGTCGTCGATCTCCGCACGCATGATGTCCGTCGGTCCCCCACCGCCGACCGTTTCGTGGCCCCCCGGCACCCAACGCAGACGGACGGGAGCGCCGCCGGCGGCGATCTCCGTGGCGTTGCGTCGCGATGCCGCCAGATCGAACAGCGTGTCCTGCTGGCCCTGGAGCAGCAACGTCGGTGCGGCCACACCACCCAGGCGCCCGGCGGGACTGACCCGGCCCAGCACGTCGTCGGCCGCTGGCGACAGCGTCCCGGCGACCGCTGCCTCGATGTAGGTCCCGCAGATCTCATCGTCGAACCGACCGCACGGATCCCCGGCGCCGGACCGGGGCCCCGTCCGCCCGGTGGCGCCGTCGACCGGCGCCGCCAGACCGGTGGCGGTGAACAGCAGGCTCGTCCAGCCGCTCGCGAGCACCCCCGACGGGCCGTCCCGGACGCCGTTGGGTGCCAGGGACGCCGCGAGGTCGTGCCAGGCAGCAGCGGCGACGACCGCATCCAGGCGGGGCTCGGCCGCTGCGGCGAGCAGTGCGGTCCCACCGCCGTAGCTGGCTCCGACGATGGCGACCCGAGGGTCGCCCCCATCGTCCTGCAGGACCTCGTCACGCTCGGCGAGCACATCGATCAGTGTGGAGACGTCGGCGATCTCACGCGACGGATCGGCCAGGCCGATGGAGCCGCCCGACGCTCCGAACCCGCGAGCCGACCAGGTCAGCACCACGTAGCCATCGGCGGCCAGGTCACGTGCGAAGCCATCCACCGCCGAGCGGTCGCTCAGGAAACCGTGGGCCAGGAGGATCGCGGCGGCCGGCTCCCGCACCGACACGCCGTCGGGCACGTACACGGCGCCGTCCAGGGTGATCCGGTCGGGGCCGTCGGTCACCGCGGCGACCTCCACGGCTTCGACGGTGATGTCCTGGCCGCCGGTGAACGCGATCGCGGCGCTGACCCCCGCGAGGACCAGGACGGCCGTGACGCCGACCCACCGGCGACCGGTCATCGGGCGCGCCCAGGTCTCACCGGGGGCCGACCGACCGCAACGGCACCGGGCCATGCGGCGCCGGGTCACGCAGGGCCGGGTCACGCAGCGTCGGGTCGCGGTCGGCCATCTGCGAGGTGATGCCCTGACGGTGATGGCGCCGGCACAGGACCTCGTAGGCGACATCGTCGTGGCCGACGTCACCGACGACCACCTGCTCACCCTCCCGCTGGATCCGGCCTCCGACGGTCCGTGCGTTGAGGGTGCCACGCACCCCACACCAGCAGCGCGCCTCGACCTGGAGTTCCTGGCGTCGGTCCGCGAGCTCGAGCAGCCGCCGCGACCCGGGGAACAGCTGGGTGGTGAAGTCGGTCAGCAGCCCGAAGGCCTGCACGTCGATGTCCAGGTCGTCGACGAGTTCCCCGAGCTGCTCGATCTGCTCCGGCGTGTAGAACTGCACCTCGTCACAGATCAGGGTGTCGACAGGCTGGCCGGTCGCGATGACCCGGGTGACGTGCTGACGCAGATCGAGGTCCGCGGTGACCGTGGTCGCGGCCTTCGCCAGTCCGATCCGCGAGGAGATGGTGCCCCCACCGCGATCGTGACGCGTGAAGAGCAGGCAGTGCAGACCCGCGGCCACGGCGTTGTGGTGGATCTGCAGGGCGAGCGTGGACTTCCCGCAGTTCATCGTGCCGTAGAAGAAGGTGAGTTCGGCCACGGGAGCTCCGAAGGATGGGTCGGCGGACACGGACCCCCCTTCTAGCGCAGCGCGACCGCCGGTCAGAGCATCCGGGACCGGACGCGCTACGCCGGGGGTCGGCGTGGTAGCTCGACGGTGAACCGTGCGCCACCGGCGGGGACGTCACCGATCATCACGGTGCCACCGTGGAGCCGCACGAACTCCGCGACCAGGGTCAGGCCGATCCCCGTCCCCGGCGAGGGCTGCCCGGACGATCGCGGTGCCTGCTGGAACGGCTCGAAGACCATTTCCTTGAGCTCATCGGCGACGCCCGACCCATCGTCCTCGACGATCAGTCGGGCACCATCGGCCGTCGGGGTGACGATCACCGCGATGCGGGCGGCTGGTCCGGCGTGGCGCCGGGCGTTGGAGACCAGGTTGGACACCACGCGTTCCAGCTTGCCGCGATCCATCGACACGACGGCCGGGGATCCGGACACCTCGACCCCGGTCTCCCCGAGGTCGGCCAGGACCGCACGGACGACCTCATCGAGGTCATGGTCATCCTGCTCGAGGGTCAGGACACCGCGGGACAGTCGCTCGACGTCCAACAGGTCGTCGAGGAGGCGTTGGATCCGCTCGGCCTGCCCGTGCAGCCGTCCCGACAGCGTCCGGACCTGCTCGGTGTCCAGCTCACCGGCTCGTTCCTGGAGCGTCGCGGAGAAGCCCAGCACGGCCGTCAGCGGCGTGCGCAGCTCATGCGAGACCGCCTGGAGGAACAGACGCCGCAGGTCATCCACCTGGCGCAGCCCCTCCGCCGCCTGCCGTTCGTGCTGGAGGGCCCGCACGATCGACGCCTCCCGGGAGCGTTCCCGCGTGACGTCACGGCACAGCCCGAGTGCGGCGGTGACCCGACCATCCCGGTCCCGGATCGGCACCTCCTCCACCGACAGGACGACCACCTCCCCGGAGGGGCGCACCCAATCGAACTCGATCGGCCAGGTCGCCTCGCCCTTGCCGAACCGGTTGTCGATGAACCGCTGGCGAACCTCCGGGGTGAGCCCGTCGGCCAACGGGCTCGCGTCGCTCTCCAACCGCTCTCGTGGGTAGCCGACCGCCGCGGCGAACGCTTCGTTGGTGTGATCGACGCGGAACCGCGGTTCGAAGGAGAACCGGTAGATGCCGAGGTCGCTGGCCTCGGCCAGGGCCCGGAAGCTGGACGCGAGCTGCTCGATCTCGTGCTCGAGGCGCTTGCGGTTGGTCGCGTCCCGCCCGCTGATGATCAACCCGCAGCGGATGCCGTCGATCACCAGGGGCGCAACGCGCAGACCCAACGGGATGCTCCGGACCGACGACCCGGCCGACCCGTCGGCCTGTCCACCGGACCGGAAGGCGACCTCGAGGTCCTGCTCCGCTCCCAACGCCTGCTCGATGCACCCGAGCGCACCCTCGTCGACCACCAGCGTGTGCAGGGGTTGCCCGATCACGTCCGGCTCCCGGGTGCCGGTCATCGCCAGACCCGCCGGACTGATCGCCCGCACACGCCACTCGTGATCGACGACGATGACCAGGTTGGGAGAGCTCAGGAACGCCTCGGCACGGAGGCGCTCCACCCCGACCCCGTCGGGCAGGGGGAAGGACGCGATCGGGCCGATCGCAGCTGTGCCGTCTGGGCTCACCGCGTCACATCGTCGGTCGATCCCGGTTGCCCGAAGAACGGCACGCGTTCGAAGTCCAGCCCGTAGCGCTCGATCGCCTTTTCCAACACGTCCGCGTCCACCTCGCCGAGCTTGACCAGTTCGGCCAGGACGCAGTACGCGATCGACGTGGCATCGATGCGGTGGTAGCGCCGCAACGCCTCACGGGTGTCGGAGCGTCCGAACCCGTCGGTCCCGAGCGCCGCGAACGGTCCCGGGATCCAGTCACGGATCTGGAAGGTCGTCGCACGCATCCAGTCGGACACGGCGACGTACGGGCCCTCGGTGTCCTCCAGGATGCGGGTCACCAGCGGGATGCGGGGTTCCTCACCCGGGTTGGTCCGGTTCCAGGACTCGACCGCGGCACCGTCACGCAGCAGGCGGTTCCAACCCGGCGCCGACCACACGTCGGCGGAGACGTTCCAGTCCTCGGCGAGCAGTTCCTGGGCACGCAGCGCCTCGTTGATGATGGTGCCCGACGACAGGATGTGGGCGACGTGCTCACCGCCAGGACCCTCCTTGAAGCGGTAGAGCCCGTCGATGACCTGCTGGTCGTCGACGTGGTCGGGCATCTTCGGCTGCACCGCGGGTTCGTTGTAGACCGCGAGGTAGAAGATGACGTCCTCGCCGGCGTCGCTGTCCTCGTCGCCGGCGGCGTCACGGGGGTACATCCGCTCCAGGCCGTGTTCGACCAGGACGGCGATCTCGTAGGCGAAGGACGGGTCGTAGGCCTCGACCCCGGGGTTGGACTGCGCCATCAACAGCGAGTGGCGGTCCTGGTGCTGTAGCCCTTCGCCGTTGAGCGTGGTGCCACCGGCGGTCGCACCGATCATGAACCCGCGGGCCCGCTGGTCGGCGGCCGACCAGATGGAATCGGCCGTGCGTTGGAAGCCGAACATCGAGTAGAAGATGTACAGCGGGACCATCGGCACGCCGTGGGTCGCGTAGCTGGTCCCGGCCGCGTGGAACGTGCCGACCGAGCCCGCTTCGGTGATGCCCTCGTGGATGATCTGCCCGTCGGTGGCCTGCTTGTAGGACAGCAGCAGTTCCTGGTCCACGGGCTCGTAGTTCTGCCCGAGGTGGTCGTAGATCTTGGCCGTCGGGAACCACGAGTCCATCCCGAACGTACGGGCCTCGTCGGGGATGATCGGCACGATGCGGTTGCCGAAACCCTTGACGCGCAGCAGGTCCTTGAAGACCCGCACCAGCGCCATGGTCGTGGCGACCTCCTGGTTGCCCGACCCCTCCTTCAGCGCACCGAAGGCGTCGTGGGGCGGCAGCTCCGGCACCGTGAACGACACCCGCCGGTCGGGCACCGATCCGCCGAGCTCACGGCGACGCTCCTGCAGGTACTGGAACTCCTCGGAGTCCTCCCCGGGGTGGATGTAGGGCGGCAGGTCCCCTTCGAGGGCCTCGTCCGAGACGTCCAGGGCCAGCCGGTCACGGAAGCCCTTGAGCGCGTCCGACGACAGCTTCTTCATCTGGTGGACGGCGTTGCGGGCCTCGAAGTCCGGTCCGAGCGTCCAGCCCTTGACGGTCTGTGCCAGGATCACGGTCGGCGCGCCGGTCGTGGCGGTCGCCGCTTCGAAGGCCGCATACACCTTGCGGTAGTCGTGCCCGCCGCGTGTCAGCCTGCCGATGTCCTCGTTGGTCATCGGCTCCACGAGCTTCTTGAGGGCGTCGTTGGCGCCGAAGAAGTCGTCACGGATGAACTGGGGCCCGCGTGCCGGGTAGGTCTGCATCTGCCCGTCCGGGACCTCGTTCATCCGGTTGATCAGCGCGCCCTCGACGTCACGAGCCAGGATCTCGTCCCACTGGCGTCCCCACAGCACCTTGATGACGTTCCAGCCGGCGCCACGGAACACGCCCTCGAGTTCCTGCACGATCTTGCCGTTCCCACGGACGGGACCGTCGAGCTGCTGCAGGTTGCAGTTGATGACGAAGGTGAGGTTGTCCAGTCCCTCGCGGCTGGCAACGGCCAGGGCGCCCATCGTCTCCGGCTCGGCGGTCTCACCGTCGCCGCCGAAGAACCAGACGTGCTGATCCGAGGTGTCCTTGAACCCACGGTTGTGCAGGTAGCGGTTGAAGCGCGCCTGGTAGATGGCGTTGAGCGGCCCGAGCCCCATCGACACCGTCGGGAACTCCCAGAAGTCCGGCATCAGGCGGGGATGCGGGTAGCTCGACAGACCACCCGGCTCGACCTCGGCACGGAACCGGTCGAGGCGGTCCTCGGACAGGCGCCCCTCGACGAACGCGCGGGCGTAGATGCCCGGGGAGGCGTGCCCCTGGAAGTAGATCTGGTC
>JAWLFE010000034.1:19202-22298 GCA_041685735.1 Nitriliruptoraceae bacterium
GATCCGGTCCGGGGCGTTCCGGGGTCACCGGATGCCCATCGGTCGGCCTCCACGGTAACCCGTCACGTCGTGGCGCGCCCCGCCGCCGGGACCGGCCACCCGCCACGGGCTGGGCAATCGCCCGATCGGCCCGTTAGCGTCCGGCGTATGCGTCGACCGAGTTCGTCCGTCATCCTGGTGATCGCCGCCCTGGTGGTGGGATCGGCAGGCTGCGTCGAAGCGCGTGACCCGTACGAGGACGCGATCGGCACGGCGGGCGATCTCCCCGACCGGATCGGCTTCTGCCTCGCGTTGACGCGCGCCGTCAACGCCGTGGAATCGGGCGCGCCGGATGTCGCCCGTGACGCGGTGGAGGAGGCGGTCATCCAGGCGCCAGCCTCCCTGCTGGCCGACGTCCGCGACCTCGCTGACCGGGTACGGGCGGCCGAGGAAGCCGGACCCGGCGCGCTGCGGGATCCCGACCTGTTGGCCGACGCACAGGTCCTACGCGCCCAGGTCCGTGAACGCTGCGACCCCATCTGACGACCCGCGAGAGGCACGCTCATGGCCAGTTCCCGCAAGCCGGTGACCCCGGACCAACGCAGCCGTGACCTGCGCAAGGAGTTGAAGACGGTCGAGAAGGAGGACCCGGGCCCCGACCGGGCACCCCGGCTCGCCGACCTCGCCCGCGCGGCCCACGACGATCGCCAGCTCAACATGGCGATGCGCGCCGCCGAACTGTGCCTGGCTGAGGATCCTGCCGCGCCCGAGCTGCTCGTGACCGCCTACCGCATCGAGGCCGACGGCGAGGAACGGCTGCAGTCCCTGGCCGACCTGCGGGACCTCGCCCGCTACATCGATCGGCCGGACCTCGTCGAGATCGCGGACGACCACCTCGTCTCGGAGGCGCGCGATTGGGTCGCGGCCGCGGAGCCCGGGGAGCGCCGCTACCGACTCCGGAGCGTGCAGTCGTTGACCTCCCGCGAACTGGCGGACCAACTCCGCGACGAACTCGACCGGTGAGCCACGGCCCGCTGCCCGTCACCGACCGCGACATCGAGGTGGCCGCGCAACGTCTCGCCGCGACGGTGACCCGCACCCCGGTGCTCACCTCTCGTGCCCTCGACCAGCGGCTGGGCGCGTCGTTGTTCCTCAAGGCAGAGCACCTCCAGCGGGTGGGCGCGTTCAAGATCCGCGGCGCCACGAACGCCATCGGCGCCATCGATCCGGCGCGGCGGGCCAGGGGCGTGGTCGCGTTCTCGTCCGGCAACCACGCGCAGGCGATCGCGTGCGCGTGCCGGTCCCTGGGGGTCCCCGCCACGATCGTGATGCCGAGCGATGCGCCACCGGTGAAGCTCGCCGCAACCCGCGCGTATGGGGCCGAGGTCGTCACCTACGACCGGTACACCGGCGACCGCGTCGCGATCGCCGAGGAGATCGCCGCCGACCGGGGAGCGACCCTGATCCCGTCGTTCGACCATGCAGACGTGATCGCCGGGCAGGGGACGGCGGCCAGGGAGTTGCTGGAGGATGTGGATGGACTGGACCTGCTGGTCGTCCCGGTCGGCGGGGGCGGGCTCCTGGCCGGCAGCGCCGTGGCGGCGGTCGCCGCCGTCCCGGACATCACGATCATCGGCGTCGAGCCCGGTGAGCGGCGAGCGGCCCGCGATGCGCTGGACCAGGGCGAGGTGGTCGAGGTCCCCGTCCCGCGGACCGTGCTGGACGGGCAGCAGACGACCCACATCGGGCACCTGGCGCTCCCGATCCTCCAGGCCCACGTGAGCGCGGTCGTCGGCGTGGACGACGACCGGGTGCTCCGGACCGTGCGGACCCTGGCGCTGCGCATGAAGCAGGTCGTCGAGCCGTCCGGGGCGTGCGCGCTGGCAGCGATCCTCGATGGCCGGATCGAGGTCTCCGGTCGCCGCGTCGGGGTCCTGCTGTCAGGCGGGAACATCACCCCGGGTGTCCTCGCGGACGCCCTGACCGGTGACGCCGAACTCGACTGGTGACCCGCGTCAGTTGACGTGCTGCAGGACCCAGCGGTCGCTCCACCGCGCACGGACCACACCGTAGGTGGCCGCGGCGGTCAACAGGTCGCCGACCTCGAGGGCCTCGATGGCCTGCCACAGATCCTCGCAGGTCGTATCGCCGCGGATCTCCTCCGGGGTGAACAGCGCCGCCACCCGCGCGTAGTCGAGCTCCAGCAGGGAGGACGGGTCGAACGCATCCACCCAGGCGGTGATCGACGCCAGCGCGGCCAGGATGTCATCGCCGTCCTCCAGGGTCTCCTCGACCACCTCGATGGCCTGCTCCAACCGGTCCAGCGCCTGGTCGCAGGTCGTGACGTAGACCAGCCGCGGGCCATGTCCCTCGGGATGCTCACGCACCCGTCGTTCCGACGGATCGAACGCGACGAACCAGTGCAGCGGCACCGACCAGGGCTCGTCGATCACGTGGGGCATCCGGCCACTGGTGGACAGCGACTCCAGGACGCCCCGGAGGCGCACGTCCGGCACGAAGGCGTCGGCCACCGCGTCGGGGATCGTGCGACGGAACGACTCCATCGCGACCGCGGCACGCAGTTCGAGGTCGAGCGGACAGACGAGCACCTGACGGCCGGCACGCCGGACCAGTGCGGCGTCCGGACCGAGCGATGCCCGGCCGGTCAGCAGGCGTGTGGCCGCCGCATCCTCGACGTCGGCATGCTCCGTTCGGGTGAGGCCACCGGCGGCATCGACGTACGCCGCCCAGCGTTCCCGCTCCCGCGGCGGGAACGACTCGAGCGGGGCGAACACCTTCAGCTGCGCGCGTGGAACCGGCATGCGCAGGACCGTAGCCGACGACCGGACCGCCCGACAGCGACCTGTGATCCGGTCGCTCGACACGTGGGGGTTCTGGCCCGTAGTAGCCTTCCGGGCCTCGCCGAGGTAGCTCAGTCCGGTAGAGCAACCGCCTTGTAAGCGGTCGGTCAGGGGTTCGAGTCCCCTCCTCGGCTCCGACCACCATCCGCCCCGGATCCGTCCACCGCAGCCACGTCGGTGCGGGGCAGGTCCAGCGTGAACCGGGCGCCCCCACCGGGGCGGGGGGGGGGGGGGGGGGGGGGCGCCGCGGCCCGGC
>JAWLFE010000034.1:22308-30571 GCA_041685735.1 Nitriliruptoraceae bacterium
CACCGTCACCGGGCCGCCCCCCCCGGGGGGTTCGTCGCGGCGCACGGGGCCCCCGTGCGCCTCGACGAACCGGCGGACCAGCGACAACCCGATGCCCGTCCCCGGCGATGCCTGCGTCGACACGCCACGACCCTGCTGGAACGGGTCGAAGATGCGCTCCCGATCCTCCGGGGGCACACCCGGTCCGTCATCCTCGATGACCAGGCGCGCGCCCTCATCGGTCGGCAGCACCCGCACCCACACGTTGGTACCGACGGGCGTGTGGCGCCCCGCGTTGCGCACGAGGTTGTCGATGACCCGGTCGATCATGACCACATCGAGCGGCAACGTGACCGGGGTGAGCTCGAGGTGGAACCAGTGCGCCGGCGCCTCACGGCTGCGCACCGACCGCCGGGCGAGGTCGGCCAGGTCCACCTCGTGCCGGCGAGGCGTCACCTCGCTGCGGCTGAGCCGATCGACGTCCAACAGGTCGTCCATCAGGACCCGCAACCGCTGGGCGTTGGCCAGGAGCCGTTCGAGGTAGTGGGTCAGGTCCGGATCCGCCTGGGCGACGTGGCGTCTGGCGGTGTCGGCGAAACCCAGCACGCTGGTCAACGGGGTGCGCAGTTCATGGGACACCGCGGACAGGAACGCGGTCTTCATCTCGTCGAGTTCCCGCAGTTCCTCGGCGATGCGACGTTCCTGGGCGAGCTCCTCGCGGGTGCGCTCGACCGCCTCCTGCTGGTCGGTGATGTCCCGGGCGATCCCGATGATCATCGCGGGCCGGCCGCCCTCCAGGAGCACCGTGCGTCGGTCCTCGATGACGATCCACCGGCCGTCCTCGCGCTGCCAGCGGCTGACGAAGGTGCCCCCCTGCGGGTCGATGACCGACCCGAGCGCGACGTCGCGGTCCTCCGGGCGGGTCTGTTCGACGATCAGGCGGCGGTCGCTGAGCAGGCGCTCGCGGGAGAAGCCGAGGACGGTCTCCGCCGCGGCGTTGAGGTACTCGAGCCGTGGCTGATCGCGCACGTCCACGCGGTAGATCACGTCCTGGGCGTTGTCCGCGATGAGCCGGAACTGCTGCTCGGACGCCGCCAGGGCATCGGTCGCGCGGACCTGCGCAGACAGGTCCTGGTAGATCGCCGACAGGCCGACGGCACGGCCGTCCGCATCCCGGATGAAGGCCAGCGACACCCCGACCGGGATCTCCCGTCCGTCCCGGGATCGCCGGAAGGTCTCGAGGTAGGAGTCCTCGCCACGACCCGCTGCGATCTCCTGCTGCGGGTAGCGCACGGAGACGGCATCCGGATCGTGCGTGTCGATGAGGGTGATGTCCCGTCCGATCGCCTCCTCGGCGCTCCAGCCGAACAGGCGCACCGCGCCCTGGTTCCAGCTCGTGATGGTCCCATCGATGGCCATCCCGACGATGGCCAGGTTCGCCGAATCCACCAGGGCGGCCAGGCGGGCCTCGAGCTCCCGCGACCGGTGCCGCGACGTCGCATCCACGACCATGCCGAGCACCCCGTCCGTCCCGCCATCCGGCGCTCGGACGGGTTCGAGCCAGACATCCCAGAAGCCATCCCGCCAGGCGAACTCCTCGCGCAGGCTCTCACCACCGAAGGCGCGGTCGATCGCGTCCGACAACCGGGGTACCGCCGGGTCGTCCCACTGGTCCAACGCGAACCGCCATCCCGCCGGGTCGTCGATGGGCAGCTCCCCATCGACCGCCAGCATCTCCACGACCCGGTCACGATCGACCGAGAAGAGCGTGAGCGGCAGCGCGTCCATCACCTGCTGGCGCCGCCGTTCACCCGACGACAGGGCCGCCTGGGCGGCGCGACGGTCGAAGTGGATGCCCAGCGCCTCCGCGATGGCGCGGGCCAGATCACGCTCCTCGGGCAGGACGACCACGCCCACCTCGACGTAGCCGAGACGCAGGTGGCCGGCGGCGTGGTCGCCGACCGTCACCCGGACCTCGACCTGATCGGCGACGTCGCCGTGCGCACCCGCGGTGGCGTGGCGACCATCCACGTCCAGCTCGACCCGTGCGATGTGGGGCGCCTGCAGCCCGGGCGGGATCGCCACAGCGACGCGGTGCACCAGCTCGTCGAGGGACGGAGCCTCCTGGATGGCCACCTGCACCTCACGCAGGGTGCGCAGCTCCTTGACCCGCTCCCCCAGACGCTGCTCGGTCGCACGTCCCTGCAGTTCGTAGTCGAGCGCTGGGCCGACCACGCCCGCCAGGCCACGGTCCTCCGGGGAGCTCCCGACGGGAAGCAGGAGTCCATCCAGGAACCGACCCTCGACACCGACGATGTCCGCATCCAGACCCTGGCGACCGACGGCCTGGTGCACCGGCAGGTGCGCGAGTGACCCCACCGCCGCCAGGCACGTCAGAGGCGCCTCATCGGCCCCAGACTCCGGCTCGCCCGTGCGGTAGACGGCGAGCCCGGAGAGGCCCCACCACTCCCGTAGCGCCGGGACCGCGACGTGCAGCGCATCCTCGTGCGGGGCGAGGCCGGCGAACAACCCGCGCAGCCGGGCCAGTAGGGCGGCCAGGTCCTCGAACGCGGTGGTCATGTCACGCGTCGCCGGCGCTGAGGAACCGGTCGTGCCACTCCGTGACGATGCCGAACCGCTCGACGCGGTGCTTGGGGGATCCGGAACGCGTCAGCTCGTGGCCTTCGTCGGGGAAACGGACCATCTCCGTGGTCGTGCCGCCGCGTTTGAGGGCGACGAAGAACTGCTCGCCCTGTTCGATCGGGCACCGCCAGTCGTGCTCGCTGTGCAGGACCAGTGTCGGTGTCGTGATCCGGTCCGCCGTCACCAGCGGGCTGGCACGGCGGTGGATCCCGGGATCATCGAGCAGCGACGCGCCCAGGAACATCCGGTCGAAGTACGGCCCGATGTCGGACGTCCCCCCGAACGATTCCCACTGCAGGAGGCCACGTTCGACGATGGCGGAGGCGTACCGATCGGTCCGGGCGAGCAACCTCGCCGTCGCGTAGCCACCGTAGGAGCCGCCCATGATGCCGACCCGTCCGGGATCCGCCTGGGGGTAGCGCGCGAGCGCGGCGTCGACGACCGCCTCGAGGTCCAGGGTGTCGACACTGTCCTCGTCCGGCCAGGCACCGACGACGGCTCGGCACCAGTCGGTACCGCGGCCCGAGGAACCGCGCGGGTTGGTCGCGACGACCAGGTACCCGGCGCCGGCGCCGATCTGGAACTCGTCGAAGAAGTGCTCGGCGTACTGCGCGGTCGGGCCCCCGTGGATCATCAGCAGGACCGGCACCGACGCGGTCGCCGCGGTGTCGAACCCGTCCGGCAGGACGGCCCACACGTCCAGGTCCGCGCCGTCCCGCTCGAAGGAGAAGCGTTCCGTCGGACGGATGTCGAGCTTCCGCCGCTGGCTGTGGGTCAGGTCGGTCAGGCACCGTTCCGTGCCGTTCTCCGACCAGTAGAGCTCGCCCGGGGTGGCCGGGTCGGTCGCCGTGAAGGCGATCGCGGACCCATCGGGTCGTGCCGCGTACCCGGTCACACACCGTCGGCCCCCTACCACCTCGGTGACCGTGGCGGTGGCGCCGTCGGCTGCCGGTGGCTCCAGGCGGACCACGCTCGTGACCCCGCGCCCCTCGAGGACGGTGTAGATCGCCCCGTCGATGAACCGGGGCCCGACCGGTGAGGCCGGCGGCGAACCGGGGTTGACATCCCGATCGAGCGATCCGGTCAGGCAGGTCAGTGCCGGCTCGTCACCCGCACCGCGTTCGACCCGCCAGATCGCCTGGGGCGCGGGCCAGTCGAAGGGGTCCGCGAGCCCCGTGAGGTGGACCACGCCATCCGCGTCGTAGTCCACGGCGGCCCACATGCCGGGTGGCGCCAGCGGCCGATGCTCACCGGTCGCGAGGTCGAGTTCCATGGGTTGGTTGTGGGGGTCGGTGTCCCGACGATCGGCGGGATCGGCGAGGAACGCGATCGCCGCCCCGTCCGGTCGCCAGACGGGGGCGTCCTGCTCCCGTTCCCCCGGCGTCAGGCAGCGCGGCCGGCTGTCGCCCGTCACGTCGACGAGCCACAGGCTCGTGCGGCGCTGGTGGGTCCACCCGTCCGTGTCGCTGCGGTAGGGCAGCGATGTGATCCGTTTGGGGACCCGGGCCCGCTCATCGTCGTCCAGGTCCGCGAGTTCAGGGATCCACTCCCGGCCGACGACCACGACCTGGGTCGAATCCGGTGACCAGGCCAGGTCCGTCGTCCCGAGCGGCAGGTCCGTGCGCACCTCCGCCTCACCGCCGTCGCTGCGCAGCACGTAGAGCTGCGGGTGGGCGCCGTCGTCCTCGGTGCGTCGGAGGAACGCGAGCCAGGCCCCGTCGGGGGACCAGCGCGGCGAGGTGTCCGAGGGCCCCGCGGTGAAGCGGCGGTTGCGCACCCCGTCCCACAGCCGGATGGTGCGGTCGTACCGGTCCTGCTCCAGGTCGATCTCGGTCAGGACGTAGGCCACCGAGACCCCGTCCGGATGGAGCTGCGGATCACTCGGCACGACGAGATGCTGCAGATCGGACGGTTGCAAAGCACGCTCCTGATGAGCCGGGCCAACGGATGCAGCGCACAACGCTAGCGGTGTCGGTCACCGCCGGGTGCAGCACCCACCCGGAGCGCGTCCGCCGGGATCAGCGACGGTGCCGGAGCAGTTCGTACAGGGCAACCCCGGCGGCAACCGACGCGTTCAGGGATCCGACCCGGCCGACCATGGGCAGGCGCACCGTCGCATCGCAGCGCTCGCGGACGAGACGCGACAAGCCGCCACCTTCGGCCCCGACGACCAGGACGCACGGTTCGGTGACCAGCGGATGGTCGCCGAGTTCGACCTCGGCATCGCCGTCGAGGCCCAACGACCACACCCCCCGGTCGTGGAGCTGGCCGAGCGCGCGGACCAGGTTGGTCACCTCGACCACGGGCAGGTGCGCGAGCGCGCCGGCGGCGGACTTCTCTGCGGTCGGGGTCACCCCCGCACTTCGCCGCCCGGGGACGAGCAGCGCGTGCGCGCCGACGGCCTCGGCGGTGCGCGCGATGGAGCCGAGGTTGTGGGGATCGGTCACACCGTCGAGCGCCACCAGCAGGGCGCGTTCGGACCGTGCCGCGATCCGCTCCAACACCGCGTCCAGCGACGCGTGCGGGTACGGCGGCGCGAGCGCGAGCACACCCTGGTGCACCAGGCCGTCACTGCGCTGATCGAGTACGGCGCGGTCCACCCGTTCGTGCGGGATGCGGCGTTCATCGGCCAGGGCCAGGATCTCGTCCAGCACGTCGGCCGGATCACGGTTGGTGGCCACCAGGATGCGGGTGAGGTCCTGCTCGGAACGCAGGAGTTCACGCACGGGGTGCAGGCCACCGACCACCCGTTCCTCGAGCAAGCCGGGGCGCTCGCTCTCCCCGCGCCCGGGTTGGCCCCTGGGGCCACCGCGACGGGCCATCAGGCGTCCGAGGTCTGATCGGGCAGCGGCGCGGCGGCGTACCACCTCGCCCCGTCGGGCCCGTCCTCGACGACCACCCCGGCGGCGGCGAGCTGATCACGGATCGCGTCGGCCGCCTGGAAGTCGCGGTCGGCGCGTGCCTGCTTCCGGGCGTCCAGCAGTCCGTCCACCAGCGGGCCGATCCGTTGCTCCAGCGCGGCGGCCTCCGCCAGCCAGTCGTCGAGCCCGATGCCGAGGACCCGGTCGGCCAGTTCGACGAGCAGTTCAGCCAGTGCGAGCACGGCCTGCTGTTCGGTCACATCACCGGCCGCGGCCTGCTTCAGCCGGTCGTTGCCGTCGCTGACCAGTTCGTGCAGCGCGGCGACCGCTGCGGGTGCGTTCAGGTCGTCGTCCATCGCGGCGATGAACGCCGCGCGGTGCGGGTCGGCGACTGCGACGTCGGGTGTGACGTCCTCGGCCACGATCTGGCGCACGGACCGCACGAACGTCGTGAAGCGCTGGTGCACCGTCGAGGCGTCGCGCAGGCGTTCGGTGTCGAACGTGAGCGGGGTGCGGTGCTGCGCGGACAGGTACCACAGCCGCAGCGGGCCGAGTCCCCAGGCACCCAGGGCCTCGTCGAGCGACACGACGTTGCCGACGGACTTGGACATCTTGTCCTCACCCATCCGCACCATGCCGTTGTGGACCCAGGTGCGTGCGAAGGTGCCGCCGTGGGCCGCTTCGTGCTGGGCGATCTCGTTCTCGTGGTGCGGGAAGACCAGGTCGAGCCCTCCGCAGTGGAGGTCGAAGCCCTCACCGAGGTGTTTGGCGGCCATGGCCGAGCACTCGATGTGCCAGCCCGGCCGGCCGTCGCCCCAGGGGGAGGGCCAGGACGGCTCCCCCGGCTTGGCCGACTTCCACATCGCGAAGTCGAGCGGGTCCTCCTTCCGGTCCGAATCGACGACGTCCTCGCCCTGCTGCATGTCGTCGACCTGCCGGCGGGAGAGCTTGCCGTACCCATCGAAGCGCCGGACGCGGAAGAACACATCGCCGTCGACCGCGTAGGCCTTGTCCTGCTCGATGAGTTCCTGGATCAGGGCCTGCATCTCCAGCAGATGCCCCGTCGCCAGCGGCTGGATGTCCGGCGGCAGGATGTTCAGCAGGTCCATGGTCCGGTTCCACGCCCGGGTGTAGCGGGTGGCGATGACCGCGGGGTCGACCTTCTCACGACGGGCACGCAGGATGATCTTGTCGTCGATGTCGGTGACGTTCTGCACGAAGGTCACCGTGAGGCCGGAGAAGTCGAGGTAGCGCCGCAGCACATCGGTGACGACCGCGAGCCGCCCATGTCCGACATGCGCGTCGGACTGCACCGTCGGACCGCAGACGTACATCGACGCCGCGCCCGCCTCGCGCGGCTCGAAGGGCACCTTGTCGCGGCGCAGCGTGTCGAACAGGACGAGTGACATGGCGGGCCCACCGTGGTCGAGGAGGTGGCGGAGAGGGAGGAGGTGGCGGATCGGAAGCGAGGTGGCGGATCGGAAGCGAGGTGGCCGGGGCCGTCGAAGGACCCGCGTCCATCCGGATGGGGGAGCCTACCGGTGCCCGGGGAGCAGCAGGCAGGTCGCCCAGGTGGCGATGCCCTCGGCACGGCCGATCGATCCCAGACGGTCGGTGGTCGTGAACTTCACCGAGACCTGCCCGACGTCGCACCGGAGGGAGCTGGCGAGGTTGGCACGCATCGCGTCGCGATGGGGCGCCAGCCGTGGCCGTTGCGCGACCACGGTGACGTCGAGGTTGCCCAGCTCCCACCCCGCAGCGTGGACGTCGGTGACGACCGCGGCCAGCAGGTGCAGCGAATCCGCACCGGCGGTCGCCGGCTCGTCCACCCCGAACCGGCTGCCCAGATCACCGAGCGCCGCCGCGCCCAGCAGCGCGTCGGCCACCGCGTGGGTCACCACGTCGGCATCGGAGTGACCGGCCAGCCCCGCCACGTCGGGGATCACCACGCCGGCGAGCACCAGGGCCCGCTGTCCGTCCTCGCTGAACGGATGGATGTCGAGGCCGCTGCCGGTCCTCACGAGGCGACCTGACCGGCCGTCCGGGCCAGTGCCGCCACCAGGGCGAGGTCGTCGGGATAGGTGACCTTGTGCGCGAACACCGATCCGGGCACGACCACGACCCGACCCGTGAGCCGTCCGGCCTCGATCCACCGTTCGACGAGCGTGAGTTCATCGGTGGCGTCGTCCTCATCGGCCAGGACCGCGTCCAGCACATCCCGGGGGAACACCTGCGGCGTCTGGACCCCGACCAGCCCCTCGCGATCGACGGTCGTGAGCACGGTGCCGTCCGCGACCCGCTTGAGCGTGTCGGCGACCGGCAGGCCCGGCGCGGCCGCCTGCACATCGCCGTGCATCGCCGCGACGACCCGGCGGATGACCTCGACGGGCACGAGCGGACGGGCGGCGTCGTGGAGCGCGACGATCCCCTGGTCCTGTTCGAGCGCGGCGACACCGGCACGGACACTCGCGGTCCGGCTCTGGCCGCCCGGTACGAGGCCGGCGACCTCGCAGCCAGCGAGCGCCGACACGAACCGGTCCGTCTGCCCGTCGGGGATCACGACGATGGGCGGACCGACCCCTGCGCCCGCCAATCGTTGCACCGCCCACGCCACGAGCGCGCGGCCCTGCACCTCGAGCAACGCCTTCGGACCGTCCGCCGCGAAGCGGCGACCCGAACCTGCAGCGAGGACGACACCGCTGACCGATCGACCACCGACCGATCGACCGTCGTGTTCGACCACCTGCTCACCGCCTGCTCCGGAACCGCAGCGATGCTAG
>JAWLFE010000110.1:0-7737 GCA_041685735.1 Nitriliruptoraceae bacterium
CCCCCCTGACCACCGAGATCCGGGCTCCTCGACCCATCATGGGGTATCCAGGATCGGGATGGACAGGTCACGCCTGCCCGAGCCGGACCTGGAGGGTGAAGCTCTCGCCGTCGCGGATGCCGCGTACCTCGACGGTGTCGCCAGGGGCGAGCTCACGGACGGTGGCAGCCAGTTCGGCCATGCTGCGGACGCGTTCCCCGTCGACGGCGGTGATGATGTCCCCCGCCTGCAAGCCGGCGTCCGCCGCACCGCTGCCAGGTTCGACGGCCAGGACCAGCGGCCCGGCGTCGGCATCGATCCCGTAGGCGTCGGCGACCTGCTGATCGATGTCCCGACCACTGACGCCGAGGACAGCGCGCTGCACCTCACCGGTACGGATGAGCTGGTCGGCGACATCCGCCGCGACCGTGGAGGGCACCGCGAACCCCACACCGCCGCTGGTGCCCGAGCGCGAGATGATGGCGGTGTTGATCCCGATGACCTCACCCCGGTCATCCACCAGCGCGCCACCCGAGTTGCCGGGGTTGATGGCGGCATCCGTCTGGAGCAGACCCGTCAGGCTCGCACCCCCGGCCGGCAGCGATCGGTCCAGTGCGCTGACGACCCCGGCGCTGACCGAACCGTCCAGGCCGAACGGGGAGCCGATGGCGACCGCCGCGTCGCCGATGTCGGGTGTCGTCGTCGAGAGCGTGGCTGCGGGCAGTCCGTCAGCGTCGACCCGGAGCACGGCCAGATCGGTGATGGGGTCGGTCCCGACGAGGGTCGCGTCCAGCCGCGACCCGTCCGCAAGCTGCACGGTGATCGAACCGGCACCTTCCACGACGTGGTTGTTGGTCACGAGGTGGCCGTCGGCATCGATGATCACCGCGCTGCCCTGGCCCTGCCCGGCCCGACTGCCGACCTCGACGGCGGCGACCGATGGACCGACCTGCTCGGCGATCTGCGACACGCTGAGGCCCTCGCCGGCTGGCGGCGTGACTGCATCCTGTGACGTGCTCTGGGCCGTGTCCCCGCTCCCGTCCGTCATGGCGGGGGTGTCCGACGACGCGGGTTCGTCCGAGGCCATGGCGGTGACGGCGCCCCCGGTCGCACCACCGATGAGGGCCGCGATCACGGCCGTGGCGATCAGCGGCAGACGGCGAGCATCCGTCCGCCCACCGGCCCGATCCTCTGGAGGTCCGGCCGCAGGCGGCGGGGCAGGCGGCCGCGCATCTGGGCCTGGCGCCGGTGGGGGTAGTGGGAGCTGCGTCGGGGTCGATGTGTTCATGGGTCCTCCGGTTCTCCGTAGCGGTTGAGCCATACGGTGCCCGGCGACCTTGAGAACCTGCTGAGGACCCCCAATAGGCCATCCGCCGTCCGCGGGTGCGCGCCCGGTGAGCGTTACGCCCGCCCGGCGCCGGCGCCGACCTCGGCACACCGCTCCGGCACACGCAGCGTTGCGAGGACGCCGCCATCGGCCGCGTTCACGACCTCGACGTTGCCGCCGTGCGCCTCGGCCACCTGCCGCACGATGGCCAGCCCCAGCCCGGAGCCGGGAGCACCCCGCGCATCCGGGGAGCGGTAGAAGCGTTCGAAGACGTGGGGAAGGTCGTTCGCATCGATGCCCGGACCGTGGTCGCGGACGGCCACGCTCCCCGCGGCCGTCGTCACCTCGACCGGGGCGTCGCCGCCGTACTTGAGCGCGTTATCGATCAGGTTGGAGACGGCTCGCTCCAACCGCTCCGGGTCCCCGACGACCTCAGCAGGGCGCAACGAGAGCCGCACCCGGTCGCGGCCGGGGTCGAGGCGGTCCACGACGCGCGCCGTGAGCTCGTCGAGCTGGATGGCCGTGGTCGTGGCCACGGGCGTCTCACCGCGGGCGAGCTCCACGAGGTCGCCGACCATCGCAGCGAACTCGTCGATCTGGACGACGACATCCTCGACGAGGTGGCGGCGCTCGTCGGGATTCAGCAGGTCGGGCTGCGCCAGGACCTCGATGTTGGTCCGCAGGCTGGTCAGTGGCGTGCGCAGTTCGTGCGAGGCGTCGGCGACCAGCTGCTCCTGGGCGTTGCGGGACCTCTCGAGGCGGGCCAACATGCGATCGAAGGCGTGGGCCAACCGGCCGATCTCGTCATCGTCGCGGCCCAGGTGCAGTCGGCGGCTGAGATCCTGCGTGGCGGCGACGTCCTCGGCGAGTCGCGTCAGGTCGCCGACCGGACGGACGGCTCGCCTGGCGACGACCGCGCCGAGCGCCGCGGCCAGTGCGATCCCGAGCAGCCCGGCAACGAGCAACTGTTGCCGGAGCGTGCCCAGCACGTCCTCCACCTCCGTCAACGGGCGCGCGAGTTGGACGGCCAGGTCGTCACCGGCGGGCACGGTCAGGATGCGGACCTGATCCTCGTCGATCGCCACGGTCTCGAAGAACGCTGGACGCCGCCCGGCCGCCACCGCCACGGTGGCCTCGCTGACCGGCAGGGGATCGGCGCGTTCGCCGGCGGGCGAGGGGGTCAGGGCCACACCCCGCGCGCTCACCACCTGGAGCGTCCCGCCGGCACCACCGTACGGATCGACGCGCGGACCGCCGCGGAACGACCGGTCGATCGTCGAGGGGAGTTCGTTGGCGGCGATGTCCACGAGCGACCGGTCGACCGATGCCCGCAGGGTGCGCGCCGTGGCGATGTACAGACCGAACGAGGCCACGAGCACGGCGACCGCCACGGCCGCGGCGGCGATCACGGTGACCCGGGTACGCAGCGTCATCCCGGCTCCCGCAGCACGTAGCCGAACCCCCGGACGGTGTGCAGCAGGCGCGGCTCGCCGGCGGCCTCTAGCTTCCTGCGGAGGTAGCCCACGTAGACCTCGACGGTGTTGGCCGTGACATCACGGTCGAAGCCCCACACGCGTTCGTGCAGGCGGTCGCGGCTGAGGACCTGACGCGGCTGCTCCATGAACGCTCGGAGCAGCTCGAACTCCGTGCGCGTCAGGTCCAGTTCCCGGCCCGCGCGGGTCACCCGGATGGTGTCGGTGTCAAGGACCACATCGGCGAAACGCAGCACGGCGGGGGCCGCGTCCGACCGCGCCGTCGAGGTACGCCGCAGCAGGCTCTGGAGCCGGGCGACCAGCTCGTCGAGGGCGAACGGCTTGACGAGGTAGTCGTCGGCCCCGGTCGTGAGCCCGGCAACGCGGTCCGGGACCCCGTCGCGGGCCGTCAGAAGCAGGATCGGGGTGTCGTCCCCATCCTGGCGCAGTCGGGCGACGACCCCGAGCCCGTCGACCCCGGGCATCATGACGTCCAGGACGATGACGTCGGGCTCGACACTGCCCATCACGTTCAACGCGGTGATGCCGTCAGGGGCCAGATACACCTCGAACCCCCGCAGCCCCAGGGCGCGATCGAGCGACGCACGCACGGCCTGGTCGTCGTCGACGACCAGGACCCGGGGCGGGGCGTCAGCGTCCATGTCGGGCAGGCGGTTGCCGCAGGAGCACCGGGACCCCGGCCAGCGCCGGCAACCAGGTCTCGATGACGCGGTAGGCCAGGACCACCGATGTTGCCAGGGCGGTGGGATAGCCGAGGGTGGCGAAGGCACCCACCATGCCACCTTCGACGAATCCGACACCACCAGGCGTCACGGGGATCGCGGTGGCCAGTTGGGTGACACCGAAGCTCACGAGCAACGCGCTGATCCTGGGAGTGGTCCCGAGCGCGAAGAACACCAGGGCGAGCGACCCGATGTCCGCCGCCCACTTGCCCAGGGCCCACGCGGCGATCCGCAGCAGCTGCCTCGTCGTCGGCGGATCCTCCGTCACCTCACGCAACGACTCCCGCCACTCACCGACATGCGCCCGCAGCCGAGGGTGGAGCTTGCCGAGCAACCCGACCGCCTTGTCGCCGGCGGATGGTGAGTGCAGGACGGCGATCACCGTCACGACCAGCACGAGGAGGACCGCCAGCGCGGGAAGCGCGATCACCAGGGCGAGGGGCGGGAGGTCGCCGGCGACGAAAGCGGTGATGATCCCGGCCGAGCCGAGCCCGGCGATCGTGACGAGCGAGATGGTCGACGCGAGCGCGACCGCAGCGGTCGCGCTCGGGCCGGTCAGGCCCTGCGCGGTCAGGCGCTGCACCGCGACAGCGTTGGCGGTCAACCCGCCACCGGGCAGCGTGTGGCTGAGGGTGAACGCCGGCATCGAGACCCGCAACGCCTCCCGCGTCCCCGTCACGCCGTTGACCGCGGATGCGCTCGCGCCGTAGACCTTCGCCCACAACACCACCACGGCCGCCTGCAGCAGCAACGCACCGGCCAGGGGCACCATCGAGGCAGCTCGGATGGCGTTCCACGCGTCCTCGACACCAACCACCACCAGGCCGATGGCGTAGACGGCGATCACGAACAGCACGCCGAGCAACCACCGCCGCGGTGATCGCGCGCCGTGCTGCTCAGCGGCGGGTCGAGCGTCGGTCGTATCCGCCATGTTCCTCGCCAGGTCGGACCCCGAGCCTACGCCACGGTCACGCGAGGAGTGCCGCGAGGACCTCTGGGAGTTCCTGGCGTCCCGACACTGCCAACTTCCGGTAGACGGACCTGAGGTGGTTGTCGACCGTCCGGGCCGACAGGTAGTGCTGCTCGGCGATCTGTGCACTCGTCCGACCGCGGGCCGCAGCCAGCGCGATCTCCACCTCGCGCGACGTCACCAACGGTGGGCGGGCGCGAAGCGCCGGTGTCCGGGGATCCTGGCAACGCAGTTGCCACCCGACGGAGAGGGCGGCCGCGCGTGCCGCCTCCACATCCCTGAGGGCCGCGGCGGCCTGAGCTGCCGCCTCGGCAGCCAGCAGCGGAGCCGGCATCGCGGCGAACCTCCGTGCCACATCGAGCAACGCGCCACCGTCACGGTTCACCAGCGCCGTGCCGTGTGCCACCATCACGTTGAGGAGGTCGGCTCCCCGGTCGTTCCGCAGCCCGACGATGTCGCCGACGACGGACCCGGGGTCGTCCAGTCGAAGGGCGTCATGGAGGAGGAGCGAACCCCAGGCGATGTGCTGACGCTCGATCGCCTCACGGCCCCCACGCGCAGCTCTCCTCGCGGCCTGCTCGACATCTCCTCGGGCGGCCATGGACCAGACGACGCCCCGTTCGACCCAGATGGCGACACGCGGGTTGTCGGTGTCCACCGGCAGATCGGCGACGTCGTCGCCACTACGCGGATCACCACGTTGCCCCCGTTCGAGGGCACGGAGTCCCCGGACCTGGAGCTCCAGGCCGAACGGATCGGACGACGCCATCATGGACGCGGCGATAGCGGCGGTGCGGGCCCCATCCTCCAAGCGACCGGCGAGGTCGAGCGCCATCACGCTGGAGCTGCGCCAGGTCGACTCGATGGCCGATCCGGCGGTGCGGTCGATCCCTGCGTCGCTGAGTTCGATGGCCTCCCTGATCCGACCGCTGGTGCAGAGCATGCACAGGTGCATCACGCCGATCTGCTCAGCCGGGAGCGGTAGGTGCGTGCGCCGCGCGTCGGCCACCGCGTACGCATCGTCGAGCAGCCGGGTGATGCCGTCGCAATCGGCGGTCATCGCGTAGGCCAGGGCGAGACTGACGTACGCCGCCGCTCGCGAATCGGGCGAGGCGACCGGATTGCGGAGGATGGCTCGACCCGACGCTTGCGCTTCGGAGAAGTCCCCGCGGATCGCAGCGAGCACCGCCCGTTCGGTGTCCAGCCGTGCGCGCGTCGAGCCATCCGCAACCTCGGCTGCCTCCGCCAGGACCCGGATCGCCAGCGACGGCTGCCCCAGTCCGAATCCCAGGTTGTGTGCCCGCGCGGACGCCAACTCCGCGGCGCAGGTGGGATCCGTCGGCTCGATGGAGCGCAGGACCCGCTCAGCCTCCTCGTACCGGCGCTGCAGGTTGAGGGCCCGGCCGAGGAGGACGCCGGCATCCGACGATCCGGCGATGAAGGGACGCGCCAGCTGCTCGGTCAGGGCTGCGTCGTGCCGTGCGAGGGCTGCTCGCGCGCCGACGACCGCGATGTCCGGACGATCGAGCGTGCCCGAGTCCTGCTGCCAGACGGCAGCCCGAACGGCATCGGGGACCCCGGGAAGCCGGACCGCGCCGTCGAGCAACGCACGGTTCGCTTGCCGCGTCGCGGTGAAGCCCAGAGCCTCCCGGAAGACCTCCCCGTACAGCGGATGCGCCGGCACCACGACGGGCTCCCCACCATCGGTACGGACATCGATGAGGTCGGCGTCGTCGAGCGCTTGCACGTGCTCGCCCGCCATCTCCTCGAGCAGCGCCAGCGGCAACGGCGCCCCGACCGCCACCATCGCCATGGCCGGGCGCAGCCGGTCCGGCAGACGGGACAGCCGGGTGGAGATCAGTTCGGAGAGTCGCGGCGACGTCGTCAGGCGGCCGGCCTGTCGCCATGCACCGTTCTCGTCGCGCACCAACGTTGCCCCACGGGCTCCTTCGATGATCTCGTGCAGGATCAGGGCGTTGCCCTCGGACAGCCGCCACAACTCTGCGACGAGGTCGGGGGCGCAGGGGCCGAGCACGACGTCGAGGACCTCGTCGAACCGCTCCCGTTCGATCGGCTCGACATCGATCCGCACCACGGTGCCGTCGTTCCAGAGCCTCACCAGGTCGGCTGGCATCGAGCCACCCGAGCGGGCGGTCAGACACAGGACGATGCCCTCCACGTCCAGCGCTGCGGTCACGACCGCCAGCGACCCCGGATCGAGGTGGTGGGCGTCATCGACCGCCAGCAACAGACCGTGCGGACCACGGCGGGACGACAGCTCGTCCAGAGCACTCCGCAGGAAGCTGAGTCGATCCGCGACGGGGCCACCCCGCACCACGTCGACGAGGGGCGCGAACGGGATGGTTCGCGATGCCTCCGTGGCTGCCACCGACAACGGGGGTCGACCCGACGGCCCCGACCGGTCGACCAGTTCACGGAGCAGGCGGCTCTTGCCCACGCCGGCCGCACCGACCAACGCGATGCTCACGCCAGCGTCCAGCCGTTCCCTGGCGCGCCGAAGTTCATCCTCCCGGCCAACCAGCCTCCAACGCATATCGGCATGCTAGGCGCCCGGGCTGATGTAGGTCTGCGGACCATCGGCACGGATACAGCAGCGGGTGGCCACCCGACGGTGGCCAGCCGCGACCCGACCGACGGCGGTGATCAGCCGGCGGCGATGAAGTCGAGCATCCGGATCAGGAAGGACGCCATCTGATCGCGGCGGACGTTGCCATCGGGGTCGAACGTGGTGGCGGTGACCCCGGTCGTGATGTCGGCATCGCGGACGGCGTAGATGTTGGGGGTGTGGACGTTGTCGGGATCGACGTCGCTGAAACCGGTGCCAGCGACGCCGTCGAGCTCCGCGGCGCGGGCCAGGAACGAGGCCATCTCGGCTCGGGTGACGGTGCCACCCGGGTCGTAGGTCCCGTCGCTGCGCCCCAGGGTGATGCCGGCCTCGCGGATCGCCAGGATCCCCGGGGCGTGCACGCTGGAGGGGTCCACGTCGGGGAACTGCGGTCCGCTGCCGGGCGGGAGGTCGAGTGCGCGCGCCAGGAACGTGCCCATCTGTGCCCGGGTCACGGACTCCGAGGGTCCGTAGGTGGTCGCGGTCGTGCCGTCCGTGATCTCCAGGTCGACCAACCGGCAGATGTTGTCGAGGTGGACGCTGCTCTCGAAGACGTCGGTGAAGCCGCTGTCGCACACGCCACCGGACGACCCGGTCCCCTCACGGTCGACGAGGTAGAT
>JAWLFE010000009.1:0-51884 GCA_041685735.1 Nitriliruptoraceae bacterium
CTCGGCCCACCCTCTCGGGTAGTCCCGACCTGCCACCGGAGCCGTCTCGACCGCCACTACAACATCTTGCCATAGGAGGAGCTAATCGGATAGCCCGTTTCGGGATAACGGTCCTTGCGGCCAAGGACCGCTCTCGACGAGCTGCCGTGAGGACCGGTGCATTACGCCCGGATCTTCTACTCGGATTGCCGTGGATGTTGACGGTGTGGTGCCAGCGTTCCTCGGCGAGGTCGTCGATGTCGATGCCGCAGACCTCCGACACGCGCAGCACGTTGAGCAGTAGCAGACATCCCATCGCGTAGACGGGATCGCCGGTGTGCCCGGCGGCGTTGAGCCAGTCCGCCAGCTCATGACGGGTCAGCCGGATCTGGCGCGGGGTCTCATCACGTGACGGACGGCGGACCGCAGCGATGGGGATGGTGTCGCACAGGCCGCTCTGGACCAGCCACCCGTAGAACGACGCGAGTACCGACAGGTCGTGACAGACGGTGTTGATCGAGCCGACCCGACGTTCGAACCAGCGCAGGTACAGCTCGACAAGCGTCCGTTCGACCTCGAGCGGGTCGAGCTGGTGGGCGGTGCACCACGCGAACCAGCGGTGCAACTGCTGCAGGTAGGCGGTACGGGTGTTGACGTTGCGGTAGCCGGCCAGGAACGCGCCGGTCAGACGGTGCAGACGAAGCTCGGTGGACGGATCGAGGACGGTCACAGTGGCATCGATCACAACAGCGGCTCCTGGCCGTAGTACGCACACCTACGACCACCACCAACCAGACACCGCCGAGCGCATCTCGATGATCCCGCCCGGTCACCTGCGGCCGTCGCAGGGAGGTTCGGGAACCGTTCCCGTCGGCGCTTGACATCCATAGGAACTTCGGAAGCACTTGCCGGGGGTTGGAACGGTTGGCGCCAGGCGTAGGACCATGCTCCCTGCTGGAGGTGACGTGACTGCGCACCGGGCGGTTCCACACCACCTCCGCCGGCGCACAGGACGTTCATAGGAGCAGCGCGGCCATCAGGGCCCCACGAAGTGCGGTGACTCGGTTGATGATCCTGCGAGGCGGAGCCGGGTGCGAGAGCGCGTGGGGGCTGATCGCGGGACGCGGGGCACCTACGAATGGTTGTTGAACCACCAGACCCTGCTGCAGAGGACCTCTCGCTGACGAAGTCCTTGCCTGGTCTCCACATTTCACCGGTGACAGGTTCCTTGCTGGCAGTGGACCGGTGGCGAGGACACGCACCGACCAGCAAACCATGCCTTGGGTCGACTACCCCGATGACGCAGGTTCTTGCCCACCTGAGCGCTTGGCGCCCCCTGGATGTCTTCTCATGTACGCGTATCGCAGGTTGGCGAAATCGCGTTCAAGTTCGTGGGGCAACGGTCGAATGAGTCGGAGTAGCTCCTCTCACGTTACCGCGGGCTCCCATGGGCTCCCTTGGGCCTCCACGCGGGCATGTGCTTGAAGTCGTCACTCTCGGCGACAGAAAACCGGTGCAGCTTGCACTCCCTATCCCAGACGATTTCTACATCCCGTACGAGATCTTCGAGACGGTTGGCGGTGAGCAAGAATGTCGCGATCGTGGCGGTGGGCGCGATGCTCATCGTTCCTCAATCGGTAGGTGCAGTAGCCATTTCCGACCCGATGCTCGCATCGTTCACCCAGCAAGAACTCGACGACAACTGGCAGGCAGACCGTCTGTACCCCAGTGGAGGGGTCTACTCGACCTCGTTCGGTGGCCGGGACCACGTCGCCGAGATCAGGATGGACAGTGCCCTGGCTTCCGATGACGGGAGCTGGCACGGCTTCGAGGGCATCCAGCAGTCGGCTGACCACGGGCTTGCCGTGCAGGTCGACCTCTACGTCCCAAGCGGCTTCCAGACCCACCCGGTTAACGCCGGGTTCTGGGCATCCGACGCCCCCACGATCTCGGTCTACCCGATCCTCGCCTTCCGCAACGACGACACGGTTGACGCCGGGTTCTACGCTTACGAGTCCTCGGGTTGGGCCGCCACAGGGATCGACGCGAACTACGACGCCTGGAACACGCTCAGCATGACCCTCGACCCCGACAACGACGTCGTCAACTACACCATCAACGGGCAGCATGCCGGAAGCATCGCCGCCTCCGGCGACAGCCTCGGCCAGGTGTTCCTCAACCAGTACAACTACGGTGCGATCCGAGACAACGCGGCGGACTACACCGTCCACTGGAACACCGGGGCCACCGAGATCGACCCGGTCGACTCGGACCCGGTGGACCCGGACCCCGTGGACCCGGAGCCGGTGGCGTCGGACCCGGTGGACTCGGACCCGCCGGCACCGGTGGACCACGGCACCCCGAACTTCGATGACGTGGCCGGCAATATCCACGCCGCCGCGATCGACCTGCTCTACCGCTACGGAATCACGACCGGTACCAGCGATACCACCTACAACCCTTCGGGCGGGTTGTCCCGCGGACAGATGGGCTCGTTCCTCGTCCGGCTGCTGTCGCTGACCGACTCGGACGTCTCCCGTCCGGTCTCCCACGACGCAGCGATGCAGCTGCTGGTGGAGCGCGGCATCTTCCACGGGCAGGCCAACAGTGAGCTCGACAGCACTGGCACGCTGACCCGTGGCCAGGCGGCCTCCGTGCTCATCCGCGTCATCGAGGACGTCACCGGCGAGGTGTTGCCGACCGGGTCCGAGCAGTTCCCGGACACCGGCGACGCACACGGCGAGAACATCGCCAAGCTCGCCACGCTGGGCATCGTCAACGGCTACGACGACGGCACCTTCCGCCCGAACGTCGAGCTCCAGCGAGACCAGATGGCGAGCCTCCTCGCTCATACCATCGAGGAGCTGATCGAGTCCGGCAAGATCACTGACCTCGACGCGTAGCACCACCACACCGCGCGGCCTGGCTTCGTGTGCACGAGCGCTCCGGGTCCCTCCAGAGAGGCCCGGAGCTCTTGCCTGCGGCGACGAAGGCGTCCGCCGGTTGCGGTGGCGATCGGTGCAGCGCGGGATCGGTCACGTCTACATCGAGACCACACCACCGAACGACCTCATGGGGATCACGGTCTGGCTCGATCTCTCAGTTGAGGGTCAGGACGCCGCGTCGCTCAGGCGGTGCTCGACCGCCTGGCGGGCTCGCTCGAGACCGTTGCGGTCTCCGTGGAGCACGAAGCTGGTGTTCGCGGCGACGATCACGGCGTTCAGTTCGAACGCCAGCTGTGCTGCATCGGTGTCTGCGCGGAGGTGGCCGCGATGGCGGGCGTCGGTCGCGAGCGCCTCGAGCAGTGCGATCCAGTCGAGCTGCTCACGGGCGATGCGATCATGCACATCTCCGGATCGGGCGCCCATCTCGGCGGCGACCGAGGAGAAGAAGCAGCCGCCGGGGAAGACCTGCTGGTCGACATGGTCGAGGAACCGGAGGCATGCGGCCCTGAGCCGCTCGATCCCGGCCGGCGCCGTGAAGGCTGGTTGGGCGACCACGTCGATGAAGATGTCTCGCGCGGTGTCGATCGTGGCGAGTTGCAGCTCCTGCTTCGAACCGAAGTGGGCGTACAGACCGCTCTTGCTCATCCCGGTGGCCTCAGCCAGTCGACCGATCGACAGACCCTCGAGGCCCTCGACCGTCGCCAGCTGGGCGGCGGTCTGCAGGATCTGTTCGCGGCGCCGTTGCCCGTCGGCGCGGCCATGTCGACGCGGTGAAGACGTCTCACTCATCCGAGCACCTGTTCGGTCGTTGTTCTCAGAACGGCGGCCTCACCGCAGCGGGTCGATCGCGTCACCTGCGCAGCTCGACCCATCCTTGACAAGGTAGCACGACCGTTCGTATGTTCTAAAACGAACGGTCGTGCTATTACCCAGAGGAGGCACGTGATGTCGAACACCTCGATCGTCCGCGAGCGACAGGGCCCGTTGGTCAGCAACTACCGTCAGCGGCCAGAGGATGCCGTGATCGTGAAACGAGCCCGAACGGTGGCTGTGTCGGAGCAGGATCCCTTCCACACCGCGGTCACGGTGGACGGGCCCTACCCCGAGGACGTGTGGAGCCTCGGCATCGATGAGAAGATCGGGGGTGACAACGATCTGCCGAATCCGGCCGAGATGCTGCTGGCCGCCCTGGCGGGCTGTCACGCATCCACGTTGCGCATGGTCGCGGACAACCTGCAGGTAGCGATCGATTCCCTCGAGGTCGAGGCGCATGGAGAGGTCGATTCGCGGGGCTGTCTGGCGATGGACGATTCTGTGGCGGTCGGTTTCGAGACCATCCACCTCGATGTGCACCTGGAGGTCGCCGATGGCACCGATCCTGCACGCGTCGCGCTGCTCGAGGAGCTCGCCGAACGCCTCTGTGTCACCGCTGACACCTTGCGCCGTGGTGTCGAGCTGCGGGTCTCCTCCCACTGACCCCATCACCACGTCGAGCTGCGGGTCTCCTCCCACTGACCCCATCACCACCACGACGACGGGGAACACGTCCAACCTGCACGCAACGCTGGCGACACGGCCACGCAGGCGCCACCGTGCCACCCGCACGTGAGCGGCGTGTGACAGGATGCCCGTGGCGCCCTTGGGAGGATGTTCATGCCGCGGCGGTGTCGACGACCGAGCGGCATGAAGCAGCCCCCGGTCGAAGCCGGGGGCCGCTTGCCGGACGCTTCCTCGCGCCTCTCGATCGCGACGTCATCCGCGGAGAACGTTTCAGGGGGGAACGTCCAACATCGTGGGTGTCTCGCGGCTCGACGAGATGGCGCAGGTAGGCGGCCGGTGAGCACAGTGTCGCTCCCGAACGGCGGCTCCGCAGGGACGTCCTGCCCGAACGGTCGTGGACCGCGACTCGTTGGCCTGGATGTCAGCAGCCGGCCCGATGCACAGCGACGGCCCCCCGACATCGCGAGGGGCCGGTTCGTGCTCGTTTCGCTGTTCGTTGCAGGTGCCTCCATGTCGAAGAGACACCCACATCATCCAGGGCTGTAGGTGACGTGCGGCCGAGTGTCCCCCGGCCGCTGGTCACGGACCTTGATGCGTCCATCTGGACGATCGACGGGGCGGCACGACGCTCGACGTCCGTTCGGCTGCGCCGGTGCTGCCCAAGGCGACCCGTGCCGGTGGTCAGGGGCGCCCGGCGCCAGCCTCCAGCGAGGCCGAGGTCGCCCGACCACCGCCTGCCGCGGCTGCGGCGAGGTGCCTGCCGAGCCAGGTGACCACAGCGCCGTGGTCGGGGGTCTGGGTCAGGGAGGCTTCCCCGACGTCGATGACGGCGGCGGGGATGCGGTCGCGACGCATGTCCATCAGCGCCGCGGAGTAGGCGGGATCGAACTCGGGGTGACCCTGGAAGCCGATCGCGGACCCGATCTCGAAGGCGGCGATGGGGGCGTGGGAGCTCTCCGCGAGCAGCACCGCCTCGGGTGGCAGCTCGACGACCTGGTCCTGGTGGCTGACGATCAGCCGGAAATCGTCGAGGGACGGATCCATCCAGGGCCGTCGCGCCGTCACCACGGCGGTGTGCATCCCGACCCCCCAACCGTTGGCGGCGCGCTCGACCCGGCCGCCGAGTTCATCGGCCAGCAACTGGTGCCCGAAGCAGATCCCGACAACGGGCAGATCGGCGGCCACGACGTCGTTCGTCAGCTTGCGGAGTCCGGTCAGCCACGGGAGGTCGTCGGTCACCGAATAACGCGAGCCCGTGATCAGATAGCCGTCGTGGGCTCCGACCAGGGGCAGGTCCCGGCCCCCGATCACGTCGTACCGCTCGAAGGTCACCCACGGTGCGTGGGCAGCGAACCGGTCGATGAACATCGTCCCGTAGTCGTCGCCGAGATGGCGCAACCTGTCCGGGACGTGGTCGCATTCGAGCAGCGCAACCCGCGCCGGAGCGTCCGCGGTCCGGTCGTCGTGGCGTGGGTCGGGGGACGGTGCGGTCACGTGCCGCGGCCGGGCTCCACGACCTCGTCGATGAGGCCGTACGCGACCGCTTCGGCGGCGGTCATCCAGTAGTCGCGGTCGGTGTCCTTGCGGATCTGCTCGACGCTCTGGCCCGTGCGCTCGGCCAGGATGTCGTTGATGCGCTCACGCATCCACACGATGTTCTTGGCCTGGATCTCGATGTCCTTGGCGCTGCCCCGGGCACCGCCCAGTGGCTGGTGGACCATGATCCGTGAGTTGACGGTCGCCGAGCGGGTCCCGGTACCCGTGCCCAGCAGGAACGCCCCTGCAGAGGCGGCGAGCCCGACACAGCGGGTGTGGACGGGGCTGCCCATCAACTGCATCGTGTCGTACAGAGCGAACATCCCCGTGATGATCCCACCAGGGGAGTTGATGTACAAGGTGACGTCATCGTGGTTCTCGGCGTCGAGCGCCAGGAGTTTGGCGATGAGGCCATCTCCGTTGTCGTCGTCGAGGGGCCCGTTCAGGAACAGGATCCGCGATTCGAACAACTTGTCGAAGGCTCGGCGGGATCCGCCGATCAGCTTCTCGATCTCCTCGGCCACGTGCACGCCTCTCGGTGGGGTCTCCGGCCATCGGCCGGAACGGTTCCGGGCAACCACTCGGTGGCGATACACCGCAGCGGGTGCCGCTGGATCGGCGATGGTAGCGATGGACGGGACGCCCCCCGCGAGGTTGAGTCGCTGCCGCTTACGGGGCTGTTGGCTGCCCGGTACCGTGGCGGCTTGACCGTGCGCGGGTCGCGCAGCACACTCCCACGGGCGAACGTCGAAGATCGGTCTCGCCAGGAGGTGCCGCTGGCCTCCGGATCGCGATGCACACCAGGCGCGCGAGGGGTGCGGAAAGGGAGCAACGTGGCGAACGACGAAGATGGGGGCGGCAAGCGTTCCAGCGGCTCGCGGACGCTGGCGCGGGGCCTCGCCCTTCTGACGGCGCTCGGTGACCACGCGGACGGGGCGACCGTCTCCGGGCTGGCGGACGCGACCGGCCTGGACCGTGCGGTGCTCTACCGCCTCCTGGAGACGTTGACCGCCGAGGGGTTCGTGACCCGCGACGCGGAGACACGCAAGTACCGACTCGGGCTGTCGATGCTGGAGCTGGGCGTGCGTGCCGCGCAGGGGCTGGAGGTCCGGCGCCTGGCCGGTCCGCCGCTCAAGGCCCTCTCCGAGGACACCAACGAGACCGCGTGCCTGGCGGTCCGGGATCGGGGCGACCTGGTCGTGGTCGAGGTCATCGAACCGGGCGACCGGTTCGTGCAGGTCAACTACCGCGTGGGCTTCCGTCACGAACTCGGGGTCGCGGCCCACGGCAAGGCATTGCTCGCGTTCCTGCCCGAAGGCGCCCGGATCGCTGACCTCCAGTCGGTGCGCCAGCGAGGGGTCGCCTACACGCGTGACGAACTCGAACCAGGTGCGTCCGGCGTCGCTGCTCCGGTGTTCGACCACACCGGACGTGCGGTTGCGGCGGTCGGCATCGTCGCCCCGACGGCACGCCTGCCTGAGCCCGAGACGATCGCGTTGCGGGTGCTGCGATCCGCCCGTGAGATCTCCGAGCGGCTCGGCTGGCGGCCACGGCGCGCGACCTGATGACCGGGGAACCGACGATGGACGAACGCGATCTTGCGACCGTCGAACTGTTGGGTGCGCTCGCCTACGGACAACTCCGGTCGTTCGCGGCGACGGCCAGCACGCTGACGTTGGCACCGGATGCCCGGGTGGCCGACCAGCTGGCCACCTGGGCGGCCGATGAGCATGACCGCTACCGGCAGTTGCGCGATCACCTCGGTACCCGGACCGAACTGCCGACCGCCGTCATGGAACGTCAGCGGGGCTACTTCGACGACTACTTCGACCGGGCGCCACTCGAGGACTGGTTCGGCGCCTGTGTGTTCTTCGCGCTCGGCCTGCCGATCGCCTCGGACTTCACGCGGGCGGTGGCACCGACGCTGGATGAGCGCTCAGCCGAGGTCGTCGTGGCCGCCCTCGATCGTGAGGAGGTCGAGGCGGCGGCTCTGGAGCAGCTCTCCCAACTGTTGACGGATGACGCGGCCCGTGAGCGGGCCCGTGGTCTGACCGCGGACCTCCTCGGACGCGCGCTCACCGGCTTCCAGGGAGCGATGTCCAACACCGATGCGCTGCGGGTGCTGTTGACCGAGGACCGCGACCGTGGGGAGTCCGGCGAAGCCCGCGTCAAACGGTTGGCGCTGGCGGTGCTCGGCGGCCATCGACGCCGGGTCGTCGCACTCGGCCTCGAGGACCTCGACGACGTCAGCTGAGCACCACCTGGCCCAGGTGACCTGATCACGCGGACGCTTCGAACCCGCCTCCGCCCCGCGGATCCCGGGAGGCTGCTCCCGTGCGCTCCGTGAGGGTGCGCTGGACGGCCAACGAGTTGGTCACGAGGTCGCCGAAGCCCTCGGGGTCCGCCAGCAACCAGGAGTGACCGGCATCCTCGATGATGTCGCCGGGTGCGCCCGCAGCATCGCACAGGGCCAGGAACGTCGCTTCGGGCACGACGTTGTCCTCGGACCCCCACAGGATCGACACCGGCAGGCCACGCTGTGCGAGCGTGGCCAGTTCCGCGCGCAGGTCGGCCGTACGTGCCAGTTCGGCCGCCCGCCAGATCGCGCGTGGGTTGGTCAGTGCGTTGCCCACCAGGTCGCGAACGACGACCGGTAGGACCTTGCGGTAGTCGCGTCCGGTGAACTCGCTCGGTAGCCGCAGGCCCCAGTCCCATAGCGGTCGCTCGGCCAGTTGGCGGTCACCTCGACGGCCTCCCGTCTTCCACACCGATCCGCCGACCGAATTCACCAGGACCAGGGCGCGGACGCGTTCGGGGTGGTGCCATGCGGTGGCGGTGGCGACGGCGCCGCCGAAGGAGTGCCCGACGATCGCCGCGGGCTCGTCCACGCCGATGTGGTCGAGCAGGTCGTCGACCCAGCGCGCCAGCTTCTCGAAGGTGTACTCCCCATCGAGCGGGGCGCTCCGACCGAAGCCCGGCAGGGCCGGAGCGATCACGCGGGCCCCGGTCGCCGCGATCGTCGGGAGGGCCCGCGCGTACGAGCGGGCGGTCAGGCCCCATCCGTGGAGGAAGACCACCGGTGGGCCGTCACCGGCTTCGCCGTACACGACCGGGCTGCCGTCCAGCGTCGTACGGTGCCATCGAAGGCGCACGTCCAGTGAGCGCGCCACGCTGGGCCTTTCACCTCGGGGTACATCCGCCGCTCGTGCACACCCCATCGCGTCGTGGGAGCCATCGACCCGTGCTCCCGTACAGGTCGGTGGACGCTTCGGTGTCTGAAGCAGTGTATCGAGCGTGGCCGGCGCGCCCGGTCAGGTGCTGGCGGGCACGCCGTACTTGCGGCGGAACGGCTCATCCTCCATCGTCTGGAGGTCCTCATCGAGCTGCTGCTGGAACGCCTCGGCCTGTTGCTCGTCGCTGAAAGACTGGGCCCAGATGAGCGCGCCGGTGGCGGCGACCTGGAGCTGCACGTCGAACATCATGGCGCTGTCGTACGTGCCGCGCCGCTGGGTCAGTGCGCGGAAGTCCCGCCGTGGTGATCGGGTGCCGGTCACAGGGATGCCTCCACGTCGCCCCGTCAACCAGGACGGTACCGGCGCGGTGGGGTACCCGGCGAGGCCGCCACCGGCCAGTACGCTGCGCCGAGGAGGTGGCTGTGAAGGTCTACACCAAGCGTGGCGATGACGGCACGACCGGTCTGCTGTACGGCGGGCGGGTCGACAAGGACGATCTGCGCACGACCGCCTACGGGACGGTCGACGAGACCTGTAGCGCACTCGGGCTCGCCCGCGCCGACCTGGCCGACGATCCGCAGCGGCGCCACCTCCACGACCTGGTCCTGCGCATCCAGCGGGAACTGTTCGTCGTGGGGGCGCAACTCGCCACCCTCACCGAACACTGGGAGCAGCTCACGGTCGGTGTCAGCCGGGTCGATGACGCGATGGTCGACGCCCTCGACGGGCTGATCGATGACTCGGTCGCACGGCACCCACTCCCGCAGCACTTCGTGGTGCCGGGCGGGACCCGCGCGGCGGCCGCGCTGGATCTGGCGCGGACGATCTGTCGTCGCGCGGAGCGGTACGTCGTCGCGTTGCGACGGGTCGACGGCCTACCGGATGACGCGGCGCTGCGCTACCTCAACCGGTGTGCCGACCTGCTGTACGTCCTGGCGCGTGAAGCCGAGGGTGACCATCTCCCCTCACGTGAGGACGTGTGAGTGACGCCACGCACGGTCGTCGACGACCTGGGTGAGGCCGTGACGGTCCGCGGCGTCCCACGGATCGTGTCGTTGGTCCCCAACCTCAGTGAGGTGCTCTGGTGGTGGCGCCTGGCAGGATCCGTGGTGGGCGTCACCGACTACTGCGTCGCGCCGCCCCGCGCCTTCGCGCGCGCCATCCGCATCCGTGGGACCAAGAACCCGGATCTGCGCGCGATCGTCGATCTGGCACCTGATCTGGTCGTGGCCAACGAGGAGGAGAACCGAGCGCTGGATGTGCGGCGCCTGCGGGAGGCCGGTGTCGCCGTCTACGTGACCCGGGTCAGAGGGGTCATCGACGCGGGCCGGAGCTTCGTGGGGCTGGGTGAGGTGGTCGGGCAACCTGCTGCCGGCGTCGAGCTGGCCGCAGCACTCCGCCGTGCTGCCGCCTCGGGCGCGCCCGATGGGCCGCAGCTGGAGACCGTCTGCCCGATCTGGCGGGACGGCCCCGAGAAGGGCGAGGATGAGACGTGGTGGGTCGTCGGTCGCGACACCTTCGCCGCGGACCTGCTGGCCACCGCCGGGTTCCGCGTCCGCACCCCCGACGATGACGACGCCGCGGGGTCGGTGCGCTACCCGCGGGCGCCGTTGTCGTCGCTCGCAGAGCTGGATCCGGATGCCGTCCTGCTGCCCGATGAGCCCTACGCCTTCCAGGCCGAGGACGTCGAGGTGTTCGCCACTTGGCGAGCCGCGGTGCGCACGTTGGACGGGACGGCACTCACCTGGTGGGGGCCCCGGACCCCGACCGCCATCGGTGACCTCAAGCGGCTGCGGCGGCAGGTGGCACGGCGGCGGCGACCGGTCCGTCAGTAGCTGTGCTCGGGTCCCGGGTACTCCCCATCGGCGACCTCGTGCTGGAAGGCCTTGATCGCGCCACCGATCTCTGAGCGCAGGTTGGCGTAGGTCTTGACGAATCGCGGGTGCGGTCCGGCGGACAGGCCCAACAGGTCGTGGATGACCAGGACCTGCCCATCGGTGTCCGGCCCGGCGCCGATCCCGATCGTGGGTACCTCGATCGCCTGGGTGACGCGGCGACCGAGCTCGGACGGGACGCCCTCCAGCACGATGGCGAAGGCGCCCGCGGCGGCCAGTGCCTCCGCGTCCGCGACCAGGCGGTCCGCGCCCTCGTCATCCCGACCCTGGACGCGGTACCCCATCTGGTGCACCGACTGCGGGGTGAGCCCGAGGTGGCCCATGAAGGGGATCCCCGCGGCCACCAGAAGACGGGCGAGGTCGATGACCGGGCCCCCGCCTTCGGCCTTCACGGCGTTGGCGCCCGCCTCCTTCACCAGCCGGATCGCGGCACGGAACCCGTCATCGGTCGACACCTGGTAGGTCCCGAAGGGCAGGTCGGCGACGACCAGCGGGATCTGTGCGCCACGGGTCACGGCGCGGGTGTGGTGCAGCATGTCATCGAGCGTGACGGGCACGGTCGAGTCGTAGCCGAGCACGTTGTTGCCCACGGAGTCACCCACGAGGATGATCGGGACACCGTTCTCCTCGAGCATCCGCGCGGTGGGATGGTCGTAAGCGGTGAGCATGATGAACCGCTCGCCCCGCTGTTTGGCAGCGGTCAGGTCGCGGATCGTGACGGGTCGCGCCGGGAGCCCGTCGGTGGACAGGGTTGACGACACCGGTGTTCCTCCCTGCCGGCCCCGAGGGGTCCAGCGGTCATCGATCGGTGGGCCACCAGTGTGCCGTGTCGACGCCGTGAACGCACGATCGGCGTGCAGGCCGGTGTCGTCCCGGGCGCGGGTCGCCGGTGTCGTCCCGGGCGCGGGTCGCCGGTGTCGTCCCGGGCGCGGGTCGCCGTTCCCGCCCGTCGTCGGGCACGCTGGCGTCACGCCGGCGCCCGCCGACGTCTCGGACAGCGTGGAGGCAGGACCTTGGGTCACCGGTCGAAGCTGCCGGACCTCGTTGCGGTCCACCGTGATCCGCAGGCGGCCCGCCAGACGATCGAGCGCCTGTCGCGTGCCGGGGTCGACGGCGGGGTGATCGAGCTGCTCAGTACGACCGAGGTGGTGACCGCGGGCCGCTACGGCGACCGGCAGGTGGACCTCGGCAGTTCGTTGCTGCTGGCGGGGCGCGTCCTGCGGGGTATCGGATGGGGGATCGGTCCCGGTGCGGTGTTCGGGGTCGGCCTGCTGGCCATCGCGACGGAGCCGACGCTCCGGGTCGTGGCGGCCGGCGCAGGGGGCGGCGCCCTGCTCGGCGTCGCCATCGGGACCCTCATCGCGCTCCTGAGTGTCCCGACGATGGCGACCTCGTGGGAGCGGACCTTCGCCCCGATGGTGCCCGGAGGGATCGTGATCGGCGTGCGCATCGACAGCCGCCGGGTCCAACGTCGGGCGCGGCGGGTACTCGACCGCTGCGGGGCCCACAGCCTGCGTGAGGTGATCGACCTCGACGAACTCCCGGACACCGACGACGGCACGCCGGGCCAGGAGGTGACCTGACGACGCGGATCGAGCTGCCGCGCCCGCCCGCCGGAAGAGCCGCCGCGCCAGCCGGTCGCGCGATCAGCCGCGCCAGCCGGTCGTGATCGGGACGCGGCGATCGCGGCCGAAGGCACGCTCGGTGACCTTGGGACCGGGTGCGGACTGTCGGCGCTTGAACTCGGCCCGGTCGATCATGGTGAGCACGCGGCGGACCTCGGCACGGTCGTGGCCGCGCTCGACGATGGCGTCGATCCCCAGGTCCAGTTCGACCGACGCACGCACGATGTCGTCCAGGGTGGCGTAGTCCGGCAGGGAGTCTCCATCGACCTGGCCCGGCCGCAGCTCGGCCGACGGTGGCTTCTCGATCGTCGAGGTCGGGATCACCTCGTCGTCACGGTTGCGCCACCGGGCGAGGTCGTAGACCAGCAGCTTGGCGACGTCCTTGATCGGTGCGAAGCCGCCGGACATGTCCCCGTACAGCGTGGCGTAGCCGACGGCGTACTCGGTCTTGTTCCCCGTCGTCAGCACGATCGAACCCTGTTCGTTGGACAGGGCCATCAGCAGCAGCCCGCGCAGGCGCGACTGGATGTTCTCGTAGGCGATACCCGGCTGCGCATCGGGGGCGTGGTCGCGGTCGAACCCGGTCACGACCTCGTCGCCCAGGACGTCGCCGACGGCGGCGAGTGGTCCACCGATCGGCAGGTGGAGGTGCCGGCAGCCCAGGGAGCCGGCCAGCGCTTCCGCGTCCGCGACGGAGTGGTCGGACGAGTACGGGGAGGGCATCGCCACCGTCGTGACGTGCTCACCGCCGAGCGCGTCCACCGCCAGGGCTGCGACGACCGCCGAGTCGATCCCACCGGACAGGCCGATGACCGCATCCTCGAAGCCATTGCGGTGACAGTAGTCACGGGTCGCGAGCACGAGTGCGGCCCAGACCTCGCCGACGGGATCCAGACGTGGTGCGGTGACGGGCGCGGACAGCATCGGCCGCTCCCCGGCAGCGCCCGGGAGTTCGATCGTTCCGGGGGTGGGTGTCGCGGGGGAGATGTCGAGGTCGACGACGACGAGGTCGTCGGCGAACTGTGCGCCGCGCGCGATGATCGTGCCGTCGGGAGCTCCGATCATGGAGTCACCGTCGAAGACGACCTCGTCCTGTCCGCCGACGACGTTGCAGTACGCGAGGTGGATGCCGGCGCGGGTGGTGTGGTGGCGCACCCAGGCCTCCCGGTCCGCCTGTTTGCCGCGGTGGTAGGGCGAGGCGTTGAGGTTCGCGACGATCTGCGCGCCGGCCGCCGCGGCCGCCTGGACGGGGCCGGTCTCGCTCCACAGGTCCTCGCAGACCGTCACGCCCACCTGGACCCCGGCGATCGACACGACACAGGGGTGGTCACGGGGGGTGAAGTAGCGGGCCTCGTCGAACACGCCGTAGTTGGGCAGGCGGAGCTTGTCGTAGACGGCGGCGATGGTGCCGTCGGCGATGACCGCCGCCGAGTTCGTCAGGTTGCGCGTGGCCAACGCGACGTCCCAGTGGCCGGCATCGGTCTGCTGGTCGTCCCCGGCCCCGACGAAGCCCACGATCGCCGTGGTCCCGGCCGGACCGTCGGTCGCCAGGCGACCCAGCGCGGCGAGGTTGGCCTCCACGAACTCGCGCTTGAGCAGCAGGTCCTCGGGCGGGTAACCGGTGATCGTCAGTTCGGTGAAGATCACCGCGTCGACGCCCTGATCGGCGGCTTCCCGCCAGGCGTCGAGGATCAGGGCGAGGTTGCCGTCGATGTCGCCGACACGTGCGGGAACCTGGGCGAGCGCCAATCGGAAAGCCACGGAAACACGCCTCTCTCACACGAAACATGGCCGAAACGTCGGATCAACGAAGGGGAAATCGCCCCTGCCTAACGTCTCCGACCGTACCGGTCAGGTCCGGCCAGTCGTCGCGTTCGCGTCGGCGGCGACGGGACTTGGGCCGTCCGACGAGTCGACCTGGAGGGTTCCTGTCGTGAAGCGTCTCTTGAAGTTGGGGGTGGTGACGTCCGCACTGATGGCCGTGACTGCCGCACCTGCAGCCGCCCAAGATATGTCCATCGAGGATCTTGCCGTCGCGACCATCGTGCTCTATCTGATGGTCGCGACCGTGCTGGTCTTCATCATGCATGCCGGTTTCGCCATGCTGGAAGCGGGTATGACCCGCACCAAGAACGCGGCGAACATCATCGGGAAGAACCTGATGACGATCTCGTTGGGGATCCTGGTGTACTACGCCATCGGTTGGGGGGTGATGTACGGCGAGTCCGTGGCCGGGTTGTTCGGAGCTGACGGGTTCTTCCTGTCGACCGGGGCATACGACACGGCCGAGACCGGCTACACCCTGGAGATCGACTTCGCCTTCCAGGCGATGTTCGCCGCAACCGCAGCCACGATCGTGTCGGGTGCCGTCGCGGAACGGATGAAGTTCGGTGCGTACGTCGCGGTCGCGGTCGTCATGACCGGTCTGATCTACCCGGTCGTCGGTGCCTGGACCTGGGGCGGCGGTTGGGTCGACGCGCTCGGCTTCGCCGACTTCGCCGGTTCGACGATCGTGCACATGACCGGTGGTGTGGCCGCCCTGGTGGGCGCCGCCTTCCTCGGTCCCCGTATCGGGAAGTTCGACCCGAAGACCGGCAAGGCCCGCGCGATCCCGGGGCACTCGATGCCGATGGCCGCACTCGGGACCCTGCTGCTGTTCTTCGGGTGGTTCGGCTTCAACGGTGGCTCCGTCCTCGCGCTCGATGGTGAACTGATCGGGATCGTGATCGTCACGACCGCGTTGGCCGGGGGCGCCGGTGGTACCGCCGCTGGGATCTACACCCGCCTGGTCAACGGCAAGTGGGACGTCGCGATGATGGCCAACGGCATCCTGGCCGGTCTGGTCGGGATCACCGCCGGCGCCGACTCGGTCAGCAACGAGATGGCCGTGCTCGTCGGGCTCTTGGCCGGCGTGCTCGTCGCACTGTCGGTCTCCGCGATCGACTCGATGAAGATCGACGATCCGGTCGGTGCGGTCAGTGTGCACGGCACCTGCGGCATCCTCGGCACCCTGTGGGTCGGCCTCGCGGCGACCGACGGCGGGCTGTTCTTCGGTGGCGGTGCCGAGCTCCTGCTCGCGCAGGTCATCGGGATCGTCGGTGTGGCGGCGTGGGTCGGCATCAGCTCGGCCATCCTGTTCGGCGTGCTGAAGGCCATGGGCCAGCTGCGCGTCTCCGAGGAGGAGGAGATCGAGGGTCTCGACGTGCACGAGCACGGCGTGGCGGGCTACCCGGAACTGGCGTCCGGCGGCAGCTACAGCTCGAGCTCCTGAGTTCGACGACCGGCAACCGATGGTCGTCCGGTCGGTGAGTAGGACGGCGGGACCGGCACCCATGCAGGGTGCCGGTCCCGCTGCCGTCGAGGACGATGCCGCCCTGCGCTCCACCCGACGAGAGGACACACACCGCGATGTCGGAGCCTGACGATCCGCACCTCGAGGAGGCGCTCCGGGCTTTCGAACGCCTCGGCGAGCCCGAGAGCGACGGTGATCCACCGGCCGTCCGGACCGATCCGGCCGACCCTGCACCGATCGCCGCGGATGGGCCGGCGCCCGAGGAGGTCGGCGCGACGTCGGAGGCTCACTACGATGCGTGGCCGGACGTGGGGACCTCGCGTGTCTCCCCGCGGCAGGAGCGTGGTGTGGACAAGCAACAGGAGTACGTCCTCCGGACCGTGGAGGAACGTGACGTCCGGTTCATCCGGCTCTGGTTCACCGATGTGCTCGGGTTCCTGAAGAGCGTCGCGATCACCGCCGCCGAACTCGAGAACGCCTTCACCGAGGGCATCGGGTTCGATGGCTCGTCGATCGACGGCTTCGCACGGGTCCAGGAAGCCGACATGCTGGTGGTGCCGGATGCCTCGACGTTCCAGGTGCTGCCGTGGCGCCCGGAGTCGCAGGGCGTGGCCCGCATGTTCTGCGACATCCTCACCCCGGATGGCCAACCGTTCGCGGCTGACCCGCGCCACGTGCTCAAGCGCACCCTGGAGCGCGCCGGTGAGATGGGTTTCACCTTCTACGTCCATCCGGAGATGGAGTTCTTCCTGTTCAAGAGCCAGGACGACCCCACGCCGCTGGACAACGGGTCGTACTTCGACATGACGCCCCTGGACGTCCAGCAGGACTTCCGTCGCCAGGCCATCAACATGCTCGAGCGCATGGGCATCTCGGTCGAGTTCTCCCACCACGAGGTCGCGCCCTCGCAGCACGAGATCGACCTGCGGTTCGCCGATGCGCTGACCATGGCCGACAACATCATGACGTTCCGACTGGTCGTCAAGGAGACCGCGCTGCAACGGGGCATCTACGCCTCGTTCATGCCCAAGCCCATCGAGGGTGAGTGGGGCAACGCGATGCACCTGCACCTGTCGCTGTTCGAGGGTGACACCAACGCCTTCCACGATCCGTCGGACGAGTACCGCCTGTCACCGATCGCCCGCATGTTCACCGCTGGCGTGCTGCGTCATGCCCGGGAGATCAGCGCGGTCACCAACCAGTGGGTCAACTCCTACAAGCGTCTGACCGCACGGCTGCACGGCCCGTTGCCGTCCGGCGAGGCGCCCGTGTTCGTCACCTGGGGCCGATCCAACCGCAGCGCCCTGATCCGCGTTCCGATGTACAAGCCGCGCAAGGGCGCCTCCACGCGCATCGAGTACCGCGCTCCGGATCCGTCCTGCAACCCCTACCTCGCCTTCGCCCTGATCCTGGCTGCGGGGCTCAAGGGCATCGAGGAGGAGTACGTCCTGCCAGAGGAATCCGAGGACAACGCCTTCGAACTCACCGCTGCGGAGCGGGCGGCCACCGGTATCGAGCGCCTCCCGTCGAGCCTCGGTGAAGCGCTGCAGATCATGGAGTCATCGGAACTGGTCGCCGAGACGCTCGGCGAGCACCTGTTCTCCCACTTCCTCGCCAACAAGCGACGGGAGTGGGAGGAGTACTCCGCCCACGTCACGCCGTTCGAGATCGAGCGCTTCCTGCCGTTGCTGTGACGCGATCATGAGCGCCCGACCGAGGTCCCTGCGCGCCCGGCTGGCCGCCGCGGGACTGGATCCCGACCGCGCCTGGCCGGAACTCAAGGCCGCCGGACTGCTCCCCGACGACGGCGAGGACATCCGTCACGGTCTCCTGCCGATGATCAGCGAGGCGACCGACCCGCAGGACGCCGTGTCGTGCATCACCGCGCTCGCCTCGGAACACCCCGGGTTGCTGGGGCGCGTGGCCGACGACCACGACTGGCTCGCCCGGGTGGTGGCGGTCGCGGGCGCCTCGCGCCCGCTCGGGGATCTGCTGGCACAGCATCCGGACGCGGTCGCTGCCTTGCGCACCCTGGATCGGGTGGACATCGACGCCACCGCAACGGCGGTCGCTGAGGCCGTCGGGGCCTCCGATGATCCGCGGATCCAGTCCTCGGGCATCGCGGCGATCCGCCGCGCCGCGACCGCGGACATCGCCGCGCGCGACCTCACCGGCGTCGCCGGGGTCGAGGAGATCGCCGACGAACTCGCGGGCCTGGCCCAGGGGGTGCTGGCCGGCACGTTGGAGGCGGTCCACGAGCAGGTCGCGGGCGCGGATCGCTCGGTGCGGATCGCGGTCATCGGGATGGGCAAGCTCGGTGGACTCGAGCTCAACTACGTCTCGGACGTCGATGTCGTGTTCGTCCACGAGCCGCTCGACGGCGTGGATGAATCGGTCGCGGCCCACGAGGCCACCGAGGTGCTCACCACGTTGCTGGAACTGCTGAACGCGTCCACCACGATGGGCCGTGCCTACGAGGTGGATCCCACCCTGCGACCCGAAGGTCGCACCGGAGCGCTCTCCCGCACGGTCTCGTCCTTCGTGGCCTACTGGGAACGGTGGGCCAAGACCTGGGAGTTCCAGGCCCTGATCAAGGCACGCCCGGTCGCCGGTGACCTCGACCTGGGCGAACGCTGGCTGCGGGCCGCGGAACCGTTCGTCTGGCCCGACGAGCTGGATCCCGAGGTGATCGCCGAGATCCGGCAGATGAAGGCGAGGATCGAGACCAAGCCGGAGGTGGTGCGTCACGGTGGACGCCAGGTCAAGCTCGGTCCGGGAGGGATCCGTGACATCGAGTTCGCCGTGCAGTTGCTCCAGCTCGTGCACGGACGGGGGGACCGGTCGCTGCGCCTGACCGGAACACTGCCGGCCCTGGCGGCGCTGGTGGCCAACGGCTACGTCGACGACGAGGACGCGCAGCCGTTCGCGGCGGCCTACCGCCAGCTGCGCACGATCGAACACCGCCTCCAGCTGGCACACGAGCGACGGACCCACACCATCCCCAAGGATGACGCCAACCAGGAGTGGTTGGCGCGGTCGCTCGGCTACCGACCCGACGGTGATCAGGCAGCGCGCGTCGCGTTCCTCCGCGATCTCACGCGGGTCCAGGGCGAGGTGCGCGAACTGCACGCCAAACTGTTCTACCGCCCGCTGCTGGAGGCCTACGCCGAGGTGCCGACGACCACCACGGGCGTCAGCGTGCCGGGCGAGGTCACCGCCATGGGTGCGACGGCCGCCCAGGAGCGGCTGGAGGCGCTCGGCTTCCGGGACGGCGCCGCCGCGCTGCGCGACCTGGGGTCCCTGACAGCCGGACTCTCCCGACGGGCACGCACGGTGCGCGCGGTCCTCCCGGCGATCCTCGACGTCCTGCAGGACACGCCCGACCCGGACCGTGGTCTGTCGTCGTTCCGCGACCTCGTCGAGGCGCAGGGTGACCGTGGCGAGCTGCTGTCACACCTCCGCGACCACCCGCCTGCGTCCGAACTGCTCGGACGTGTCCTCGGCACCAGCCGGGTCGCCGGTGAGCTGCTCGTCGGCCAACCGCAGGGCATCGAATGGCTGCAGGACGACGGCCTGCGTGACCACGCGCGCGATCGTGACGAGCTGGTCAAGATGGCCGTGGCCCGGTTGCACTGGCAGGACACCGACGCCGCGCTGCGCCGCTTCAAACGGCTGGAGCTGCTACGGATCGTGCTGCGCGACCTGTCCGGTGCCGCGGGGATCGGTGGTGTCGGTCAGGAGTTGACCGCGCTCGGCGAGGCCTGTCTGGTCGCCGCGCTCCGTGCCGAGTTGCGGGCACAGGCACGTCGGCTGGAGCTGGATTCTCCGGACGAGCTGCCGGTGAGCATCGCGATCATCGGCATGGGCAAACTCGGTGGGCGCGAGCTGAACTACGTCTCCGACCTCGACGTGCTGTTCGTCCATGAGATCGTCCCCGGTCCCGGCGACGAACAGCAGTCCACCAGGCTGGCCATGGACATCGTCGGCAACGTCATGCGATCCCTGTCGGCCATCACCGCCGAGGGCACCGCCTTCGAGGTGGACGCCGACCTGCGTCCAGAGGGGCGCTCCGGACCGCTGTCCCGGTCGCTCGAGTCCTACCAGGGGTACTGGGACCGGTGGTCCGACCCGTGGGAACACCAGGCGTTGCTCAAGGCCCGGCACGTCGCCGGGGACCGCGACCTCGGGCAGCGGTTCGTCGAGGTGGCCCGCGACCTCGCGTACCCGACCGAGAACCCGGATGCGGTCCTCGCACCGATGCGCCGGATGAAGGCGCGGATCGAGAAGGAGCGCATCCCCCGACGCATCCCCGCCGAGCGACACCTGAAGCTCGGGCCGGGTGGGTTGTCGGATGTCGAGTGGACCGTGCAACTGCTGCTGCAGGCCAACGGTGGCAGGGTCCGCTCGATCCGATCGACCTCCACGATGGAGGCACTCGACGCCCTCCAGGACGCATCCGTGATCGGTCACCAGGATGCCGTGTGGCTGCGCGACAGCTACCGCTTCCTGTCGGAGTTGCGCAACCGCCTCTACCTGCTGCGCCACCGGGACGTGGATGTCATGCCCTCGGCCCCATCCGACCTCGAGAAGCTGGCCCGATCCATGGGCTATGGCCGGGGGCGCTGGCAGGAACTGGAGGAGGATCGGCTGCGGCATGCCCGACACGTCCGACGGGTCTGTGAGCGCGTGTTCTACGGCATCCAACCGGGAACGAACGCCGGGGGCTGGTGACCGCCGCGCTCACGTCGCGCGCAGGTCCCTCACAGTACGAGTTCCCGGAGGTGGTCGAGGCCGATCGGCCCGGACCCGAGGACGTCGGCGTGGAAGGTCTTCAGGTCGAACCCGGCCCCATCCCGCTCGCGGCGTCGCTCCCGGAGCCGCAGGATCTCACGCTGACCGATCGCGTAGCTGATGGCCTGGCCAGGCCAGCCGAGGTAGCGGGTCACCTCGCTGACCGCGTAGTCCTCGTCCAGCCCGCCGAGGTCGGTCAGCGCAGCCACGGCCAGCTCGAAGGTCCAGGCTGCACCGGGCGCCAGCGGTGCGTCGGACGGGATCCGTCGTTGCAGGTGCAGGCCGATGTCGATCACGACCCGTAGGACACGCAGGAGCGAGGAGGTCAGGTATCCGAGTTCGTACGCCGGCCGTTCCAGGAAGCCGAGTTCGTCCATCAGGGTCTCGGTGTACAGCGCCCAACCCTCGCCGTAGCCCGGGTTCCAGATCAGCAACCGGTGGGCCCGTGACAGCCGATCGGCATGCATGACCTGCAGGCCGATCTGCAGGTGGTGTCCCGGGAACCCTTCGTGATAGGCGGTGGAGACCTCCTCGAACAGCGGCACGGCCGTGCGCTCGCCGAGCGACCACCAGATCGATCCGGGCCGGGTCAGGTCCTCGCTCGGTCCGACGTAGTAGGCGCCCAGCGCGCCACCGGGTGGTGCCAGCTTCACCTCGACGTGCCGGATCGGCGGTGGGACGTCGAAGTGCTCACCCGACAGTGACGCCAGGGCGATGGACTGGCGCTCCTGCATCAGGTCACGGAACCGTTCTGGGGACGGGGCCGCTTCGGCGGGGTCGGTCCGCAGGCGCTCCAGGACCGCGGCCAGGGTGGCGTCCGGGTCGATGCGGGCGGCCACCGACCCGGCACGATCCAGCAGGGCGGCGAGCTCCTCCCAGGCCCAGTCGTAGGCCTCCGCGACGTCGAGGTCGGTCCCGAGCAGCCCCTGCAGCGCCCGCTGGTAGCGCTCCGGTCCGACGGCATCGGCCCGGGGTGCTGCTGGCAGGTAGACCTGCTCGAGCCAGTCGGCGGTGGACGCGGCTGCCTGCCGCAGCGCGGGCAGGCTGTGGGCGATCCGCTCGACCAGGTGGGGCGCCTCCCGGCGCAGCCGATCGGCCCGGCGAGGGAACGCGCCGTCGTCTGCGACCGCGTCCCGGAGTTGCCCGGCGACGCTGAGGACCTGGCGGCGGGCGGCTATCGCGCCACGATCCATGCCTGCTCCCAGGCGTCGCTGCCAGGCAGCCAGCGCGCCGGGCACCGTCTCCAGGCGCTGTGTGAGTGCTTCCTGGCCCTCCGGGGTGGAGGCGTCCTGCACCTCGAGGATGTCGCGCAGTGCCGGCACGGTTGAGGCGATGTGGCTGACGTCCCGGAACGGTTCAGCGTGGGCGTGCTCGTCGAGCCGTGGGTCGAGGTGATCACGCAGTGCACGGATCGCAAGTCGCTCGTCGGCGTTGCGTGGCGCGGGCAGTCCGGCGAGCTCGGCCCGCGTGCGCTGCAGGAGGTCCGCTTCCGCGGCGACGCCATCGGGGCCGAGGTCGCCCCAGCGGTGATCGTGGCCGCCCACGCCCATGTAGGTGGCGGCCATCGGGGCGAGCGCGGCGGTCTCGTCCACGAACCGGTCGGCGAGGCCGAAGACGGGGTGATCGGTCGTCACGGGGTTCCTCGGGGCGGGGGGCGGCGATCCGGGCTGCGGAACCCTAACCCGAGGCCCGGGCCGCGACGTCAGGAGGCGTCGGTGGGAGCGCGTAGGCTGCGCGCGTCGAAAGGTGTGACGGTGTGGCGTGAGGGATACGTCTCCGGCGGGAAGACGCGGTTCTTCGTCCGTGCGCTCGGATCGCCATCCTGGGATGTCCCCGATGGTGAGACACCCCGCGACGACCTCATCGTCCTGCTGCACGGCTGGCCCGAGGACGGCTCATCGTGGCACCTGGTCGCGCCGACGCTCGTCGAGGCCGGCTACCGCGTGGTGTGTCCGGACCTGAAGGGGTTCGGCCGCTCCGATGCCCCGCGCCACGGCTACGACCCGGAGACGCTCGCGGACGAGATCGCACAGTTGATCCGTGGGCTGCACGCTCGCCGTGCCGTGGTGGTCGGCCATGACTGGGGGGGTGCGGTCGCGTTGTCGACGGCCTTCCGTCATCCGGGTCGGGTGCGGGCCCTGGGGGTCGCCTCGTCTCCCTTCCGGCAGGTCGATCTCCGGGCCGCCTGGCACATCCCGTTGCTCAACGTCCCGCTGGCACCGCAGGTGGCCTTCCGGCTCGCGGGCGGGCCGCTCACGCGCGGCGCGATCCGGTACTCCGCGGTGGTCAAGGATCCCTTCACGCCGGAGGCCATGGAGCGCTACGTCGCTGCGGTGACCGCGGATCCGGCCGCGTGGCTGGCCTACTACCGGACCCTGTCACGCCGCGCGGTCGTGGATGTCGCCCTGCGTCGTCTGCGGCGGACCGCACCCTTCCTGCGCAGCCCCGAGGGCCCCCATCGCCTGCGGGTCCCGGCCATGGTGCTCTGGGGCGAACAGGACCGGGTGACCCCGTTCCACCTCGCCTCGAAGGTGGCCCGCGACCTGGACGCCACGCTCGTCGGTATCCCCGAGGTCGGCCACTTCGTGCACGAGGAGGCACCGGAGATCGTTGCGGACACCGTCCTGCAGTTGACCCACGCCGCAGATGTCGCGGAGGAGGCCGCCCGGCAACGCTCGGAGGACCAGACGTGAGGATCGCCATCCACGTGTTCGAGGGCGCGGAGGAGCTCGATTGGGCGGGTCCCTGGGAGGTCCTGGCGTTCTGGGCCCACGGGTTCGACGATGACGTGCAGGTCGTCACCGTCTCTGACGTACCCGGGCCGGTGACCTGCGCCAAGGGGTTGCGGGTGCTCACCGATCACACCTGGGAGGACCTCGGTCCGATCGACGTGCTGCTCTATCCCGGCGGACGCGGGACCAGGCAGCACATCGGGGACGTCGCGATCCAGGAGCGGCTCCGGGCCTTCCACGACGCCGGCACGCTGATGATGAGCGTGTGTACCGGCTCGCTCGTCTACGCCGATGCCGGTCTTCTGGATGGCCGGCCCGCCACCACCCACTGGTCGACGCTGGACCGCCTCGCGGAACTGGGCACCGACATCGAGGTACGTCCCGACGACCGGTTCGTGGACACCGGGCGGTTGATCACGGCGGCTGGGGTCTCCGCGGGCATCGATGCGGCGCTGCACCTGGTCGCGCGCCTGTCCTCGGTCGAGCGGGCCCGCGAGGTCCGGCGCGGGATCCAGTACGACCCGGAGCCGCCGGTGTGACCGGCCCCTCCCTGCCACGCGGCGTCGTGTTCGACTGCGATGGCACGATCGCTGACACGGAGTCGTTGTCCAACCGTGCCTGGCGTCGGACCCTCGCGACCTACGGCTACGCGCCGACCGACGACGACTTCGCGGCGGTCATCGGGCATCCGTTCCCGCAGAACTGGACCTACTTCTCCGAACGTGCCGATCTGGGTGACGAGGGCCGGTTCCGGACGTCGCTGCGCGAGCGCTTCATCGATCTGTTCGACCGTGAACTGGTGCTGTACCCGGACGCCATCGCAACGATCGGGCAGCTGCACCGTGCCGGGGTTCCGATCGCCGTGGCGTCGTCGTCCAGCCACCAGCACGTCGAGCGGGTGCTGGAGCGGGGTGGTGTGACCTCGATGGTCCGGGCGATCGTCGGGGCGGATGACGTGGACCGGCACAAGCCCGACCCGCAGCCCTACCGGAAGGCTGCGGACCTGATCGGGGTTGCCGCCCCTGACTGTGCGGCCGTCGAGGACACCGCGGTCGGCCTGACTGCCGCGAACGGCGCCGGGATGTTCACCGTCGGGATCGTCCGCACGCACGGCAGCGACGACGGTCTGGCGTCCGCGGACCGGGTCGTGCACGAACTGACCCCCGACGTGCTGCGACCCGACGCAGACGGTCACCTCGGGGGAACCACCTCGACGAGGAGTTGATCATGGAGGCCATCGACCTGGGGCTGCTGGTCCTGCGCGTGCTGGTCGGGGTCACGTTCTCCCTGCACGGGTTCCAGAAGCTGTTCGGTTGGTTCGGCGGGGGAGGGTTGTCGGGAACCGCGTCGTGGTTCCGATCGATCGGGTTCGGCGACGGCCGTCTCGCTGCGGCGATGGCCGGTGGCAGCGAGGTCGCCGGAGGGCTCGGCCTGGCGGCCGGACTGCTCACACCGTTCGCTGCGGCGGCGATGATCGGGACGATGACCACGGCGGCGTTCGTGAACAACGCGTCCAAGGGCTTCTGGTCCGCCGGCAACGGGTGGGAGCTCAACGGCTACCTGATCGTGATCCCGTTCGCGGTCGCGATCACCGGGCCCGGTGCCTACTCGCTGGACGCGGCGCTCGGGCTCGAGGTGCTGTGGGGCCCGGTGCCGGCCGCCATCGCGCTGGTGGTCGGTGTCGCGGGTGGCTGGCTGCGCTGGACGACGCGAACCCCGCCGGTCGAGGACTGAGCACGCGGTCGCCCGGCACGACGAGGACCGGGCGCGCCTCGCGGCGGCGCCCGGTCCTCGGGTGGTCGTCCTGGTCGGCCTAGATGTCGTAGTACATCTCGAACTCATGCGGGTGCGGACGCAGGGCGACCTGGGCGACCTCACTGTCCATCTTGTACTCGATCCAGGTCTCGATGAGGTCCTCGGTGAAGACCCCGCCCTCGAGCAGGAACTCGTGGTCGTCCGCCAGGCCCTGGAGCGCCTCCTCGAGCGAGCGAGGCACGGACGGCAGGTTGGACAGCTCCTCCGGCGGGAGGTCGTAGATGTCCTTGTCGACCGGGTCGGCGGGCTCGATCTTGTTCTTGACGCCGTCGAGACCGGCCATCAGCATCGCGGCGAACGCCAGGTAGGGGTTGCAGGACGGGTCCGGCACCCGGAACTCGATGCGCTTGGCCTTCGGGTTGTCGCCGGACATCGGGATGCGGACCGCGGCGGAGCGGTTCCGCGCCGAGTACACGAGGTTGACCGGTGCTTCGTAGCCCGGCACCAGGCGACGGTAGGAGTTGGTCGTCGGGTTGGTGAACGCGAGCACCGCGTGGGCGTGCTTGAGCAGCCCCCCGATGTACCAACGCGCCATGTCCGACAGTTGGCCGTAGCCGGCCTCGTCGTAGAACAGCGGTTCGCCATCCTTCCACAGCGACTGGTGGGTGTGCATCCCCGAGCCGTTGTCGGCGAAGATGGGCTTGGGCATGAAGGTGACCGTGTGCCCTTCGCGGTGCGCGACGTTCTTGATCGCGTACTTGAAGTTCATCAGCTTGTCCGCGATCTTGGTGATCTCGTCGAAGCGGATGTCGATCTCGGCCTGTCCACCCGAGCCGACCTCGTGGTGCTGGACCTCGACGTGCCCACCCATGGCTTCGATCGCCGCGACCATCTCGGACCGCAGGTCCTGGAAGTGGTCCATCGGTGAGGTGGGGAAGTACCCGCCCTTGTAGCGCGGCTTGTGACCGAGGTTGCCGCCCTCCTCCTCACGATCGGTGTTCCAGGCACCTTCGATGGAGTCGACGGCGTAGAACGAGGAGTTCTGGGTCGTCTTGAACCTGACATCGTCGAAGATGAAGAACTCGGCCTCCGGGCCCATGAAGACCGTGTCCGCGATCCCGGTCGATTCGAGGTACGCCGCCGCCTTGCGCACGATGTTACGGGGATCACGGCTGTAGGACTCGCCGGTGATCGGGTCGTGGACGTGGCAGTAGACCATCAGGGTCTTGCGCTTGCGGAAGATGTCCTCCACCGCGGTCGCGGGGTCGGGGATCAGGAGCATGTCGGACTCCTGGATGCCCTGGAACCCACGGACGGAGGACCCGTCGAAGTACAGCCCGTCGGTGAAGGTCGCCTCGGAGATCTCGTGTGCCGGCACCGAGAAGTGCTGGACGAGCCCCGGCAGGTCGACGAACCGGAGGTCGAGGAATTCGTAGCCTTCGGACTCGATGAGCCCGACGACGTCTTGCGCGGTCTGTGGTGAGCTTCCCAACTTCTCGCTCCTTGTCGTGGCTGTCCCCACCGCCAGCCGCTACCGGACGTGTGCCGGCAGTGCGACGGGTGGTGGGGAGTCGCTCGTGCTGTCGCTTGTTCTCTCTAGCAGGTGGGCGAGGCGCCCGGAACCGACGTAGCCTCTCGCGCCGAAGCACGTCGGGCCACGGTTGGGGCTCGGCTGGACGCCCCGCCCGGCCGTGGCGGGCGCATGATGCGCCCACGTCGGTCCTGCATGGGCGGACCCTACGAGCAGGTGATTCCCCGAGGTTTTCCCGGGTGTTTCCAGCGCGTTACGCGGTGGCTGGTGCTCGCGAGGCAGCCGACGGTGGGACCGCTAGCCTGCGCGTGGTCACGACACCGGCTGCCGGAGGACGAAGGGTGCGGATGCTGTTCGCGGTGGAGGAGGCCGACGAGCCGACCATCGAGATCGTTGAGCCTGCCCGACCGGTGACCGAGTTCATCGAGAGGCAGTTCGGGGACGGGCCCCTGGTGACCCTGATCGCCGGCAGCATCGATGTGATCGCCCAGGTGGCCCTGATCTTCGTGCTGACGGTCGTCGTGTTGATCCTGGTCAAGCGACTGATACGTCGGGCAGTCGCAGCCGCGACCTATCCGAAATCCCCGGCTCTCGGCCGTCGGCGGGGCCTCGGCGAGGATGGCCGGACGCATGCCCCGGTTTCTGTCCGACGGGCCCAGCGGGCCGAGGCGCTGGGTGCGCTGTCGAACAGCGTGCTCAGCGTGCTCATCTGGACGGTGGCCGTGCTCATCCTGTTGTCGACCGCCTTCGGGATCAGCCTCACGCCGCTGCTGGCTGGGGCGGGCATCTTCGGTGTGGCCATCGGGTTCGGTGCCCAGGGGTTGGTCAGCGACTTCCTTGCCGGCATCTTCATGCTCGCTGAGGACCAGTACGGGGTCGGTGACATCATCGATGTCGGTGACGCCTCAGGGGTGGTCGAGGGGGTCTCGTTGCGCACGACCAGGGTCAGGGACATATCCGGCACGCTCTGGCACGTACCCAACGGACAGATCATGCGGGTCGGCAACATGAGTCAGGAGTGGGCGAGGGCACTCCTCGACATCGGCGTCGCCTACGGCACCGACATCGACGCGGCCAGCGACCTGATCCTCACGATCGCGGTGGACATGGCCAGCGAGGACGACTACCAGGAGGTCTTCCTCGACGTGCCCGAGATCTGGGGGGTGGAGAACCTCGGCACCGACAGCGTGGACATCCGGTTGGTCATCAAGACCCAGCCCGGCAAGCAATACGCGATCGCGCGGGAGTTGCGCCGTCGCATCAAGAACGCCTTCGACGCCGCCGCGGTGGAGATCCCCTTCCCGCAGCGCACCGTGTGGCTGCGGACCGAGCAGCCGGTCTCGCTCGGCGGCGAACAGGCGCCTGCCTTCGATCACCCGGTGGCCGACGCCGCCATGGTCGAGCGGGCGCGAACCGCGGCCCGGCGCGGCGACACCTCTCCGCCGCCTGTGGACTTCGCCGAGGTGGAGGACGAGCTCGCCGAGAGTCTCGAGGACGGCGACTGACCGCCGATCCGACGCAGCCCAACCGAGCTCAGCGCTAGCAGGGACCGCCGCCGGGCTGGCCGGGGGAGGGCTCCCACGCCTTGGCGTCCATCGCCTGCTGGCCCGCGTGGTAGCTGGACCGCACCATCGGACCGGACTCGACGTGGTCGAAGCCGAGCTCCACCTCGCCGTAGTGGCGGAAGTGCTCGAAGGTCTCGGGCGTGACGTAGCGGTCGAGGTGCAGGTGCTGGGCGGATGGCTGCAGGTACTGCCCGATCGTGAGCGTGTTGACCCCGGCGGCCTTGAGGTCGCGCATGCAGTGGAGGATCTCGTCGTCGGTCTCGCCCATCCCGGCGATGAGGTTGGACTTCACCGCGGTGGTCGCCGGGAAGCGCTCCCGGGCCAGGGCCAGGAACTCGAGACCGCGGTCGTAGTCGAACGACGGTCGGATCGTCGGGAAGAGCCGACGGGTGGTCTCGAGGTTGAACGCGAAGACGTCCGGTTCGGCCTCGACGACCTGGTCGAGCGCCGCGGCACCCTGCGCCGTGTCGTGGCCGTAGCCGAAGTCGCTCGGCAGGACCTCGACACCGACGTCGGGGGTCCGGGAACGGATCTGGCGGATCGTCTCTGCGACCAGCCACGCGCCCTGATCGTCGAGGTCGTCACGGGCGACCATCGTCACGACGGCGAAGCGCAGGCCCAGGTGCTCGACGGCCTCCGCGACGCGGCGCGGCTCGTCGGTGTCGTAGGCGGCCGGCTTGCCCGTCTTGATCTGACAGAACCCGCACCGCCGGGTGCAGTCCTCGCCACCGATCAGGAAGGTCGCCTCCCGCATCTCCCAGCACTCGTAGATGTTGGGGCATGCGGCTTGCGCGCAGACGGTGTTGAGTTCCAGGCCCTCCATGAGCTTGGTGACGTCCTTGAAGTTGTCACCGAAGCTGGCCTTGACCTTCAACCAGTCGGGCTTGCGCCCACCGGGCAGTGAGGTATCGACGGTCTTGCGCACCACTCCGGCCCGTTGCACACGGTCCTTCGAGAGCACCGACAGGGTCCGTGCGCCTTCGGGGATGACCGGCCGGGTGTCGCTCACGTGTGGCTCCATCGATCGTTGTCGAGGTGGGCGGCGTCGATGGCATCGAGGGTAGCGCCGAACGATGCCGCTCCCGCCCGCTCGATGGCCGCGATGACATCGGGCATCGACGCGTCAACGCCGAGGCTCGCCAGCGAGCACACCCCACGGTCCGCGATACCGCAGGGCACGATGCCCGCGAAGTGCGACAGGTCGGGATGGACGTTGAGGGCGAAGCCGTGGGAGGTGACGCCCCCGCTCGCGACGCGGACCCCGATCGCGGCGATCTTCTGGTCACCGACCCAGACCCCGGTGAAGCCGTCCGATCGTTCGGCACCGATGCCAAGATCCGCGAGGGCTGCGATCACCAGGCCCTCGAGCGTGCGGACGTAGTCGACGACGCCGCGGATCGAGGACAGCTTGAGGATCGGGTAGCCGACCAGTTGCCCGGGACCGTGGTAGGTGATGTCACCGCCGCGATCCACCTCGACGAGGTCGATCCCCTGGGCCGCACGCTGCGCCTCGTCGAACAGCAGATGGGTCCGATCGGTGCGCTTGCCGAGCGTGTAGACCGGTGGGTGCTCCAGCAGCAGCAGCACGTCGCGGCCCTCGCCCGCCTGACGGCGTTGGACGAGCCGGCGCTGCAGGTCCCAGGCGTCCAGATAGCCGACCATGCCGAGGTGGGCGACGGCCAACGGCCGGTCCCGCTCCTCGCGCAGGTCGCGCGGGGAGATGGCCGGCCGGGACGCCTGCGTCACACGCCGAGCTCAGCCGTGAAGTCGTGGGTCTCGAGGATGTACTTGAGGTCCTGCAGGAAGCGGGCCGCGTCCGCGCCGTCGACCATGCGGTGGTCGTAGGACAGGCATAGGTAGCTCATCCACCGGATCGCGATGGAATCGCCGTACGCGTCCGAGACCACGATCGGCCGCTTCTCGACCGCGCAGGTGGCCAGGATCGCGACCTCGGGCGGGTTGAGGATCGGTGTGTCGAACAGGGTGCCGACCGACCCGGTGTTGGTGATCGTGAAGGTTCCACCGGAGATCTCATCGGGCTGGATCTTCTTGTTTCGGGTCCGGCTGGCGAGGTCCGCGATCTTCCGTGCGAGGGCGGGGACCGTCAGGTCCTGCGCGTCCTTGATGTTGGGGACCAGCAGGCCGCGCTCGGTGTCGACCGCCATGCCGAGGTTGATGTAGCCGTGGTAGGTGACCTTGCCCGACTCCATGTCCATCGAGGAGTTCATGACCGGGTGGCGTGGCAGCACCATGCACACCGCGCGCGAGATCAACGGCAGCGGTGAGAGTGACGCGCCCTCCTTGGACTTGAACGCGTCCTTCTTCGCGGCCCGCAGGTTCATGATGTTGGTGAGGTCGACCTCGACGCCGGCGGTCAGCTGTGCCGTGGTCTGCAGCGAGTCCATCATCGAGTTCGCGATGGCCTTGCGCACGCGTGAGAGGTCCTCCACCACCTCGCGCTGCCCACCGAAGTCGATCTGGGTGGGCGACGCAGCGGGGCGCTTGCGTTCGGCGGGTGCGGTCGGAACGGCCGGCGGTGGTGTCGTCGCCGAGGCAGCGGGTGCGCTGGCCTGCTGGTCGGACGCGTCAGCCCCGCCAGCCCCAGCCCCGCCCTCGCCGCCGGAGGCGATCGCACGATCGGCGTCGTCGCGGGTGATGCGACCACCGGGCCCCGTGCCCTTCACCTGTTCGGGGGTCAGCCCGGCTTCGCGCAGCTGCTTGCGGACCAGGGGAGAGGTCAGGGCCTTCGACCCCGCGACCTGCGCGGTGGCGCCATCCGAGCCGCTCGAGGACGCGGCGGGTGCCGGCTCGGCGCGCTGGCCTTCGTCCGACGCCCCAGCGTCGTCATCGTCGGATGCCTGCTCCGCAGGCCCGTCGTCCGACGCACCGTCGGCGTCCTGATCGGCGTCCTGCTCGGCGTCGTCGGCGGACGTGTCGCCGTCGTCCCCGTCGGCGGCCTCACCGTCGCCGATGATGGCGATGACCTGGCCGACCTCGATGGTCTCATCGACCTCGGCGCGCAGTTCCTGGACCACGCCGGCTGCCGGTGATGGGATCTCGGTGTCCACCTTGTCGGTGGAGATCTCGACCAGTGGCTGGTCGACGGTGACCTCGTCGCCGACCTCGACGAGCCAGGCGGTGATGATGCCTTCGGTGACGGATTCGCCCAGTTGGGGCAGCTCGACCTGGGTCGCCACGGTGTGCTCCTGGTTGGTGTTGCAATGGATTGTAGTCGTGGTTCGCTGCGCGGTGGACGTGATCCGCCGCGGTGTCGCTCAGCCGTGCAGGGCCCGTCCGGCGATGGCCAGGTGCGCCTCACCGATCGCCTCGCTGAGCGACGGATGCGCGTGGACGAAGGCGGCCACGTCGGTCGGCAGGGCCTCCCAGTTGTAGATCAGTTGCCCCTCCGCGATCAGATCGGTTGCCTTCGGGCCCACGATGTGGATCCCGAGGATCCGGCCGGCGTCGCCCTCCTGGTCGGTGTCCTTCTCCGCGATGATCTTGACGAACCCGCTCGCCTTCATCATCGCCGCACGGCCGAGCGCCTGGAACGGATACTTCTCGGTGACGACCTCGAAGCCCTCGTCCTTGGCCTCTGCCTCGGTGTAGCCGACCGACGCGACCTCCGGGTGGCAGTACACGACCCGGGGGACGCCGCGGTAGTCGATGGGCAGGACGTCCAGGCCGCCGAGCTGGTCGGCGACGAGGAAGCCTTCCTGGAACGACGCGTGCGCGAGGCCCAGCGTGGGGATGACGTCACCGAGCGCCCAGATGTTGTCCACGTTGGTGCGGCAGTACTCATCCACGACCACGAAGCCGCGGTCGGTCTCGACGCCGACGGCATCGAGCCCGGCGCCCTCGGTCACGGGGCCACGGCCGACGGCCACGAGCAGGACGTCCGCGCTGACCTCCTCGATGTCGTCCTTGACCTCGATCTTGCACACCACCCCATCGTCGGTGACGTCGACGTCGGACATCTTCACGCCCGTCATGGCGGTGATGCCCTTCTTGCGGTATGCCCGACCGACCTCCTTGGACGCGTCGGTGTCCTCGAGCGGCAGGAGACGGTCCTCGAGTTCGACCAGCGTCACCTCGACACCGAACGCGGCCCAGGCGGAGGCGAACTCCATGCCGACGGCGCCGGACCCGAGGATGACCGCAGAGCTCGGGAGCTCATCGAGGTACATCGCGTGGTCGGAGGAGAGGATCTTCTCGCCGTCGAACGGGGCGAAGGGCAGCTCACGCGGCTTGGACCCCGTCGCCACCACGATCGCTGCCGCCGTCACGGTGCGCGAGCCGTCCTCGGTCTCCACCTCGACGGTGTTCGCATCGGTGAGTTGGCCGGTCCCGATGATGGTCTCGACCCCGCGGCCCTTCAGTGCGCCCTGTAGGCCCTTCCACATCTTGTCGACCACGCCGTCCTTGTGGGCGTTGAGCGCGGCGACCTCGATACCGTGGTAGTCGAGGTTGACGCCGAAGTCCGCGGCGTCCTGCGCGTACTCGGCGACCTCGGCGGTCTGCAGGATCGCCTTGGTCGGGATGCAGCCCCAGTGCAGGCAGGTGCCGCCGACCTTCTCCTTCTCGATCAGGATGACGTCCAGGCCGAGCTGTGCGGCGCGAAGCGCCACCGAGTACCCGCCGGTTCCACCGCCGAGCACGATGACGTCGGCATCCTGCCCCTCGGCCTTGGTGACCTTCTCTGCGGCGGGTGCCGAGGTGGTGGCCTCCTTGTCGTCGCCAGCGTCGGCGTCATCCGATGCGTCGGCGTCATCCTCGGTGGCTGCGGCTGCGTCGTCCTGCTCCGCGGCGTCGTCGGATGCCTCGGCATCGCCGGACGCGTCGCTCGCGTCATCGGCATCGGCGTCCTCGTCCGACCCGCCATCGCCGCTGTCCGCGTCACCGTCGCCGATGACCGCGATGACCTGGCCGACCTCGATGGTGTCATCGACCTCGGCGCGCAGTTCCTGGACGACGCCGGCGACGGGGGAGGGGATCTCCGTGTCGACCTTGTCGGTGGAGATCTCCGCGATCGGCTGGTCGACGGTGACCTCGTCACCGACCTCGACCAGCCAGGCCGTCACGATGCCTTCGGTGACGGACTCTCCGAGTTGGGGAAGCTCGACATCAGCCACGGGTTGCTCGCTCCTGGTGGGCGGGCCCGCTGTCGTTGCTGGGACGATCCAGCGTGACCACGGGACCGGTCGGGGTGCTGTCCGGGGAGGGGTGTGCCATCGCTCGTGCTCTCGAACAGGACGCTAGCGGACGCTCGCAGGCGGTGCAGTCGCCGCCCGGTCTGGCACCATGCACGTCGCATGGTCAGGAGACACGGTGTTCGAACAGGTCCAGCGCCAGGAGCAGTCACCGGTCGTGGTGGTCGCCACGCAGGCGGAGGCCGACCTGCTCGTCGCGACGTTCCAGGTGCACGATCTGCAGGGCATGACCATCATGGCGTCGGCGATCCCCTCACTGGACTGGCTCGATGGCTTCGCCGTGCAGGTGCCGGCAGAGGACGAAGAGCGCGCCCGGACGCTGCTGCGGGAACTCGGCCACGAACCCCTGTCGCCCGCCGCGGACGGCTGAGACGTGGTTGAGTGGGGTGTCGGCCTGACATGAGGAGGTTGCCATGAGCGGCCCGGTCCAGCAGCGTGACGCGGCGCGCGAGAACGAGGTGCTCGCGGGCATCCAGGCCCGTGAGGGCCGCACGACCGAGGTCGGGGGGATGCCGGTCGCTCGGGTGCTGCCGACCAAGGGGCGACGGACCGTCGGCGCCTGGTGTTTCGTGGATCTGATGGGACCGGCGGACGCCGAGCAGCCCGATCCGATGGAGGTCGGACCCCACCCGCACATCGGCCTGTCGACGGTGACCTGGCTCCTCGAGGGCGAGGCGCTGCACACCGACTCGCTCGGGACCGAGCAGATGATCCGGCCCGGACAGGTCAACCTCATGACCGCCGGGCACGGGATCGCGCATGCGGAGCTCGCCGCACGGCCGCCCTTCCGCGGTGTCCAGATGTGGATCGCGCAGCCCGAGGCGACGCGCCACGGTGCCTCGGACTTCGTCCACCATGCCGAGTTGCCCCAGATCGAGGAAGGCGGTCTGCGTGGTCTGGTCTTCGCCGGGTCGCTGGCGGGAGCCAGCGCGTCGACGCGGACGGACACGCCGCTCGTCGGGGCCGACCTCATCCTCGACCGAGGCGCCACCGCGCTGGCGACCGACGTCCGCTTCGAACACTGCGTCGTGCCCCTTGACGGGCGTGTGAAGGTCCGTGACGAGATCCTCGAGCCCGGGTGGCTCGGCCTGATCCCCATGGGGATCGATGAGCTCCCGATCGAGGCGACGACGGACGCGACCCGGTTCCTCGTGCTGGGCGGCGAACCGCTCGGTGAGAAGGTCAGCATGTGGTGGAACTTCGTCGCCCGGGACCAGGACGAGATCACCGCGGCCTACCGCGACTGGCAGGACCGCACGGACCGGTTCGGGGACGTGCCGTCGACGCTCGAGCGCATCGAGGCGCCGCGTCCCCCCTGGCTCCCCGCCGAGGACCGTTGACGCATCGGTCCGCCGTGCAGGCGTCTGGATCCGCTGTCCGGATGCGGCCCCACGCCTGAGCGTCTCCAGCCGGGACGCTGGGCGCCGAGACGTGGTGGTCACGGGAGCCGGACCATCGTTGCGATCGACGAGCGAGCCCGACGGTTCAGTCGGCGAGCTCCGGAGGGAACCCACCGGTCGCGATCGGACCCCAGCTGTCGATCGTGATGCGCACCAGGCACTTGCCCTGGTCGACCATGGCCTGGCGATACTCGTCCCAGTCGGGATGCTCGCCGGCGATGGCGCGGAAGTAGTCGACGAGCGGCTCGACCGCATCGGGGAGGTCGATGACCTCGGCGGTGCCGTCCACCTGGACCCAGGCGTCGTTCCAGTCATCCGACAGGATCAGCACCGTGGCCGACGGGTCGCGCCGCAGGTTGGCGACCTTCGCGCGCTGCGGGTAGGTCGCGATCACGATCCGACCGGCGTCATCGACACCGCCGCTGACCGGGGAGACCTGCGGCCGGCCATCCTGCCGCGTCGTGATGAGCACGTGGTGGTGGCGCGGTCGGAGGAACGCGAGGAGGTCGTCGCGCTCGACGCGATCGGTGGTGGCGATCTGGCGGCCCATGTCGCCTCCTGCTCGTGGACGTCGACGGAGGGTTACCGTGGGAACGTAGCGACCGCGAGGAGCGCACGGTGAGTGATACGGCCGCGTCCGACACGCAGACCGATGCCCGGACCGAGACACCGACCGACGCCGCAGACCCGACCCAGCCGGACGGTCCGCAGCGGCAGACCGCGGACGACGGGGGACACAGCTCTCCCTCGTTCGCCAAGGGCCTGTTCGTGGGAGAGCTCCACCAGGATCTGCTGACGCCCTACCCGACGATGGCGCGCCGGGAACAGACCAAGGTCGCGGAACTGATCCGGTCGCTCTACGCGATCACCGATGAGATCTACGACGTCGACCGGATCGAACAGGACCGCTGGATCGGTGACGAGGTCATCGCTGCGCTCGGTGAGGCTGGGCTGATGGGCCTGTACGTCGGCGAGGAGTACGGCGGCCAGGGTCTGTCCCAGACCGGCTACTGCCGGGTCAGCGAGGAGTTCGGTCGGATCGACGCCACGCTCGCGGTCGTCACCGGCGTGCACCAGTCGATCGGTTTCAAGGGCATCCACCTGTTCGGGTCCGACGAGCAGAAGGAGCGCTTCCTGCCGGACCTCGCAGCAGGCCGGAAGCTCGCCGGGTTCGCGCTGACCGAACCCACCACCGGTTCGGACGCCTACGACCTGCAGACCCGCGCCGAGCGTGAAGCGGATGGATCCTGGCGACTGAACGGCGAGAAGCGTTGGATCGGCAACGGCAACCGTGATGTCGTGGTCTGCTTCGCCCGCAGCGAGGAGCACGGCCACGTCGCGCTGATCCTCACGCCGGACATGGAGGGCTTCGAATCACCCTTCCGCTACGACACGATGGGGCTGCGGGGCAACGACCTGCGTCACCTGACCTTCACGGATGTCCGGGTCCCGCCGGAGAACGTGCTCGGCGAGGCCGGTGACGGTTTCTCCATCGCGATGAACATCCTCAACAACGGCCGCATGTCGCTCGGGACCGGGTCGGTCGGTGCCGTGAAGAAACTGATCGATCTGGCCGTCGACCGGGTCCAGCACCGCGAACAGTTCGGCCAGCCGATCGGCGACTTCGAGCTCGTCGAGGAGAAGATCGCCTGGATGACCTCCTACCTCTACGGCCTGGAGGCCACGAGCTACGCCACGACCGGGATGATGGACGCCGGGGTCGAGGACGTCAGCCTCGAGTCGGCGATGGTGAAGGTCGCCGGCACCGAGTTCCTCTGGTACGCCGCGAACCGGGCCTTCCAACTCGCCGGCGGCGAGGCGTACATGAACGACCAGCCCTACGCCAAGATCCTGCGCGACATCCGGATCTTCCCGATCTTCGAGGGCGCGAACGACGTCCTGCGTGCCTTCATCGCCCTATCCGGTCTGAAGGTGCTGGGCGATGAACTCGAGGGGATGGGCGAGCTCGACCTGCTGGGCGCCCCGGTCCGGTCCGGGGGGCTGGTGCTCGACTACGTGCTGTCCCGGGTCAAGCGCCGGGTCGCGCCGCCACGCCTGACCCACGTGCACCCCGAGCTGCGGTCCCTGGCGGACCCCATCAGCGATCAGGTCGTGCGTCTGCGTGAGTCCTCGGAGGGCCTGCTGCGCCGGTACGGCAAGGACGTACGCACCAAGCAGCTGCACCAGAAGCGCCTGGCCCACGCCGCGATGGACATCACGGCGCAGGTCAGCACGTTGTCGCGGATGACGGCGACCATGAACGCGAGTGGGGTCGAGGCGACCGCGACGGAGCGGTTCATCGCCGAGACCTACTGCAGCCGGGCCGCACGTCGCGTCGAGCGCCACCTGGACCACCTCGACCACAACGACGACGATGCCATGCACCAGATCGCCCGGGTCGCCTACCGTCGGGGCGGATCCGGCTTCGAACTCTACGGCGCCTGACCTGCGTGCTGCCCGGATGGTGCGCTCAGAGGCCGAGCGGCCAGTTGACCGGACGTGGGAACAGATCCGGGGGCCCGAGCAGGAACACGCCCAGCACGACGAGCACCACGGCGACCGCCGCCAGCCGCACCCATCGGTGGCGCGCCTCGATATCGGTCTGCCCGGTAGCGTCGCCGGGAACGACGCCATCAGCGCCGTCCTGGAACTCGCCGACGTCGATCCCATCCAGGAAGTCGTCCGGGAGCGCCTCGATGGCGTCCCGCGCCGCCGCTTCGTCCTCGCGCGCGACCTGGACGCGGTAGCCGCCCGAGCCGAAGGAGATGTGCGGGAGGTTGCCGCCCGCGCTGTCGGAGAGGGTGCGGTGGGTGATCCCGACGTCGTCGAGTCGGTCGGTGACCATCTGGGCCAGGAACGGCGTGTCGTAGGCGACGATCGTCACCCAGGTGTCGGTGCTCACGCGGTCTCCTCGGCGCCCCGGCGCGGGGTCGGAGCGGACCAGCCAGTGTAGGACGCTCGGGGCTGACCGTCCCGTGAGTAGCATCGTGCGTCCACCACAGGAGGCCAACCCCGTGAAGGTCGTGATCGCGCCCGATGGCTTCGGTGGGACGCTGTCGGCCCATGAGGCCGCAGCCGCGATCGCGGCGGGTTGGCGCCGTGAGCGACCGGACGACGAACTCATCGAGATCCCCCTGTCGGATGGCGGCGAGGGCCTGTTGGAGGTCGTCGCACAGGACGGTGACCGGTGGATGACCACCGAGGTCGCCGGGCCGCTCGGCCATCCGGTGGAGGCGCCGTGGCTGCTCCGGGACGGACAGACGGCCATCATCGAGTCGGCCCGCGCCTGCGGTCTGGCGCTGGTTCCCGAGGAGCTGCGCTCACCGCTCCGCACGACCACCTATGGGGTCGGGCAGTTGCTCGCGGCAGCCCGCTCGGCTGGAGCCACGCGGATACTCGTCGGCCTGGGTGGGTCCGCAACGGTCGACGGTGGGGCCGGGGCGCTGTCGGGCCTCGGGTTCCGGCTCACGGTCGAGGACGGATCCGGGCTCAAGATCGGGGCCGACGATCTACACCGTGTCGCGGCTGCCGATCGCGGCTGGTGCCCGGGATTCGACGGGATCGACCTGTGGCTGCTCTCCGACGTCACGACCACCCTGGGCCGGGCGGCCGAGGTGTTCGGTCCGCAGAAGGGCGCGACGCCGGAGCAGGTCAGGGACCTCACGGACGCCCTGCGACGCTGGGCCGACGTCGCTGAACGGGACCTCGCCGGAGGCGAACGACACCGCGAGACGCCCGGCTCTGGCGCAGCCGGTGGCCTGGGCTTCGCGCTGGCGTGCGGACTCGCGGCCCGCTACGAGCCCGGCGCCGAGCGCATCGCCACCCTGGCTGGGTTCGACACCGCGATCGAGGATGCGGCGATCGTGATCACCGGCGAGGGACGCCTGGACGAGACCTCCGGTGCCGGCAAGGTGATCGGCGTCGTGCACCAGCGGTGCCGGAGCGTTGACCTGCCTCTGCTGGGTGTCGTCGGCCAACGGGGGGAGGGCGGCCCGGGCCTCGATGACCTCGAGGAAGCGGCGCCGGAGGGTCCCGGTGCCGATCCGGCCGCAGAGGTCAGCGCGGCGGCGCGACGACTGGCCGCGCGCCGCTGAGCGGCCGCTGCCCGGCCGCTGCCCGGCCGCCGTCCAGCCGGTGCGCAACCGCTGCGCGACGGCTTCCGAGGCGGTGGCTGGTCGGTCGACGGGGAGGTCGTGGTCGGTACACTCGCTGCCAGGCGCCCGTCGACGATCCGACCGGCGCTCAGCACGGCACCATCCCGGGGACGCCGCCAACGGCCTCCGGGAGGCCACGAGAACACCGTCAGCACCTCGAGGAGTACCGCGTGAGCGCAGACACCGTCCACAGCGCCGACCCGTCGACCGACCCGTCCACGGCCGGCATCACGTTGACCGAGACGGCTGCAGAGAAGGTCCGCAGCTTCCTCGCGGATCAGCCGGACGTCGACGACATCGCCCTGCGCGTCGCCGTGCAGGCTGGGGGTTGTGCGGGGTTCCGCTACGCACTGTTCTTCGATGACCGGGAACTCGACGGTGACGTCAACGAGACGCACCACGGGATCCAGGTGCGCATCGACAAGATGTCGTCGCCCTACCTGTCGGGCACCGTGATCGACTGGAAGGAATCGCTGGAGGCGTCCGGGTTCTCGATCGAGAACCCCAACTCCTCGGGTTCCTGCGCCTGCGGTGAGAGCGCCACCTTCTAGGTCTGACGTGGTCACGGATCGTCGTGGATGACGAGTCCGGCTGGAACCAGATCCTGCTCGAGGTCTGGTCGCCGGAGGTTCGCGATGCGGTCGTCGAACACATCGAGCGATCGTCGGTCGGGCGGCACGGCTGGCTCGTGCGCGTGTTCGCGGACCTCGACGGTGGCAGCGGTCCACTGACCGAGATCGTCCATGCCGTGGTCCTGGCGGCCATCCGGGATGAGACGGGAGCCGACCTCGACGGCCTCGGCAGCCAGGCAGCCTGGGAGTGCTACGAACAGGTCTGGTCCGCGCTCGAGGGGCGCTGGTCCGACGGTGGCAAGCTGGCGGTCGTCCCGCTCGGTGCGGAACCGGCGGTGATCACCGCACTGCGACGACTCCCCGACGAGGCCGCCGTCGCCGCCGGGGCAGCGCTCGGTGAGCACGGCGTGCAGCCGTTGTGGCTGCGGGGGCGCCTGCTGGTCGACGGCCGTGGTCTCACGGCCTACCTGGAACTCGATGGTGGTCAGGCACCGTCCGAAGTCGCGCAGGCCATCAGGCAGATCCTCGCGCAGCTTCCGTGAGCCGCCCTGCGCGGCTGTCCCGCCTGGTGCGGGCGCGGTCTCAGCGGTGCCGCTCGACCACGAAGGTCGTGACGCCGTCGTCGGTGCCCCGCTCGTGCAGCCGATGTCGCTGCATCCGGCACCACACCGGGACGTCGACGTCCGCTGCGGGGTCGGTGGCCAGCAGTCGCACCCGGGAGCCCACCGCGACCTCCTCGATCGCGCGCGCCAACTCGATGACCGGCATCGGGCACGCCAATCCGCGGGCGTCGACCTCGCGGATCCCGGTCTCGTGCACTGGTGTTGTCTCTTCCACTCGCGTCCCGTCCTCAGCCACGTGTCGTGTCCCGTCCTCAGCCACGTGTCGTGGTGTCGACGGAGGCCTGCGCCACCGGGTTCCCGCGGTCCAGTTCGTAGCTGATCTCGGCACCGGCCAGGGCCGCCGCGTCGTGCATCGCGGTCATCACCGAGGCCAGAGCGCGGTTGGGGCCCTCGGAGGTGACCGTCACGGTGGCGCCGACGTGGGCGCGGTCGTCCTCGGCGGGCCACCAGGACATGACGAGTTCGACCGTCCCGACGCCGAGCAGGATCTCCTCGACGGCGTCGGTCTCCAGCGTCTGTCCATCCGGGAGCCGGATCGTGACGACGATGCGTTGTTCCCGGCGGGGTGGCACCTGCCGGACGGGTGGTGGGTTGCCGGCGTCGAGGACCGCGTCCACCAGGCTCTCCTGCGGGACCGGACCGACGTCGACGGCGACGAGCAGCGACGCATCGGGTGCCGCCCAGGCCAGGTGGGTGGTCGCGGCCCGCAGACCAGAAGCCGTCGGCGCAACCGGCGCGATGATCAGATCGGTGGGTCGGGAGAAGGCTTCGACCGCGCGATGGGTTCGTCTGGGGTCGTGGTGGATCCGATCACCCAGGCGGTGGATCGACGCGGGTAGGTCGTGCTCGCGGCTCCCGCTGCGCAGGATTGTGGTCGGATGCGCGGTCGAAGCGCGGATACGGCTGGTGAGCTCGGCGGCCAGCGTGAGGCTGCCACAGCCTCCGGGCAGCAGGTGCTCGGCCGAGATCGGCACGACGATGCGATCGACCGGTTGCAGCCCCAGGCGGATGACAGCGAGCGGCACGCTGGAGCGGCCAACGACGTGGTCGATCAACCGGCCGAACACGTCGGACGCCGAGGTGGTGCCCCGCCAACCCATCAGGACGAGCCAGGGGTCGTTGTCGTCGATGGCCTCGAGGACCCCCGTGCCGGGGCCCTGCGACGTGCGCACCCGGCCGCGGACCTCGATGCCCAGTTCGGTCGCGAGTTGCTCGGCCTCGGTGAGTCCCTGCCATGCATGCGCATGGGTCTCAGCGGAGGCATCGGGGCCGACGACGGTGAGCAGATCGACCGTCCCACCGGCGCCTGCCAGATCCGCTGCGTACCGGAGCAACGGCGGAGCGGATGCCGGGTTCGCGACGGGAACCAGGATCGGTCGCGCAGGTTCGGGGAGAGCCATCGTTGCTCCTCACTGCCTGCGGGGTTCGCTGACGGGCTCGGGCCGGAGTCGCCCGACCGGGCCGGGCGGTCCGGATCCGCCCCGGTGGCCGTCGAGCCGATCGCGCGACCTCACGGTCGATGGTCGATCGAGCGCCGACCGATCGAGGGTGTCGGTGCCATGGGTCGGTGCCACGGTGGGTCCCCCGTCCCGGTCGCAACCGGGTTCGGCGTCGGTCGATCGTACCCTCAATGCCATCGCGGTACCGGCCGAACCCTTCCCGGTCCTGCCCGCACCCTTCCCGGCCCGCCCGGACCTCAGGGCGAGACGACCGACAGGTCCCCGGCTTCGTAGCGACCTCGCAGCTGTTTCTTGTCGAACTTGCCGACCGAGGTCTTCGGGACCTCCGCCACGAAGGTGTAGCGCTCGGGGAGCCACCACTTCGCCACGTGGTCGGCGAGGTAGGTGTTGAGGTCGTCGGGGGTGAGGGTCGCGCCCGATCGCACGACGACACAGGCGAGTGGGCGTTCGTCCCAGCGCTCGTCCGCGACCCCGATGACGGCGCACTCCACCACGTCGGGGTGGCCCATGAGCGCGTTCTCGAGGTCGACCGAGCTGATCCACTCGCCCCCGGACTTGATGACGTCCTTCGTGCGATCGACGATCTGCATGTAGCCGTGGTGGTCGATCACCCCGACGTCGCCGGTGCGCAGCCACCCGTCATCGAACTTCTCGGGCGAGTCGACGCCGTGATAGCCGGCCGTGACCCAGGGGCCGCGGACCTGGATCTCGCCCATCGACCGGCCATCCCAGGGCTGTTCGACCCCGTCGGGATCGATCAGCCGCATCTGCACGCCCGGCACGATCCTGCCCGTGCGTGCACGGTACGCCCGGGACTCCTCACCCTCGGCGCCGGCCGGTGGGATGGCCACGCTGCCGAGCGGGGACATCTCGGTCATGCCCCAGCCCTGGATGATCTCGATGCCGTAGCGGTCCTCGAACGCATCGATCATCGCCCGGGGGACCGCGGAGCCACCGACCACGACCCAGGACAGGGACGACAGGTCGAGCTCCTGCTCCTGGCCGAGCGCGAGGACGCCGTTCCACACCGATGGCACCGCGGCGCTGCAGGTGGGTCGTTCCGCGGCGATGAAGGCCGCCAGCGGTTCGGGCTGCAGGTACGGCCCTGGCATGAGCATGTCCGTCCCACGGATCCAGGCGACGTGCACGAGGCCCCACGCGTTGGCGTGGAACTGCGGGACGATGATCAGCACCCGATCGCCCTCGACGACCTGCACGCCGCCGGCGATGGCGCCGAACGTGTGGGTCCAGATCGACCGATGGCTGTAGACCACACCCTTGGGGTTGCCGGTGGTTCCGCTGGTGTAGCAGGAGGCGGCCGCGGACCGCTCGTCGATCGCGGGCCAGGCCGCCAACGGCTCGTTGGCGGCCAGGAGGTCGTCGTAGCGCACGACCTGACCGTGCGGCTCGAGTGCCGAGGCATCGCCGTCGCCGATGACCACGAAGACCTCCGGGCTCGTCACCTCGTCGAGCACGCCAGCGAGTACCGGGATCAGCGAGTCGTCGACCAGGATGACACGGTCACCGAGGTCGTCGATCACGAAGGCCAACTGGTCCGGGAACAGCCGGATGTTGAGTTGGTGGAGGACCGCGCCGATGCACGGCACCCCGAAGTAGGCCTCGACGTGCTCCTGGTGGTTCCAGCAGAACGTGGCGACGACGTCGCCGACCTCGACCCCCAGCGACGCGAGCCCGGCAGCGAGCCGCCGGGTGCGCTCGTAGGTGTCGGCGAAGCTCACCCGACGGGCCCGATCGCCCTCCCAGGTCACCACGTGGCGGTCGGGATGGACCCGACGTCCGTGCTCCAGCAACTGGACCACGGTCAGGGGTTCATCCATCATCGTGCTCGCGACCATGCCCGATCCTCTCCCACGCGTGCACGGACCAGACGGCCCGCTCCCGCGGCGGAGCCTACTTCCCACCTGCGCGCTTCGGTATCTCCCGCCCGCCTCCCCGGGTATCTCCCGCCCGCCTCCCCGGGTATCTCCCGCCCGCCTCCCCGGGTATCTCCCGCCCGCCTCCCCGGGTCTCTCCCGTCCACCTCCTCGGTCTCTCCCATCCACCGTGGGGATGTCGCGGCGCCATCGCGGTACGGTTCGTCCGTCGGGTGCCGACCGGAGGTGTGACGTGCGAGTCCTGGTGGTCTCTGAGGATGCGAAGGAACGACTGCGGGCTGTCAGCGCGTTGGAGCTGCAGGCGGCGGCCGAGGTCGTCGAGGCCGTCTCCGCCGGTGAGGTCCGCAAGCTGATCCTCGACGAGGGCGAGCGCTACGACGTCCTGGTCGTCGACGGTGACCTCTACCCGCGCGGTGGGTTCGCCATGCTCTACGACCTGCGGCTGCGCGCGGAGCTCGACGGCACGCCGCCGATGCCATCGCTGGTCATGACCTCACGGGAACAGGACCGGTGGTTGGCGAAGTGGTCGGGGACCAACGAGGTGTTGCTCAAGCCCGTCGATCCGTTCGAACTGGCGCGGGTCGTCCGGCGGCTCGAGGGCATCGAGGTGCCGCCGTACGGTGACAGCGATTCTGCCGCCAAGCAGGTCGCCTCGGCGCTCCGCAACGATCGATGACCGACCCCGAAGCACGCGCGCCGATCGTCTGGCCCGCGGTCCTGACCACGCTCCTGCACGGCGAGGACCTGGATGAGGACCACGCGGCCGACGTCCTGGCCGAGGTCATGCAGGGCGGTGCCGAGCCCGCCCAGATCGCAGCGTTGCTGCTGGCCCTGCGGGCGAAGGGCGAATCGGCATCGGAGATCGCCGGGTTCGTGCGGGTGATGTTGGCCGAAGCCGCCCCGATCACGCTCGCGCCGCAGACCGCCGACCGGGTCGTCGACATCGTGGGGACCGGTGGGGACGGGGCGAACACCAGCAACATCTCCACGGTCGCGGCGGTGGTGATCGCGGCGGCCGGACAGCCGGTGGCCAAGCATGGCAACCGTGCCGCGTCCAGCGCGTGTGGCAGTGCGGACCTGCTCGAGGCCTGGGGGATCGACCTCGACCTCCCGCCGGCCGACGTCGCCCGGTGCATCGAGGAGACGGGGATCGGCTTCCTGTTCGCCCGCACCTTCCATCCCGCCATGCGCGTGGTCGCGCCCGTTCGCCAGCAGCTGGGCATCCGCACGACCTTCAACCTGCTCGGACCCCTGTCCAACCCGGCCGCCGCGCCGTCCATGGCGGTGGGGGTCGCTGACGCCAGGTTGGCACCCGTGATGGCCGACGCGCTCGCACGGCTCGGCAAGCGCCACGTCCTGGTGTTCCGCGGCGCGGACGGCCTCGACGAACTCAGCACGACCGGCCCGAGCGACGTGTGGGAGGTCCGTGACGGGCAGGTCACCAGGAGCACGGTCGATCCGCGGGAGCTCGACATCGAGCTCGCCACGCTCGAACAGCTGCGAGGTGGCGATGTCGAGCGCAATGTGGCGATCGCCAACGCCGTCCTGGCGGGTGACCCGGGTCCGCACCGCGACATCGTGGTACTGAACGCGGCCGCCGGCCTGTACGCGGCGGACGCGGTCGCGGGGCTCGCCGACGGGGTGGAGCGGGCGGCCGCCACCCTCGACAGCGGTGCTGCGGCGGCATTGAAGGACCGGTGGGTGGCCCGGAGCAACGAACTGGCGGCGAGCCATGGGTGAGGCGCATCGCATCGACCCCGAGGCGCGTCCCTACGAGCCGGCCGACCTGCCGCGGAAGCCCGACGTCGGGTTCGACGGCTTCCTGGCGTTGGATCTGCGCGTCGGTCGAGTCACTGACGTCGCGCCCTTCCCGGAGGCCCGGGATCCGGCCTACCGGTTGACGGTCGACTTCGGCCCGCTGGGCCTCCTGCAGACCAGTGCCAAGGTGACCTCGTACACGCCGGAGGAGCTGCTCGGCCGCCAGGTCGTCGGAGCGGTGAACCTCGGGTCCAAGCGCATCGCCGGGTTCGTCAGCGAGTTCCTGATCCTCGGAGGACTGGAGCCGGACGGGACCGTCGCACTGCTCGCCCCCGATCGGGATCTGGCGCCCGGCTCGGTCGTGTCATGAGCCGGCCATGAGCCGGTCGTGAGCGGCCTGCCACCCGATGACGTACCACCGGTCGCCGGTGGCGAGGCGTTCGACGGATTCGACCTGCAGGTGATGACCGATCGGTCGGTCTACGCCCCGACCCAGGCGGTTCGCATCACCGTCACCGCAGCCAACCAGGGGCCGCGCCTGGTCGAGCACCACTACCCCGGATGGCAGCGCTACATCCTCAGCGTCCGTGACGAGGGGCACCGCGAGGTCGCCAGCGATGCACTCGACCGCCCCGCATCGAGCGTGGCGGTCGACCGGTGGTTGCCCGGCCCGATCGCGATCTGGCCGTCCTACTGGAACCAGCACCAGGGGCCGCTGGTGCCCGCGTGGGCGGACGAACCCCCGGGCCCCCCGGTCGGACCGGGGCGCTACCGGATCCGGGTCGACTGGCTCGGGCGCGAGCCCGGGTCGCGGATGCGCCTCGCCGAGGCGTGGAGCCCGTTCTTCGAGCTCACCTGACCGGAGCAGGATCGGGGTCACGTGGCCCGGGCCCGCTCCCGCCTCGACACCTTCGCGCCGCTCAGCGCCTGGCGGTCACGGTGGACGGCGCGGGCGACCAGGCGGGCCTCCTGCGCCACGGCGGCGAGCTCGCTGCCTCCCTCGTAGGGCTCGGCATAGCCGCCGGCCGACCACAGCAACCGGGTCGGGCCCTCATCGATCCAGCGCAGCAGCAGGTCGATCTCTTCGGTGTCGCGGGCGGTCGGGGGGTCGGCGGGCGCCTCGATCGGCGTCAACGCGAGCTGCTCACGGACCCTCTCGATCAGCTGGTCGTCGCCACACCGCCGGTCGCCACGCCCCCCGTTGTCGTCGCGCCCCCCGTTGTCGTCGCGCCCCCCGTTGTCGCCGCGTCCCCGGTCGTCGCCACGTCGCCGGTCGTCGTGGCCAGCCGACGCGGGAGCTGCGCCCACCGCTTCGAGGCACAGCGATGCCGCGAGCCGACCGGCCCGCAGCACGAGGACCTGGGTCGTCGCACCGAGGTCCCGGGCGAGCACCAGTTCGGGTACGGCGATGATCGCCAGGCGACGCCGCAGCGCGAGCAGGGTGCGGGCCACGGTGTGCAACTGTCCGCGGAGTTCGCCGGCCTCCTCGAACCGGCCGGCGGCCGCGCGATCCTCCATACGTCGTCGGAGGGCGACCAGCACCGGTGTCGGGTCTCGGAACGAGGCCTCGACCCGCTCGATCAGCCGCTCGTGGTCCGCACGTGACTGGGTGCCGTCGCAGGGCGCCCCGCAGTTGCCGAGGTCCTTCATGAGGCAGGCCGCGTGGTCCTGTCGGGCACGGAGCCGGTCCGTGCAGGTACGGATCGGCAGCCACGTCTGCCATGCGGCGACCAGGGTCTCGGTCACACGCCGGGAGGGCAGGGGGCCGAACGTGGCACGGTGGGTGTCGCGTGGTGCGGCCACGATGGACAGGCGGGGGAAGGGCTCACGGGTCACCGCCAGGTGGGCGGGTGCGGGCGTGCGCTTCGAGCGGCGGTTGTAGCGGGGGAGGTGCCGGTGGATCTCGCGGACCTCGCGGACCTCGGCCTCGATGAGCGTGGCGGTCGGCGTCCAGGTCACGCGGGCCGTCTCGCGGATCAGGTCGTCGATGCGCCGCCGTCGGTCCTGCCCGAAGTAGCTGCGCAACCGGGTGCGTAGGTCCGTGGCCTTGCCGACGTAGAGGACCTCCCCACGGGCATCGAGGAAGCGGTAGACGCCACAGTTCGACGGTGCGTCGTGCACCAGCGAGATCCGGCGGAAGCGCTTGTCCGACGTGGAGCGTGCCAGATCGCGCAGGTCCTCCAGGGTCGTGGCTCCGAGCGTTCCAGCGCGCTCGATCAGGCCGTGGAGCACGTCGACCGTGGCCCGGGCGTCCGACAGGGCCCGGTGCTCCGGAGCGGTCCGGCTGCGCAGGTGGCGGGCGAGGGTCGCCAGGCGCAGGTCGCGGACCTCGTCGCGGAGCAACCGTCGCGCCAGGCGAGCCGTGTCCACGACCACGGGATCGAGGTGCCCGCCGTCGCCGTGCTCGGCCACGGCCGCCCGGAGGAAGCCGAGGTCGAACGGGGCGTTGTGCGCGACGAAGACCGCGTCGCCGAGGAAGGTGCGCAGGCTCGGCAGCACCTGGTCGATCGTCGGCGCGCCGCGGACCATGGCGTCGGTGATCCCCGTGACGGCGGTGACCGCGGCGGGGATGGGGCGACCGGGGTGCACGAAGGTGCGCAGTTCACCGAGGACCTCACCACCCCGCACCTTGACCGCGCCGACCTCCGTGATCCGGTCGACGGTGGGTCGCAGGCCGGTCGTCTCGAGGTCGACGACCACGAACGTCGTGCCGATCAGTGGGCAGCCCAGGTCCTCGAACCGCGGCTGGATGGCCATGCGAGGCCTCCTGACAGGTGATGGAGCGGAAGGAGCGAACAAGTGTTCGCATCCCCGGTTGTAGCAGGTCGCTCCGACATCCCGGCGCGCAGTCGCTCGCCCGGGGGAACGGACGCCGTACTACCGTCTCACCGCCCATCGACGTGTCGGGGGCGTGGTGATCAGCGACCCCGGGAGGGCCACCGTGCAGGTTCCAGCACCGTCCGGCAACGGCCGCCCCGGCCGCCGTGAGGATCTGCTCACCGCGGCGGCGGGACGCTTCGTCGCCGTCGGGATCCGCAAGACCACGATGGAGGACATCGCCCGCGAGGCGACCGCCGGGAAGGCCACGCTCTACCGGCACTTCGGCAACAAGGACGCGGTGATCGACGCGTTGCTCGCCCGGGAGGCGGAACGCTTCGCACGGGTGCTCGGCCGCGCGGCCACCGATCAGCCGGACGCCGGCGCCAGGGTCGAGGCGGCGTTCCTCGCCGGTGTCCGGTTCTTCCTCGAGCATCCCGTGCTCACCCGGGGCAGGGATGAGGAACCCGGGATCCTGCTCCCACGGATCACCGCGAACGGTGGCCCCGTCGTCAGTCAGGGGCTGGCGCTGTTCACCGGGCTGATCGAGGAGGGGGTTGCCGCCGGGGAGTTCCGACGCGTCGATCCTCCGGCGGCGGCCGAGGTCGTGATGCGCCTGATCCTGTCGTACTTCACCTTCCCGCCCATGCACGTGCGTGTCGATGACCCCGATGAGGCCCGGGCGTTCGCCCATGGTCTGGTCGCCGGTGCGCTGCGCGCCCGCACGGGTGCGCGGGCCTGACCGGGCCGCGCCTCCGGCCCGCGGCCGATCAGTGTCGCTGGCACTGCGGGCAGTAGGTGGTGCCGCGCTGGGCGATGACGGTCCTGCGCATCGTCGTCCCGCAGCGTCGACAGGGGAGGTCCCCCTGACCGTATGCCTCCAGGAAGTCGGCGTTGCGCCCGCTCTGGCCGTTGACCATCTGGTAGTCGCGGAAGGTCGTTCCCTCGCGTTCGATCGCGGAGGTCAGCACGTCCCGGATCGCGCTGTGCAGTGCCCGGGCTCGACTGGCCCCCACACGACGTGATCCGGGGTGGATCCTGGCCCGCCACAGCGCCTCGTCCGCGTAGATGTTGCCCACCCCGGCCACCAGTCGCTGGTCCAGCAGCTTCGCCTTGATCGGTGACGAGGTCCGGGCGAGCGCGGCCACGAACGCGGCCACCTCGAAGTCGTCCGACAGAGGCTCAGGTCCGAGCGCTGCCAGCGTCGGGATCCGTCCCGCGTACCCACCCGCCGGCACGACGGACACGCGCCCGAAGCGCCGGGGGTCGTTGAACAGCACGACCCGGCCATCGTCGAGCACGAAGCTCGCCCGAACGTGCGCCGGCGGTGGTCCGAGGTCGGTCGTCAGGGGCCCATCGACCGGTTGGATCCGGATGGAGCCCGTCATGCCGAGGTGCAGGACGAGTTCGAGCGCCGGGGGATCGACGCCGCCGGGTGGGGCAGCGCGATCCGTGGATGCACCCGGAACGAGCGGGCACAGCAGGAACTTGCCACGTCGCTCGACCGAGCGGATCCGGTGACCCTCGAGCAGGTGGACATCCGACAGGCGGGCGTGGGGGTGGGCATCCCACCAGACGCTCACGACGACGCGGCCGGTCAGCTCGGGCACGAGCTGCCGCCGTACGGATTCGACCTCGGGGAGTTCTGGCACGCGAGGAGGCTACTGGGGCCCGTCGCCTCGTTACGCTGGTGCCCCCGATGCACGAGGATCGTAGGATGGCCACCGACGAGCGCGACCGGCGCGACGACGGGCGTCCCGAACAGGCGCGGCCACGTGATCGCACCGGACGGCCGCTGCCCTACGACACCGACGTGTGGCCGCTGGCCCAGGAGCACGACCCCGCCACGGTCGAGGAGGCCCTCGACCTCGGCGTCCGGCTGTGGAACGACGAGCGCTTCTTCGAGGCACACGAGTGCCTGGAGGCGGTCTGGCATGCCAGTCCACAGGCGGATGAGGACCTGTGGCAGGGGGTGATCCAGATCGCGGTCGCCGGCGTGCACCTCCAACGCGGGAACCAGGTCGGTGCCCTGGCGCTGCTCGAACGGGCCGGTCAACGCCTGGAGAGCTACCCATCCCTGCATCGGGGGGTGGACGTCTCAGCCGCCCGGGTGACGTGCCGGGACCTCGCCGAGCAGGTCCGGACCGACGGCGACACGGCGCGGTCTCCGGGTCGCTTCCCGGCCGGTCCCGACGGTCCATGGTTCACTGCCGATCCGACGGCCCTGGCGCCGGCCCCGGAACGGACGCCCGTTCCCGACGAACCCGTCTGGCTCGCGGCCGGTCGGCGTCGCGAACCGCGCCGGCGCTGACACCCGTCCGCTCGTCGCGGAGCCGTCGGGCCGCGCACGGCACGACCATCCCCCCGGCCACCACATCCCGCCCCGGCCACCACCTCGGAGTCCCTGATGACCTCGCCCCCGCGTGACCCCGGATCGGACCCGGCCACCCTGCCGTCGGGTGGGCCCGGCACCCCGGCCGAGCCGTCGGTCACCCACCTCGTCCAGGGGATCGAGCCCGACCACCGCTACCGCTGCGATGCCTGCGGCAACGTGACGCGCTTCGACGTGGTGATGACGGCCACGACCCGTCAGTTCCACCACTTCGACCTCGGCGGGACCAGCCGTGTCGAAGAGGAGGAGATCCTGGACCAGCAGCTCGGTTCGGTGACCTGCCGCTGGTGCGGGCGCGCGGATGCGATCCGGGTCGAGCGTGCGCCGGTCTCGCCACCGCAGCCGTAGTGGCCGAGGATGCCGCGGGTCCGCCGAGTCCACCGCCCGACGCCGCGGTGCTCGCTGCGTTGGACGCGGACCGGTGGGCGGCGCTGCTGCCGTACCTGCGCGCCGCCCTGATGGACATCGACGAGGAGCGGCTCGGCGAGCGGGGTGTCAGCCTGCGGGCTGCGCCGACCGGTCGGTTGGCTGGTGGGTCCGGCCGGCGTGAGCTGTGCGAACTGATCGTGGCGCCCGATATCTGGGACACGATCCGCGCCGAGGTCCTGGCCATCGATCCGGTACCGGAGGACGTGGCATGGGTGGTGGCCGGACGGAGCGGGACCGCGGACACGGCCGGGGCGTCCGCACGCGCCCGCCCATCGAGCGGTCCGTCGGATGATCGGGAGCGACGGCGGTCCACGCGCGACCGGGAACGGCTCAGGACCGTCCGGGAGGAGCGTGATGCCGCGCGTCGCCGAGCGGCCGGAGCCGACGCACGCGCCGATGCCGCGGTGCGTGAGCTCGAGGCGGCTCGTGACGAACTCGAGGTGCTGCGACAGCAGGTCCGGGAACTCGAGCAGCAGGTGCTGGACGCGGACGGTGAACGCACCCGCGCCGTGGAACGTGAGCGACGTCGACGGGATGCGGAGGTCGCTGAACTCCGTGGGCAGCTGACCGAGCTGCGGCGAGCCGACGAGCAGCGCCGCCGCGAGCAGCGCCGCCGGACCGACGAACGACGAGGGACCGGATCGGAGCGGGGGACCGCGGATCATCGGGGCGGCGGCGGGTCGGATGCCGGCGATGGGTCGGCCGACGGGGTTACCAACATCGTTCCGGGCCGCCCGAGCCGGCTGCCGACGGGCGTCGTCGCCGGGACCACGGAGGCGCTCGATCTCTACCTGC
>JAWLFE010000009.1:51984-76757 GCA_041685735.1 Nitriliruptoraceae bacterium
GGAGCGGCGGCCGCCCACGATGACCGGCAGCCCTACCGGACGGTGCGGGCGCCCGGCGGGGTCCAGCCCACACCGGCGATCCGTCGACGCGCGATCGGTCTGGCCCGACAGCACGACGTCGAGGTGGTCGTGCTGGGGGCCATGTGGCCGCTCGGTGAGCTCGCGCCGGCACTCCACGAGCGTCTGGGGGTTCCGATCGTCGCCCTGTCCCACGGGCTGGAAGCCGGGTTGTCGCGCGTCGGAGGCGGCCGGCTGGTCCGGCGTGCGACCCGGGGCCTGGCGGCGGTCACCACCATCAGCGACTGGTCCGAACGGTGCCTGGCACCACACGTGCGCGCCGACCGGATCGCGCGTGTGGCTCCGGGTGTCGACGCGCAGCGCTTCCAGGTCGATCCGTCCCTCGGCCGGGAGTGGCGTCGACGCTGGGGCATCCCCGCCGACGCGCCGGTCGTGGGCTGCGTCTCACGCCTGGTGGCCCGCAAGGGGCAGGACACGCTCGTCGACCGGTGGCCGGAGCTGCGGCGTCGCCATCCGGACGCCTGGTTGGTCCTCGTCGGTGAGGGACCGCTCAAGGCCCAGCTCACGCGGCGCGTGGAGCGGCTCGGTGGCTCCGCCCAGGTGGTCTTCGCCGGCCGCGTCGAAGATCCCGACCTGCCGGGGGCGTACGCCGCGATGGACGTGTTCGCCATGCCCTGCCGGGACCGCTGGGCCGGGATGGACGTCGAAGGGCTCGGGATCGTCTACCTCGAGGCGCAGGCGGGCGGCCTCCCGGTCGTCGCCGGTCGCTCCGGTGGTGCGCCGGAGACGGTGCTGGACGGGACAACCGGCACCGTGGTCGACGGCCGCGACGGGGCGGCGGTGCTCGCCGCCATCGATCGCTGGGTCGATGATCCCCCGGCCCGGCGGGACGCCGGACGGGCCGGTCGGCAGTGGGTCGCGCGCCAGTGGTCCTGGACCGTGGCTGCGGAGCGGTTCACGCGGGTGCTCGACGAGGTCGTTCGCCCGCAGACCCCGGACAGATGACCGCGCAGATGATCGCGGCGGATGCTCGGACCGACCGGGAGCGGCGCGGCCCCGACCCAGCGGTCGCTCGCGTGCGTGGCGCGAGCCATCCCCGTCATCCGTCCTCGTCCGGGGGGACCAGCACCACCCGGGCGGTCACCGGGAGGTGATCCGAACCGCCGGCCTGCGGCACGTCGGACCCGACGACGTCGAACTCCTGGGTGACGAGGATGTGGTCGATCTGGACCTCCGGGTCGGCGGATGGGAAGGTGGGGTTCGTCTCGGGGACCGCTGAGCGTGCGATGTCGCCGAAGGTGGCCAGTTCGGCATCGTCGGGTTCGGCATTGAGATCGCCGGCGATGATGACGGGGACCCCCCGTTCCTGGAGCCGTGCGAGCGTCCCGGCCACGGCTCGCGCCTGGGGCAGCCGGGTGTCGCCCTGCTGGTCGACGTGTGACAGGTGGGTCGCGATCAGCGCCACCCGTCGTTCGGGTTCGACCTCCAGGACGACGATGAGCTGGCTGCGGGCCATCGCATCGCTGCCCCGTGGCAGTCGTTCGATGTTGACCTCGGTGATCGGGTACCGGCTGAACACGGCGTTCCCCCAGATCTCGTCTGCGGCGGGCGCGAAGACGTAGGGCATGTCCAGACGTTCCTGGAGCATCCGCAGGGGCTCCCGACTGCCGGTGGTCAGCCAGCCGCGATCGACCTCGTTGAGCACGACGATGTCCGCATCCGTGTCGTCGATGGCCTGGCCGATCTCTCCCAGGGACATCCGTCCGTGCGGGTCGAACCCCATGTGGATGTTGTAGAGCGTGATGCCGATCTCATCGCCGGGTTGGCCGGGTGCCGGCTGCGTGGGAGCCGGCGTGGCGACCAGCGCCGCGGCGACACCGGCGGTGACCACGGTCGCTGCGACGACCGCCAGGACCTGACGGGCCGTACCCCGCTCCCGCAGGGCGGGACGGAACTCCGCGGTCGCGATGAACAGCCCGGCGCCGGCGACGATGGTCGAGGTCGCGAGCAGCACCGCCCGACGGGGGAACGGCAGGACGAGGTCGTAGCCCGCGTAGTACAGGAACCCGATCGTCAGGAAGGCCAGCGGGAAGCCCGCAGCCGCGACGGCACGCCGGCGTGCGCTCACTCCGACATCCGCGCGGGTGACGGCTCCGACGGTCAGGCCCAACCCGACGACGAGCAGCACCTGCGCGGCCACCGCGGTGATCGACGCGGCCTGCAGGGACCCGGCCGTGCCGAACAGCACCAGGCCGGCGCCGGTCGCACCCGCGACGGCCGGCCCGAACCAGCGGGCACTGATCGCCGCCGCGATCGCCAGCCCGTGCGCGACGACGACCGTGCTGACCACCAGCACGTCCGGCCAGCCCGTCGCGGTCACCACCCGCCCGGGCGCTGCGGTGAGGATGCCGACGAGCACGAGCACCGGGCCCATGAGCCACCACGGCCAGGCGGGACCGGGGACAACCGCGTGGTCAGGTGCGAGGATCCCGCGAGCATCCCGGGCGGCGAGCACGCTCGACCCCAGTAGGACGATGAGCACGGCCCAGGCGGTGAGACCATCCCGCCACACGAGGTCCGTCGTTCCGAGACCGATGTGGATCGCGATCGAACCGGCGATCCCGAGCAGCACCGCGATCCGTGCCTGGCGACCTGACGGGGCACCGGCTCCGATCACGCCGAAGGCGATGCCCGCGCCGACGATGGCCACCGACGATGCGGCGAACTGCAGCGGTCCGCCGTCGGATACCTGCAGGAGCAACCTCCCGGCGACCACCAACGTGATCCCGAGCGGCCAGCCGATCCGGATGACGGCCTCGCCGAGCAACCCGCAGACCAACGGAGCGACGATCGCGATGGCCAGTGCGATCGCGCCCATCACGGTGGCCGAGGTCGATCCCGCGTCGCCGACGACGAACAGCAGCGAGGGCAACCAGACCCGCAGGACATCGAAGAACACCAGCGCGATCAGGGCGGTGACGGGGACCAGGGTCCCCGGCCGTGCCGTGTCGGTCACCGAGTCCTCCACCCCAGGTGTGGGCGGGGAGCCTAATGCCCCGACCGGTGGATCCACGACGGTCGAGGCTACGGTGCCGACGTCGCCGCGCGGTGCGCCGGGCACGGCAGCGGCGACGGTGACGCAGCGGCCCGTGCCCAGGGTCGCCGGTCGGTGAGGAGGCAGGGGTGGATGCGGTGGTGTCGGTCGCAGGTGCGCAACCGTGGTCAGCCGTGGGCGCGGGGCCGCGCGGCGCGGTCGGTGTCATCGTCACGCACGGGTTCACCGCGAACCCCGCATCCACGCGACCGCTCGGCCAGCGGCTCGCGGCCGAGGGGTTCACGGTCGAGGTGCCCGTCCTGCCCGGTCACGGGACCGATCACCACGATCTGGCGCGGACCCGGTACCGCGACTGGATCGCTGCGCTGGAGCGGCTCGTGGACAACCTGCGACCGCGGCTCGAACATCTCGTGCTCGTCGGGCATTCGATGGGGGCCACCCTCTCGCTGGACATCGCGAGTCGACGTCCGAAAGACATCGATGCGGTGGTCTCCATCAACGCGCCGCTGACCGATCGTGGCGGGCTCCTGGTGAGCCTGTCGCCGCTGCTGCAGTACGTCGTGCCGTGGGTGCCGCGTGGACTGGCCGGGATGCCGGCGAACGATGTCGCCCGTCCGGGGGTGTGGGAGCATGCCTACGACCGCGTGTCCACGCGTGCCGCACGCTCCCTCATGGTCGAGTTGCCGCGGATCCGGTCGCAGTTGCTCGACCTCACGCAGCCGCTGCTGGTGGTGCGGTCGCTGGTCGACCACACCGTGCCACCCGGCGATGGGATCGAGTTGCAGGAACTCGTCGGGAGTGCGGACATCCGTGAGTTGTTGTGCGAGCGCTCCTACCATGTCGTCATGCTGGACCACGATGGGCCGGCGGTGGAGGCTGCGGTGGTGGAGTTCGTGACCGATGTGACGGGGGCCTGACGTGCGGCTGTCGGTCGACGACGCCGGCTTCGTCCGTGCTCCCCGCGAACTGGTCTACCGCCGGGTGACCGATATCCGTACCTGGCCGTCCTGGTGGCCGGGGACCCGGGTCCGTCCGCTGCCATCGGTCGGTCCGGACGAGCGTTGGGGGCTCGAGGTCGCCGCCGCTCCCGGGCTGCGGTTGCGCCTGGGGCTCACACCGGTCCGCTGGCGGCACGACGTCGGGTTCGAACTGCTCCTGGACGGCGATCTGGACGGTCGGGGCGAGTTCTGGCTGGAGGAGGTCCGGTCGGGCACGGTGGTCCATCACCTGGTGGTGGCGGGATCGCCGTTGCGATGGCCCTCCCGCGTGCACCGCGGCTACCGACGGGCGGCGCGTCGAGGGCTCTGGGGGCTCAAGGACGTCCTGCAGCTCGAGGCCCGTACCTCCGCGGGGTTGCTCCCGTGAGGTGTGATGCCTGTGGCGCGCGCAACAGCGACGATGCGGCCTGGTGCACCCAGTGCTACGCATCGTTCCAGCAGGCCGCCCCGGCGAGCCCCGCGTCCGACCCGATCGCGCCGCCCGCGCCTGACCCGATCGCGCCGCCCGCGGCCGGGCCTGACGTCGCCACGGGGCGGCCCACCGACCAGCCGACCGGGGACGCCTCCGACCCGGCCGCCTCGGCTCCGCCGGCGCGGACGTCGTCCGACGTCACCGGTGCAGCTGCACCGGGCCCCGCGGCAGCGCCGTCGGGGGGACGCACCGACCGTGACATCCGTGAGATCGACGGGCAGGTGGAGTGGCGGTGTCCGACCTGCACATCCTGGGTGGCTCTGGAGGATCCCGTCTGTGCCACGTGTGGTGGGGCCCGGGTCGGATTCGGCGACCCGGCCACGCCGTCAGCGGACGGCAGCGACGTCGCTGAACAGGTCGTGTTGGGCGCCTCCGCGGTGCTGCCAGGAGCCGGCCACTTCCTCATCGGTCGGGTCGGTTCCGGGGTCACCCGGGCCGCGCTGTTCCTGCTGTGGGCGGTGGGTGGCCTGTGGTGGATCGTGAGTACGCAGGACGGCCGCAGCCCGGGGATCGTCCTGCTGGTGGGTGCGGTGGTCCTGTGGGCAGCGACGCTCGTCGACGCCAACGCGATCACCAAGGGGCAGAGCAGCGAACCCTTCGGTGTGCGTGGTCTGCTCTGGACGGTCGTCGGCGTGACCGGCCTGTTGATGCTGATGGTGGCCTTCGCCGCCGCTGGTTCCCTGGGCGGCTGACCGGCCGAAGGGAACGGCTTCCCACCCGGCGCCCGCCGGTGCCTGGGTGCCTCGGTCAGCTAGCCTGCCGTCTTTGGTGAGCCGGCCGTCACCGGTCGATCCCGGCCCCTGGAGGCATCCCTGACCCGCATCCTGCTCGTGACCGGCAAAGGCGGCGTCGGCAAGACGTCCGTGGCTGCTGCGACCGCCGTCCGCGCGGCGGCGGGTGGGTCGCGTGTGCTGGTGACCTCGACGGACCCGGCGCACTCGCTGGCCGACGTGCTCGACGAGCCGCTGGTCGACGAGCCGGGGCCGATCCCGTTCCCGGGGTCGGTGGGCCAGGCCGGGGGTGAGCTGCAGGCCCAGCAGATCGATGCGCAGGCCCGGCTCGAACAGCACTGGGGTGCGGTCCGGGACTACCTGGCGACGGTGCTCGCCGCGGGTGGGATGGAAGCGGCGCGGGCCGAGGAACTGGTCCTGCTGCCGGGGTTGGACGAACTGTTCGCGCTCATCGACCTACGGCTCCGGGTGGCCTCCGGTCGGCACGACCTGATCGTGGTGGACTGCGCGCCGACCGCGGAGACCCTGCGGTTGCTCGCACTCCCGGATGCACTGCGCTGGTACGCCGACCGCTTCCTCGGTGCCGGACGCCACCTGGCGCGGGTGGCGCGGCCGCTGGGTCGCCGTGGATCCGACCCTCCCGGTGGCGTCCCGGTGCCCGGGGATCACGTCTTCGATGCGGTCGAGCGGGTCCATGCGGACCTGGCGATCGTGCATGCCCTGCTCCAGGACCCCCAGCGGGCCAGCGTGCGGTTGGTCACCAACCCGGAACGCCTGGCGGTGGCCGAGTCGATGCGCACGGCGACGTCGCTGTCGCTGTTCGGGTACGCCATCGATGCGGTCATCGCCAACCGGGTGCTCCCCGCCGAGGTCGCCGACCCCTACCTCGAAGGGTGGCACGGTCGTCACGCGGAACACCTCACGGCCCTGCGGGAGGCGTTCGCCCCCCTTGAGATCCGTCAGGCGCCACTGCTGCGTGACGAACCGATCGGTGTCGATGCGCTCCTGGAGCTCTCGGAGCACCTGTACCCGGACGGGGACCCCGCGCGGGTCCTGCACGAGTCGGTGCCCCTGCAGCTGTCCGCGGACGGTGACGAACGGCAGCTGACCCTGGTCCTGCCGTTCGCGACGACCGATGACCTGGAGGTGCATCGGCACGGTGACGACCTGCACCTCAAGGTCGCCGGCGTGCGTCGTCGGCTCAGCCTGCCGGATTCGTTGCGATCGAGCGAGGTCGTGGGAGCCCGTCTCGACGGGGGACGGCTCGTCGTACGCTTCCGCTCGTCGGAGCCCGTCCAGGTGGGCTCGTGACGCGAGCGGCGGAGGGACGAGCGTATGGGTGCTGAGCACACACGCCCCTGGTGGGCATCTGACGATCCCGGGGTGGACGAACTGGCCGTCGACGAGGATCCGCTGACCGTCCACCGGACCGCTCGTCGCCCGGCTACGCAGGCCAGTGGGACCGACCCGGCGGCCGACCACGACGCACCGGGTGCGGATCAGGCACACGACGCCTCGACCTGCGGCCTCTGTCCGGTCTGTCTCGGTCTGCGGCTGCTCGGCGAGCACCGGCCTGAGGTCCTCGAGCACCTCAACGAGGCGTCGCGTCACCTGTCCGCGGCCATCCGCGGGCTGCTCGAACAGGACACCCAGGCCTCCCGCGCTGACCGCAGCCAGCGCCAACCGTCGGACCGATTCGAACGGATCCAGGTCGACGGCCCGGATGTGCGACACGGTGAGGCGCGATCGGCAGGGGGTGCCGCGCAGGGTGAACCGGGGGCGTGGCGACCATGATCGACCAGGGACCGAGCGGATGCGGGCGAAGGGATGGCGCGTGCCCGGCCGATCCGCGGCCACCGATCGCCATCGGCATCGACATCGGCGGCACCCACCTGCGTGCGGCGCGGGTGACCGCCGACGGTGGCCTGCACGGTCCGGTCCGGCGCCAGACGCCCGCCCATGATCCGGCGAGGCTGGTCGATGTGCTCGTCGAGGTGGTCGGCGAGGTGGCGGGTGGCGATGGCGACGGCGACCGCGGTGGTGTCGGCGACGACGACCGTGGTGGCGGCGGTGACGACCTGCCGGTCGGCATCGGGATGGCCGGTCTGGTGAGCCGCGACGGCACCGTCCGGTACGGCCCGAACATCGGGATCCGCGACCTGCCGCTGGCGCAGCGGCTCGAGCAACGGCTCGGCCGTGCCGTGACCGTCCTCAACGACGCCTCGGCCGCGGCGTTCGCCGAGCAGCGCGTCGGAGCGGCGCGCGGCCACCTCGACGTGGTCATGTTCACGCTCGGGACGGGTGTCGGCGGCGGTGTCACGCGTGGGGGCGAGCTGGTGCTCGGACGTTCCGGATACGCCGGGGAGACCGGCCACATCATCGTTGCGGAGGGCGGGCGACGCTGCCCCTGCGGGAACCGCGGCTGCATCGAGGCGTACGCCTCCGGGACGGCGATCGGCGCGATGGCGCGCGACCGCCTCGAGGATGGGGACGAAGCCTCCCTGCTGCGCGAGCTGGACCGTGATCGGGTCGATGGCCGTGCGGTCAGCGACGCGGCCCATGCGGGGGACACGGTGTCCCGCGACCTGCTGGCCGCGGCAGGACGCTGGCTCGGGGTCGCTGCGGCGTCGGTGGTCAACACGCTCGATCCGGACATGATCCTCGTCGGTGGCGGTGCGGCGACCACCACCGCGCGGTGGTTGCTGCCGGAGGCTCGAGGGGCGATGCGCGAGCGGCTCGTCGGGGCTGCGTTCCGCCAGCCGCCCCCGATCGAGCTGGCCATCCTCGGCGACGATGCGGGCACCGTCGGGGCTGGGCTGTACGCGGCGCTCGGAGCCGACGTGTCCGACCCGGGAGCCGTGCAACGATGAGCTTCCCACGGCAACTCGCCCGGACCCGACGGTTCACGCTCGGACTCCCACGGGCGGCCACGGTCGCCGCAGATGGCAGCCGGGTGGCCTACCTCCGGACCGCCAGCGGCGAGGATCCCGTGACATCGCTGTGGGAGGTGGTCCTCCACGACGACGGCACCGCCACCGAGCAGCTCCTGGTCGACGCCGGCTCGCTCGCGGTGGACGACGAGGATCTGCCGGACGCGGAGCGCGCACGTCGTGAACGCGCCCGCGAGCAGGCGGCCGGGATCGTGAGCTACGCGGCCGATCGTGAGCTGCGCCTGTTCGCGTTCGCCCTCGGTGGTGTGCTGTTCACCCACGATCGAGCCACCGGAGCCACCGTGGCCCACCCGTCCGCCGGACCGGTCTTCGATCCGCGGCCGTCACCCGATGCCGCGCGCGTCGCCTACCTCAGCGGCGATGGGCTGCACATCCTCGAGCTGCCCGCCGGGCCGACGCAGCCGGGGATCACCCGCCCGCTGCTGGTCGAGGAGCGGGTGAGCTGGGGCCGGGCCGAGTTCGTCGCGGCCGAGGAGATGCTGCGCGTCCGCGGCTACTGGTGGGCACCGGACGGGCAGCGGCTGGCGGTCACCCGGGTGGATGAGTCCGCGGTCGCCACCTGGCACATCGCCGATCCGTCCGCGCCCTGGGTCGCGCCGCGTGAACACCGCTATCCGGCCGCCGGGACCACCGATGCCGACGTGCGGCTCGCCGTCGTGTCCCTGCAGGACGGTCGGCGTGCCGATGTGGTCTGGGACCGTGAGCAGTATCCCTACCTCACCCGGGTGTCGTGGGACACCGACCCGGGCGGCGGGGATCGCCTCACGTTGCAGGTCCAGCGTCGTGACCAGAGCACCGTCGAGGTTCGCCGCGCCGATCCGGTCACCGGTCGCACGGAGCTGTGGCGGACCATCACCGACGATGCGTGGGTCGAGCTCGTCCATGGCAGCCCGGCCTGGTCCGAGGCTGCACTGGTCACCGTCGAGGACCTCGACACCCATGGCGACGCCGGCAGTCGCGCGCTCGTGGTCGACGGACGACCGGTGACCCCTCCCGGGTTCCAGGTCCGTGCCATCGCGGGGGTGGACGCCGACGGGGTCCACGTGACCGCCTCCTCGGACGATCCGACCGTCATCCACCTCCACCGCTGGAACGGGGAGGGTCTGACGGCGCTCACCGGTCCGGAGCCGGCGGTTGTCAGCGCGACGGTCGTCTCGGGGGTGCGGGTGGTGACCACCGCGTCGTTGGACCACGCACGACCCCGGGTCCGCGTGCACTGGACGACGTCGAACGGGGAGGCGACCCACGACCTCAAGGTGGTGACCCAGCTGCCGTCCGTGACCGCACGACCACGGATGCTGGAACTGGGCGAGCGCGGGTTGCGCGCCGCTCTGCTCCTGCCCACCGACGACGACGGCAGCTCCCGGCTCCCGGTCCTGCTGGATCCGTACGGCGGCCCGCATGCACAGCGGGTGGTCGCCAGCCAGGGCGCCTACGTCACGCCCCAGTGGATCGCAGACCAGGGCTTCGCGGTGCTGGTGGTCGATGGTCGCGGCTCGCCCGGACGCGGTCCGCGGTGGGAGCGGGCGCTGCACGGCGACCTGGCCACCGCCCCGCTGACCGATCAACGCGACGCCGTCATCGCCGCAGCCGACCTGGAGCCGCGCCTGGACCTGACCCGTGTCGGGATCCGCGGCTGGTCGTTCGGGGGGTACCTGGCCGCGTTGGCCACCCTGCGGGCTCCCGATCTGTTCCGGGCCGCGATCGCCGGGGCGCCGGTCACCGACTGGCGGCTCTACGACACCCACTACACGGAGCGCTACCTCGGGACCCCTGCGGCGGCGCCGGAGGCCTACGAGGTCTCGAGCCTCGTGGACGCTGCTGCCGGGCTGGGTCCGGCGGTCGCGTGGACCGAGGATCAGACCCCCGAGCTCCTGATCATCCACGGGCTGGCCGACGACAACGTCGTTGCGGCCCATGCGCTGCGCCTGTCGAGCGCGCTGCTGGCCGATGGGCGACCCCACCGGTTCCTGCCGCTGTCCGGGGTCACCCACATGACCCCGCAGGAGCTCGTGTCCGAGCGTCTGCTCGAGCTGCAGGTGCGGTTCCTGCGCGAGGTGCTCGGTGGTCCGACCCCGACGTCGTCCGGGTCCGGGGGCGTCTAACCCCCTCCGTCGTCGTCGGCCTGGGTCTGCTTGCCGAGCGTGTAGATGACGGCCGCCAGCGTGAACACCAGGATCGGGACCATCAGTCCGCGGATGAGTGTGGCCAGCACCAGGCCGATGATCAGGATGATCAGCGGCCGCGACAGCGATCCGAACCGTGACGTGCCGTCCCCACCCGACGAGCTTGACGAGGGCGTCGGCACCCTCGGGCCCCGACGCTCCGTGGCGGCCTTCTTCGGTCGCCCGCGGGGTGGTGAGGCGGAGCGTGCCGCCTTGGCGATCGCATCCATGTTGGAGACCAGGGTGCGGTGCGCGTCGTCCGCCTGGTCGTCCTGGACCGTGACGAGCACACCCTCGCGGGTCCGCTTCGCCTTGGCGTCGATCCCCGCCTTCTGCAGGACATCGAGCAGGACGGTCGCCTGTTCAGGGGGCCAGGTTCCCAGATCTTCGGCCACGGTCCCTCCGGCGGTCGGTCATGGCGGCGTCGGTGTCGCCCCCGGGTTCGTCCTCGGCACGACGCTGGGCCGGTCCGTGGGGTCGACGGACCAGCGTCCCACCCATAGGCTAGCGGTGCGAACGGGCGTACCGATCCGGTGGTGGCGCGGCCCGGTGCACCGGGCCGACGAACCGGCGTCGCGAACCGGCACGACGCACCGACCGATCCACCGACGCCATCAGACCCAGCGACCCGACCGCACCGACCCGACGAACCGAGGAGCAGCCGTGGCCGGCATGTCCGATGCACCGCGCATGTACCGCGTGCTGCGGCGCGCCATCCCGCCGTTCGCCAACCCCTACCTGCACCTGCAGGTCGAGGGGCTCGACAACGTTCCTGACCGTCGACCGGCGATCCTGGCCTGCAACCACCTGTCGTTCATCGACTCGATCGTCCTGCCGCTGAACGTGCCGCGACCCGTGTACTTCCTCGGTAAGGCCGACTACTGGGACTCGTGGCGGACCCGGTGGTTCTTCCAGGGCACCGGTGTCGTGCCGGTCCACCGCGGTGGGGACGGCAAGGGGGAGGACAGCCTGCGCACCGGGGTCGAGATCCTCGGTCAGGGCGATCTGCTGGGCATCTACCCCGAGGGCACGCGCAGTCCCGACGGCCGCCTCTACCGGGGCAAGACGGGCCCGGTCCGCATGGCACTCGAGGCCGACGTCCCGATCATCCCCTGTGCCGTGCTGGGGACGGACCGCGCCATGCCGACGGGCAGCTACCGGCCGCGGCGGGAACCCGTCACCGTGCGCTACGGCCAGCCGCTTGACCTGTCGCGCTACCGCGAGCGTCGTCACGACCCCTTCGTCCTGCGCTCGGCGACCGATGAACTGATGTACGAGATCATGTTGCTGTCCGAGCAGGAGTACGTCGACGAGTACGGCGCGAAGGTCAAGTCCGGCGCCGTCGACGTCAGTTCGGACATCGCCGACCCGGAACCGTCCGACGCGGCTGATGACCCGCAGGGCACCGAGGACTCCCAGCCCGACGGGCAACCGGACCAGCAGGACGACCGCCGCGTGTCCTGACGGCATCGGGGCCGGCGTCTGGTGGGTCAGTCGCCGTCTGGCGCCAGATCCAGTGACGCCGAGTTGATGCAGTAGCGCAGCCCGGTGGGCTGGTCGGGCGCGTCGTCGAACACGTGGCCGAGGTGGCCACCACAGGTGGAACAGACCACCTCGACACGCCGCATGCCGAGCGACCGGTCCTCGTGCTCGACGATGGCATCGTCGGCGGCGGGTGCGTAGAAGCTCGGCCAGCCACAGTGGGCATCGAACTTCGTGTCGGAGCGGAACAGCTCCGTCCCGCAGCCGGCGCAGCGGTACACCCCGTCGGTGGTCGTGTCCCAGTAGGCCCCCGTGAAGGGCCGCTCGGTGCCCTGCTGGCGCAGCACGCGGTACTGCTCGGGGGTCAAGCGTTCGCGCCACTGGTCGTCGGTCAGGGTCACGTCCTGGTCGGTCACGATCGCCTCCTCATCGTCGGGATCCCGGGTCGGCGGTGCCGCACCCGAGCAGGGTACGGGGCGGTCACGGGTGACGGACCGGTCGGTCACCTGCCGCCTCAGGAGGCCGAGGCGGTGACCAGATCGGCGGCGACGGTGTCGGACAGGGCCACGTCGTGGCCGAGCAACAGCACCCGACCGAACTGTGTGGTCAGGCTGCGGGCGTCGCCGAGGTCATCGAGATCGCCGCGGGCATCGAGCAGGACGGTCATGGCGGCCGCCACGGGGCTGTTGGGCGCTTCATCGGGACGCAACGGTGCCTCCCACCCGGGGCCGTCCTCGGTGACCGAGAAGGGATGCACCGAGGTCGTCACCCGGCCGGGCTGCGCGTGGCCGTCGACCAGCACGATCAGCAGCACCCGCTGCCGGAGGTCGCCTTCTTCGCAGACCGCGGGGATCGGATCCTCGCTCGACGACGCGCGAGCCGGGGCGGCGAACGCCAGACGGTCGGCACCGAGCGGCAGGAGCAGCGCCAGGACCTCGATCAGCGCCTGCAGTGCCTCGCCCGGCGCGAACGGCCGGAGCCCGACCATGGCCAGTGGTTGCTCACCGCGGAACGCGCTGAGGGTCGGGCGCGGATCCGATCCCAGCAGCAGGTCGATGGTGGCCAGGTCGAGAAGCTCGGCTTCCACGTCCTCCCATCGGTGGGGGCCGGGATCGGGTGGCGGTTGGGTCGACATGGGGGTGGCCTCCTTGCCCGGGGCACGCGCCCGGTCCGGTCCACCTTGCCCCATGGCATCGCGATCCCACCGACCGGTCGTCCAGGGACTGTGGACAACCGATCGAGCCGGGGTCGGCCGGTCACCCCTCGGTGATGTGTGCCCATCCCTCGGCGCGGTCGATCGCGGCCCGCCACCCGTCCATGAGCCGGCGGCGTTCGTGGCGCTCCATCTTCGGCTCGAACTGTCGATCGAGCTGCCACACGCTCGCGAGTTCGTCCGTGGACGACCACACGCCGGCCCCCAGGCCTGCCAGGAACGCGGCGCCGAGCACCGTGGTCTCGGCGTCCTGGGGTCGCAGGACCGGCACCCCCAGCAGGTCGGCCTGGAACTGGCACAGCAGGTCGTTCGCGGCCGCACCGCCGTCCACCCGCAGCTCCTGCAGGTCCTGTTTGGCCTCCCGCTCCATCAGACGGGCGACCTCGGTGACCTGGTAGGCCATGGCCTCCAGCGCGCCGCGCGCGAAGTGTCGACGGTCCGTGCCGCGGGTCATGCCGATGATCATCGCGCGGGCGTACTGGTCCCAGTGCGGCGCCCCCAGACCGGCGAACGCGGGCACGAGGTAGACCCCCTCGTTGCCATCGGGTAGTTCGGCGGCGAGGGTCTCGGTCTCCTCGGCCGAGGAGATGATCCCCAGCTGGTCACGCAGCCACTGGACCGTGGCACCGGTGATGAAGATCGCTCCTTCGAGGGCGTAGGTCGGCTGTCCGTCGATCTGCCAGGCGACGGAGGTCAATAGTCCGTTGTCCGAATCGACGGCCTTCGTGCCGGTGTTGAGCAGCAGGAACGACCCGGTGCCGTAGGTGTTCTTGGACGTGCCGGCCGCCCAGGCGCCCTGGCCGAACAGGGCCGCCTGCTGGTCACCCGCGATCCCCGTGACCGGGGCGCTGATGCCGAGGAAGGCATCGGGGTCGGTGACCCCGAACTCGCCGGCGCTGTCGCGCACCTCCGGGAGCAACGACGCGGGGACATCGAGGATGCGCAGCATCTCCTCGCTCCACTGGCCCTTGCGGACGTCGTAGAGCATCGTGCGCGAGGCGTTGGATGGTTCGGTGACGTGTGCCCGTCCGCCGGTCATCTTGGCGACGAGCCAGGTGTCGATCGTGCCGAAGGCCAGGTCTCCGGCGTCGGCACGCTCCCGTGCGCCGGGGACCTCGTCGAGCAGCCAAGCCAGTTTCGTACCGGAGAAGTAGGCGTCCACGACGAGCCCGGTGATCTTGCGGATCCGTGCGGCGTGCCCATCGCCCTTCAGGCGGTCGGACCGACCGGACGTCCGACGATCCTGCCACACGATCGCGTGGTGGATCGGCTGCATGGTCTCGCGATCCCAGACCACCGTGGTCTCGCGTTGGTTGGTGATCCCGATGCAGGTGATCTCGTCCGCGGCCGTCCCACTGTCCTCGAGCGCGGCGGCACAGGCATCGAGGGTCGCGGACCAGACCTCATCGACATCGTGCTCCACCCAGCCGGGCTGGGGGAAGTGCTGCGTGAACTCGCGGTAGCCGCTGCCGAGGATGGCGCCGTCACCGTCGAACACGAACCCGCGAACACCGGTCGTGCCCTCGTCGATGGACAGGATCCGCACGGTCATGGTTGTCTGCCTCCCGAGATCGCCGTATCCCCAACCCTAGTGTTCGGCGCGCGATGCGCGACCGCGACCCGCTGCCCACCAACCGCTTCCGTCCTGGATCCGGACGGGGAGAGGCTCCCGTGACGCCATCCGATGAGGCCGCGCTGGTCGACCTGGCGGTGCGGGCCGCGTGGGCGGCCGGAGGCATCCTGCTCGACCATGCCGAGCGGCTGGCCGAGGGCGCCGACCTCGGCGTCGGAGCCAAGACGACCCCCACCGACCTGGTCTCGGACGCCGATCGGGCCGCCGAACGGGCCATCGCACAGCACCTGCAGGCCGGACGCCCGGACGACGGCCTGCTCGGTGAGGAGGGTGAGGCACGTCGGCGGGGGACCAGTGGACTGCGGTGGGTCATCGACCCCCTCGACGGCACGATCAACTTCCTACACGGCCTCGCCTCATGGTCCGTGTCCATCGCGGTCGAGGATGAACGCGGCAGCCTCGCCGGGGTCGTCCACCAGCCGACCACGGGCGACACCTTCCGCGCCCGGCGGGGCCACGGCACGCACTGCGGCGAGCGCGAACTGGCCGTGAGTCGGGTCACCGGACTCGATGACATCCTGCTGGCCACCGGGTTCGCCTACGACGCCACCATCCGGGTCGACCAAGGGCGGGACCTGGCCGACCTGCTGCCACGCGTCCGCGATGTGCGCCGCATGGGTTCGGCGGCGCTGGACCTCGCCTGGTGCGCCGCCGGCCGGGTGGATGGTTACCTCGAGTTCGGTCTGAGCCCCTGGGACTGGGCTGCTGGACGCCTGCTCGTCACCGAGGCGGGTGGCACCGTCAGCACCCCGACCCGTCGGCTCGGCGGGCGGGAGCATCCCGGCGTCGTGGCGGGTGGGCCGGTCGCCCACGACGCCCTGGTGGCCTGGTTGTCCGAGGCCCCCCGTTAGCCTGCCCACACTGGTGGACCTCCGGCCCACCCCGCCCTGGTGAGCCTCCGGCCTACCCCGCCCTGGTGAGCCTCCGGCCTACCCCGCCCTGGTGAGCCTCCGGCCCACCCCGACCTGGACGATGAGGAGCACCGATGACCGACGTGATCGACCTGCGCAGCGACACCATCACGCGACCCACGGATGGCATGCGTCGAGCGATGGCGGCCGCGGAGGTCGGAGACGACGTCTACGGCGAGGACCCCACCATCAACGCCCTGGAGGAGGAGGTCGCCGACCGGTTCGGTCGCGACGCCGCGATGCTGACCCCGACCGGCATCATGGCGTCACAGACCCTGCTCGCCACCCTGTGCCCCCGCGGCAGCGAGCTGATCTGCGAGTCCAACTCCCACCTGGTCGCCTACGAGATGGGCGCTGCGGCACTGGTCGCTGCGGTGCAGTTCCGTACCGTCGACGGGGAGTCGGGTCGGTTGGACGCGGCGATGGTCGAGGGCGCGCTGCGCCCCGACGGCTTCCCCTACACACCGCTTGGCATGATCTCCGTCGAGGAGACGACCAACCGGGGCGGTGGCGCCGTCCATGGGGTCGACGCGTTGCGCGACATCAGGGCGATCGCGGACGACCGAGGGGTGCCGCTCCACGGGGACGGGGCCCGCCTGTTCAACGCCATCGTGGCGGGCGGCGGGGACGAACGCGCCTACGGTGAGGTGCTGTCCGCCTTCAGTTTCTGCCTGTCCAAGGGGCTGGGCGCACCCGTCGGGTCGATGGTCGTCGCCGATGCGAATGTCATCGAGGAGGCACGGCTGTGGCGTCGCCGCCTCGGTGGCGCGATGCGTCAGGCCGGCGTGCTGGCGGCGGCGGGGCGCTACGCCCTCGAGCACCACGTCGACCGCCTGGCCGATGACCATGCCAACGCGCGGACGCTGGCGACACGGCTCGCCGAGTCGGTGCCCGGGTCGGTGGATCCGGCGTCCGTGGTGACCAACATGGTCTACGTCGACACCGGCACGGTGCCGGCCCGGCAGGTCGTCGAGCAGGCGCGCGACGCGGGCGTCCTGCTGGGCGCCATGGGGCAGCGGCTGCTGCGGTTGGTCACCAACCTCGAGGTGGATGCGGCCGGGACACGGCGTGCGGCGGACGTGCTGGCTGGCGTGCTGGCTCGCTGAGGGCTGGTCAGGCGCTGGCCGAGCGGCCCCAGGCACCCGTCCGCCGATCGTCCTGCAGGGTGACGAGCTCCCGGCCGGCGGCGGTCGCGAACCGGAGCATCGTCTCGCGCAGGTCGATCATGTCGTCCGGGATCAGTGCCTGCGGGCCGTCGCAGAGGGCGGTCTCGGGACGGGGGTGGACATCGACGATGATGCCGTCGGCGCCGACCGCGATGCCGGCCTTGATCAGCGGGAGGACGAGCTCGCGCTTGCCTCCCGAGTGCGACGGGTCGATGATCACCGGCAGGTGCGTGAGCGACTGGGCGACCGGGACGGCGGACACGTCGAGGGTGTTCCTGGTCGCCGGTTCGTAGGTCCGGATGCCTCGCTCGCACAGCACCACCTGCAGGTTGCCGGTGTGCGCGATGTACTCGGCGGCCATGATCCACTCGTCGATCGTCGCGGTGAGCCCGCGCTTGAGCAGCACGGGCTTGCCCGACATGCCAACCTCCTTCAGCAACTGGAAGTTCTGCATGTTGCGGGCGCCGACCTGCAACATGTCGGCCTTCGCCGCCACGGTGTCGACGTCGGCGGTGGTCACGACCTCGGTGACGAAGGGCAGCCCGAGGTCACGGGCGGCGCCATGCAGGATGTCGAGTCCCGCCTCTCCGAGCCCCTGGAAGGCGTAGGGCGAGGTGCGCGGCTTGTAGGCGCCTCCGCGCAGGATCGTCGCACCGGCCTCCTTGGCCATCCGGCACGCGGCGATGGTCTGTTCCTCGGTCTCGACCGCGCAGGCCCCGGCGATCAGCGTGACCGTGTCGCGACCGATCGGGGTGTCGCCGACCATGACCGTCGAGGGGCGGGGTTGGGTCTCGTTGCTGACGAGCTTGTAGGCCTTGCTGACCCGGATGACGTCCTCCACCCCGGGGAAGGCGTGCAGGGGCAGCTCGGCGAAATGCGTGAGATCGCCGACCAGTCCGATGATCGTCTGGCTCTTGCCCCGTGACACGAAGGCGTCGCCGCCGACGTCGGAGATCGCCTTGACGACCTTGTCCACATCCTGTGTCGAAGCGGTGCCGCGCATGACCACGACCATCGTGGTGTCCTCTCTCATCGCGTGCTCACTTCCTCGGGATCCCGGGGCCAGAACGAAGCCCCGGGAGGATCCCGGGGCTGCGAGCGACTGGTGGTGGGTTCAGCGGTCGTCGACGCGCGCAGCTTCCGGGCTGGCGGGGAACCAGCTGGGAAAGGAGCGGAAGGCGAACGATGACATGACGGCAGCGTAGCACCGGGCGCTGCTCGGGGGAGGGCCCCCCGGGGGGCCGTGGCGCGGCGGCTAGGCTTCCGATGGCCGTGGTGGACGGCCAGCGGCTCGTTGGGTGATCGGAACCAGACGCGTGAACGACGACACGCAGACCCAGGACACCGTCGTGGGCGATGATGGCCCGGAGCAGCCGTCTGCCCGCCGGACCGCCCGGGCCTGTCCGGCGTGCGGCATCTTCAACCCCTCGACCCGTGAGGTCTGCCGCGACTGCGGGGCCGACGTGGTGACCGGTGAGTCCCTCCCGTGGCCCGAACCGGACCCGGATCCTGCTGTCCAGGTCTCGCAGGTGGTCGTCGCACCGAGCCCACGGCGCTGGTGGTTGCCGGTGGCCGCGATCCTGGCGGCTGCCGGTCTGTTGCTGCTCGGTCTGGTCATCGCCGAGGTGGGACCGTTCGCGTCGACCACAGCGGTACCGCCGGCCCCGTTCGTCCCCGATCGGTACGCGGGGGAGATCCAGGACCTGCTCCTGAGCGACATCGCGACGGTCAGCACACTGCCACCACGTGACGGTCGCTCCTTCGAGGCCGCGCGGATGGTCGACGACGATCCCGCGTCGACGTGGCGCTCCGATGGGCTCATGGAACCGGAGGAGGCGAACGGCGCTCGGGAGATCATCGACCTGTTCCTGACCGAACCCGGCTGGATCTCGGCGGTCGTGCTGCGCAACGGCGACCAGAGCGACCTGCGTGCCTACGAGGAGGTCGCACGCCTCCGTCAGGTGCGGGCGGTCGCCGACGGTGGCGAGGTGATCGTGCTCAACCTGCTCGACGATGGGCGGGGCCGGCAGGTCGTCGAACTGCCCGAGCCCGTGCTGTCCACCGTGCTCCGTCTGGAGGTCATCGAGGTGTTCCCGGGTGCGGATGGCAACGGCGTCGCGGTCTCCGACCTGGAACTGCGGGGCTGGACCGCGACCGGCGACGACGTGTCGCTCGCGGCCGAACGTGCGCAGGCCCAACCGGCGACCGCCCCGCTGCCGTTCGAGGCCCGTCAGTCGTTGTAGGCGAACAACGTGATGACATCGCCCGCGAAGCGGGTGCGCCCCGGACCTGGATCCTGATCGAACACCTGGCCGGGACGCAGGAAGGCGCCGAGCCCGCCCCGCCGATCCACCTCCACCTCGAACCCGAGTTCCTGGAGCGTGGAGACGGCTTCGGAGACGCTCAGATCACGCACCGAGGGCACCTCGATCGGCGGCGGCCCGTCAGAGACCACCACCTCGACCGTGTCGCCGCGGAACAGCGTGCTGCCCGTTGACGGCGCCTGTTCGATCACCCGGTCAGCGGGGGCATCACGGTCGAAGCGTCGATCAGCGACCACGGCCTCGAGGTCCAGGTCGCGCAGCGTCCCGATCGCCTCGTCGAGGGTGTCGCCGGTGACGTCGGGGACCTCGATCGGGCGGGGACCGCGGCTGACGGTCAGGGTCACCAGGCTCGTCTCGTCGAGCACCTCCTCCGCGGCCGGGTCGCTCGCGATGACGACCCCCACCGGCACCGACTCATCGAACACGTGCTCGTCGGCGGTCCGGAAGCCGTCGTCCTCAAGGGCCGCGATCGCGTCGTCGAGCGGTTCGCCGGTGACGTCGGGGACCTCGACCTGACGGGGGCCGTCGGAGAGCACCAGGTCCACCTGCGTGCCCCGGCGCGCCTCCCCGGTCGGGTCCTGTTCGAGCACGGTGCCGACCGGGGACTCGAGGTCGTGCCGGGTCGAGGCGACCTCCGGGATGAACCCCTGCTCGACCAGCTGCTCCTCCGCGGTCGAGCGCTCGGCGCCGACCACGGACGGGATCGTCAGGACCGGTGCCATCACCCGATCCCAGAACAGGTAGCCCCCGACACCGGATGCGACGATCATCAGGACGATCACGAAGGCGACCATCCAGCCCGACCGACGGTGGGTCGGGCCGACCGTCGCGGTGTCGCCGTCCTCGTCCTCATCAGGCCGCAGGATCGAGGTGCCCGAACCGGCCACGAAGCCGGCTCCATCGCCGGTGTCGTCCCAGTCGAAGTCGTCGTCCGATCCCTCGTCGGACGGGTTGTCGTCGGGTCGCCTGTCGTCGGGTGGGCGGTCGTGGAGCATCCCGTCCCGTGCGTCGTCAGGTGCATCGTCGTATGCGTCGCCGGGTCCTGCCACATCTCCTGCACCGGAGCCGGCGAACAACGCGCGACCGACCAGATCGGTCTCGTCGTGCTCCGCCCGGGACCCGGTGCGGGACCCGGTGGCCGTCGACCGTGGCCGGGTCGGTGTCACCTCGGCGGCCAGTCCGATGGGCGGAGCGGGCGACGGCACGGCGTTGCTCAGCGCCCGGGCGAAGTCGGACCCGGTGGGGTAGCGCGTCCCGCGGTCGATCGCGGTGGCCCACCGGACGACGTCGTCGACACCCGGCTCGATCCCCGCTACCACCGTCGAGGGGGTCGGCACCGTGTGGGAGGTGTGCTGCACGGCGGTCGCGAACGCGGACTCGCCGTTGTGGGGTGGGTGTCCCGTGAGGCACTCGAACAGCACCACCCCGAGCGCGTACACGTCCGCACGTGGGTCGAGCCGTTCACCGCTGACCGCCTCGGGGGAGAGGTAGTGGGGTGAGCCGACGAGCACGTCCGTGCCGAACGTCGACGTCGAACTCGCGACGGCGCGGGCCAACCCGAAATCGGTCACCCGGACCGTGCCGTCCTGTCCGAGCAGCAGGTTCTCCGGTTTGACATCCCGGTGGATCAGCCCCGCGTCGTGGGCAGCGCCCAGCCCACGTGCCGCCGGGATCATGACGCCCGCAGCCTCCTCGGGCGTCAGGTGTCCTCGCTGTCGGAGCAACTGGCGGAGCGTCGGGCCTTCGACCAACTGCAGGACCAGGTAGGCGCCGTCGTCGGTCTCGCCCCAGTCGTGCACGCCGACGACGTTCGGATGGGACAGGGCCGCGGCGGCGCGGGCCTCGCGGCGGAACCGGTCCAGGAACGCGGTGTCCGTGGCCAGGTGCGGGTGCAGCAGCTTGACCGCCACCTGCCGATCGAGCACCTCGTCGCGGGCACGGTAGACGCTGGCCATGCCGCCCCGGCCGAGCTCGTCGAGCAGCGTGTAGCGCCCACCGACGCGGGTGGGGGCGGTGGGAGCGGATGGAGGTTCGGACACGTCGCGATGGTACGGCAGCCTCCGGCCCGCAGCGTGGAGCCGGCGTCCGCCCGGCTTCGGGCTTCGGGCGTCGAGCGGCGGCTTCGGGCGTCGGGCGTCGGACGTTCGCAGCCAGTCGCGGGGCGGGTCGGGGTCAGCCGCCGGCGCGATCGACACGTTCGCGCAGGACATCGACCTGGTCACCCAGCAGCCCCACCTCGCCGCGCACGGCGTCCAGGTCGTCGCGCAGGTCCGTGAGTCCGCTGCGCAGATCGCGGTCCGCCACCTCGACGTCCTCGGCCAACTGCTCACGTTCCGCCCGCTCGGCCGCCAGATCGGCCTCCAACACCGTCAGCGCGTCCACGATCCGGCCGAGCTCGTCATCGACCTCCGCGACCCGGTCGCCCAGCCCATCGTCGCCGGTGGCGTCGGCCAGGGCCGCCTCCAGGTCGTCCAGACGCGCGGCGAGGTCGGCTTCTGCGGTGCGTCGCTCAGCGAGGTCCACCCGCAGGTCGGCGACCTCGGCCTCCAGCGCCTCGATCGCCTCGGTGTCGGGACCACAACCGACGAGCGCGAGGGACGCGGCGAGCGCGAGCGCGACGCTCGCTGACGTGCGGGTCCATGGTTGACGGGTCGACATGGCGACAGCCTACGGCGTGGCGGTAGCGTGCAGGACACGACAGCCCGTGACCGCCCCCGCGACGAGGACCCCGCCCGCCATGACCGGAACGTCCCCCGCCGCGACCTTCGACGACGAGCTCGAGGCACTGGGCTTCCGGGTCCAGGGCGTCAGTCGCCGTGGCGGGCGCCAATGGGCGCTCGCCTTCAACCGCATCCTGACGTTCATGCTGCACGACTACGACGACACCGTCGTGATGACCTGGTCGTGCGAACTGGGCGAGCACGTCCTGGAGCGGGGATGGCAGCTGAGCGTCACCGACATGTCGACCGCCGAGCTCTACCCCCGCAACGACGTGAAGCTGCCGCTGGACATCGAGGCGGTCCGGGGCGAGATCACGCGCGTGCTCGCCTCCCTGCGCATCGACCTCGGAGACCCGGCACTGTGAGCGGCGCCGACCAGGCTTCCGGCCGCGACGACGCGCCGTCGCGACCCGAGCGTCTGCAGCCACCGAGCATCGTCGACTGGGGGCGGACCGCGCGGCGGATCCGTCTGGTGCTGGCGAGCCTCGGCGTCATCGTGCTCGGAGCCTGGCTGGCCCTCGGGGTGTTCGGTGGGTCCGGCTTCGAGCCGCGGTTGCTCGGGGAACTCGTCGGGCTCGCGTTGCTCGTCGCCTTCCTGGCCGAGGTCGTGGTCGTCGGCGGCGCCGCGATCCGCGGCATGCTGCGGGCCGGCGAGCGCGGGGACCGGCTGGCCGGCTCGGACGTCTCGCTCCTACCGCCGCAACTGACCCGCCGGCGGCGCAGCTGACCCGCATCCGCTACAGCGCGGCGAGCGTCGCCTCGAACTCCTCGAGGTCCAGGACGTTGTCCCACCGGTGGGTGATGGTGCCCTCGGCATCCACGAGGAACACCCACGGCTCGTTGCCCTGGGCCTCGGGCCCGGACAGGATCCACTCGGCGGCCGCCTCGTTGATGACCTGTTCGTCGAAGTCGCGCCAGACCTCGAGGTGGACGAAGTCGGCCGTGTCCTCGTAGGTCCGGGCCAGCTCCGCCATGACGTTGGTCTGGGGCCCGCAGAACCGACTGGCGCAGTACACCGGGGTGGTGATGGCCACGACCACGGGCCGTCCCTCGTCCAGCGCATCGGCGATGACGGTGTCGTGCAGGTGGGGGTCGGGGATCTCCCCGTCGGCGGTCCCGGCGCGTGAGTCGATCGCCTCCGGGTCGATCGTTCCTGCCTCGGCGTCCGCGATCGTGGGGTTCTCGGTCCGGGGTGCCGGATCGCCGGCGCCGATGACCTGTGATTCCTCCTGCACGGCGAAGGTCGTGTTGCCCTCGATCGTGCGACCATCCTCGGTCTCCGCGATCACCCGGAGCCCCCAGAACCCGGGCTCATCCAGATCCACCCGCCCCGCGTAGACGCCACTCCCGGGTTCGCCGGACAGGAACCGGGGCGCGTCCGTCGCGTCCTGCGGTTCGGTGCCGGGCACGGGCAGGAAGGCAGCGGTGACCGACTGGGTCAGCTCGGCCTCGCCGCCCGCCTCCTCGCCCAGGTGGGCGAGCTGGAAGGTGACCTCCCCGAAGGCCAGCAACTCACGTTCCTGGCTGAGCAACCCCGCCAACAGGCGCTGGTCGTCACCCACCGCCAGGTCGAAGCTGGCGACCGCGATCGCGAGGTCGCCCCCGGCGGTGTCGGCCGGATCATCGGGCGCGGCTGCCGGCTGGCCGTCGTCGGTCCCGCAGGCGCTGGCGATGAACGCGAGGGCGCAACCGACGAGCAGTGTTCGGCGGATCCTGGATCGATGGGCGGGACGACGCACGGGTGGCTCCTTGCCGCGTCCGCATCCGTCGGAGGCACGGCGTTTCGGTGGCTCTTCGGTTGCTCGGGGGCGAACCTCGAGGGTACGACGTGGCACGGAACCCGCCGTACCGCCGCGTCCTTCCCATCTGGCAAGCTGGCCGCATGCATCGCCACGCCGCCCCGCTGCTCCTGGTCTGTTGTGCGCTGGTCCTGGGAGCCTGCACGGCGCCAGGCGATGCCACCGACGAACCCGACCCCATCGCTGACGAGTTCTCCGAGGAACCCGTCCGGATCGCGTCAGGTCCGGATCCGGAGACCGCACTGCTCGCCGGGACGATGGCGGCGATGCTCGAGCTGCAGGGTCTCGCCGCCGAGGTCGTGCCGTTCTCCGATGCCCGGGATGCCCGTCGGGCGCTGGAGCTCGGTGAGGTCGATGTGCGGACCGGCTACACCGGCGAGGCGTGGCTCGAGACCCTTGGCCGTCCCGATCCGCCGAGTGACCCGGGCCAGAGCTACGTCGCGGTCCGTGACCATGATGTCTCGGAGGGCATCATCTGGCTCCGCCCGAGGCTGGGGGAGGGCATCGATCAGCCCCCCGCCAACGCGACGTTCGCCTTCGTGGTCCGTGGCCCACCATCGGTCGACGCCGACATCCGCACCATGTCCCAGCTCGCGGCACGCCTGTCCGAACAGCCCGATGCCGTGGTCTGTGTGGACCAGGAGTTCGGTAACCGTCCCGACGGGTTGCCCGCCGTGCTCTCCGCCTACAGCGTGCGCAGCGACCGCCCCTTCCTGGCGGCGGACCCCGACGAGGCGGTCCTGGGCGTCGCGGCGGGTGACTGCCTGGCCGGGCTGACCACGGCGACCGACGGAGCGGCGTGGCGTGCCGGGCTGCGACCGCTCGTCGACGACCTCCGGGTGTTCCCGGCGTTCGTGCCGCTCCCGCAGATACGGGTCGACGCGGTGACCGCACGGCCCTTGATCAGGGTCGCGCTCGGGCCGATGTCGGCCGAGTTGACGACCGCAACCCTGGGGCGGTGGAACGCCCGCGTCGCGGCTGGAGAGCCGGTCGACCAGGTGGCAGCGGACGCCGCGCGTGCACTGTTCGAACGTGCGGGACGCGAGCTGCCAGCCGAGCCCGCGGCCTGAGCCGTCCCGGTCGGCGCCGCCAGGGTGCCGGGTCAGGCCCGCCAGCGTGCCGGGTCAGGCCCGCC
>JAWLFE010000009.1:76857-80120 GCA_041685735.1 Nitriliruptoraceae bacterium
TCAGGCCCGCCAGCGTGCCGGGTCAGGCCCGCCGCCGGGCCACGCCTGGGCTCTGTCAGGCCCGGGCCAGGGCCGGATCAGTACCGGCTTGGGACGAAGGTCTGGTCCTCCAGCGGAGGCCGCACGTAGCCGGTGACCTCCTTCGGGCGCTCGGGCAGATCGAGCGGTTCCGGTGTCTCGTGGTGGTAGTCGAACTGTTCGAGCAGGTGGGCGATGCAGTTCAGGCGCGCGTGTCGCTTGACGTCGGCGTTCACGACCCACCAGGGCGCCTGCTTGATGTCGGTGTGGTTGAACATCTCGTCCTTGGCGCGCGAGTACTCCTGCCACAGCTCCCGGGACTTCAGATCCATGGGGGAGAGCTTCCACCGCTTGGTCGGATCCTCGTTGCGGGCCTGGAAGCGGCGTTCCTGTTCCTCATCGCTGACCGAGAACCAGTACTTGATCAGCGTGATCCCGGACCGCACGAGCATGCGTTCGAACTCCGGGCAGGTACGCATGAACTCACGGACCTGCGCCTCGGTCGCGAAGCCCATCACCCGCTCGACACCGGCGCGGTTGTACCAGGATCGGTCGAACAGCACGATCTCCCCGGCGGCGGGCAGGTGCTCGACGTAGCGCTGGAAGTACCACTGGGTCTTCTCACGGTCGGAGGGAACGCCGAGCGCGACGGTGCGGACCACCCGCGGGTTGGTGCGCTCAGAGATGCGCTTGATCACACCGCCCTTGCCCGCGGCATCACGGCCCTCGAAGACCACGATCGCCCGCTTGCCCTCCTCCTTGAAGGTCTGTTGGAGCTTGACGAGCTCGACCTGCAGGCGTTCGAGTTCCGCTTCGTAGACCTTCTTCTTCAGCACGCCCTTCTGGTTGTAGTCGTCCTCGCCCAAGCGGCGCTGGTCCTCGGACTGGCTCACGTGATCTCCTCCGGTCCCGCCCTGCCGGGTCTTCTCCGGTCCTGCCCTGCCGGGTCTTCTCCGGTCCCGCCCTGCCGGGTCTCCTCCGGTCCCGCCCTGCCGGGGGAGCCTCGCTGCTCGCGATGTCGACGTCAACGCCGAGACGTGCGGTTCGGTCGGCCGCAGGTGCGGTGGGTGCTCGGCGTGGCGATCCCGATGGTGGATGTCGCAGACGCCACGTACCGTCAACGCCACGGTCGAACAGACGTTCGACCCGCCGGTTCGATGGCGGAGCAGGCGACGACATCAACGGTGAGGCAAGGAGGCACGGCGATATGAGCAAGCGGTACCGCGAACCGCTCGACGAGGTCGAGGTCGCTGCAGAGGATCCGACGGCGTTCACCTGGCGGGGTCACCGGTACCACGTGCTGCAGGTGCTCGGCCACTGGTACGAGGACGAGAGCTGGTGGCGACAGGCCGACGGTCTGCCGCGCCACATCAAGCGCACGGACCTGTGGCGGGTCGAGGCCCGCAACGGCGGCCTGACCCGCGGCGTCTACGAGGTGGTGCGGTGCGGCGCGGACTGGCGCCTCGATCGCATCTGGGACTGAGGGCCTCGCGGTGCTGCTAAACGGTCATCAGGTGGCGCGGTCACGCACCTGCCGCTTGAGTCGGAACAGGATCGCGTCCATCCCGCGTAGCCGCAGTGGGCTGATGGCCTCGGCCAGCCCCATGTCGTTGTAGAAGTCGTCCGGGACGGCCAGCACCTCATCCGCGGTCGCGCCCGACAGCCCCTCCGACAGGATGCCTGCGAACCCCCGGGTCGTCGGTGCCTGGGGTGAACAGTCGAACCAGACCGTGACCGTGTCGTCGTCCGCCACCTCGGTAGTGAGGAAGAACGGGGTCTGGCACTCCTCGACCTCCTCGAGCTGTCCGGGGTCGGCGGCGAGGTGCTCGGGCAGATCCGGGACCTTCTCGGAGTACTCCACGAGCAGTTCGATCCGCAGCTCGGGTGGAGCGGCGGCGAAGTCGTTCACCACGTTCTCAAGGGCAGCGGGCAGACCCATGGTGTGAAGCTCCTACGCTCGTCGGTGACGGCGGCTTCGACCGCCTCTGCAAGCAACGTACCGAGGAGCCCCACGTATGCCGGTCACCGATCACGACACCGATCCGAAGATCACCGCCTACGCCAACCCGAGCGTGCTCGTCTCCACCGCCTGGGTGGAGAGCCACCTCGATGCCCCTGGCCTGGTCGTGGTCGAGTCCGACGAGGACGTCCTGCTCTACGAGACCGGCCACATCCCGGGCGCGGTCAAGATCGACTGGCACACCGAACTCCAGGACCCCGTCACCCGGGACTATGTCGATGGTGAGGGGTTCGCCGAACTGCTGCGCTCCAAGGGCATCAGCCGCGACGACACGGTCGTCTTCTACGGCGACAAGAGCAACTGGTGGGCGGCGTACGCCCTGTGGGTGTTCACCCTGTTCGGGCATCCCGACGTTCGGCTGATGGACGGTGGGCGCGACAAGTGGCTCGCCGAGGACCGGCCCGTCACCAAGGACAAGCCGCAGCCCGAGCCGTCCGACTATCCGGTCGTCGCACGTGACGACGCGCCGATCCGCGCCTACCGCGACCACGTCGAGGACCACCTCGAGGTCGCCGGGCAACTGCTCGATGTGCGCAGCCCGCAGGAGTTCACCGGCGAGCGCACCCACATGCCCGATTACCCCCAGGAGGGCGCGATGCGCGGTGGTCACATCCCGGGCGCCAAGGGTGTGCCGTGGGGCCGTGCCGCGCAGGAGGACGGCACCTTCAAGCCGGTCGAGCAGTTGCGGGAGCTCTACGAGCAGGAGCAGGGGCTCGACCCCGCTCAGGACACGATCGTCTACTGCCGCATCGGCGAACGCTCCAGCCACAGCTGGTTCGTGCTGACCCACCTGCTGGGACACGACAACGTCCGCAACTACGACGGATCCTGGACCGAGTGGGGCAACCTCGTGCGTGCGCCGATCGAGAAGGGCGACGGAAGCTGAACGCCTGACGGCGCGACCGGCCGGGCGACGGCGCTGAGCGCCTGACGGCGCGACCGGCCAGGTGACGGCGACCCACGTCGCCCCCCATGGCGCAGCACCACCCCGCTCGGCCGCGGACGCGCGAAACGACGGACGCGCAGAACGATCGTGTTCTGCTGCGGTCGCGCACCACGGCGCAGCTTTGATCCCTCGCGACGACCTGGCTCGCCGTGATCGCGTATCGGGGTCCTGCCCCGCAGATCATCCGGGGTCGGGGCTGCCGCGGGGTTGGGTGGTGGTGGGGGTGCCGTTGGGTGGGGTGAATGTGGCTTGGTGTGTGGTGGGGTTCAGGGTGAGGGT
>JAWLFE010000111.1:0-7675 GCA_041685735.1 Nitriliruptoraceae bacterium
CGCTCGGTCACGGGACGTTTCGCGGCGGTCACGCGACGGGCCACATCGGCGTCGTACTCGCCGTCGAAGACCGTGGTCCCCGACGGCACCAGTGCGGACACGAACTCGTCGTCCATCGGTGGCATGACGGTTCCGGCCGGAGGGCGGGCAACGGTCAGGGTCTGGCGTTCCTTGCGGAGCAGCCCACCGGTGGCGGTCTCGGTCTCGGTGCTGAGCAGCCCGCGCTGATCCAGGTCGACCAGGGTGGCCAGGAACAGGCTGTCCGCATCCGTGCGCAGGAGCAGTCCCGCGAGCTCCGGTGGTCGGAAACCGAACGGCGGGGTCGGCAGGGCGGTCGGGTGCTGGCGGTCGTGCAGGACCGGGTCGGTCATGCGGTCGCGGTAGTGGTGCCACGATGACAGCGCTTCCCAGACGAGCAGAGGGACGGCGAGGATGAGCGCCAACCACAGGGCAGCCATCGGACGGCTCACGTCCCACGGGCCGATGCCGCGGGCGCTGAACAGAGCATCCGGGTTGTGGACCGGGATGGCCGTCGCGAACGCGTCACGGTCGAGCTGGACCAGGACCGTTGCGGACTCCTGATCGGTGAACGGGCCGACCTCGAATCTGATGTGGTCGCCGTCGATGAAGGGGGCCACCGCACAGGGACGGGTCGTGCCGCGTCGGCCCTCGACACAGCTGGCGTCGCGGACCTCGCCGGGCAGGTCCATGGCCAGGGTGGTGGGGCCGATGCTGGTCGGCCACCCGAACCCGGGGACGTCGATGCGGACCTCGGCGACGTCCGGCTCGCGGCGCAGTTCGTAGAACCACGACGGTGCGTCGTAGGTGATGCGGTAGGGGTAGGTGCCGGGTGCGAGGAACTGTGCGGGGTTGCCGATCCGCACGCGCGGACCGGTCGGTCCCGCCTCGACCGCGAACTGCCAGGGCTCGGACGGGTGTCCGCGATCGACCTCGAAGTTGGTGAAGTTCCCGTCGCTCGGGAACGGCGCAACCTCGAGGTCCCGGAAGATGCCCCGACGCTGCTGGGTGAACGTCACCTCGATCTCCTCGGTGACCCGGGTCGTGCCGTCGGCGGAGATGGCGACCTGCTGGTCGAACCGGTCGATGCGGAACGCGCCGTCACGTTCGACCTCGTCGGTGATGGCGCCGACGGCCCATGCGCCACCGAACGCGGCGGTGATCGCCAGCGCGGAGACCGCGATCCGCCATCCGACCCTCATGCGCCGAGCCGGACGTCGGGGCTACTGCGGGCGCGTTCGTGGTCGAGCGCGAACATCGCCCGGCGGGGGAACCTGAACGGGCGGGCGATGAGCAGGCCCGGGAGGGTGTCGGTCAGCTTGCGGTACCGGGCGACCCGGTCGTTGGCGAAGTCGCGGGCGAAGGCCAGACGGTCCTCCGTCGCGGACAGCTCCGTCTGCAGGTGCTGGAAGTTCTGATCGGCTCGCAGGTCGGGGTAGCGCTCGGACAGGGCGAGCAGACTCCCGAGCGCGGCACCGACGTGCTCCTCGGCATCCCGACGGGCCACGGGATCGCTGATGGTGAGTGCGTCGTTGCGGGTGCGGGTCACACGGTCGATGACGTCGCGCTCGTGGTCGGTGTAGGCACCGACCGTCGCGACGAGGTTGGGCACCAGGTCATGCCGGCGTTGGAGCTGCGCGTCGACCTGCGCCCAGGCCTGGCGGACCTTGACCTGTGCCCGGACGAGCCGGTTGTAGACCACGATGGCCGCGAACAGGAACAGGACCACGCCCCCCGCGAGCCACATCATGGCCGTCCCTCGTGTCAGCATCCCGAGTGGGATGCGTGCCGGTCGTCCTGCGAAACCTAGTCGTGTTCGCGGTGCTGGCGCGGTCCCGGTTCCGCGAGCTCTTTCCCCGCGGCTGCCTCGTCCGCCCGTGCTTCGTCCTCCGCCCGGTCCTCGTCCCGACCGAAGACGTAGACCACGTAGGTGGCCCCGCCCAGGATCAGCCCGGCGACCACGACCCCGATCCAGCCGACGAGATCGACCGCACCGTCCAGCAACTCACGCGTCGCGGAGCTCGGGTCCGCGAGGACCAGCGCGACGAACGCCGCACAGAGCAGGGTCGCAGCGATCCCGATCACACGCTGCCAGCCCTGCGTCAGCCCGGCGCGCTCGCGCACGAGCCGGCCGGCCTTGATGATCCGCCCGACCCGGATGATGCGTAGGGCGCCGGCGATGCGTACCAGTCGGAGCAGCTGCACGGGCCCGACCGCGAACACGATCGCGGGGATGATCGCCAGCGCGAGCAGCACCAGCCACTTGTTGCGCCTGATCCAGGCGATGCGGTCCTGCGAGACGAGGAACAGGACCACGGTCTCCGCGATGAGCACGCTGCCCGACAGCGTGTTCAGCCCCTCGCCGAAGGTCTCCCAGGGATCGTCGAAGAAGGTCATGAAGACGGCCGGCACGCTGGCGAGGGCAGCGATCAGGACGGGGACCGCGATGCGGTCGGCCAGGCGATCGGCCCGGTCCCGCGTCGGTGCATCCGCGTCAGGATCACCGTTCGCGGTCTCGTGGCGCGCGGTCCCGTCGCCGATGCTCCCCGCGGCGCCACTCACCGAGCCGCTGGCACCTCCGCCCTGCGACACGTCGGTCGCGGGGCGTTGATCGTCGGCCGATGGGCGATGCTGGTCGGTCATCGCGGGCAACCTAGCGGCCGGGGCGAGGGTGCGTCGTGAGCGCAGGGCGCTGGACGGCTCAAGCGGCACGGTGGATGGCCGATATCGAGTGTAGGCCCCCAACCGCCCTTGGACAGCTGACCCCGGACCCTCATGGGCGACGTGGTGGGTGGCTTCCCCGCAGGTTCCGACGATGGCCGGCCACGACGGTCGGATCTCGATCGCGAACCCGCCCGGAGGCGTCGCTGGTCGATGGACAGGGAGGTGTAGCGATGTCGCTCGATCCGTCGCTGCTGGCCATCATCACGCCCGGTGTCCGTCCTGACGGGGTCGCGACCCCTGAGCGGCTCGCGGAGATCGTCCGGCTGGCGCCGATCGGCATCGGGATCGTCGATCGCGCGGGGCACACGATCCTGACCAACGAGGCGCTGAGCGTGATGCTCGGCTACACCCCGGAGGAATTCGCCGAGCTGACCTTCCGGGCCTTCAGCCACCCGGGTGATCTGGAGCGCAACAACCAGCTGTTCGACGAGATGTTCGCTGGTGAGCGTGACCACTTCGAGATGGACAAGCGCTTCTTCCACAAGGATGGCCACGTGGTCTGGGGCCGACTGCAGGTCTCACTGCTCCGCGAGGGCGACGGTGAGCCGATGTTCGCGATCGGCATGCTCCAGGACGTCACCGAAGAGAAGCGCCTCCAGTCGGAACTGGAACGGATGGCCTTCGAGGACCCGTTGACCGGGCTGGCGAACCGGCGGCTGTTCCTGGACCGGGTCGAGCATCAACGTCAGCGGGGCGGCCGCAGGGACGGTTCGCTCGGTGCCGTGCTGTTCGTGGATGTGGACGACTTCAAGACGCTGAACGACACCCTCGGACACCAGGCGGGGGACGAGGTCCTGATCGCGATGGCAGAGCGGATCACGGCATGCCTGCGGCCGGGTGATACGGCCGCTCGCCTGGGTGGCGACGAGTTCGCGGTCCTCCTCGAGGAGGTGGAGGACATGGACGCTGCGCTCGCCGTGGCGAAGCGCCTGCGGACCGCCATCGAGGACCACTTGAACGTGGCGGACCGGACCGTCGCGCCAGCGGCCAGTATCGGTGTCGCGCTGCTGCGCGAGGACCACGACGCCGATCGCGTGCTGCGCGATGCGGACCTGGCGATGTACCGCGCGAAATCGACGGGGCCCGGACGGATCGAGGCCTTCACGCCGGATCTCCTCGACGAAGCCATGCGCCGTCTGGAGCGGGGGACGATCGGTCGTCCCGCGGACCGTCCGGTCGACCGCCCAGGGGATCGGTCGGCTGGCGGTGACGGGGACGGACCCCGCGAGGCGTGTGCGTAGGGACCGACAGCGACGACCTGCGAGGGGCCCAGGGCAGACGTTCGAGCCTCAGGCGCCGGTGGTGCGCAGCGCCGTGATGAGCTCCTCGGCGCCGGCCACCCCGGACCGTGCGGCACCCTCCACCCGCCCGCCGGTGAACGCGTCACCCGCGAACGCCAGGGGGGCGCCGCTGATCTGCTCCACGATGCAGTCGGTGCCCAGGTCAGCGGTCGGCTTCGCGAACCTCCACCGGTGGACGTGCACGGCCGTGGCCCGACACCCCAGCACGTCGGCCGCTGCGGCCAGGACCGGGCCCGTGATGTCTCGGTCATCGGCCTCGAGGTGGTCCGCGCTGAACCGCGAGCCGGCGTGGATCGTGATCGCCGGCTGCGCCGAGGCACCGGTGACCTGGTTGTCCGTGATCCATTCGATGTCGCCATCCGGGAGCCGGACCGCACCGCGCTCCGGCAGTCCGGTGGGGCCGTGCGGGATGGCGAGCACCGCGATCGTCGGCGCGTAGCTGGCCGCTCGCAGTCGCTCATCCATCGGAGCCGGAAGCCCCGTTCCCCCGGCTGCCAGGATGTCCAGCGCCTGGGGGATGGGTGCGGTCAGCAGCACCGCATCGGCGTCCAGGCTCCGGATGGTCGCCCCACCGGTGCCTCCGCCGTGTGTGCCGCGCATCGCCGCTCCGGGCGACCGTCCGGTCGACCGCCCGGTGGGTGCCTCCGGCGGCACCGCACCGTCGCCCGCAGCGGGATGGCCGTCCCCAACCGCGTCGAGGTGGTGCGGGGGCCACACGGGGCGCGGCGGGCTCCCCGGCGCGCGCGCGGCGGTGTGCACACGGAAACGGCCCTCGAACGGCTCGATCGACCCGACGATCGTGCCCAGCCGCAGGTCCAGCCCGTCGGCGAGGTGCTCGGCCAGACGCCGCATCGTCGGCGCGCCCCGGAAACGGGGGTGGCCGTCCGGGTCGTTCGGTGCGTCCAGGTCAGGGCTGCCGTGGAACCAGGTGCGGAGCACCCCGGCCGCCTCCCACCGATCCACCTCGGCGCGGAAGCTCTCCGAGCGCGCCGTCAGGAACTGCGCACCGGTGTCGAAGGTCGCCCCCTCGAGGTTCTTGGACGCCAGTCGACCACCGGGGACGAAGCCCTTGTCGAGCACCGTGACGGCGTGGCCCGCCGCCGTGAGCGCGCGCGCACCCAGACAACCGGCAACGCCAGCACCGATCACGATCACGTCAGCCATGTCGCACCTCCACGCAGGTTCGCGACCGGAGCGCGGGTGGACCGGCGCCGGTCTGTCCTGACCGGCGCCGTGCGACCGGCGACCTGCGGGCGGGTGGACCGGCGCCGGTCTGTCCTGACCGGCGCCGGCGGAGCACGGTCAGGCCTGCCCGGCGCCTTCGGTGTCCGCGACGGACCCGTCCCCGCCGGCGTGGTCGGCCGACGCATCCCCGCCGGCTGCGCCTGCGCCGTGGCCATTGGTCTGCGCCCGTCCGCGGGTCAGGACCTCGGCGATGTCGAGCACCTCGACGCGGCCGTCGGCCAGTTCGCCCTTGCCGACCTTCTCCGCGACGCCGTCGCTCAACATCGTCACGCAGAACGGACACCCGGTGGCGATGACGTCGGCGCCGGTGGCGACCGCTTCGTCCACGCGGTTGTTGTTGACCCGCTCGCCGATCGTCTCCTCCATCCACATGCGTGCGCCGCCGGCGCCGCAGCAGAACCCGTTGGAACGGGACCGCTCCATCTCCGTGGCCTCGACGCCGGGGACGGCGCTGATGACCGTGCGCGGGTCGTCGTAGACGTCGTTGTGGCGGCCGAGGTAGCACGGGTCGTGGTAGGTGATGGACTGGTCGAGCTGGTTGGTCGCGACCAGGCGGCCGTCGGCGATCAGGCGCGTCAACAGCTCGCTGTGGTGCACCACCTCGAAGTGGCCGTCGAAGTCGGGGTACTCGTTCTTGATGGCGTTGAAGCAGTGGGCGCACCGGGTGATGATGGTGCGCTTGTCGGCGCCGACGGAGTTCAGCGTCTCCACGTTCTGCTCGGCGAGCATCTGGAACAGGTACTCCATGCCGAGTCGTCGCGGCGAGTCACCGGTACAGGCCTCGTTGTTGCCGAGGATCGCGAACTTCACGTCCGCGTCGTGCAGCAGCTGCGCGATGGAGACGGTGATCTTCTTGGAGCGGTCGTCGACCGCGCCAGAGCACCCGACCCACAGCAGGTGGTCGATGTCGTCGTCGAGTTCGGTGCCGGGGATCGCGCGGGGGATGTCGAAGTCGAGCTTCTCGGTCCACTCCTCGCGCTTCTGCTGGCCGACGCCCCAGGGGTCGCCGGAGTTCTCGATGTTGCGCAGCATCCCGCCGGCCTCCTGCGGGAAACTCGACTCCATCATCGCCTTGTAGCGACGCATCTCCATGATGGTGTCGACGTGCTGGATGTCGACCGGGCACTCCTCGACGCAGGCGCCGCAGGTGGTGCAGGACCACAGCACGTCGTAGTCGATGACGGCCGCCTCACCCGGCGCGTCACCGACCAGGGGGATGTTGATGACGTCGCCGGCTTCGGCCTCGTCGATCTCGCCGAGCAGGAACGGCCCCTTGGCGTACATGTGGTCGCGCAGGTCCTGGATCAGCATCTTGGGGCTCAGCGGCTTGCCGGTGTTCCACGCGGGGCACTGTGACTGGCAGCGGCCGCACTCCGTGCAGGTCTGGAAGTCCAGGAACTTGTCGAACGTGAACTGCTCGATCTGGCCGACGCCGAGGATGGTGTCCTCGTCCATGTTCTCCATGTCGATCTTCTCGGTGTCGAGCCCACCGAGCGCCTTGTCCTTGTTCGGGTCGCGCGTCAGTTCCTGGAACGGGATCGTGACGATGTGCAGGTGCTTGGAGTGCAGCGTGAAGACCAGGAACCCACCCACGATCGCGAAGTGGGCGACCAGGTTGACCGCCGCCATCGTCTCCAGGAGGAAGGGGTCGAGGCCCTCGAAGACCCGACCGAAGGCGACGGAGACGAAGGCGGCTTCCGTCGGGGCGTAGCCCTCGGCGGCGCGGATGCCGTGCGCGGTCCAGATCGTCCAGACCACGGCGGTCTCGGCCAACAGGACCCACCAGCCCTGGTTGAGGTTGGAGCCCACGAAGCGGGAGGTGCGGCCGTGGTTGCGGGGGTCCTGGGAGAGCCGGATGCCGGCGAAGATCAGGATCCCGGTCATCGACAGCAGCGCGAGCGAGTCCTGCGAGAAGCCCAGCACGTCGTAGGCCGTGACCCCACCGATCGCGATGTCGTTCAGGAACGGCAACTGGAACGTGGGGCCGATGAACAGCTCACCCGCGGCCTCCAGCAGCGTGGTCTGCAGCACGAAGAACGCCCACATGACCCAGAAGTGGGCGATGCCGGACAACGACCACTTCAACAGCTTCTTGTTGCCGAAGATGTTGACCAGCGCGTGGCGCAGGTTGGCCTTGAACGCGGTGCGGATGTTGCGGTCGGGGTTGGGCGCCGCCGCCATCGTCAGCCGGAACAGGAACCGGGCACGTCGGACCGCCCACGCCCCGAAGAACAGGATCACGGCGGATCCGGCGACGATCCGGAAGATCGTGAGCAGCGTGTCGTCCACGTGGGGCCTCCCCTGACCGTCGGCCGACGCGTCGTCGCGTCTGTCCGCAGCGATCCGTGGCGGGGAGTGTACGACCGGGCCGAACCCGCGCCCAACGC
>JAWLFE010000010.1:0-56570 GCA_041685735.1 Nitriliruptoraceae bacterium
CCGCGGTCGGGTCATGGCCCTGTGGACCGTCTTCTTCCTCGGGAACCGGCCCATCGCCGCCGCCGCCGACGGCGGTGCGGCCGACCTGGTGGGCCCGCGCTGGGCGATGGTCATCGCCATCACGGTGGCGTTGCTGGGCGCCGGCGGTGCGGCGCGCCTCCACCGCATGGGCGATCGGGACGCGCCCGCGCGGTGAGGCACCACCGGCGCCACGGTGACCACGGATCAGCCGTCGAACGGCATCCCGCGTGCGTAGTCGTTGATGACGGTGCGGCCGACCTGCTCGGCGTTCATCCGGGTGACCTCGCCGCCGGTGATGTGGGCGAGGCGTTCCGCGAACGCCAACAGCCCGGGGGCGTCCTCCAGCAGGAACACGTCCAACTCGATGCCGGAGCGGGCCAGGCGCATCGCCTCACGGAGGGTGGCTTCCAGGGTCTCGGGCACCGGCGGCCAGTTGAACACGCTGCGGCCGTCGACGAGGTGGGCGGTCGGTTCCCCGTCGGTGACCATCACCACCCGTTTGACCGGTCGGGGGTCGTCGGCCAGCACCCGGCGCGCCAGCAGGAAGGCGTGGTGCATGTTGGTGCCGTACACCCGCTCGAAGCCGGCGGCCGCCAGGTCCGCGGGTTGCATCCGGCGGGCGTAGTCGCTGAAGCCGATCAGGTGGAACGAGTCCTGCCGGTGCTTGCCCTCGATCAGGGCATGCAGGGCCAGCGCCATGCGCTTGGCGGGGATGAAGTGGCCCTGCAGCGGCATGGAGAACGACAGGTCCAGCAGCAGCACCGTGGCGGTCCGCGGCCGGATCTCCTGTTCCACCACCTCGAGGTCGTCGGGATGGAGATGGACACCACCGCTGCCCGGCCGGATGCCTGCGGCAGCCCGGCGCATCACCGCGTTGCGCACGGTGGCGCCCGTGGCGATCGGCTCCCGGTCGCCGAACGTCCAGGCCCGTGACTGGCCGGTCGGTTCCGGATCGGCGCCGACCTGTCGGGTCGCGGGTTGCCGGCGCACCCGGGCCATGAGCTTGGCGAGCGCCCGCTCCCCGAGCAGCCGGGCACCCCGGGGCGTCAGTTCGAGCTCACCGTCACGGACCCGCATCGCCCCCGACCGCTCCAGCTGCTGCTCGATGCGTTTGAGCTCCGCCAGGTCCGTCACGGCATCGTCACCGAGCGCGCGCCGCAGCGCCTCCTCGTCGATGTCGTCCAGGGTCGCGCCCTCGTAGTCGCCGGACAGCTGCTGTTCCAGGTCCTCGAGTTCCGCCATCCGTTCCCACGCGTCGACCACCCGGCTCACGGGACCACCCGATCCGCCGGCCTGGGGTGCGTCCGGATCGCCGTCACCGGGTTGCCCATCGCCGTCCCCGTCGCCGCCGGTCCCGGGCGCACCCGGGATGCCGTCGGGGAAGGCACCGGGCAGGTTCTGCCCCAGCTGGTCGAGCTGGAACTCGAGGTCGACGTCATCGAACACCTGGCTGGCCAGGTCCTGCAGCTGCGCCCGCTGGTCGGGCGGGAGGGACCGCAGGAACTCCTGGGCCGCCTGCGCCCGGCGGGCCATCTCCGCCAACAGCTCATCGAGTGTGGCCGGATCACCGGGCAGCAGGGCACCGTGGCGCTCCTTGAACGCGGCGAACCGTTCCGGTTCGTCTGCCGGTGCCTCGCCGCCGTTCGCCGCGCGTGCCTCCAGCAACCGGTTGAGGTCCGCGAGCATGGCCGCGATCGCGGCCACGTCCTCCGGCGTAACGGCTTCCAGCGCGCCGGTCAGCGACTTCAGGTGCGCATCCAACAGGTCCTTGCGGAGCTTGTCCCCGAGCTCCTCGAAGCGTTGCGCGGCCTCCGGCGAGTTGAAGTCGTAGTCCGAGAGCCCCCGGAACCGCCCGGCGGGGTCGGGCGGGAGCGCGTCGAGGCGCAACTCATCGAACCGGGCGGCGTCGTCGTCCCGATGGGCGAGCGCCTCACGTTCGATGTCGACGATCTCCGCCAGGTCGTCGGCCAACCGCCCCAACGGACCATCGAGGTCGAGTTCCGGTTCCAGCTCCCGGCGCTGACGCGCCAGGTCGCGACGCAGGTCGTCCAGCCCACGCCCCCGGGACAGGCCGCGCCGTCGCAGCGCGTTCAGGGCATCCCGACCACCGGACCCCATCAGCAGGTCGTCACCGATCCGGTCGAGCAACTCGCCGATGTCCGGTCGTTCGCCCAGGGGGTCCTGGTTGCCGTCCCAGGCGCTGTAGCGGGTGCGGGGCATCGTCAGGCTCCGTACCGGACCGACGCGCCGGTCAGGTCATCGCGGTTGAGTCGTCGACCGAGGTGCAGCCCCTCGAGGACGAACTCGACGACCGATGCGGCGACCTCCGGATCCTCCGCCCGGTCGTCCTCCCCCAGGTGCTCGATCCAGCGCGCGAGACCATCGACCCGCTCTCCGAAGGAGGCCAGGAGATCAGCACCGGGCGTCAGATCCCCGGTCAGCACGGTCAACCCGTCCTCATCGAAGCGGCGGAGCAGTGCGTCCATGCTCGCACCGAGCTCACCCGCGAGGTGGCGTCGCCAGACCCGCAGCAGCGCACGACCGAGCGCGATCTCCACGACCTCCAGTTCGCGTCCCTCCTCGAGCAGGTCGAACTCGATCCGGCCGAGCGCCGCGGGGATGACCGCACGCAGATCGACCACCCGGGGCACGGCGACGGCGGCCCCGGTCCGGGCGGCCCGTCGGACCGCGCTGGACACCAGCGTCTCGTGGGCCCCGACGGTGAAGCGGACCGAGACCCCGGAGCGCTGGTTGATCTCCGGGCTGTCGCGCAGCCCCGCCACCAGTTCGGCCAGGACCTCATCGAGGAAGCGCGGCACGTGCACGGCCACATCGGTGGGTGGTGGCGCCGCCTCCGCCAGGACGATCGCGACCTCGTCGTCGATCGTGCGGGGGTAGTGCGTGCGCACCTGCGCCCCGAAGCGGTCCTTCAGCGGCGAGATGATCCGTCCGCGGTTGGTGTAGTCGTCGGGGTTGGCCGTTGCCACCAGCAGGACATCCAGCGGCAGCCGGATCGAGTAGCCCCGCACCTGGACGTCACGTTCCTCGAGCACATTGAGCAGGGCGACCTGGATGCGCTCGGGCAGGTCCGGGAGTTCGTTGATGGCGACGATCCCACGATGGTGTCGAGGTACCAGTCCCCAGTGGATCGTGTCCTCGTCGCCGAGCGTGCGGCCCTCGGCCACCTTGATCGGGTCGACGTCACCGATCAGATCGGCCACGGCGGTGTCGGGCGTGGCCAGTTTCTCCGCGAACCGGCGCTCCCGATCGACCCAGACCACCGGCAGGTCGTCGCCGGTCTCCGCTGCCAGGGCACGGCAGTGCGAGCACGTCGGGTGGTAGGGCGAACAGTTGATCTCACAGCCGGCAACGACCGGTGCATGCTCGTCCAGCAGGTCCACCAGCCGCCGGACGAGTCGGGTCTTGGCCTGCCCCCGCTCCCCCAGCAGGATCAGGTCCTGGCCTGCGAGCAGCGCGCGTTCGAGTTCGGGCAGGACCGTGTCGTCGTATCCGACGATGCCGGTGGTCATGGGCTGCCCGGCTCGCAGCCGCGCCACGAGGTTGTCGCGCAACTCCTCCTTGACCGTCCGGTCCCGGTAGCCGCCGGCCCGGAGTTCGGCCAGCGTCGATGGTCGCGTCACGGGGTGCGGCACGGGGAACTCCTCACGCTGCGATGACCGCCGAGGACCGGCGATGCCCAGGGTACGAAGGCACGTCCCGATCGGTATCGGTCCGGCGAACGGCGCGCGCCACCGCCGGCACCGGGCGGTGGGCCGAGGGCGGTACCGTCGTGCGTCAGCGAGGACGAGGGTCACCGAGCACGTGAGCGACCACGAGGAGCCCGGACAGGGGCCGGCGGACGAACCGACGTCCGAGCCGATGATGCGCTGTTCGCGGTGCGAGAAGGCCATCCCCGTCTCGCAGGCGATCGATGCGCCCGTCGGCTACCAGTGCCGGGAGTGCGCCAAGGGCGCGGTGCCCGCACGCCGGCTGACCGACGCGATGAACCATGCGCCGATCACGCGGGGCATCGTCTACGTCATCGGGGCGCTGTTCATCGTGTCGTCGTTCCTGCCCGAAGCCGTCCAGGCGTTCGGCCTGCGGCCGGTGCTCGTCGGGCCGGGCGGCCCGTCGTTCCTCGACGCCATCGCCTCCTGGTACACCGCAGCACCGATCGGGGCGGCCATCGGTGAACCGTGGCTGCTGGTCACCAGCGCGTTCCTGCACGCGAACCTGATGCACGTCGGCTTCAACGGGCTGCTGCTCTGGCAGCTCGGCCACATGCTGGAACCGTCGCTCGGCCGCAACCGCTTCATCGCGCTGTACGCCGCGGGCCTGGCCGGTGGCAGCCTCGGTGTGGTGGCGCTGGCGTGGATCGGCGCCCTGACGGGCGGGGTCGAGGGCGTGTTCGGGAGCATCTTCGGCGGCAACCCGTTCCAGATCACCATCGGTGCGTCCGGCGCCGTGTTCGGCCTGATGGGCGCAGCGATGGTGGGCATGCGCGGTCGCGGCATCAACCCCTGGCGGACCAGCATCGGGACGTTGGTGCTGCTCAACCTCGGCCTGACCTTCTTCATCCCCAACATCTCGGTCGGCGGGCACGTCGGTGGCCTACTGGGCGGCTGGCTGGCGGCCCGGTTCCTGTTCGTCCCGCGCGAGGACGCCTCGCGAGGCACGCGCATCGTCGGTGGGCTGGTCGTGGCGATGCTGGCGCTCGCGGTCGTGTTCTCGGCACTGATCCCATCTGCGTTCGGGGCCTGATCAGTGACACCGGCAGCCGACAGCTGTCAGTCGGTGCGGTGGTCCGCACCAGCAGCGTCCGGCGACCAGCCCTGGGGCAGCGCCCGCGTGGAGGGGAACAGCAGATCGAGGAAGCGTGCCGCCGTCGGCTGGGGCTCGTGGTTGGCCAGACCGGGACGTTCGTTGGCCTCGATGACGACGTAGTCGGGCTCCGCTGGCGCCTGGATCAGCAGGTCGATCCCGACCACGGGGATGTCCAGCACCCGGCTGGCGTGCACGGCCGCCTCGGCCAGGGTCGGATGCAGCTTCGAGGTGACGTCGTGGATCGTCCCCCCGGTGTGCAGGTTGGCGGTCCGGCGGACCGCGAGCTCGACACCGGTCGGCAGCACCTCCTCCAGGTCGAACCCGGCGTCGCGAACGGTCTTGTAGGTGACCTCGTCCGTCGGGATCGAGGACTCGCCCTGGGTCACCGCCGCACGTCGTCGCGAGGTCGAGGCGATGAGTTCGGCGATCGTGTGTGAGCCGGTCCCCACGACGATCGCCGGCTTGCGGACCGCGGCGGCGACCACCTGGTGGTCGATCACGAGCACGCGGAGGTCCTGCCCGCTGACGCACGCCTCGATGAGGACGTCGGGACAGAAGCGTTCGGCCAGCGTGACCGCGTCGGTGAGCTCCCGGTCGGTGCGGACCCCGACGGTGATGCCGTTGCCCTGCTCGCCCCGCGCCGGTTTGACGACCGCCTCGGCGACACCCGCCAGGAACTCCAGATCCTGCTCGTCACCCGTGGCGACACGGCCCGCCGGCACGTTCAGCCCGGCGTCGGCCAGCAGCCGCCGCGTCAGGCGTTTGTCGTCGCAGCGGCTCATCGCGACGGCGTTGGTGAGCTCGGACAGGGCTTCTCGCGTCTGGATGACCCGCCCGCCGTGGGACAGCTCCAGCAGCCCCGACTCCGCATCGACCACCCGGACCTTGACCCCCCGACGGAAGGCCTCGTCGGCGACGATCCGGGCGTAGATGTTGAGGTCGTCGATCCCCTCGCTCGGCGTCGCGGCGAACAGCCGCTCGTTGATCGGGTTCTTGCGCTTCACGCAGTAAACGGGGACCCGTTGGAAGCCGAGCTTCTCGTAGAGGTTGATCGCGGGGCCGTTGTCGTGGACCACGGAGAGGTCGAGGTACGCACGCCCTGCAGCCTGGCAGCGCGCCGCGAGGGCCTGGACCAGGAGCTTGCCGACCCCGGGCCGCGAGGTCTGCGGGTCGACGGCCAGGCACCACAGGCTGGTGCCGTCCTCCGGATCGTTGAAGGCCTCGCGGTGATCGACCCCGGTGATCGTGCCGATGATCTGCCCCGATTCGGTGTCCTCGGCGACCAGGTAGACGAAGGTCGGCGTGCGCTGGTTGTCGAGCAGCACCTCCACCGGCGCAGTGACCATGCCCGCCGCGGTGTAGATCCGGTTGATCGCGTGCGCATCCGCGTCGGTCTCGATCGGCCGTACACGCACGACATCCTCCTCGCCGGTCGCGGGCGCCCCGTCGTCGAACCGGAGCCGGTAGGTATGGCTCGGATCGATGAACAGTTCCTGGGGTGCCCGGCTGACCAGCACGTGGGGTTCGCGCACGTACAGGCAGATGTCGCGTCGTCCGGCCTCCTCGCGCGAGATCTCGGTGACCAGGTCCTCGTGCGAGGCGAACGTCTGGCCGAAGATCAGGCGGCCCCACCCACACTCGAGCGCGACGTTCTCCCGGATGTCCTCCGTGAGATCGTCGGGGCGGGCATCCCACGAACGGGTCGAGAGCCGGTCCTCGTGGGGTGGGCGGTTATGGTCGGACATCGTGTGCCTGCAGCCACAGCTCGAGCAGCCCGAGCTGCCAGAGCTTGTTGCCCCGCAGGGCGGTGAGTTCGGCGTTCGGGTCGTCGAGCAGACGGTCGACGTAGGCATCCTCGAACAGGCCCCGTTCGCGCGCCTCCGGCGCATGGAGTGCATCGCGCACGAGCTCCAGGTAGGGGCCCTGCAGGTGCTTGAGCGCCGGCACCGGGAAGTAGCCCTTGGGGCGGTCGATGACCGCGGAGGGGATGACCCGTCGGGCGGCCTCTTTGAGCACCCCCTTGCCCTCCTGAGCGAGCTTCAGCTCCGGAGGGACACGGGCGGCGATCTCGAGCACCTCGTGGTCCAGGAACGGGACCCGGGCCTCCAGCCCGGAGGCCATGGTCATGTTGTCGACCCGCTTCACGGGGTCGTCGACCAGCATGATCTGTGAGTCCAACCGCAGGGCCATGTCGGTGGCGGTCTGCGCCCCGGGCCGCGCGAAGTGCTGTTCGACGAACGTTCGGGAGGCGTCCTGTTCGATGCGGTGCTCGGGGCGCAGCACCTCGGCCATCTCGGCGTGCGGCCGGTCGAAGAAGGCGGCGTGGTAGCTCTCGACCGCCCGCGCGACCAGTTCGTCACGCGATGCACCCGGTCCGAGGTCGTCGGTCAGGGCCTGCATCGGCGGGTACCAGTGGTAGCCGGCGAACACCTCGTCGGCCCCCTGTCCGGACTGCACCACCTTGACGTGCTTGGCGACCTCCTGGCTCAGCAGGAAGAAGGCGACGGCATCGTGGCTGACCATGGGTTCGGACATCGCCCGGACCGCGTCGGTGAGCGCGGGCAGCATCCGGTCGGTGCCGATGCGGATGCGGTGATGGTCGGTGTCGAACTCCCGGGCGATGACATCCGAGTACTTGAACTCATCGCCCTCCTCCCCGCCGACGGACTCGAAGCCGATCGAGAAGGTGTTGATCCCGGTCTGGCCCGCCTCGGCCAACAGGCCGACGACCATCGAGGAATCGAGTCCACCGGACAGCAGCACACCGACCGGGACGTCGGCGACCAGGCGCCAATCGACGGCCTTGCGCATCGACTCGAGCACCGCGTCCTCCCAGTCGCGTTCGCTCCAGTCGGCGCGGTCCGGGTCGCGGGTGAAGTTCGGTTCCCAGTACTCGGTCTGCCTGCGGGTCCCGTCGGGCTCGATCGCCAGGGTCGTCGCGGGCGGGAGCTTGCGCACCCCGTTCAGGATCGTGTGTGGCGCCGGGACCACGGCGTGGAAGGACAGGTAGTGGTGCAGCGCGACCGGATCGATCGAGGTGTCCAGATCCCCGCCCGCGACCAGCGCCGGCAGACTGGAGGCGAACCGCAACCGCGACGGGGTCTCGGCCAGGTACAGCGGCTTGATGCCGAACCGATCCCTCGCGAGGAAGGTCCGGTCGGTGTCACGTTCGTGGATGACGAACGCGAACATCCCCTGGAGCCGCTCGACGAAGCCGTCACCCCACGCGTGGTAGGCCTTGAGGACCACCTCGGTATCCGAGGTCGAGAAGAACCGGTAGTCGCGCTCTGCACGCAACTGTTCACGCAACTGCTGGTAGTTGTAGATGCAGCCGTTGAAGACGATCGTCAGACCGAGGTCCGGGTCGTGCATCGGCTGGTTCCCGCAGGCGGACAGATCGATGATCGACAGCCGCCGATGGCCGAACGCGATCGGGCCGGACGCCCACAACCCTTCACCGTCCGGTCCCCGGGGGGCCTGCACCTCGGTCATGCGCGCGACCGCTCCCATATCGGGCGTCGCGCCATCGAAGCGGCGTTCACCACAGAAACCGCACATGCAGGGTCCTCTCGGGTGCAGGGCAGGAGGGATCGCGTGGGGCGTGCGAGGCCAGGGTAGGCAGGGGCAACCCACGCCTGCACGGCCGCCGCTCACCCGAGCTGTGGTCGTGGCCCGTCACGACCCGCACCCCGTGCGGCAACGAACGCTCGGTAGTCTCGTCCTGCCATCCAGGACCGCGCAGAAAGGCTCCCCGTGGAACCCGTCCCGCTGTCGCCCGAACGTCGCCGCCAGGATCTGCAGCGCATGCGCGACGAAACCTTCGACATCGTGGTGATCGGCGGTGGTGTCACGGGGACCGGGATCGCTCTGGATGCGGCCACGCGCGGGCTGACCGTCGCGCTCGTCGAGCAACGCGACTACGCCGCCGGCACCTCCAGCCGTTCGTCCAAGTTGATCCACGGTGGCCTGCGCTACCTCGAACAACTCAACTTCTCGTTGGTCCAGGAGGCGCTCAAGGAACGCGGCCTGCTGCTCAACGAGTTGGCGCCCCACCTGGTCAAGCCGGTGTCGTTCGTCTACCCGTTGAAGCACCCGGTGTGGGAGCGCGTCTACGCCGGAGCCGGGGTGTTCCTCTACGACACCATCGGGGGCGCCCGACAGCTGCCACGCCACCAGCACCTGACCCGCCGGAAGGCGATGGAGCTGGTGCCGTCGCTGCGCAAGGATGCGCTGGTCGGCGCGCTGCGCTACTGGGACGGCCAGGTCGACGATTCGCGCCACACCATGGAGATCGCCCGGACCGCGGCCGCCTACGGCGCCGCCGTCGCGAACTCCGCCCGTGTCACGGACCTCATCCGGGAGGGCGAACGGGTCGTCGGTGCCACGATCCGTGACCAGGAGGGCGGCGAGGACATCGATGTCCGCGGCCGCCAGGTCATCAATGCCAGCGGTGTCTGGACCGACAACATCCAGGAGCTCGTTGGTCGGGGCAAGATCCAGGTGCGCGCCTCCAAGGGCATCCACATCATGGTCCCCAAGGACCGGATCCACGGCGACAGCGGGTTGATCCTGCGTACCGAGACGAGCGTGCTGTTCATCATCCCGTGGAGCAACCACTGGTTGATCGGCACCACCGATACCGACTGGAACCTGGACCTGGCGCACCCCGCCGCCTCCGGGACCGATATCCAGTACCTGCTCGACCACGTCAACCGGGTCCTACAGACCCCACTGACGCACGAGGACGTCGAAGGGGTCTACGCGGGCCTGCGGCCGCTGCTGTCGGGCGAATCGGAGGCAAGCAGCAAGCTGTCCCGCGAGCACGCGGTCGCGCAGACGGCGGCCGGACTGATCACCATCGCCGGCGGGAAGTACACGACCTACCGCGTCATGGCCAAGGACGCCGTCGACCTGGCGGCGCGTTCCCTGCCACAGCGGGTCCCGGCCTGCGTCACCGACCGGACCCCGCTGCTGGGCGCCGAGGGCTACCACGCACTGTGGAACCGGCGGACCCGCATCGCCGAGGAGACCGGACTGCACGTCAGCCGTATCGAGCACCTGCTCAACCGCTACGGCTCGATGATCACGGAGGTGCTCGCCCTGATCGACGAGCGCCCGGAGCTCGCCGAACCCATCGACGGCGCGGACAGCTACCTCAAGGTCGAAGCCGTGTACTCGGCACAGCGTGAGGGTGTGAACCACCTCGATGACTTCCTGACCCGGCGAACGCACATCTCGATCGAGACCTTCGATCGCGGGCTGGCCGCAGCACAGGTGGTCGCGCCGCTGATCGGTGAGGTGCTCGGCTGGGACGACGACGTGTCCGCGCGCGAGATCGAACACTACGAGGCGCGCGTGGCCGCGGAACTCGAGTCGCAGAAGATGCCCGACGACCGGACGGCGGATGCCGCACGGATGGGCGCCCGCGATGTCCGGGTCGGCGGCGCCGCCTGACGGAACGCCTCCCTGCCACCGCACTGCCTCGGTCGTCGACCGGGGATGCCGGGGCTGTCAGGCGATGACCGAGGTATCGAGGTCGAGCGCGACGACCCAGTTCGGCGCGTCGACCACCTCGGCGATGCGGAGGTTGCCCGCCACCGAGCACAGCGCGTAGGCGTCCGCAGCAGCGAGGTCGTGGACCCGACCGAGATGCTCGATCATCGCCCGGGTCGCCGCCCGAGCACCGTCGTACAGATCCGGTCCCACACCGGTCGTCACCTGCCGCGCGCCGCCCGGCGGTTCCACGTCGCTGGGGAGCTCGAGCGCCGGTGCGGCGAGATGCAGGTCGGACCGCACGGTGAGTCGCACCCGTGTGGTCGCGGTGGTCTCGACGGCCGTCCCACAGACCTCGCCGTCACCCTGCGCCGCGTGCGGATCCCCGATCGACAGCAGCGCACCATCGACCTCGATCGGCAGCAGGAGGGTCGCGCCCCGACGCACGTCGCGGCAGTCGAGGTTGCCGCCGACACGGCGGGGCGGGATGACGCTGTGGTGTCCGGGTGCCGCGGGGCTCAGCCCGACGGTGCCGAGGAAGGGACGACGGCGCAGGCGGGCGATCTCCCCGAACACCACGGAGTCGGCTCCGATGTCCGAGACGATGGCATGCGGATCCGGGAAGTCGTCGGCCAGCAGGCCGAACCCCGGGATCAGGGTCGTCCAACCGACCGGCCCCACCTCGACCTCGAGGATCTCGACCGCCAGCACATCCCCGGGTCGGGCCCCCACCACCCGGATCGGGCCGGTCAACGGGTTGGCCCGGTCGAGGTCCAGGGCCGCCACGTCCGCCGCGGTGGCGTCGTCGGTCAACTGGCCGGCGAAGCAGTCAGCCAACGTCAGCTCGACCTCGTCGCCCGACGCGACCTCGGCGACCGGGGGGGTCGAGCGATCCCAGCCGAGGTGTCCGTCACGGTGATGGAGACTGGTCATGGGGTCCTCCCGGTCGCGGGCAGCGGTAGGTACAGGGGTACCCTCGACCCCGATGCTTCGCGACCTCCTGCGCCCCACGGCGATCCTGACCCACCTGCTGGTGTTGGCCGTCGCCGTCGTGTGCATCCTGCTCGGCAACTGGCAGTTCGATCGGCTCGCCGAGGTGCGGGCCAACAACGATCTGCTGGCCGAGCGACTGGACGAACCGCCCGCCGACCTGGCACAACTGGCCGGATCCGACGGTGACGGGGCGGACGAACAGGCCCTGGAGTTCCGACGGGTCGAGGTGACGGGCGTCTACCGTCCGGACGAGGAGATCCTCCAGCGCAACCGGCAACACCGGGGGCAGCAGGGGTTCCACCTGCTCACCCCGCTGGAACTCAACGACGGCGGCGTCGTGCTCGTGCGCCGCGGCTGGGTGCCGGCAGAGCTCTCTGAGCCACCGGTCGCCGAAGCGCTCCCGCCCGACGGCGAGGTGACCGTGACCGGGGTGTTGGAACGGCCGGTCGACCAGCCGTCGTTCGGCGCATCGGATCCCGACGATGGGGTCCTGGACCGTGTGTTCCACACCGACACCGCACGCCTGGCGCGTCAGATCGACGGACCGCTGTTCCCGATGGTGCTGCGTCTGGAGAGGCAGCAACCACCGCTCCCAGACGTTCCAGGGGAGCTACCGATCGCCGTCCCCCGTCCGGAACTCGACGAAGCCAACCACCTGTCCTACGGCGTGCAGTGGTACTCGTTCGCGGCGCTGGCCGTCATCATCTACGGCGCCTGGCTGTGGACCAACCACCGGCGACGTACGACGGGGGCGAGCACCGACCGCCAGGCACAGCCCGTCGCCTGACCAGCGGCCGGGTGCCGTGCGGCCGACGTGACGTGGCTGCTGCTCAGCGGACCCGGACCCCGAAGGTGTCGGATGTCCCCGTGGCATCGATCGCGTCGGTGAGACGTTCGAGTGCGTGGACGTACGCCGCCGTGCGCAGCGGGATCTGACGATCTGCCGCGAGGTCGGCGATGTAGGTGGTCTCGCTGACCATCCGCTCCTCGAGGCGTTGCTTGACCGTCGCCAGGGACCAGCGATCGCCCTGCCGGTTCTGGCTCCACTCGAACCAGCTGACCGTGACCCCGCCTGCGTTGGTCAGGATGTCGGGCACGATCTCGATGCCGGCAGCATCGAGGATGTCGTCGGCATCGGCCGTGACCGGACCGTTGGCGACCTCGAAGATGACCTTGGCGCGGATGTCACGGGCGTTGTCGGCGTGGATCGCCCCTTCGAGTGCGGCGGGGATCAGCGCGTCGACCTCGGTGGTGAGCACCGCATCCCGACCGGCCTGATCACCGACGGGACAGTCGGCCAGACTGCCGGTCTCGTCCTTGTGTTTGCGGACCACGCCGATGTCCAGGCCGTCCTCGTCGATGATCGTGGCCGCGGAGTCGCCGACGGCTATGACCCGCCAGCCGGCCTTCTCCAGCAGGGTGGCCAGTTGTGCCCCCGCGTTCCCGAACCCCTGGATGGCCGCCGACGGCCGATCGATGCCAGCCAACAGGCTGCCCTGCAGCTGCTTGATGACGTGGAACGCACCGTCCGACGTGGCGGACGACCGGCCGGGGATCCCACCCAACGACAGCGGCTTGCCCGTCAACACCGCGGGCTGGTGCGCCCGGCGGATCTTGGCGTACTCGTGCGCCATCCACCCCATCACCATCTCGTTGGTGGCGACGTCGGGCGCCGGCACGTCCAGGTCGGGACCGATGACGTCGGCGACCGCGGCGATGTAGCCCCGGGACAGCCGCTCGAGCTCCGCCGCCGACAGCTGCTTGGGATCGACGGCGACCCCACCCTTCCCCCCGCCGAACGGCAGATCCATCACGGCGGTCTTGAAGGTCATCCAGAACGCCAGGGTGGTCACCTCGGCCGCCGTGACGGACGGGTGGAACCGGATCCCACCCTTGGCGGGGCCGCGCGTGCTGTCGTAGCGGACCCGGTACCCAGCGAAGGTGCGGAGGGTTCCGTCGTCCATCCTGACGGGGATGGAGACCTTCAGCGAGGCCTGCGGGAGGCGCAGGCGTTCCTTGGTGTCCTTGGAGAGTCTCGCGGACCGGCACGCGTCCTCGAAACGGCGCTCGGCATCTTCCAACAGGTGATCAGGCATCGTCATCCCCACATCGTCGGCCCCGGATGGTTCGAACCCTAGGTGACGGACGACGCGACGGGAAGAGCCAGGTCGTGCGATGTCTTCGCTGGGCGTACGAAGCGGTAGTGGGAGACGTGCCACTCGTTGCCGCGCCGGAACGCGAAGAGCTCCTCGCAGGCGATGGTGAAGACCCGCCACCGACGGAACTGGGCACGTGCACCGCGGGGACCGTGATCCTCGCCGAACCGGGCGAGGATGCGGTCACGGTGCCGGTCGAGGCGTTCGAGCCATGCAGCCAGGGTGCGGGCGTAGTGGGTCCCCGAGACGACCCAGTGGTCCTCGATCCGCAGGCCACGGACCGTCTGGAGCAGGAGGTCATCGGACGGCATCAACCCGCCGGTGAAGAAGTGACGGGCCATCCAGTCGGTGGCCGTGCCGACCTCGAAGGCGTAGGCATCCGACCGGTGGGCGAAGACGTGCACGAAGAGTTTGCCACCGGGGCGCAGCCAGGTCGCGATCCTCTCCGTGAGCGTCGCGTGGTTGCGCACGTGTTCGAACATCTCGATCGAGACCACGCGGTCGAACGCCTCCGGGACGACGATGTCGGCGAACGCATCGATCCCCAGGCGGTTGACGTCACAGGTCAGGACCGTGATGTTGTCGAGGCCGCGTGCCCGCGCCTGGCGTTCGATGTGGGCCCGTTGCGTCGCGGAGTTCGACACGGCGGTGATGCGTGCCTGCGGGTAGCGCTCCGCCATCCACAAGCTCAGCGAACCCCACCCACACCCGAGTTCGAGGATGTCCTGGCCGTCGCCGAGCTCGGCACGCTCACAGGTGAGCCGCAGCATGGACTCCTCGGCGTGCTGCAGGTCCGTGACGCCGATCGGGAACCACGCGCTCGAGTACTTCAGGTGTGGACCCAGCATCCGTTCGAAGAGCTCGGTGGGGACCTCGTAGTGCTGCTCGTTGGCCTGGTCGGTGTCGATGGCGACCGGCGAGGTCCGCAGCGACGCGATCAGTGCCCGCTTGCGCTCGCCCTGCGCCTCGACGCCGCCGCGGCGGATCGACCACAACCGCAGCCACAACAGCAGCCGGATCGCGCCCCGCAGGACCGGATCGGGCAGCATCCCGAGATCGACGACCGCATCGACGACCCGCGCCCCGATCGCGGCCCGCGCCGATCTCACGCCACGACCTCGTCATCCATGGGGTGCGGTTGTCCACGGCGTGGCGGGAGGTCGGCCTCGCGGACGGGGACGAGTCGGTGGCCGTACGGGTGTGTGCCGAGGGTGCCGTTCATCGGCCGGGTCAGCACCACCTGCAGATCGTTGATGTAGCGCGCCAGGAACGCACCTTCGCAGTAGGCGAGGTAGAAATCCCACATCCGGATGAAGGCGTCGTCGAACCCCAGGGAACGGACCTGATCGGCGTTGGCCAAGAACCGCACCCGCCACCGGTGCAGTGTCTCCGCGTAGTGCATCCCGATGTTCTCGACCGAGTCGATGAACAGCTCGGAGGACGACCCCATCGTCCCACTCAGCGCCTCGAGGGAGGGCAGGTGCCCACCGGGGAAGATGTAGCGCTGGATGAAATCTGGGCGACGGCGGTAGTTGTCGTAGCGCTGTTCGGGGATGGTGATGACCTGGACCGCGGCCAGACCATCGGGTCCGAGCAGACGGTCGACCGCCTCGAAGTAGGTCGCGAGGTAGCGGTGCCCAACCGCTTCGAGCATCTCGATGGACACGATGCGGTCGAAACTGCCCGACACCTCGCGGTAGTCGATCACGCGGATGTCCACCAGGTCACCGAGCCCCGCGTCGAGGACGCGCTTCCTGGCCTCGTCGGCCTGTTCCTCCGACAGCGTGATGCCGGTCACGCGACAGCCGTAGGTGCGGGCGGCGAAGATCGCGAACCCACCCCAGCCGCAGCCGATCTCGAGCACGTGGCAGCCGTCGTCGATCCGGACGCGCTCCGCCAGACGGCGGTACTTGGCTTCCTGCGCCTCCTCGAGGGTCACGGTCGGCTCATCGAAGAACGCCGCCGAGTAGGTCATCGTGTCGTCGAGGAACAGCGAGTACAGCTCGTTCGACAGGTCGTAGTGCTTGGAGATGTTGCGCTTGGACTGGCCGAGCCGGTTGGCCCGCACGGAGTGGATGATCTTGTCACCCGCGATGTTGAGCAGCGCGGCGGGGGTGATACGCCGCAACGCCCGGCGGTTGGCGATCATGATCCGGATCAGGGAGACCAGGTCGTCCGAGGTCCACTCCCCCGCCATGTACGACTCACCGACGCCGACCGATGCGCCGTGCAGCAGACGGGTCAGGAAGCGCCAGTCGTGCACTTCGATGGTCGACCGCAGGGGGCTGTCCGTCTCACCGAAGGTGCGCTTCCGGCCGTCGGGAAGGGTCACCTCGAGCGCACCGACCTGCAGCTGCGAGAGCATGCTGGTCGTGGTCGCGAGGGCCCGGCGTTCGGCCGCGCGCGGCTGTCGGGGCGCAGGGCCGACCGGGCCCGGTGGCGTGCCAGGACGGGACGTTGGGGGTACGGAGATGGTCACGAGGCGAGCCTTCGCGGGACACGGGAACGGATGGGTGCGGTGTCACCGGTTGGTTCGACCACGGGGGAGGTCCGGTTGGGCGTCTGCACGGTGGCGCCTGGCGCCGGCCGATCGAGCCGGTCGTAGGCGTTGTCGGGAGGCGGCGGCTTGGGCACGAACGGCACGCGCTTGCGCCACAGCCTGAGGGCCTGCAGGTGGATCAGCATGACGGTCCGCAGCGTCATCAACGGGTGGGTGAGGAGCGTGCGCGTCAGCGCGCCCGCCGTCAACGGTCGCCGGTACCCATCCTGTGTCGCATCGAACAGGCGGCCCTCCGCATCGCGCACATCCATCTGGACGGTGATCCGGTCGGGCTGCACGACGAAGGTGAACTCGTAGGACAGGCCGTCGATCTCCATGAAGGGTGAGACGTGGAACGCCTTGTCGGCACGTGCGTGGACGCGTCCACCCTGGCCCACCTCGAGGTCGTCGAGCAGGTAGGGGAAGGACTCGCCGAAGGTGTTGTTCACCTCGGCGACGATCAGCGCCAACGTCCCGTCCCGGTGGTGGCAGAACCACCAGCTCACGGGGTTGAAGACATGCCCGAGGATGCGCAGGTTGGTCAGCACGCGCACCGGCCCGGTGGGCAGCGTGGCGCCCTGTGTGGCCAACCACCGCCGGAGCTTCTCACGGCTCGGCAGGTCCCTGGGCCCGAAGTGATCGACGTCGTGATAGCCGACGACACCTGCGCGCCGGTAGCCGAACCCCCGCACCTGTCGATCGAGCCGCGGGAGCTCGTCCAGGTCGATCAGCGCATGGTAGGTCCGGTAGCGGAAGGCATTGCCGACAGGCCGATGACGTCGGTGACGCACGGTCCCGACGTACAAGGCCGATGTCGTCACACCGGCCACCGGACCCCCAGGTGGCTGACCGCTCGCACTGCTGACCACAACCCGTCCTCGTGGAAACCGTTGCGATGATAGGCGCCCGCGTAGAAGGTCCGGCGCTGTCCGGAGAGTTCGTCCAACCGCGCCTGCGTCGCCACGCTCTCCGGGGTGTAGCCCGGATGGGTGTAGGACATGCGACGCAGCCGACGGTCCGCGCGCGGCGGTGTCGACGGGTTGAGGCTGACGACGTACTCCTCGGGTTCGTCGAGTGCCTGCAGGCGGTTCATGTGATAGCTGAGGCTCACCCGTTCGCTGGGCGTCCGACAGTCGTCGAGCCGGTAGTTCCAGGACGCCCACGCGCGTGCCGACCGGGGCAGCAGGTCGGTGTCGGTGTGCAGCCACGTGTCGTTGGTCGAGTACTCCCACTCCCCCAGCAGTTCCTTCTCCAGCGGGCTCGGGTCGGTCAGCATCCCGAGCGCCTCGTCGGCGTGGGCCGTGATGACCACCGCATCGAAACGGTGGCGGGTACCACTCGACAGCCTGACGTCGACGCCGTCGCTGTCACGGGTCACCGCGACGACACCATCGCCGCTGTGGATCCGGTCGGCGTAGGGCGCCGTGAGCTTCGGGATGTAGGACGAACTCCCCCCGACCACGGTCCGCCAGGGGTGGTGGCCGGTGACGCTCAGCAGGCCATGGTTGTCGAAGAACCGGAGCAGGGTGTGCAGGGGGAACCGGTCGATCGTCCCGGTCCCCGAGGACCAGATCGCCGCGGCCATCGGCAGGAGGTAGTGGTCCCGCAGGCCGTGCGCGAACCCGGCGGCCCGCAGGAAGCGACCGATCGGGACATCGCGGGTCCGGGGATCGTCGAGCAGTCGCGCGCCGAGGCGGTTGAAGCGCACGATGTCCGCCACCATGCGCAGGTAGGTCGGGTCCGCCAGTCGCCGGGGCTGCGCGACGATGCCGCGCCCGCTCCCGGCGTACTCCAGGTCGCATCGCTCGCATCGCAACGACCACGACATGTCGGACGGCTGGGTGGCGACCCCCAACGCATCGAACAGTCGCACGAGCAGGGGGTAGGTCGGCTCGTTGTAGACGATGAACCCCGTGTCCACCCCGAGCGGGACGAGACCGGCCTGGGTGGGCCGCGGGACGAGACCGGCCGGGGTGGGCCGCGGGACGAGGACCGTGTTGGTGTGCCCACCGATGCGCGCATCCCGTTCGAACACGTGGACGTCGTGGCGCGGGGCGAGGAGCCAGGCGGCCGACAACCCGGACACGCCGGTACCGATCACCGCGATGCGCACCCGAGACCTCCGCGTCGATCCCGGATCCACCACCGGGCGCAGAGGGTTCGGGGCACGCCGCCGGATGGTTGGGTTGCCGCGGTCCGCACGGGAAGGCACGCCGCGACCGGGTCCGCTCCCCCGGGCGGACCGATCGTGGCCCCAGGCGTCCCCCCGAGTGGCCCCGCGAACGCTGGAAGGTGCCGTCGCGCTGCCGTGCCCGTGCTGCAGGAGATGCTCGCAGACCGGCACAACCGGCGGAACCGTGGCGACACGGTTCTTCGTTCGGTCGTGGTGGTAGGTAGCGCTAGCGTCCACCTGGACGACACCTGCACGCGATCGGTCCCGTCATGCCAACGACCACCCTGGTGATCGCCGAGGACGACTACCTCGTGCGGGAGGGTGCGCGCGCGGTCCTGGATGCACATGACCGGATGTCGGTCCTGGCGACGGCGGCGAACCCGACGGAACTCCTGCCGTTGGTCGAGCAGCACCGGCCCGACGTGGTGCTGCTGGATATCCGCATGCCTCCCACGTTCACCACCGAAGGCATCGACCTGGCCAAACGCATCCGACGGGACCATCCCGGCACGGGCATCGTGGTCCTCTCGCAGCACGCGGACCCCGAGTACGCCCTGGATCTGCTGCGCGACGGCTCCACGGGCGTGGCCTACCTCCTCAAGGAGCGACTGGGGGATGCTGAGCGTCTGGTCCAGGCGATCGAGGAGGTCCGTGACGGCGGCTCGATCCTCGACCCGCGGATCGTCGAGGGCCTGATGGAAGCCCAACGCCGGCGGGCCGCATCACGCGTCGCCGGGCTGACCCCACGTGAGTTCGAGGTCCTCCGCGAGATGGCGTCAGGGCGGGGCAACGCGGCCATCGCGCGGGGGTTGTCGATCTCCGAGCGGTCCGTCGAGAAGCACGCGAACGCGATCTTCCGCAAGCTCGGCCTGAGTGAGGAGACCGACCTCAACCGTCGGGTATCAGCCGTGCTGTTCTTCCTCCAGCGCACCACCGACTGAGGACGGCTCGCCCTCTCCACCCCTGCCGCCCCGTCGGGGAAGGTGGGCGACGACCGTCGTGCCCTGTCCCGGCTGGGAGCTCAGGTGCAGCCGACCCCCCAGCGCCGTGGCGCGGTCACGCAGGTGCACCGTGCCGTTGCCGAGGCGGTCCGAGACCTCGAACCCGCGGCCGTCGTCGCTGACCTCCAGGCGGAGGTGATCCTGATGCAGGGTCACCCCCACCCTGATGGTCGCCGCGGCCGCGTGACGCCAGGCGTTCGTGACCGCTTCCGCGATGATGAAGTAGGCGGCGACCTCGACCTCCTCCTCGACCCTCGGGAACGGCTCCGGGTCGAGCCTCACCTCGACGGGGGTCTCGCTGCGCGAGGCGAGGCTGTGCAGAGCGGCCGCGAGTCCGCGATCGCGCAGGATCGATGGGAAGAGGCGGTGTCCCGTACTCCGCACCTGTTCGAGGATCTGGTCGATCGACCTCGCCAGGTCGTCACACCCGGCCACCAGAGCGGGATGACCCCGACCGCGATCACGCATCGCGCCGGTCTGCATCCGCAGGACGACGAGTTGATGCTGCAGGCCATCGTGGAGATCGGAGGCGACCCGCTGCCGCTCCCGGTCCTGTGCGCCGACGATCCGGCGCGCGGCTTCCTGCAGGTCGCCCGCCTGGTCGGCGATCACCTGCAGTTGAGCGCGTAGTTCGCGACGCATCTCCTCGAGTGCGCGCGCCAACGTGCCGATCTCGTCCCGGCGGTCTGGCACCACGAACGGTCGTTCCAGGTCGCCGGCGGCGATCGCGGACGCGGTCGTGGTCAGATCGCTGATCGGCCGCGTCAGGACGCGGGCGGCCGCGAGGGCCAGGCCGGCACCGACCAGCACCGACAGGCCCAGCGTGAGCAGGCGGGTCCGCGTCAGCGCGCGATCGAGTCCCGCCAGAGGGTCCTCGGAGATCACACCGATCACCGCAGGGGTGTCCCAGTCGCGCTCCGTACCGATGGTGACGTAGCGCACCAGACGGCCGTCCGGTGCGTGCTGGGTCTGCTGGCGCTCCTCGACATCCGCGGCCGGGCGCCCGTCGGTGGGCGGCGAGGTCGCGGCCACGACGGCGCCGTCGACCACCACCTCGATGTCATCGACGCCGAGGTCGTCGCGGAGCGACCGGGCCCGACCATCGTCGAGGGGGTAGCCGATGGCCAGCAGCGATGGTCCGAGTTCCAGGCGACCGAACGTCTGGACGTGCACCAGGGCGTGGCCGTCATCCGTGGTGGGCACCACCCGCGTGGAGCTCTCAGGGGTCGCGCCCAACAGGCTGACGGTCAACGGACCGGGATCTGCCAACACGGGCCGGCCGGGCAGGCTCGCGCGGACTGCCCCGGACCGGACATCGATGATCGCGCCGACCTCGGCCCGGTCACCCGAGACACGGGTCAGTGCCAGCGACTGCAGCAGGCTGCGCTCAAGCTCCGCCTCGTCGGGTGCGGCGAGGAGCAGCTGCTGGACCAGCGTGAGCAGTTGCTGCCGGGTAGTCGCTCCCTCCTGCTGCACCCGTCGGGCCAGCGTGTCTCCCCGTTCGTTGGACAGTGCGAGCGCTTCGTCCGCGAGCTGTTGGCGGGCGATCCCCGTCTCCACGACCAGAGTGACGACCGCGGCCACGATCAGCACCGTGACCGAGGCCAGCAGCACCTTCGGGAGCAGCGTCGAGGGTTCACGCGCCAGCCAGACAGCCGGCGGCCGGGAGCGAGCGGATGACCGCCCGCGCGCCCGGCGACCGGCTCGACCGGTCATCCCCCCGCCTCCGCGAGCCAGGTGTCGGCGTAGCCCTGCACCTCGGTCATCGCCTCCTCGACGGATCGACGCCCGGACAGCACCGATTCGAGTCCCTCCCGGAACGCGGCCGCGACCTCCGGATAGGCGATCAGCTCCATGACCTCCGCATGTTCGAGTTGCTGCACGAAGGCGGCCAGATCCGGCGACGACAGGAAGACCTCGTCGGCCAGCACCCGACCCCGTGCTGGGAGGCGCCCTTCCTCGGCGACCAGGCGGAGTGCGACGTCGTCAGCCGTCAACCGCAGCATCAGGGCGAAGGCGAGCTCGCGGTGCTCGGAACCGACGGGGACGAACAGGCTCGATCCGCCGAGGACCGTGCGGGGTCGCTCCGGGTCGGCCTGGGGCAGCGGCCGCACGGAGACATCCGTCGGCGCGATCCCGGTCGTCGAGGTCCGCCAGGTCTGTGGCAGGTCCCACGAGCCCGACGTGTGCATGACGGTGGTGCCGGCACGGAACGCCTGCACCGTCTCGGCGGCCAGATCGGGAGCGAACGGGGGTGGCGCGGTCCCCTCACGGACGAGCGTGGCGAGCAGCTCGATCGCCTCGATGGTGGCCGGATCGTCGAAGGTGAAGGTCGGGACCCCCGATCCGTCGATGTCGACGAGCGATCCACCGTGGGCCACGATCCAGCCGTAGGCGATCCAGCTGCTCGACGACACCGCCAGGGCGTAGGTGTCGTCACCGAGGGACAGGCTGTCCACGGTCTCCCGGAAGTCCCCGGTCGTCGCCAGGGCCGGCTCGCGGTCGAGGCGCTCGTGCAGCAGCCGGTCGTTGACCATCAGGACGAGCGCGTTGGTGTCGAGCGGCACCCCGTAGCGCTGGCCACCCCAGCTCACACCGGATACGGCGCCGGGAAGGAACTCGTCGGCCTGCAGGCCGGCGTCGTCCCACAGGTCGTCCAGCGGTTCGGCCAGATCAGCCGCCGCCGCGGCGAACGCGTGCCAGTGCGCCAGATCATGCGGCTCCCCGCGGTCCAGCCCACCGCCGACGACCTCCGGGATCTGCGAGAACGGAGCCGCCTGGATGGCCACGGTGACCCCGGGATGGTCGTCCTCGAAGTCGTTGACGACGTCGGTGACGACGGGGGCGGAGGCCCAGTCGTCGGCCATGACGACCCGCAGGACCGTCGGATCCTGGCCGGCGGCGACCGCCGAGCAGCCGACCGTGGTCAGCACCACCGTCACCGACGCGGCGACGGCACAGAGCTCACGCCGCACAGCCACCTCCGGGGATGCGTTCGGTCGGGACCCGCAGCGCACCGTCGGCGATGCGTCCATGTGGACGATGGGGTCCGTACGACCACGAAGGTTAGTGTGGCGGCCACGGGTCGGTCGCTCGACCGGGTCGGACCTCGGCCCTGGCGTTCAGCCCTGCAGGACCCACAGCGAGATCGCGACCGTCAGGATCAGTCCCAGCAGCGTCGCCGCACCCAGTGCCAGCAGCCATCGCACACCCGTCACCACGTCCTCCGTTGTCGAGATCCACCGTCCGCGGCTGCGGAGCCTAGACGACCCACCGGGCCAGACCTCACCGGCAGTAGGGTGACGCCCGACGCCGTCACGGGACGGACCGTCGACGCACCAGGAGGGCTTGCGATGACCGAGCCACCCGATCCGACGACACCCCGGCCAGGTGAGTGGTTCCGTCGGACCGAGTTGCGCGACGGCACGCCCGTGCTGCTCCGACAGATCCGACCGGAGGATCGCGGCCGGCTGGCGGAGGGGATGCGCCAGCTCTCCCCCGCCTCCCGCTACCTGCGGTTCCACGAGGTCCTCGAGAGCCTGACCGAGGAGCAGCTCGACTACCTGACCGACGTGGACCACGTCGACCACGAAGCCATCGTCGCCATCGACACCTCGGAACCGGAGGTGCCCGGGATCGGCGTGGCCCGCTACATCCGGGAGCCCCGTGAGCCCTCGGTCGCCGAAGCCGCCGTGACCGTCGCCGACGACTACCAGGCGACCGGTGCCGGCACCCTGCTGCTGGGGGCGCTGGCGGCCCGGGCACGCGACAACGACGTCGGGGTGTTCCGCAACTACGTGCTGGCCGGCAACACCCAGATGCTCGAGGTGTTCGACCACCTCGGAGCGGACCGCCAGCTCGAGACCGATGGCCTGTGGCGGGTCGACCTCGCCGTTCCCGAGCAGGAGGCACAGCTCCCCGACTCCCCCGCCGGGCGGGCATTCGTCGAGATCGCTCGTGGCCAGCGGCGGCTGGCGAGCCTGTTGCCCCCGATCTGGAGCCGCTTCAAGCGGACCCGCCGCGACACCGCCGCATCCGGCGCTGCTGTCGACGGGGAGAGCGACATCGGATCTGACCCGGACGCCGATCGGGATGCGGAGTACGACATCCTGCGCCGGGAACTGGACGACTGGCTCCGGGACCGCGACGACCGCTGAACGGTCCTGGGCGGCGGCCGCCCACCCGGGATGACCACCCGGGCGATGCCACCGGTTACCTTCCGCCGATGCCGCCGAACCACACATCCCGCGAGATCCGCCGCCGACTCCCCCGACTCCTGCTCGGGCTGGTCCTGTGCGGCTGGGGCATCGCATCGATGGTGGCCAGCGAGCTCGGACTCGGGCCATGGGACGTCCTGCACCAGGGACTGTCGGTCCTGATCGGTCTACCGATCGGCACGATGGGCATCCTGGTCGGGATCCTGGTCCTGGCGCTGTGGTTCCCGCTGCACGAGCGTCCCGGCCTCGGCACGGTGCTCAACGTGCTCGTGATCGGGGCGGTCATCGACGTGACGTTGCTGTGGCTGCGCACCCCGGACAGCTTCACCCTACGCGTCGTGCTGATGCTCGCGGGACCCGTGCTGTTCGCGATCGGGTCGGGCTTCTACATCGGCGCCGGGCTCGGCCCGGGCCCACGTGACGGCGTCATGACGGGGTTGGCCCGCCGCGGCTGGCCGGTCGGGGTCGCCCGCGCCCTGATCGAGGTCACCGTGCTCGCCCTCGGATGGCTGCTCGGCGGCACGGTCGGACTCGGCACGGTCCTCTTCGCCGGACTCATCGGGCCCCTGGTCCACTGGTGTCTGCCCAGGTTGACCATCCCCGACGTCGAGGTGGCGCGGGCGCCCGGCGTGCGGTCCGCCCGCTAGCGCCTCGCTCGATCCGGCTCGGCCGTGGTCTGCCGGCCGTCACCCGCAGGCGGGAGCGACCGTCTGCCACGGGTTGACCCAGCTGCCGGCGTAGCGACGGCCGAGGTGCAGATGCGGCGGCGTCGTCCGCGCGTTGCCGGTGTTGCCGACGGTCCCGATGACCTGTCCGCGTGTGACCGCGGCACCCACCGACAGCCCGTCGGCGATCGTGTCGAGGTGTGCGTAGTACCACTCACTGCCGTCAGCGGTCCGGTAGGTGATCGTGATACCGCCGAGCGCCGTCGGTCGGCTCGGGGGGTTCCATCGGATGACCTGCCCATCGCCGACCGCGACGATCGGCGTACCGCGGGACGCGAAGATGTCGTTGCCCTGGTGGAAGCGCCCGCCCGAGCGTGGGAAGCCCCAGTCGTTCTGGAAATCACGGCCCGCCACCGCACCGACGACCGGGCACAGCACGCCGTCGAGCGGTGGGCCGCCCGCAGCACCAGGCCTCCCCGATCCGCCGGTGTCCGCCGCCGCTGCCGCCGCTGCCGCCGCTGCGGCCGCCGCTTCCTGGGCGCGCACGTCCCTCAGTTGCTCGCGTAGCGTGTCCTCACGGGAGCTGACCCGCTGCAGGAAGGCGGCCGTCTGGTCCTCCGTCTGCTGTAGGGAGGCGAGGACCTCGCGCTGCCGCTGCTCATCGGCCTCGACCTGGGCGGTGAGTGACGCTGCCTGCTCGCGCAGGTCGGCCAGGACCCGCAGTGTCTGCTCGGCATCGGCGGCCGCCTGGGTCGCCCTGCCTCGGGCCCTGGCGGCGTCGTCGGCCAACTCGGACCGGTCAGCGCGCAGGTCGAAGACCCGCTTGACGGTTGCGTCCTGGACGTCCATGACGATACGGAGCTGCTTCATGCCCACGGCGAACGCGTTGGGGTCGTCGGCGTGCCGCATGATCTCCAGCACCATCGCCCCCCGGGATGCCCCGGCCGTCCCGTGCTTGAAGGACTCGACGAGCTGGGTCGACAACGTGGCTTCCTCGGCGAGCAGCTGCAGCTCGGCCTGGTCGAGCGCGTCCACGGCACGCTCGTGGTCCTGGCGAGCGACCTCCTGCTCCACCCGTGCCTCGTCGAGCGCGGCCTCAGCCAGCGCCACCTGTCCTTCCGCCGCGATCAGCTGGCCCCGAGCCTGCTCGAGCCGGACACCGAGCTCGGCGAGCTCGACCTCGGCCGCATCGATCCGGGCCTGGACCTGATCGAGGTCACCCGCAGCACGGGACGCCTCGTCCTCGGCCTCGCGCAGCTCGCGCTCGATCTGGCTGCTCGAACGGGATTGCGCCCCCGCCGCAGCCGGGATCCCGACCGCGACCACCAGCGCGACGATCATCGCTCCTCGCAGACGTCGCCTGCCGGACCATGCGAACCGCACCGCTCGCCTCTCATCGCACACATCTGTCACACACGTCGACCGTGCATGTCTGGGGTGACCTTGGCGGAGCCGGCCGCACGGGATGCTCGTCATGCTCGATGCTCGCCGGAGCCCCTGCGTTGCCAGTGTGCCTCGTGTGGCCGGTGATGGCGAGCAACCAACGGTCCGAACGGCCAGGCCCGACCGGGTGTCGACGCCACGACCGCCCACCCCGTTCATCGGCCGACCTCGCGCGGGCTTGAGGGGCGCGACGGGACGGATCACGGTCGTCCGTCGCACGCGCACTACCGTGCCCAATCTCGACGAGGAGGGCGATGCGGTGGGATCGATGCGGACCGAGGTGGTGCGGATCGGCAACGCATCCGGGTTCTACGGCGACCGCGCGACCGCGATGCGCGAGATGGTCGAGGGCGGCGCTGTGGATGTCATCACCGGGGACTACCTCGCCGAACTGACGATGCTGATCCTGTGGCGATCGCGGCAGAAGGATCCGACCGCGGGCTACGCCAAGAGCTTCCTCCGGGCCTTCCGAGAGGTCGCCGACACCTTGGCCGAGCACGACATCAAGGTCGTGGTCAACGCCGGTGGCCTCGCTCCCGCGGCCCTGGCCGACGCCGTACGCGAGACGCTGAACGAACTGTCCCTCGATCGGCGCGTCGCGCATGTCGAGGGCGACGATCTGCTCCCCCGCCTCGACGAACTGAGCGCCGCCGGGCAGGGGGTGCGCCACCTGGACACGGATGCGCCCCTGGCTGCTCTCGACCGCACGGCCCTGACCGCCAACGCCTACCTCGGCGGCTGGGGGATCGCCGCCGCGCTGGACGCGGGTGCCGACATCGTCATCACCGGCCGGGTCACGGACGCGAGCCTGGTCGTCGGACCGGCCGCCTGGCGCTTCGGCTGGGAGCGCACCGACTGGGACCGGCTCGCGGGCGCGGTCGTCGCCGGACACGTCATCGAGTGCGGCGCACAGGCCACCGGCGGCAACTACAGCTTCTTCCATGAGCTTCCCGACCCGGTCAGACCCGGCTTCCCCATCGCCGAGGTGCATGCGGATGGCAGCAGCGTCATCACCAAACACGACGGCACGGGAGGGGCGGTCCGTGTCGGCACCGTCACCGCACAGCTGCTCTACGAGATCGCCGGCCCCCGCTACGCCAACCCGGATGTGACGGCGAGGTTCGACACGATCCGCCTGCACGATGACGGTCCGGACCGGGTGCGTCTGGATGGCATCGTCGGAGAGCCGCCCCCGCCGACCTCCAAGGTCAGCGTCACCACCCTCGGCGGGTTCCGGAACCGGGCGACGTTCGTGCTGACGGGGCTGGACATCGACGCCAAGGCCGCACTCGTGCGACGCCAGGTCGCGGCCGAGATCGACCTGGAACGTCTGGATCTGGTCGACTGGCAGCTCGTGCGGAGCGACCACCCGGACGCAACCACGAACGCGGCCGCCACGGCGTCCCTGACCCTCACCGTCCACCATCACACACCGGAGCCGATCGGTCGGCGTGGCTTCGCGGATGCGTGCGTCGGGCTCGCGCTCGCCAGCTATCCCGGCTTCACCCTCACGGCACCGCCCGCCGACGCCGAGCCGTTCGGGCGGTACTGGCCCGGGAAGGTCGCCGCCAGCGTGCTGGACGAACTGGTCGTGCTCGAGGATGGCTCTCGACGCACGATCGAACAGACCGCGACAGGGTTGGACGCTCCGGCCCCGCTCGATGATCCGGACGTCGCGCCGGCCGGCCCCATCGACCCGAGCTGGTCCGAGGTCCTGGCACCCCTTGGACTCATCGCCGGAGCGCGGTCGGGCGACAAGGGTGGTGACGCCAACATCGGCGTCTGGGTCCGTGACCCCGCGCACCTCGACTGGCTCCTGGCCACGCTCCGGACGCCGGACGCCGTCCGCTCGCTGCTTCCCGAGACCGCCGGACTCGACATCGAGGTGCACCCGCTGCCCAACCTGCTCGCGGTCAACATCGTCATCCGCGGGCTGTTGGGGGACGGCGTGGCGTCCGCCACCCGACCCGACCCGCAGGCCAAGGGCCTCGGTGAGTACCTCCGGTCGCGCCGGGTCGGCATGCCGGCCGCATGGCGGGATGCGGCCGCAGGGGGCTGACGACCCCCGCGCCCATAGCCGCAGGGGTGACCCGGCTCACGTCGAGGAGGGCGCCCGCGCGGACGCGCGGTAGCGGGCCCGCTCGCCCGAGCCCGTCCGCATCACCGCCCCCTCGCTGAACAACCGGTCGAGCTCCTCACGGATCCCCTCGGCATCCCGCCCGAGCGCCGCGGCCAGGGACGACGGTGACGCGACCTTCTGGGCTCGCAGTTCGGCGAGCAGGAGCTCCTCGTCCGCGGCCTCGGCACCGTCTCCGGCAGCCAAGCGCCACGCTGCCGCAGCCGCCCGCTCGATCAACCGGGCGATCGGTTCCTCGTCCTCCACGCCAGGCGGTGGGCCGAGGTGACGGAACAACGCGGCGGGGTCCTCGACGAGCTGTGGGTGCAACGGGATGGCGTCGAGGTCTCCCTGTGCCGCGTCCAACCCGCGGGACAGATCCAGCCCACCGATCGCCAGCTCACCGTCCGACTCCCCACGCAGTGACCGAACCTCGCTGAGCAGCTCGTCACGGCTCTTCCCGCGGAGTCGGAACAGGCTGAACGGGTCCCGTCCGATCAGGGCACCGGCGGCCGCGTGCACCGCCGCGACGTGCCGGCAGACCGGGTTGCGCTCACGACAGGAGCAGCGCAGCGCGAGGTCCTCGAAGCGGGGCACGATCCGCAGACCCAACCCCGCCATCGTCGCATCCAGGCCATCCGGGAGGGAGCCGTCCAGCAGTGCTGCGCTGAAGCGGACCTCGCCCGCGAGCCGGTCGACGACGTCGTCCCACGCGTCCGCGGACGGCAACGGCCAGGCGATCACGACGCGCGCCAGTTCACCCCGGTTCTCCCGCACACGACCCGTGATCTCGCCGGCATCGAGCGTCAGATCCTCGACCGCGCCACGGCGGAACAACGCCTGTCCCCGCTGGATCGAGCGCGTGCCCGACGGGCCGGCTTCCTCGAGCACAGCGCTCCAGGCGGCCGTCCACCAGGGGTCGGTCCCGCTCGTGCGCGTCACGCCCGACCCCCGGCGATGGCGGTCAACCGTGGCGGCCCAGGCGGTACCTCTGGCGGTTCCGCCTCATCGTCCTCGGGATCGGAGGGCGGTGACGACAGGGCCACGAGCTCGCGCAGCTCGTCGTCGTCGAGTTCCGTGATCCAGGTCTCCCCGGCACCCACGATGGCATCGGCAAGGGACCGCTTCTGATCGAGCAGTTCGGCGATGCGGTCCTCGATCGTCCCCGCCGTCACCAGCGTGTGCACGGTGACGGCCCGATCCTGTCCGATCCGGTGGGCGCGGTCGGTCGCCTGGTCCTCGACGGCGGGGTTCCACCACCGATCGAAGTGCAGGACGTGGGTCGCGCGGGTGAGGTTGAGTCCCGTCCCGCCGGCTCGCAGCGAGACCAGCAGGATCGGTGGCGCATCGTCGTCCTCCTGGAACCGTTGGACCATCCGGTCACGGGCCGCAAGGGCCACGCCACCGTGGAGGAACGGCACCTCCGGCAACCCCAGCTGCTCGGCCAGGTGCTCGGCGAGCAGGTAGCCCATCTCCCGGAACTGCGTGAAGACCAACGCCCGGTCACCGGCGTCGACGAGTTCACCGAGGATCTCGGTGGATCGCGTCAGCTTGCCGGACCGTCCCGTCAGCCGACCGTCGTCCCGGAGGAACTGCCGCGGGTGGTTGCAGATCTGCTTCAGAGCGGTCAACAGGGCCAGGACCCGACCCCGGCGCTCGAAGGCGGTGGCACCGAGGCTGCCCGTCGCGAACGCCCGGTCGATCTCCGCCTGGTAGATCGATGCCTGCTCGCGGGTCAGCGAGCAGGGGACGTTGATCTCCTGCTTCGGCGGGAGATCGACGGCGACCTCCGGGTCATCCTTGCGGCGTCGGAGCACGAAGGGGGCGACCAGCCGTTTGAGACGATCGGCCGCGCCCTGGTCGTGCCAGCGTTCGACGGGGACCGCGAAGCGTTCGTTGAAGCGTCGCTCCGAACCCAGCAGGCCCGGGTTGGTCAGGTCGAGGATCGCCCAGAGTTCGGACAGGCGATTCTCGATCGGCGTTCCGGTCATGGCGACGCGTGCCCGGCTCGTCAGGGCACGGGCGGCACGGGCGCCCTTCGACGACGGGTTCTTGATCTGCTGGGCCTCGTCGAACACGACCACGTCCCAGGCGACGTCCTCCAGCAGACCGATGTCGCGACGCAACAACGCGTAGCTGGTGACCGTGACCTGCCCGGCGGTGAAGGCCCGTCGGGATTCCGCCCGGTCCGGGCCGTGGTGACGTTGGATCGACATCCCGGGTGCGAAGCGCTGCAACTCGCGTTCCCAGTTCCCGACCACCGACGTCGGGCACACCACCAGATGGGGACGGTCCTGGTCCCGTGAGGTCAAGAGGGCGATCGCCTCGAGGGTCTTGCCGAGCCCCATCTCGTCGGCGAGCACGCCCCCCATCCCGAGCTCGGTCAGACGCTGCAGCCAGGCGACACCACGTTCCTGGTAGGGACGCAGTTCCCCCTCGATGCCGCGGATGATCGCGTCACCGGGCCCGTCGGAGCTACGGAGCTGCTCGAGCAGCCGACCGAGGGCTCCATCGGCGACCGTCTCCACCCACCCGAGATCCTCCACCTCGTGTTGGCCGGAGAGAGCGGCGGCCAGCGCCTCGGTGAGGTCGAGCGCGGTCGTCTCCCCCGCGAGTTCGGAGATCCGGTCGACCTCGTCGTGATCGACGCGCACCCACGATCCCCGCCAGCGAACGAGCGGTTCCTTGGACGCGACGATCTCCGCGAACTCCTCGGCCGAGAGCGTGTCGTCACCGAGCGCGATCTCGTAACGCAGGTCGGTGACCGACGACATGCCCATCGGATCCGAACCGTCTGCACGGGGTGCGGTCGGCGTTGCGCGGCCGATGCGGACCCGGAGCCGGAGCTTGCGGTCGCCGATGTCGCGCAGCTCCGGCGGCAGCTCGACACCGATGCTCCCGGCAGCCAACGCGTCGGCACCGTCGGCAAGCAGTTCCGCCACCTCACCGGCCGACAGGTCGAGCCCGGTCGGTCGGGTCTCGGACAGGCTGCGGTCCACCGGCGCATAGAGCCGGGCGGCGCTGGCGAGGCTGCGTACGAGCACCACCTCGGCATCATCGACCAGTCGGCCATCGAGTTCGATGGGGCCACCGCTGCGCTCCCAGATCTCTGCGGCATCCAGGCGCGCGTCCGGATCCGTCGTGCTCTGGACCTGGAAGGTCAATCGCCAGGGCGCCTCGGTCGCGGCGAACCGGGCCGGCAGATCCGCGGTGCCGTCGTCACCGACCGCGGGAGGGAGCAACCGCAGGTTGAGCCGAACGTGCGCGGCCCGCTGGGTGCCCAGCAAGGGCGCCGCCCAGTCGGCCATGTCCGCACCCAGTTCATCGGCCGGGATGCGCAGGTGTGCAACGGTCGGGTCACTGCCCGTCAGGGCATCGGCCCACATCTCCCCCAGCGGTCGGCGGGGACCTCGACGGCGTGGATCGAGCTCCGGGCGGCGCCCCTCGCGGGCACACGCGTCGGCGACGGCGTCCAGGAACGCCGCCAACAGTTCCCGGGCGGTCCACAGGCTGCCGTTGTCGCGGCGCAGCGCATGCGCGGCGATGGGGAAGGCCGCCGCCAGATCGTCCAGGCGGCTGTCATCCGCGGTCGCGACCCGCCAGGAGGCGATCGCTTCCGCTGGATCCGACCCGGGTCGCAGCATGGGGATCAGACGGCCCGCGGCGACCAACTCCAACGCGAGCTTCGCGGCGGCGCTCCACGCCAGCACCGACGGGCTCGGCCGTGACCAGCCCGGCCAGTCCGGCCCGGGCGGCAGGGCCGCCAACGTGCGTACCGCCGGCAGGATGGCGATCTCCTGCGTCGCAACGACGCAGGTCTCGACCTGACCACCGACCTCACCATCGACCGGCCGGATCGTCGGGAGGGTGGCCGCCGTGCCTCCGGGAAGGTCGAGTCCGGCGACGGCGTCCTCGAGCGATCCATCCGACCGGTGGTGGTCGATCCAGATCGACAGGACCCCTCCGGCGGGAACGAGCCTGCCGGGGACGAACGTCATCTGTGACCGAACGACCACGCAACCTCCTGACACGGCGAACCCCTGAGCGTATCCGTTCGTGGCAGATCGCCCATCCGGCCGGGTCGGCGCGGCGAGTGGTCGGACGCGCCATCCGCACCGGATGACGCACCGAACCCATCCTGCCGGCGAGGATGAGCTGTTCGCGAACGCGCCACCCGATGGCGGGTGAACGGACGCACGACAGGCCGACAACCTCGACAGGCCGACGACAAGGAATAGCCTGGTCGGTAGCACCGTTGGCAAAGACAGCGAGGTGACCCGTCGCGTCGCTCCCCCCGCCCGATGCCCTGCTCGCACCCTCCATCAGATCCCGCTCCCACCTACCCTCCATCAGATCCCGCTCCCACCTACCCTCCATCAGATCCCGCTCCCACGGAGGCCGCCATGAACGACACCACCACACCGACGACCCAGCATGCTCCGGCCCCCGCCGAGGCCGAGGGGGTGTCCGTGGCTGTCGACTGGCTGCAGAGCGAGTTCCCCGGCTGGACCGTCGAGATCGACAACACCAGCACCTGGGAGGGTGACCTGCGGCCACTGTGGATCGCCCGGAGCCCCGGTCACCATCCGCAGGCCGAACTGACGGCAGCGAAGCTGCACACGCGGCTGTCCGATTACCTCGACCGCGAGGCTCGTCGCCAGGCACTGCGCAACTGACCACGCGGCAGCGGTAGCGCGGTCACCGACCGGTGCTGAGCCACCGCGTTGCCTTCGGGCGCCCGAGACGGTCCCAGGTCGACGCGACCTCTTCAGCCGCCTCGGCTGCCGCGAGTCGTTCGACCCCGGCCACCTGGCCGGCGTCGAAGCATGTGGTTGCGTCGAGCCCCGATGCGGCGACCTCCTGCAGCCACGCGACCGTTCCCTGGACCTGGGCGTAGCGGGCCACCGCCCGTCGATGACGTCGCAGCCTCTTCGCGAACCGCTTGGCCGAGGCGTCAGCCGCGACCTCGGCGACCGATCCGGACAGGACCGCGAGTTCCGCCAGCAGACGATCGACCTGCGGGTCGGGGTCGGCATCTCCGGCCGACGCTGTGCCGGAGGCCGTACCGATGACGTCACGGAGGAGATCGACGCGTTGTCGTGCGGCCCGACCCGCAACCGTCACGGCATCCCCGTCCGCATCCTCCACATCCGGCGAGCTCATCACGGCCCGGGCACACCGGTCCGCCAGATCCTGGCGCCAGGCGGAACCGTCCATGCTCGCGAGCAACGATCTGTGCGCGCTCGCCCGCTCCCGTTCGATGCGCTCGTCCAGGGGCCTGCGGCGCGCCGGATCGAGCCCGAGCCGGGAGGACGCATCGACGATCCGTTCCCGTCGTCCGTCCACCGTCACCACCGCGTCGATCGCCTCCTGCAGCGACCGGGCCGGGCCGGGGATCGTCTCCGTGGGGCCTGCCTGCGAGCAGTCGTCCCGGGCGCCGAGGGCCGCATGCAGCTCCCGCAGCGCGTCGGCGTACGCCGCGACGGCTCCCTGGCGTGCGTGCAGTCGGACATGTGCGTCGAGGAGGATCAGCGCGTGGAGGGTGTGTCGCAGGCGGGCACTGAGCGCCTCGGTCCAGGCCTCACCACCGGCGGGGGTGCCCGGGTCGACGACCGCGGGCGGCGAACCCGCGCGCGGTCCCAGGACGTCGAGCAGTCGTGACGATCCCGGGGTCAGCGACACCGCACCGGCGTCGCACAGCAGGGACTCGACCGCATCCAACCGGGATCGCGTGGCCCCGGTCCCCGGGCGGATGACGTACTCCTGGAAGCGCGCGACCAGACGCCGGCCCTCCGTGACCGAGATCTGCTCGTCGGCCAGCAGCAGCACCGGCTCGTCCTGATCGGGTGCCACCAGCAGTGTGATCACCGCGTGGACGTCCAACCGCACCAACCGGCGCAGGCGTCGGTCCTCGGTCAGTGCCTGGACCGTCCGGCGGACCTGGGCCGGCACGGACGCGCCTCCGCTCAGCACGCGGACGTGCCGGTCGATCGCTCCGACCGCAGGCAGTTCGATGCGCCATCCCTGCTGGGTGTCGTGTTCGATCCGCACACCCCACCGCGTCAGGTCCAGGTCCGCCGTGTCGTAGAGCGCCGAGCGGCGGTCCTCGGTGCGGCCGGGCACCACCTTCAGACCCGTGATTTCATCGAGAGCCGGCGCGTTGAAGGCGGCCGGGACCTGCAGGCGGCGAGGTGAGAGCACCGTCATGCCAGCCGGGCGATCATGGCGCCGTGGATGACCACCGCGACGATCACGAACAGGTGCCACAGTTCGTGGTACCCGAACCACCGCGGGAACGGATCCGGGCGCTGCAGTGCCAGCATGATGGCCCCGGAGGTGTACAGGACCCCACCGGCCAGCAGGAGCGCCACGCTGACCGGTCCCGCCGTCATCCAGAGCCAGGGCAACAGGACGATCGGCACCCACCCGAGTGTGATGTAGACGGTGTTCGAGAATCCCCGGGGCGGCGCGAACGGCAACCATTCGACCACGATGCCGAGCGACACTCCCACCAGGGACACCGTCAACAGCACCAGCCGTGGCACCCCTTGGAGACCGACCAACGCGATCGCCGCGCCGGTCCCGCCGATCGCGAGGTAGATGCCGGTGTGGTCGAGTCGGAACAGTGCCTCGTAGGTACCAGCCGACCAACGCCGCAGGTGCAGGAGGGCACTGAAGGTGAACATCGCGGTGACCCCGACGAGGAAGGCCCCGACGGCCATGCTGGGAGGACCCGGGTCCACGGAGAGCCACCAGGCCAGCCCGACGGGCAGGCTCAGGATGGCCGCCGCGAGGTGGGAGGTCCCACGCAGCCTTGGGCGCGGGGCGGTCAGTGCTCGCTCGGTGTTCAACGAGCGCTGCAGCAGGGGACGTTCGCTCATGACGGGCACGATACCCGTCGGCGTCGTCCGGCCTGCGGCGCGCGATCTGCTGTATGCGGTGGTGGCCATGGGCCTCGCCGCCCACCTGTGGGTCGGTGTCGGTCGCCTGCCACCCGCTCACCGTGGCCCCTGGCGTTGGGCGGCGGCTGGGGTGGCGGCCGGGGTGGCGGCCGATCTGGGGACCACCGTCGTACGCCAGGCGCTGGCGGTCCCGCCGTTCCCGTCCGTCGTCCACCTGCTGTTCCCGCCCTGAATGTGATGCACGAGTTGCGTGACCACGGCGTGCGGTTCGCGGTGGACGATTTCGGGACGGGGTACGGCTCCCTGTCCTACCTGCGTCGTCTGCCGGTCGACATCGTCAAGATCGATCGCAGCTTCATCGACGAACTGGGTGTCGTCACGGCCGCGCACGACCTCGTTCGGGCCATCATCGAGCTGTCACGGACCCTGCACCTCACCGTGGTCGCCGAGGGCATCGAGACCACGGAGCAACGTCGTATCCTGCAGGCCATGCGCTGCGCGCTGGCACAGGGGTTCCTGCTCGGGCGCCCGGTTGACGAGTCGGCGATCCTGCGGATGCTCACGCGACCGGATGCCCGCGTGACCATCTCGACCCGGAACCCCGGTGCGGAGCGCGGGACGGCGTCCGTACCTGCAGCCATGGACGAAGCCCGTACCGTCAGCGGTGCCTGACGGTCAGGACGGTTCGTCCGGTCGATGCAGGTTCCTCGAGGAGGGCCCCATGGCGACCGATCGCGTGCTCGAGTTCCTCTTCGACACCGAGGACTCCCTGCTCGAGGAGCTGCCGCCGTCGGTCGCCGACGAGGTTCCCGGCAATGCCGCCCGGCAGGTGGGCGCCATGGCGTTGCAGAAGGCCGGCGACCTGATCGTCGACGCCAAGACGGTGCTGCCCTGGCTGCTGGCCAGCGTCGGTGCACCTGCCGCCCTGACCGGCCTGCTCGTCCCGATCCGCGAGTCGGGGTCGATGCTGCCGCAGGCGAGCCTCGCCCCGATGGTTCGCCGCCGCCCGATCCGCAAGTGGCTCTGGGTCGCGGGGGCCGGCGGCCAGGCGATCGCCGTCGGGGTGATGGCCGGCGTCGCGGTCGTGGCCGATGGCAGCGTCGCGGGGTGGGGGATCCTCGCCGCTCTCGCGGTCTTCGCCCTGGCCCGCTCCCTGTCCTCCCTGGCCTCCAAGGACGTCCTCGGACGCACGATCCCCAAGGGCGCGCGTGGCCGGGTGACCGGGACCGCGACCGTCGCGTCGGGGGTCGTGGCGATCACCGTCGGGCTCGGCCTGCGCCTGTTCGGTGGCGAGGACGCCGGGACGGCCACGCTCGCCATCCTGCTCGGATGCGCCGCACTCGCCTGGGTGGCTGCCGGAGCGATCTACGCGCGGATCCACGAGGCTCCCGGTGAGCAGGACGACGACGAACGGGCTCGCCCCCTGGCGGAGGCCTGGCGGCTCCTGCGAGACGATGCGCCCTTCCGACGCTTCGTCCTGGCGAGGACCCTGCTCCTGGTCTCCGCCCTCTCGCCACCGTTCATCGTGGCGCTGGCCACCCGACAGGGCGATGCCGGCCTGGAGGGCCTGGGGCCGTTCGTCATCTCGAGCGGCATCGCCGCCCTCGTCGGCGGCCGGCTGTGGGGGCGCTTCGCCGACCGGTCGAGCCGACTCACCATGTCGCTTGCGGCCGGGACCGCGTCCGGGGTCGTGCTGGTCTACCTCGCGCTCCTGCAGATCGACGGGTTCAGCGACATCCCGCTGGTGCATCCGACCGCGTACCTGCTCCTGGCGCTGAGCCACACCGGGGTCCGGGTCGGTCGCAAGACCTTCATCGTGGATCTGGCCGAGGGCAACCAGCGCACCAACTACGTGGCGGTGTCCAACAGCGCCATGGGTGTGCTGCTGCTGGTCGCCGGTGGGGCGAGTTCCGCGGTCGCGCTCTTCGGACCGGTCGCCGCCCTGCTGTTCCTGGCGATCCTCGGACTCGTCGGTGTGGTCGTCGCCCGCTCACTCCCCGACGTCAGCGCAGGCGCCTGAGCCGTCGGGCAGTACGCTCGGGCGGTTCACCACCTCCCACCCTCGTGCTCGGATCCTGCTGTGGCCCTCCGCTCTGACCTGCGCAACATCGCCATCATCGCCCACGTCGACCACGGCAAGACGACCCTGGTCGACGCGATGCTGTGGCAGTCCGGCGCCTTCCGGGCCAACCAGGACGTCGACGAGCGCGTGATGGACTCCAACGACATCGAACGCGAACGCGGGATCACGATCCTCGCGAAGAACACCGCCGTCGTGGTCCCGTCCGACGAGGGAGACGTCACCGTCAATGTGGTCGACACGCCCGGCCACGCCGATTTCGGTGGTGAGGTCGAACGGGCGTTGGCCATGGTGGACGCCGCGCTGCTGCTCGTGGACTCCTCCGAGGGGCCGCTCCCCCAGACACGGTTCGTGCTGCGCAAGGCCCTGGAGAGCAACCTGCCGGTGCTGGTCGTGGTCAACAAGATCGACCGTCCGGATGCTCGGATCGATGAGGTCGTCAACGACACCTACGACCTGTTGATCGAGCTCGGTGCGGACGACACCCAGGTCGACCTGCCGATCCTCTACACCAACGCCCTGGATGGCACTGCGACGCTGGATCTCGACGAGCCGGGGACCGATCTGCGGCCCCTGTTCGACACCATCCTCGAGCACGTGCCGGCCCCGAGCTACGACCCCGACCACCCGTTCCAGGCCATGGTGACCAACCTCGATGCGTCGCCCTACCTCGGACGTCTCGCCCTGTGCCGGATCCAGCACGGAACGGTCAAGCGGGGCCAGACGGTCGCCTGGTGTCGTGCCGACGGGACGATCGAGTCGGTGAAGCTCAGTGAGCTCTACCTCACCGAAGCGCTCGACCGGGTGCCGGCCGAGTCGGCGGGGCCGGGCGACCTGATGGCCGTCGCCGGTATCGCGGACGTCACGATCGGGGAGACGCTCGCGGACGTCAACGATCCCCGTCCGCTGCCCGTCCTGACGGTCGATGAGCCATCCCTCGGGATGACCCTCGGTGTGAACACCTCGCCACTGGCGGGCCGGGACGGCACCAAGTTGACCGCCCGGCAGATCGAGAACCGCCTGAAGTCGGAGCTGATCGGCAACGTCAGCCTGCGGGTGCTGGCCACGGAACGTCCGGATACCTGGGAGGTGCAGGGTCGCGGTGAGCTGCAGCTGGCGATCCTGGTCGAGAACCTGCGCCGCGAGGGTTTCGAGCTCACGGTCGGCAAGCCACAGGTGGTCACCCGGGAGATCGATGGCAGCCTCCACGAACCGTTCGAGCGCCTGTCGATCGACGTGCCCCAGGACTACGTGGGCGTCGTGACGCAACTGCTGGGTCTGCGCAAGGGACGCATGGAGCGGATGCTCGCCTCCTCGACGGGGGGTACCGCGGGCAGCAGCTCCGGCTGGGTCCGCATGGACTACCGCGTCCCGGCCCGTGGCCTGATCGGCCTCCGTACAGAGTTCCTGACCGAGACCCGAGGAACCGGCATCCTGCACCATGTCTTCGACGGGTACGAGCCGTGGCAGGGCGAGCTGCGCACGCGGCCGAACGGATCACTGGTCGCCGACCGTTCCGGGGATGCAACCCAGTTCGCGCTGCTGAACCTGCAGGAGCGGGGGCAGCTGTTCATCTCGCCGGGGGTCGAGGTCTACGAGGGCATGATCGTCGGCGAGAACTCCCGGTCGGAAGACATGGACGTCAACCCGGCCAAGGAGAAGAAGCTGAGCAACGTCCGCTCGGCGACCGGGGACGAACTGGTCCGCCTGGCACCACCGCGGGCGATGTCGCTGGACCAGGCCCTCGAGTTCATCCGCGAGGATGAGGCGGTCGAGGTGACACCGGGCGCCGTGCGCCTACGGAAGGTCGAGCTGGCCGCGACCGTACGGGGGCGGACCGCGAAGCGCGCCAAGGGCGGCGGCGCCCCCCTCTGAGATCCGGAGCGCTGCGACGACGGTCAGGCACGCAGCACGATCGTGATCGACCAGGTCATGATCATCGTGACCCCGATGAGGGCCTCGACCAGCACCCCGACCCCGTAGGCCCGCAGGACCCGGCCGGCGGCGGCCACCGCGTCACGGTTGTCGCCCAGTCGCCGGCGCTCACCGACGAACAGCCCCACCAGCGCGCCGACGAGGATCCCCAGAACAGGTAGGACGAAGAAGCCGACCACGGCACCGACGCCCGCGATCACGAACGTCGAGGGGGGCGCGCCCCCCTGCCGCCCCTCCCGGGCGGGGAGCAGGATGGTGGCGGCGGTCCCGGCGGCGAAGAGGCCGGTCAACAGCAGCGCGACCATCCAGCCGACCGGGTCCGCGCCCTGCACCAGGATCGTGCCGACCGTCGCGATCCAGACCAGCAGCAACCCCGGCAGCACGGGCACCAGGATGCCGATCATCCCGATCAGCATCACGACGACCGCCAGGGCGTAGAGCATCACGGCAGCGACCCGGTCACGACGCTGTGATCATGACGGTCCGATCACGAGAGGGGCGTGGTGATCGCCGTCAACGTCGCCTCCGCGGTCACCCCGGTCGGTGAGCCGTCGTTGATGAACACCGCCACGCGGAAGGTCTCGGTCGAGCCACTCGGGATCGTGGTCGCCCAGGCGACCGGGACGGAGGCGACCGCCCGTCCGCTGCCCGTCGCCTGACCGGGCAGCTGCGCCCACATCGACGGACCCTGCGCATCGTCGCCGTCACGGTAGATGAAGGCCTCGACCTCGCACGGGCAGGACGCGACGCTGCCTTCCGCGAGGACCGACACGGTGCCCTGCAGGCTCACCATGCCCTGGCCACCCTCGGCTCCGGTCGCTCGCACGGTCACGGAGGCGGGGACCCCGCCGAAATCGTTGTCGGGCGTCAGCGACGCGACGCTGTCGTTGGTGGTGGCGCGCGGCAGACCCCGGACCAGGAACGACGCCATCTGCTCGCGCAGGACCGGGTCACGCGGGCAGTAGCGGCCCTCGGCGCAACCGGCGGTCACACCGGCGTCGGACAGCTCCGACACCGCGTCGTGATGCACCGAGTCGGACGCGACATCACCGAACCGATCCGTGGCCGCGGCCGGCGCTGCGACGATGACGATCGCGAGGACCACGAGCACCACCCAGGGGCGATCGGAACGACGGGTCATGGTCGACCTCCTCGGGGTAGCGGGTGGGGCAGCGCGCGGGGACGGGTGCGCAGCCGCGTGTGTGGCCGCGTGCTGAGCAACGCGGGATCTCGGGTCATCGCTGGACCTCCGTGGCCGAACGTGTCGATCCCGGTCTGACGATCCGGACATCGTCTCCGGCCGGCGCCACCTCGATGGCGCCGCCCTCGAACGATGCGCGGTGTTGCCCGGAGCGTGTCCGGAAGGCGTCCGAGGTGGGCACGCCGAGCTCGCCACCCGGGCCGTCGAGCGCGAGGTAGTGCCCGAGGACCGGTTCGGTGAGCGCCCACGCGGCGGCGCCCGGCCGTGCGAACACGCGGTGCGACGCGAAACCGGCGCGCGCAAGACCGTCACGTTCCTGCTGGTCCTCGACCGGAGGACCCCAGGTCCCATCGGTCCCGCCCTCGGCGAGGAACCGACGGGCGATCGCGCCCCGCAGAGCACGAACCTCGGCCCCCACGACCACCAGGACCCCGCGTTCGAACCTGACATCCGGGCCACCCGTGTCGCCCACGGGGTAGCCGAGCCCGCTGTCGGCTGGGCCGCCGAGGTCCTCGTACCGTGCGAGCACGGTGCCGAACAGTGCCTGCGCACCCCGACCGGACGCGTAGATCGTGCCGTTGGCGAAGCGGGTGACGCTGCCTCGGCCGTCACCGACCGGCCGGGTGCTGTCCGTCGGGTAGCCGAGCGTGCCGGTCGGGCCACCCAGTTCGGCATAGAGCCCGGCAGCCGGTCCGAACACGGCAGCGGCGCTCCCGTCGTTGGCCACGACGATGCCGCGTTCGAAGGTCACGATCGCTCCCGGTCCGCCGGCGACCGGGCCGTGCTCGCTGGTCGGGTAGCCGAGCGCGCCCCCGGGGCCGTTGAGCACGGCGAACTGCCGGGCGATGGCCCCGGTGAGCACGTGGGTGCCGGCGGCTGCACGCCAGGTGATGACCCCGTTCTCGAACCGGCGCCACGCACCGCCCCGGGGCCCGGTCGCCTCCGCGGCTTCCGGGGCGCCGAGTTCGGATCCGACCAGTCCGAGGTCCTGGTAGCGCAGGTCGATCGCGGTGGCGTTCGTCCCGGGCAGGCAGGGCGCGTTGTGGGTCACCGTCCGGTTGTCGGTGCGCACGGTGGTGCCACACGACGGGTCCCACGTCCAGGGGGTCGTACAGATCACGACCCGACAGACGACCTCGGTCACCCCCGGGACCTGGGTGTTGCACTGGCCGTACCGGAAGTTGTTGCAACAGACCCGTCGTTGATCGCAGGATCCGGTCGCGCAACGGCACCGACAGGTCTCGCCCGGTGTCCGGTTGCAGTCGACGATGTAGCGCGCGGAGCCCTGACAGAACGGTGAGCGATCGATCTTCCACCACCCCGCCACGTAGGAACCGGGTGGGCAGGTGTTCGCACCCTCGTTGATCGTGCAGCAGAAGGCTGTCCAGCCGCCACCACAGGACGCACCCTGCCCGCAGATCGAGGCGTAGGCGCTCGTCGGTCGCAGCGCCCACCGCAGCGGCGCGATGGTCAGGACCGAGCCGACGATGGCGGTCCGCACCAGGAAGCTGCGGCGCGAGAAGCCCCGCGGGGCGATCCGGCGTGCCAATCCGTCGACGGCACGGTGAGTCAGGCTGGGACGGGACGGGGCCGCCGACGCGGCCGGCCGGGGCGCGATCGTCGTCATGAGCGGCGCTCGATGCGAACGTCGGCAAGGACCTGTTCGACCTTGCGGACGAGCAGATGGACGTCCTCGCCGCTCCCGAGGACCACGTAGAGGCAGAACGCCCGACCGGCTTCGGTGAAGAAGGCCTGCCATCCGACCTGCCCGGCGATCCCGCGCTGCAGTGACCGGTTGTTGAACCGTCTGGGGTCGAGCCGGCGGGGCAGACCCCGGTGCGCGAACAGCGGCGAATCCGCCTCCTGCTCGGCGTACTCCAACAACGCGACGAACACGTCCTCGGTCCGCATCAGCTCGACCGCACCACTGCCGAAGTCCCCACGGTCGCGCGGCAACGGGAACGTCGCAAGGTGCGCGACGGGGCGCACGCTCCCCCCCGCCCCGGCCAGCGCGAGCGCCTCCTCGGAGCGATCGAGCGAGATCGTGCCCTCCCATCCACGAGGGAGATCCGCGGACAGCCCGTGGCCGGTCAGACGCATGGGGACACCTCGACCCCACGCATCGTCATCGGAGCCGCCTCAACCCGCATCAGGCGCCCACCGTCACGGCGAGCGCGCCGGCGACGACGGAGGCACCGAGCTGTGTGGCGATCGTGACCCGTTCCACCGGCCGCGCCGCCGTCGCGAGGCCGGCGTGCAGGCGTTGCAACCGCTGTGGCGAGCGCACCGGTGCCGTCAGCACCAGCGGTGTCGCACGCACGATGCCGAACGTGACCCCGATCGCCAGGCCGGCGGGCACACTGCCGACCAGGAACGCCGCCAGGAGCGCCGCGTAGGTGACCGCCGAGGTGATGATGGTCACGACCGCGACCCCGAGCTGCAGGCCGTAGCCGGCACCGTAGACCCATCCGCGGTAGGTGGTCAGCCAGCGCTCGTCCACCTGCCGACGCCACGTCGGCAGGGGGATGCCGCGGGCATCGATCGCCGCGCCGAGTGCCGAGGCGACCGCGAGAACCCCCAGCAGCCAGCCGTCGGGCAGTGCTGCGACCCCCAGCAGCGAACCCGCGCCACCGAGCGCTCCACCGACCACCGCGCCACCGACGGCGGACGCCGTCAGGTACGCGGTGATCGTGATCGACCAGCGCTGGTGACGTGAAGCCTCCCCGACCGGAGAGATGCTCGCGAGCATGGACTCGCCTCACGGGGACCAACTGCTACGCAGGGCAGCGACCGCCGCCAGCGTCATCCCGACCACGAGTACCGCCGTCATGCCCGGCCCCCGTTGCCGGGTTCGGTGCCGCCGTCGTCGCCGGCCGGGTAGAGACTCGGGTCGCCGGGCGCGATCCCCGCCTCCAGCAGGACCCGGTCGAGGTCGCGTTCACGACGTGCGTCGGCGCCGGCCTTGCCGCCACCGAGCTGCCGGTCACCTCCGGCCCGGAGGAACAGCTCCAGGACCTGATCCCAGGACGCGGCCGTCCCCTCCCCGATGACCCGGCCGGACGGCCCGTGCACGTGGACGACGAACGGGCTGCCGGGTACCCGTAGGTCATCCCAGGCACGGGTGCTCATCGCCACGGTCGCTCCGGCCGGGGCCAGGTCGACCACCGCCTGGGGAAGCTCCTCATCCGGGTCACGGGTCACGATGACCAGACGGGTACCGGGTGGCAGATCGGGATCCTGCAGGTCCGACCAGAACGTCGAGCACGTCGCGCACCCGGTCGACAGGAAGACGAGCACCGTGTCGTGCTCGACCTCGACGGTCCGGATCGCCAGTGATTCGCCTTGCGGACCGGTCCCGGCGATGTCGACAGCCCGCCGACCATCCGGCACCCCCGCCGCAGGCGCCGGGACACGGCCGTCGGTGCGGTGCCGGGTGCCCTCGCTCGCGGGAACCCCCGGGTCCGGACCCGACGCGCCGGCGCCATCTCCGACGCCTGCGCCCAGGTCGTGGAGTTGCCGGAGGATCTCGGCATGACTGCGCAACAGCCCGGCGACCAGCACGGTCAACAGCGTGACGACGATGGCCAGGACCACCACGGCCACGGTCATCGGTCACCCCCGCCGGCGGTCAGAGCCCGAGCCCGCAGCAGATCAGGCAGCGAGGTCAGCAGCATCTGCCCGAGCCCGACCGCCGTGCCGAGCAGCAGCAGGGAGGTCGCGGCCGGCACCACCTGGGCGGGCAGCAGGGCCGGGAGGGACGGGACCGCGAGCACGGCCGCCCCCGCCGACATGAGCGCGGCCACAGCGTTGGTCACCAGGTGTGATGGACCGACCGCCGTCGACGCGGCACCGAAACAGCCGCAGCTGCGACCGGCCGTCCGCTGCCGGGCGGCGACCAGGACGAAGGCCGCATAGGCAGCAGCCAACAGTCCGAAGACCACCGAGCCACCGATCGCGAACACGGCGATGGCCAGCGCGATCTCCGCGGTCCCCAGCAGCCGCACCAACCCGGACGCGGCAGGCAGATGGGACAGTTCGAGCGCGTCGCTGGTCGCCGACGGGCGGACGATCTTGGCCACCCCGGCGAGCAGGACCAGACCGGCCGCGACGTGTGCCGTCAGACCGACAGCCAAGGCGAGCCAGACGACGTCACCAGCGGTGGGCTCGGCGGCCACGGCGACCGCGGCGGCCAGGTTCGAGACGTCGATCACCGTCCTCCTCGGCTCCGTTCCTCGCGGTTCGACGGAGCGCGGCGAAGGTAGGGTCGGCCGTGGCCGAAGACAACGACCGGGGCCTGTGCGGGCATCCTGACCTGCAGAGCGCACGGACCTGGCCGACCGGGCCCGCAAGGGCGGGGATCGACGGTGGGCCGGGCGGGGATCGAACCCGCGCCGCCTCGATTATGAGTCGAGTGCTCTGACCAGCTGAGCTACCGGCCCGCGGTGCCGGAGCCTACTGCGCACCCACCACCGATCCGGGACCGGGTCGGTGCCGGCCGACGCCGGGTTGGCCAGCGCTCGGTCAGCGCAGCAGGTCGAGACGCCCGGAGACCATGCGTCCGAACAGGGCGTACGGGTAGTCCGGGGTGGGTGGCTCGCTGACCGCGTCCAACCGCTCCAGGTCGTCGGCGGTCAAGGCCAGCTGGACCGCCCCGAGGTTGTCCTCCAACTGTTCGATCGTGCGGACCCCGAGGATCGTCGACGAGACCGTCGGGCGCTGCGTCACCCACGCGAGGGCGACCTGGCTCATCGTGGCGTCGTGGTCACCTGCGACCTCGCCGACGACCTCGAGGATGTTCCAGGTGCGGTCGGTGTTGCGCTTGTCGTAGGCCTCGACGCCGCGGTCGGGATCCTCACCGAGGCGGGTCGATCCCGTTGGCCGTTCATCGGGGCGGTACTTGCCGGTCAACCACCCTCCACCGAGTGGCGACCAGGGCAGCATCCCGATGCCTTCGAGTTCGCAGACGGGCACGAGTTCCCACTCGATCTCGCGCGTCAACAGGCTGTACTGGGGTTGCAGGCTCACGATCGGCGCCGACCCGGCCTGTCGGGAGAGCAGGGCCACTCGCTGCAGTTGCCATCCGGTGAGGTTGGAGACGCCGACGTAGCGGATCTTGCCGTCCCGGACCAGGTCATCCAGGGTCGCGAGCCACTCCTCTGCCGGGGTCAGAGGATCCCACGCGTGGATCTGGTAGAGATCGACGTGGTCGACCTGCAACCGCTCCAGGCTGGCATCCACCGCTCGGGACAGGTGCGATCGAGACAGACCGTGGTCGTTCGGTCCGTCACCCATCGGGAAGCGACCCTTGGTCGCGATGACGACGTCATCGTGCCGGCCGCGATCCGCCAGCCAGCGGCCGACGATGCGTTCGCTCTCACCGGCGACGTACACGTCGGCGATGTCGATGAGCGTGCCACCGGCGTCGACGAACCGGTCCAGGATCGACCAGGCGTCGGCTTCGGGGGTCTCCTTGCCGAACGTCATCGTCCCGAGCGCGTAGGACGAGACCACCAGCCCGCTCGAGCCGAGGGTGCGCTGCTCCATCGTCTGGCCTCTCTCACGTCGCGGTGACGAGGAGCCTACTGGGGGCGGACGCGGCGACGGGCGGGTCAGTAGCCTGGCCAGGGTCACGAAGCAGGATCGGATGGGCGGGAGGTCGGGTGCAGCCGAACCGTGCTGGCTACGTCGCGACGGCTCGGCTGCTCCCGCCGTCGCTGCCGGCGCTGCACCTTCCCCGCCCCCGGATCGACCGACGGCTCGACGACGCGACGAAGCATCCCCTCACGACCCTGGTGGCGGGTGCCGGCCACGGCAAGTCGACGGCCGTCGCCGCCTGGGCTACCGATCGCCGGCTGTGCTGGTACGCGTGCGGCGAGCAGGACGATCATCTGCTCACGCTGTTGCGTGGCCTGACCGCGGCGCTGCGGGCCCGGGTGGCGTCCCTGCCACCGGAGCTCGCCTCCGCGGTGCGGGGGTCGGCCGGGCCCGACACCGACGATGCCGACCGGGCGGATGCCCTGGCCGCCCTCCTCGCCGAGGCTCTCGACGATGCCGGCAGCGACGACCTGCACCTCGTCATCGACGACATCGGTTCGATCGCGGCGGACACCGGTGGCGCCCGCCTGCTCGACGCGTTGGTCCGCCAGGCTCCCGCGCGGCTGCGCCTGGTGCTGCTGACCCGCGGCAACCTGCCGATCGAACTGCGTCAGACACGCGGGGTGACCGAGATCGCGGGGCCGGAACTCACCTTCACGGCGGACGAGACCCAGGCGGTCCTGCGCCTCGCAGACATCGATGACCCCGGTGTCGCGGCGGCGATCCACGCGGCGACGGCCGGATGGCCGGCCGCGGTCCGACTCGCCGCGGAGGCGCTGCGCGGCCGCACGGGCCAGGACGTCGATGAGGTCCTGCGGCGCCTCAACCGGCCCGGCGGCCGCCTGTACACGCTGCTGATCGAGGAGGTGCTCGACCGGGCCGCGCCATCGCACCGGGATGTGATCGCACACCTCGCGGACCTGCCCCGTGTGACCCCGGAGCTGTGTGGGGAACTCGGGATCGTCGAGGCCGACCAGGCGTTGCGCGACCTCGAACGGCGGGGGCTGCTGTCGGATGTGGACGACGCGGACGGCTGGCGGACGTTGCCGCCGATGGTGCGGGACGCCGTGCGTGTCGCGATGCCGCTCGGGGACGACCGTCGCCACGGGGTCGCGACCCGTGCCGCCGGGTGGTTCGCGGCCGCCGGTCACCTCGAGGATGCCCTCCAGGTCCTCGTCACCGCCGGCACCGACACCGCCCTGGCGGGGTTCCTCGGTGATCACGGCCAGCGCCTGGTCGCGACCGGCGCCTGCGCCCAGGTCGTGCGAGCCGTCGAGATGCTGCCAGGGAACCTGCGTTCCACCTCGCTGCAGCTGGTTGAGGGCCACGCCCGCCAGGTGCTCGGTGACTGGGAGGGGGCGCTGCGGGTGTTCGAGGACGCTGGCGGGGTGGATCGACCGCTGCCGGCCGCGACGGCCTGGCGCATGGGACTGATCCACCACTTCCGCGGTGACCTGGACGTGGCCATCGCCACCTACGACCGGGGACTCGGCGACCACGGTGATCCGATCGAACGGGCGCATCTGCTGGCCTGGTCAGGGACGGCGAGGTGGCTGCTCGGCGACGTCGAGGGCTGCCGCAGCTTCGCGGCCCAGGCCTCGGAGCTGGCCCGCACCACGGGCGATCCCGCCGCCCTGGCCATCAGCCACACGACACGTGCCCTCGTGGCCGCGTCGGATGGCGACCGTCGCGCCAACGACACCCACTACCTGCGAGCCCTCGCGGCTGCGGAGGAGGCGGGCGACGTCCTGCAACTGCTGCGGATCCGGTGCAACCGCGGTTCGCGCCACCTCGAGGAAGGTGCCTACCACCAGGCCATCGCCGAACTCGACCTGGCCCTGCGCCTGGGCGAGGCCTCCGGCTACGTCGCGCTCCACGGCCTGTCGTTGTGCAACCGCGCCGAGGCCAGACAGCGGCTCGGGCGCCTGGAGGAAGCGGTCGCCGACTACGAGTCCGCCCGGCAGATCTACCAGACCATCGACTCCCGGATGGTCGGCTACGCGATCTCCGGCCTCGGTGACGTGCACCGCATCCGCGGCGACCTGACGATGGCCCGCGCCGCGTACGAGGAGGCGGTCGATGTGCTCGAGGCCGGCAACGACGCGCAGGGGCTGAGTCCGGCGCTGGCGGGTCTGGCACGGGTGGTGGCCGCGACGGACCTGGACGCGGCGATGGAGCTCGCCGAGCGGGCGATCGACCGGTCGGGTGGGCTCAGCAGGGTCGGTGCCCATCTGGCGGCCGGCTTCGTGGCGCTCGCGCGGGGTGAGCGCGGGGTCGCGGCGGACTTCGCCGCCAGCGCACAGGAAGCGGCCCGCGGTCGCCGGGACCGAGCGGGACTGGCCGAGTCGCTGGAGCTGGCCGCCCTGACCCACGACGATCCCCACCATGCCGCGGGGCTGCTCGGGGAGGCGGTCTCGATCTGGTCCGAGCTCGAGGAGCCGATCGGTCGGGCGCGCGCGGCCCTCGCGGCGGCCCGACTGGATCCGCAGGGCGGCCGACACACCCAGGCGGCGCTGGCGTCGCGCCGCCTGCAGGAGCTGGGGCTGAGTCGTCGGGCGGCCGAAGCGGCGGGGACGTTGCGCGAGGTGGCGGAGCGGCGGACCGGGACGATCGAGATCCAGGCGCTCGGCGGCTTCACGGTGCGGCGTGACGGCATCCCGGTCCCCCACTCCGCCTGGCAGTCGCGCAAGGCCCGTGACCTCGTCAAGATCCTGGTCGCACGCCGGGGACGACCGACCGCACGCGAACAGCTGATCGCGCTGCTCTGGCCCGACGAGGACCCGTCACGGGTCGGCAACCGTCTGTCCGGTCTGCTGTCGGTCGCGCGCACAGTGCTGGACCCGGACAAGGAGCACGATCCGAACACCTTCCTGGTCGCCGACCGACACACCATCGGTCTGGACCTGCGCCGTGCCGCGGTCGATGTCGAGGCATTCCTGGAGACCGCGGCCGAGGGGCTGGCCCTGCGGGACCACGATCCGCGGCGGGGCATCACGCTGCTCGAGGAGGCCGAAGCCGGCTACGCCGGTGACCTGCTCGAGGAGGATCCCTACGAGGACTGGGCCGTCGCGCTCCGCGAAGAGTCACGGGCCACCTACATCGCGGTGACCCGTGCAGTGGCCGCCGCTGCCGCCGATCGGGGCGAGGCCGACCGTGCGGTGCGCTACCTGCTGCGGATCCTGGAACGCGACCCCTTCGACGAGCGTGCCCACCACGACCTGATCCGGGCGCTGACCACCGATGGACGCCATGGTGAGGCGCGACGTCGGTACCGCGCCTACGTGGCCCGGATGGCCGAACTGGGCGTGCCCGGAGAACCCTTCACCGCGATCGTGGACGCCTGACCAGAACGGCGGGTCGGGAACCCGAACCTCACCCACACGCCACCCGAAGGGCGTCTGACAGATTGCGTCCCATGGATTCCTTCCTGGTCCGGGTCTGGCACCCGGCGACCGAGCCGGTCGATGAGGAGCACGGGCTGCGCGGCACGGTCGTGCACCTCCCATCGCGGCGCACGTTGACCTTCCAGGACAGCCAGAGGCTGCTCGAGATCCTCGAGGGATCCGACCGACCCGACGACCACCACGACGACCCAGAGGCACCGGCGTGAACCACACCTTGGGGCGCGCCCACGTGGCGAGACGACCAGGATCACCGATCACTGTGCACCGGCACGACCAGATGGCGCGGGGCTCGCACCGCGGGGGCTTCTGGGGCAGCTCGGGATGGGGGCATCCCGGCAGCGCGGTCGGCCCGGTCGAGCGGAGGTAACGACCTTCGTTCGACCGGGCCAACCGCGCGTCACCGCGCCCGGAGGTCCGGCGGACCTGACGGCGGGCGCCGGGCGTGGATGACGATGGGGCGGTCACCGTCGAACTCGCTGGCCGGGGCCGGGACGGTCAACGGCGGCTCACCGGCCGCCAGTCCGTCGGCCACCCATGCGCAGATCGCGGCATCCAGGACGTCGTCGGGCGCACAGTCAGCGTCGCCCGGGAACCGCTCGGGCACGATGACACCGCAGCGTTCCAGCAACCCGCGGCGGGTCATCAGTCCCGCCCACGACCGCTTGCGTGGGAGTGGTTCCCCGACGAGGATCGCGAATGCGACCTCCGGGTGCACCTCGACCATCGAGGCGCCACCGGTGACGGCCCGGTCGAGTTCGGCGATCTTCGGGACCAACCGCCAGGCCTGCTGGCTGATCCCCTTGCCGGTGGCCGCCAGCGACCGCGCGCTGGCGGTCGCGTGATCGGTCACCGAGCCATCGACGAACCCGTCGATGACCGTCCGTGGGGGCGCGTTGAAGATGCTGCTGGCCCGACCCGGCAGGAGCCGGCGGGCCGCCACGTCGGCGGCCCGGCTGGGTGTGTCGGTGAGCCCGATGGGCATGTCGATCCCGAGCGTGGCTCCGGGTGCCCGGTCGTCGTCCAGCACCTCGTCGACGTGAGCCACCACCTCGACATCGGTGACGCGGCCGTCCCGCAGGGTGACGGCGACCCACCCGGCGGGGCAGCCGTCGAGGCCGCGCGCGAACCGCGTCAACCGGCCGGGACGATACGGGACACCGCACCGCCGAGGTCCAGCACGTAGAGCTCGCCGTGACCATCCTCGGCGAACGACACGATGCTGCCGCCGGTCCCGAGCAGGGTCGCCTCGTCGAGGACCTGTCCGTCACCGTCCACCAGGATGGCACGGACCGCGCCCTCGCAGAAGTCACTGAACAGATAGGCCCCGGTCAGCTCCGGGATCCGTGTGCCCCGGTAGACCGCACCGCCGGTGATCGAGCAGCGCGACGGCGAGGTGTCGTACTCGTGGACGGGCGGGACGTGGTCGTCCGGGGCGTCACCGGCGAAGGAGAGCGTCCCCTCCATCAGGTTCCAGCCGTAGTTCGCACCGGCGAGATCGATCGGGACGCGGTTGATCTCCTCACGGGTGTTCTGCCCGACGTCAGCGATCCACAGGTGTCCGGCGTCGTGGTCGAACGCGAAGCGCCAGGGGTTGCGCAGCCCGTAGGCCCAGATCTCCGGTCGGGCGCCGTCGGCGTCGGTGAACGGGTTGTCGGAGGGCACGCCGTACGGATCGGCCGCCTGTGGATCGATACGCAGCAGCGCGCCCAGTGGCGTGCTGAGATCCTGCCCGGCCTGCTCCGGGTCGCCCCCGCCGCCACCATCACCCAACGCCCAGTACACCAGGCCGTCCGGGCCGACGCGGACATCGCCACCGTTGTGGTTCGCGCGCGGTTGGTCGATCGTCATCACGGTCCGCTGCGTCTCGCCATCGACCCGGCCATCCGCATCGACGGGGAAGGCTGCGAGGACGCTGTCGCCCGCCGTGTCGGTGTACGAGGCGTAGAACTCCCGGCCATCAGCGGAGAAGGCGATGCCCAACAGGCCGCGCTCACTGTCCACGGTCGTCGTACCCGACACGTCGACGACGGGGTCACCGACCCCGTCCTCGCTGAGAGCGTGCACCGTGCCTGCCCGTTCCGCGAGGTACAGGGTGCCATCCGGCCCCACGGTTCCCGCGACCGGCGATGCCATCTCCGCCACCGGCTCGAGCGCCACCTCGACGCCGAGGTCGGACTCGGGCGATGGCTCGGCGTCGCCCTCCGGCCCGTCCGGGTCATCGTTGGTGCCGGCATCGGCACCGGCGTCCTCGTCGTCATCCAGCGCGTCATCCGGGCCGTCGGGCTCGACGACCTCGGGGGGGTCGGTGACGGGGGCGGGCTCCGCATCCGGCTGGTCATCCGCGGCGCAGGCGACCAGGATCAGGGCGGCCACGACCGAGACCAGCAGATGCGGCAGGGCGGAGGGGCGACGGACGACGCGGGACGACATGCCCCGAAGGTAGCGACGACCGACGAGCGGTCACGATGGGCGCGGTCGGCAGCCCCAGCTCATCGCGTGCCTCCGGCCCCATCGGGCTCGCCGCCACCGCTCGACGGGAGCAGGACCTCGTCGAGCAGTGCCTCCACCTCGGCGCGGTAGAGCGGCTCACACCCGTCGGGGAACAGCCAGTGATGCTGGCCGAACACCTCGAGACTCGTCTGCCCGTGGAGCCGCCCCCAGGCCAGCAGGAACAGGACCCACACCGGGGTCGGGAGGTGCTGACCGAGGTCGCTCATCGCCTCGAGGGGCTCCGCGAGTTCCGCAACGTCGTAGGCCGCCGGGACCCGCAGGCGGTCCTCGTCGATCGCCGCCAGGAACGGAGCCGCGAAGGCAGCCCCCACCCGGCGCATCGCCGCCACGGTGGGCCCGCCGTCGGGGGCCGCGTACCCCGGGATCGGATCTCCGAAGAGCAACCCGAACTCGTTGGGATGGGCAATCGCCCAGGCACGGTAGGTCAGGGCCACGGCGCGCAGGCGCGACGCGACGTCCGTACCAGCCGCCGTGTCCGCGTCCTCCAAGGCATCGGCCAGATCATCGAACCCGTCGGCGATCAGCCACGTCAGCAGCGCCTCGCGTGAGTCCACGTACCGGTAGAGCCCGGCCGGACTCATGCCCATCCGCCGCGCGACCGCCCGCAACGACAACCCGACACCGCCCCGCTCACGGACCTCGGCCAGAGCGGCCGCCTTCAGGTCCCGCTCGGTCTGCTGCCGGTTGCGTTCCCGGCGGCCGGGGCGCGCCGGCTGGTCCGGGGTCGCAGGCATCAGGCTCCCTCCTCGGAGGACGCGGAGCACGTGGCTCCGTGTCCGCTGAGCGCGCAGGGTAGCGGCTGACCCTTGTGATGCGAACGCTGTTCGCGGATAGTGGGACCCGAAGCGCGAACAGTGTTCGCACCATCGTTGCTCGGTCCACCTGCCCGAGCCCCGCACGTCACGTCAGGAGCCCACCATGAACATCACCGTCTTTGGCGCCACCGGCGGCATCGGCCGCGCCGTCGTCCACGAACTCGCAGCCCGCGGGCACCAGGTCACCGGTGCCAGCCGGACGATCACACCGGCCGACGTGCCGGCCGGCGCTGTGGCCCTGCCCACCGACCTGCGTGACCCCGTGGCCGCGCGTGCGGCCGTCGAGGGGGCGGAGGTCGTGGTGATGGCCGCGCAGATCCCCTACTCGGGCTGGGCCACGGAACTCTTCCCTCTCGTCGACGCGGCGTTGGAGGCAACCGCGGCCGTCGGCGCCCGCTTCGTCATGGTCGACAACCTGTACGCCTACGGTTCTCCCGGCACCCCGATCAGCGAGACCACGCCGGAGGCCGCCACGACCCACAAGGGCCGCTTGCGGCGCGATCTCGGTCGCCACCTGTTGGCGGCTCACACCTCCGGGCGCGTCCGCGTCTCAATCGGACGCTTCAGCGACTACTACGGCCCCGATGGGACGAACTCGGTGCTGTACGCGCTCGGAGTGAAGCGGGTCCTCGCCGGCAAGGCCCCACAGGCCTACATCGCCGCGGACCAGCCCCACACCTTCCACTACCTCCCGGACGCTGCCAGGGGTTTCGCCACCCTGGTGGAACGACCGGAGGCCGACGGACGGGTCTGGATCCTGCCCGCGGCGGCACCGATCACCCAGCACGACCTGTTGTCAACGTTGGCTGAGGCCGCGGGCCTGGGCAGGAAGGTCGGCCGGATCACCCCGGCGATGCTGTGGCTGATCGGCCTCATCGACCGGGACCTGAAGGAAGCGCGGGAGGTCGTCGACCAGTTCGACCGCCCCTACACGGTGGACGCCTCCGCGTTCGAGGCGGCCGTCGGACCGATCGAGCTCACGGACCACGCCGACGCGATCGTCCAGACCCTGGCCTCGTTCCGGGCGTCGACCCCGGAGGTCCGGGCGTGACGACGGACCCGCTCAGAAGATCACGCGGGTCCGGAGCAGGTCGGCCGCCCCGGGACCGGTGCTCGACAGGGTCACCTCGTCGGGTTCTGCGCGACCGGACAGGATCCGGCAGAACGTGACGGCGTCCAGGTCGACGCGGGGCCCGGCCGTTCCCTGGTGGAACCGTCCACCCGCGGGACCCGTGAGTGCCAGCTGGACCGACTCACCGTGGCGCCGGGCCCACTCGGCCACGACGTCCTCGACGATGCGACCATCGAGCGCGACCTGCAGATCCAGGGGCGTCGAGGTGGCACGGGCGATATCCACGGTGTGCAGCCACACGTCGCGGGTGTACACCACGTCCATCAGGTGGCCGAGCCGCAGGCGCGGTGGCATCCCGCTGGCCGTCGAGCCACCCGGATCCATCGGTACCGACACGAGGCGTAGGGCCGCCGGGAGACGCATCCGGCCGCGCACCGCCGCCGGCACGACGTCACGGAGCGCATCGATCCGCTGCCCCGGGGACAGGGCCGCGTGCTCCCGGACCTGCAGGTCGTTCGCGGCGTCCAGGCTGTTCCCACCGAACCGGGCCGCGTGACGCCGCCCCCACCGCTGCTGCCGCACCGACTCCCGGATCGACGCACAGGCCCGACCGGCGCCGATCAGATGCCCCACGACGGCGGCGACGTCCCAGCCCGTGCAGTCGGTCGGTTCGTGCCACGCGTCGTCGTCCAACCCTTCGAGCATCTCGATGAGGCGCGCGTAGGCACGGGTCGCGACCTCCGCCGCGTCGGTCCGTCGCGCGATCGGCACGATGTCATCCACGGCCTTGGTCGTCTCGAGCTCCATCACATCCTCCTCGTCTGTGCCAGGATCATCTCGGCAGCGTCACGGCTGAGTCGCCGCCACCGGTCGCCGGCGGGATCGTTCGCGAGCTGTTGCGCGGCCAGCCCCGCCGTCACGGCGGTCACCAGGTCGACGGCACGCGGTGCGTCGATCCCGATCCGACCGAGCTCATCGGTCATGCGCTCGTAGGTCGCGACGGATGCCGCGTAGGCCGCATCGGACGGCTGCCAGTCCGGGACCGCCCGCGTGAACATCAACTGGTACCGGGGCACGGATGCCTGACAGAAGTCGACGAACGTGGCGATCCGCGCCGCCAGCGACCCGACGGGATCGTCGGCGTCGACCTCGGTGCCGTGGAGCTCTTCGGCGAGTTCCCGGTAGCCCACCGCGAACATCTCGTCGTAGATGGCGGCCTTGTTGGCGACGTAGGTGTAGAGCGAGGGTGCCCGCATCCCGACCTCGACCGCCAGGTCCCGCAGCGAGAGACCGGCGATCCCATCGCGCTCGGCCAACCGCCAGGCGGCGGCGATGATCTCCGCGCGCGTCTGCTCGCGTCGCCGCGACCGGACGTCGGTCGCCGTCCCCGTCGCCATCCCCACTCCCTCGATCCCTGGCTCGGTCGATGTGATGAACGCTGTTCGTCTTTCCTAACAGCGTTCAATATCCGGCAAGGAACGACAGCTGTCAAGGTCGGACCACCGGCGCACGACCCGGCGGCGAGACACCGAGCCACACGTGCTGCGCAGCGCGTGGGCCCGGTCAGGTGGCCGGCAGGTAGCGCTTCATCTCCCGACGCGCCAGGGCCATCTCGTGGACCTCATCGGGCCCATCAGCCAGGCGGAGCGTGCGGGCGTGGGCCCACATCATCGCCAGCGGGGTGTCGTCGGATACCCCGCCCCCACCGTGGGTCTGGATCGCCTTGTCGAGCACCCATCCGGCCATCTCGGGCGCCACGATCTTGATCGCGGCGATCTCCATGCGAGCGCCCTTGTTCCCCACCGTGTCCATGAGATGGGCGGCCTTGAGCGTCAGCAGCCGGGCCTGCTCGATCTTGACCCGGGCCTGCGCCACCCACTGCTGGAACACACCCTGCTGGGCGATCGGCTTGCCGAACGGCTCCCGGACGAGGGCACGCTGGCACATCAGGTCGAACGCCCGCTCCGCCATCCCGATCAGCCGCATGCAGTGGTGGATCCGTCCCGGCCCGAGCCGCGCCTGGGCGATCATGAAACCGTCACCCTCACCCGCGAGCAGGTTCGCCGCCGGCACGCGGACGTCGACGAACTCGACCTCGGGGTGGCCACCGTGCCCGTCGTAGTGACCGAACACGGGCAGTTCGCGTACGACGCGGACACCCGGCGTGTCCATCGGCACCAGGATCATCGACTGTTGGCGGTAGGTGTCGGCATCGGGATCCGTGACACCCATGAAGATGCCGACCTTGCAGCGGTCGCTGGCGGCCCCCGACGACCACCACTTCCGCCCGTTGATGACGTAGTGATCACCATCGCGCTCGATGCGCGACTGGATGTTGCGGGCGTCGGACGAGGCGACGTCGGGTTCGGTCATGAAGAACGCCGACCGGATCTCTGCATCGAGCAGGGGCAGCAGCCACTCCTGCTGCTGCGACGGGGTGCCGAACATGTGCAGCACCTCCATGTTGCCGGTATCCGGTGCTGCGCAGTTGGTCGCGACCGGCGCCATCAGCGGTGATCGACCGGTGATCTCCGCAAGGTGGGCGTAGTCGAGGTTGGTCAGGCCCGCACCGTGCTCCTCGTCGGGCAGGAACAGGTTCCACAGCCCGCGCGACCGGGCCTCGACCTGCAGTTCCTCGAGGATCGCGGGATGGTGGTGGCGGTCGCCGGACGCCTCGATCTGGTCGCGGTACAGCCCCTCGTTGGGGATGATCCGCGTGTCGAGGAAGTCCTGCAGTTCATCGCGCAGGGCCTGACCGCGGGGACTCGGTGCGAGGTTCATCGGGGCGCTCCCCTGTTCGGTTCGGGCGTCGGATCGGGCGACCGGTCGGGTGTCGGCTCGGGTAGCCGATGGGCGTCAGGTCAGGCGGGCGTCTGGCGCGACTGCTGGTAGCCGGCCACGGCGGCCGTGGCGACCTCGGCCGATCGTCGGCGTGCCTCGACGAGCGCGGTGGCCGCACCGCTCCGGGCCTGCCGGAGCGCCTGCTGACGCGCGACACGACGCCGGGCCGGCCCGTGGTCGGGATCCAACAGGTACATCGCCGCCGCCCCGGCCGCCGCACCGGTCGACAGGGTCAGCCACGTCCTGAACCGCACGGTTCCTCCCGGATCATCACCTGGTTCGCGACCTCGACCATCGGGATCGAGATGTCGCGCCCTCCTTCTACCGTCCAGACCACCCCGCGTCCAACACGACGATCGGCGTGCGCCGGACGACGGTCCCGGCGCCCTGCGACGGTCCGGGGACGGTCCAGGGACACTCCGGGGATGACCCGGGACGATCCACCCTGCGGAGTCGGTACGTTGACCGGACCGTCCGGTATCCCGAACGTCCGACCGTCGCCGCGGGGGGGGGGGGGGGGGGGGGGGGGGGGGGGGGGCGCCCCCCCGCCCCCCCCCCCCCCCCCCCCCCCGC
>JAWLFE010000010.1:56580-79836 GCA_041685735.1 Nitriliruptoraceae bacterium
GTCCGGCCGGGATCCCGGCCGGACCTTCCACACCACCGCACTCAGCCCTCCGGGACGCCATGACCACGACCCCTGCCGCGAACCACGGTGCACGTGGGCGCCTGCCGACCACCTCGTCGGGGACGATGCTCGATGCCTTCGGCGGCACTGAGTGGGGCCTGCTGGCGATCATCGCGGTCATCTGGGGATCATCGTTCGTTCTGATGGAAATCGGGCTGACGGCGTTCGAGCCCGGCCTGGTCACCCTGCTGCGCGTCGGACTCGGCGCCGCTGCGTTGGCTCTGGTGCCCCGCGCCCGCCGGACCCGGATCGACCGCGCCGACCTCCCGCGGGTCGCACTGCTCGGCGTGACCTGGATCGGGGTTCCCCTGCTGTTGTTCCCGATCGCACAGCAGTGGATCGATTCGTCGGTGGCCGGCATGATCAACGGCGCGATGCCCCTGACGACGGCGGCTTGGGCGGCGGTACTCCTGCGGCGCCTCCCCGGACGGACGCAGGTCATCGGCCTCGTCCTGGGCTTCGCCGGGATCGTGGCCATCTCGCTGCCGGAGATCCCGTTCGGTGCCACCGGTGGGAGCGCGGCGACAGCCGGCGGGACCGCGCTCGTCATGTTCGCCGTGTTCCTGTACGGACTGTCCGCGAATGTCGCGGTCCCCCTGCAGCAGCGCTACGGAGCGCTCGCGGTCCTGTTCCGCGCCCAACTGTTCGCGCTCATCGTCATCGCGCCGTTCGGGCTGTGGGCGATCCGAGGATCGACGTTCGCCTGGGGTCCCGCGCTGGCGATGCTGCCTCTCGGCGTGCTCGGCACCGGTCTGGCGTTCGTCCTGATGGCCACCCTGGTCGGCCGGGTCGGCGGACCCCGCGGCACCGTGGCGATCTACTTCGTCCCGGTGGTCGCGATCATCCTCGGTGTGATCGCACTGCAGGAGCGGATCCATCCGCTGGCCGTGGTCGGGACCGCCTTCGTCCTGGCCGGTGCCTGGATCGCGACCCGCCGGGAGGATCTACCCGCGCCGTCCGCTGGACGGGCCTGAGGGTCCCCACGTGCGAGGCGGCTCCGATGCCGGTCACCTCGGATCGGTGCCGTCGGCCAGCGCGTGCTCGACACGCTCGATCTTGCTGGTGAGCGCGCCCTCATGCCCCGGTCGGTGATCGAACTTCGCCACGACACTGACGCGTGGTGCATGCTCCGCCGCGTACTCGATACAGCGTTGGATCAGCGCGAGGACCTCGCCCGGCTCTCCCTCGACGGTGGTGAACATCGCCGAGGTCTCGTTGGGGAGCCCACTGTCCCGGATGATGCGGACGCAACCCGCCACGACGTCGCCGACGGAATCCGTCCCGCCCATCGGGGTCACGGAGAACGATCCGAGCATGCTGCGCTCCTTCCCGAGCGGTCGGGCCGGCGCGGGTCCGCACCGGCGTTCGAGACGTTCTGCGCGATCATCGCACGTGATCGGCTCAGCTGCCGAGCCACTCCCCGACCAGCCCTCGCAACCTCGGGATGTTGACACCCTTCTCCGCACTGACCCAGACGACGTGCTTCGGCTCCAGCCCGCACCCGGTCGCCAGGTCGCGCTTGCGCCGCTCACGCTTGGAGGCCTTGACCTTGTCGTGCTTGGTCGCCACGACCGTGAAGGGCACCTCGTGGTCACGGAGGAACGCCAGCACCTCCAGGTCCAAGGCGGTCGGGCCCACCTCGCCGTCGACGAGCGCCAGGACCATCACCAGACGCTCGCGCTCGCGAAGGTAGGTGTCCATGCGCCGTCGCCACCGCCGGCGATCGTCCTTCGAGGCCTTCGCGTAGCCGTACCCGGGCAGGTCCACCACCGTGGCACCGGTCGGGGTCACGAAACAGTTCAGCAGCTGGGTCCGACCCGGTGTCTTGGACGTGCGTGCCAGATCCTGCTTGCCGGCGACGGCGTTGAGCAGCGACGACTTCCCGACGTTGGAGCGCCCGATCACCGCCACCTCGCGGGAACTGCGAGGGAGTCCGTCGACGTCGTCGGCGGACAGCAGGAAGGCCAGGGGCACGGGCGCACTCATGGGTGCAGTGTCGCGCATCGGCGGCGTGTCCAGTGCACCCCCCGGGCAGGAGCGTCGCTCCCTGGACCGGACACGCCGCCGTTCACTCCACGGTGACGGCGTCGAGCACGTTCAACCGGGAGGCGCGGATCGCCGGGAGGACCCCGGCGATCACCCCGAAGATCGCAGCGACCACCACGTAGGCGCTCAGCTGCCCGACGGGGACGATCATGCGGGCGATGCCCTCGTCACGGAGTGCCGTGACGATCGCCCAACCGAGGAACGTGCCGACACCGACCCCGAGCAGTGCCCCGAACACCGACACGAACACCGACTCCCACAACACCATGCGACGGGTCTGGCGGCGGTCCATGCCGACCGCCCGTAGGAGCCCGATCTCGCGGGTGCGCTCGATGACGGCCAGCACCAGGGTGTTGGCGATGCCGAGCAGGGCCACGACGATGGCCAGCGCCAGTAGGGCGATCATCAACCCGAGGATCCCGGCGATCTGATCCTCCTGCTGTTGGCGGAACTCCGCCTGGTCGGTGACGGTCACACCGGGTGCCACCGTCACCGCCTGCTGGACGGCGCCACGTGCAGCCTCGAGGTCGCCCGCAGCGTTGGCCATGACCTGGACCGCGCCCCGGCTCTCGGGTGCGAGTTCGCGCAGCCCGTCCAGCGAGACGACGTAGCCGCCCAGCAACTGTGCCGTCTCGAAGGTCGCCCCCACCGTGAGCACCACGTCACGCCCGTCTGCGGTGACGACCGGGAGCGGATCGCCGATCTGCAGATCGCGGTCCGCTGCCACCTCCTCCTGCACCGCGATCCCCCCGGCATCGAGGTCGACGATGGAGCCGTCGACGCCCCCCAACTCGACGAGCTCGTCGATGACGCTCGTATCCACCGCGAGGATCGTGCGGACCGTGCCGTCGTCCTCGACCTGGCCGAACCGGATCGGGCTGACCTCGGCGATCGCCGGATCGTCACGCAGTGCGTCGACGACCCCCGACGGGATGTCGCGCAGGCCCGTCTGGTCCCCCTGGACGATCAGGTCTGCCCGGAACTGATCGACGAGCGCATCGCTGACGGCGCCCTGGATGGATGCGGTGAGGATCGTGACCGCAGAGACCAGTGCGAGACCGATCATCAGCGCCGAGGCGGTGGACGCCGTCCGTCGGGGGTCACGGCCGGCGTTCCCCCGGGCGAGCTTCCCGGGCACCGAGTACCGGGCCGGGAGTGCACCGAGCAGCCGCGCGACGGGACCGGCCAGCAGCGGGGCGAGCAGCGTGACCCCGATGAACGCAAGGGCGGCACCGGCGCCGACGACCGCGAGGGGTTGTGGCACGACACCGGCGAGGCCGAGGGTCAGGCCGACGGCACCGAGGACCGCCAGGACCGCGCCCACGATGGACCGTCGCAGGAGCGGCGCCGCGGCCTGCGTCGCGGCGCCGCGCATGGCCTCGACCGGCGGGACCCGGCTCGCGCGGCGGGCGGGCGCGATCGCGGCGACCATCGTCACGCCGGTTCCGACGATGAAGGCGACCACCACGGTGCGGACAGCGATGACCGAGCCGGAGGTCGGCAGATCGATGCCGAAGGCCCCGATGAGTACCGGCAACAGGTTCGCCAGCCCGATCCCGAACAGCAGTCCGATCGCCGAAGCGATCAGCCCCACCGCCAGCGCCTCGATCAGGACGGCGGTCGACACCTGCCGGCGGGAGGCTCCGACGGCCCGGAGCAGCGCGAACTCGCGGGAGCGCTGCGCGACGACGATCCCGAACGTGTTGACCACCAGGAAGGAGCCCACGAACAGCGCGATCCCAGCGAACGCCAGCAGTGCCGTCGTCAGGAAGCCGAGGGCATCTCCGACATCCGCCTGGTCCGCGGCAGCGCGGTCGGTAGAGGTGGTCACCGATGCGGTGTCTCCGACCGCGGCCTCGATCCGTGAGGCGAGCACCGCCGGATCGACCGTCCCGTCCCCGACGACCGCGATCTCGTCGAACCGTCCCTCCTTGTCGAACAGCTCTCGTGCGAACTCGAGTTCGAACGTTGCGATCGTCGCGCCCAGCAGGTTGTCCGACTCACCGAACCCCGTCACCCCGACGAGCGTGACCGGCTCCACCCCGTCGGGCCCGATGACCTCCACGGTGTCACCCAGCTCGAAGCCGTGGCGTTCGAAGGTCCCGGCGTCCATCGTCACCTCACCGGACGCCTCCGGAGCCCGTCCGTCCCGCAGGTTGAGGGGACCGGCGCCGGCACCCTCGACCCAGGAGAAGGCGAGCGTCGGTGCCTGGGGAAGGATCGGTTCTCCGTCCGGTGCCACGAACGCGGCGACCCCCTCGACCGATCCCTCGACCTCGGCGACTCCATCGAGCTCAACGACCGTCTCGACCAGGTCCGCGGCGAGGCTCGGCCGCGGCCCGGCGCCGAGGTCGGCCGTTGAGGTCTCGAAGCCACGCGGACCCTGGACGAAGACGTCCGCGCCGTCATAGCTCGTCTCGAAGAGCTCGTCGAACGCCGCCTCGATCGAGTCCGTCAGGACGAACGCCCCCGCCACGAACGTGACCCCGACCACGACGGCCAGGGCGGTCAACAGGAACCGGATCCTGTGCCCGAGCAGACCCTTCAGGGCGACGCGGAACATCAGTTCGCCTCGGGCGGAAGCTCGCCCTCCAACTGCTTCATCCGGTCCAGCACCCGATCGGCCGTCGGTGCCTCCATGTCATCGACGACACGACCATCCGCCAGGAAGAGCAGCCGGTCCGCGTAGCTGGCGGCGGTCGGGTCGTGGGTCACCATCACGACCGTCTGCTGCACGGTCCGGGCGGCATCCCGCAGGAAACCGAGGAGCTCCGCCCCGGACCGCGAATCCAGGGCACCGGTCGGCTCGTCGGCGAACACCACGGTCGGCCGGCTCACCAGGGCGCGTGCAGCGGCGACCCGCTGCTGCTGTCCCCCGGACAGCTCGGCGGGCGTGTGTGACAACCGGTCGCCGAGGTTCAGCGTGTCGACGATGCGCTCGAGCCAGTCACGGTCGACCTTGCGGCCGGCGAGGTCCACCGGCAGCGTGATGTTCTCCGCGGCGGTGAGGGTCGGCACAAGGTTGTAGCTCTGGAAGACGAACCCGACCTGCTCGCGACGCAGCCGCGTCAGCTGCTTGTCGTTGAGCCCCTCGAGCGCCGTGCCGTCGATCTCCACGGATCCGGAGGTCAGGCGGTCGAGCCCGGCCGTGCAGTGCAGCAGGGTCGACTTGCCGGACCCCGATGGCCCCATGATGGCAAGGAAGCGACCACGAGGTACCTCGAGGTCGATGCCGGCCAGCGCGTGGACCGCGGTCGGGCCCTCGCCGTAGGTCTTGATCGCGTCTCGGACCCGGACCGCGGGAGCCGCAGCTGCCGAGGTCGGGCCGTCGGGAGCATCGACGGCATCGTGCGGTGCGCTCACGAAGGATCCTTCCGGGGACACCGGAGTGGTGGAGCCCAGGGCTCGGCCACGCGGGTCCTGCGGGTCCTGCTGGGGGTCGGGTCCTGCTGGGGGGTCGAAGCCGACGCTACGCATGCCGGGCACCAGCGCCATCCCCCGGAAGGTCGGTTCCCCGTCCTCCTCGCGGATGACGGGGAAACGGGTCGATCGGTCCTGGCAGGTCAGTCGATGGCGGCGTACAGGGTGATGCCGCCCTGACGCCCCAGCAGGAACAGGGCCGGGGCCAGGGCAAGGATGGCGGCGACGCGCGCCATCGTCGAGGTCGAGCTGCCCGAACCTCGCGTCCTCGCGCGGCTGGGCGTTCAAGCAGCAGAACCCGATCTGCGTGTCCGTGCGGCAAGCTCCCGAACGCGTCGCCCTCCATACCGGCGGACTACCAGACCTCTGCCTCGAGGTAGCTGGCCACCGGCTGGCCGAACCCCATGGCACGGACGAAGATCCTGTCGATGTCCGCGGAGGTGGCGTCGTAGCCTCCGTCGAAGTCCACGCCACTGGACACGGTGAGCAGGTCCCGGGTGGTCGTGCCGGTATGGCTCGAGCCGGCGAACTCCGGGACGTAGGCGGGCACCTGGTCATCCAGGTCGTCGATGTGTCCATCCTCGATGGCGATGCCCACACCCTGCCCTGGTCGACACTGCACGGGGTCGTCGGCATCCCCCGAGCGGACACCTGATCCACCCTCAGCCGCCACCGACGCGGACGATGCCGTGTTCGTAGGCGTACACGACCGCCTGGACCCGGTCGCGTAGTGACAGCTTCGACAGCACCCGGCCGACATGCGTCTTGACCGTGGTCTCCGACACGAACAAGGTGCCGGCGATCTCCGCGTTCGAGCGCCCGCGGGCCAGCAGCCCCAGCACCTCGCGTTCCCGTTCGGTCAACGAAGCGAGCTCAGCGGGCGGCTCGCCCAGCGGTGTCGCGGCGGTGCCGTCGACGAACGCTGACACGACCCGCGAGGTGACCGATGGCGACAGCAACGCATCGCCAGATGCCACGGTCCGGACCGCCGCCACCAGCTCCTCCGGGGGGGTGTCCTTCAACAGGAACCCGCTCGCCCCAGCGCGAAGCGCGTCGAACACGTACTGATCGAGGTCGAAGGTCGTCAGGATCACGACCCGTGTCGATGAGCCGAGCCCGATGATGTCGCGGGTCGCCTCGATCCCGTCGCGGTGCGGCATCCGCACATCCATCAGCACGACGTCCGGTTGGTCGCGCCGCACCAGGTCGACACCGGCGATCCCATCACCGGCCTCCCCGACCACCTCGAGGTCATCTTCAGCGGCCAGGATCATGCGGAACCCTGCACGGACCAGATGCTGGTCGTCGACGATCGCCACCCGCAGGGTCATGGACCCGCCTCCGCTGCCGGCACCTCGATCCGGTCGGGGGCGCCTGCGCGAACCGGCAGCGTCGCCCGCACGCGATAGCCGCCACCGGCTCGTCCCCCGACCTCGAGGTTGCCGTTGTACAGGCCCACCCGCTCCCGCATGCCGACCTGCCCACTGCCGGGGCCACCGTCGGCCCTCGGCCCGCGACCATCATCGGTGACCGTCACGCTCACCGCATCCTCGCTGTGGCTGATCGTGACCTCGACGGCGCGCACGGCGCCGGCGTGCCGGAGCACGTTGGTGAGCGCTTCCTGCACGATGCGGTAGGCGGTCACCTCGATACCGGGAGGCAGGGCGCGCGGCCGACCCTCGAGGCGCGATCTGACCGGGAGGCCGGCCGCGGCCAGCCGATCGACCAGGTCGGGCACGTCGGCCAACGTCGGCTGGGGCGTCAGATCCTCGCCGGGCGCCTCATCACGGAGGACCCCGACCATGCGACGAAGGTCAGACAGCGCCTCACGACCGATGGACTCGATCGAGGCCAGCGCGGCCTCCGCTCCCCCCGGATCCTTCGCCGCCACGCGTCGGCCGGCGCCGGCCTGCACGACCACGACACTCACGGTGTGGGCGATGACGTCGTGGAGCTCGCGGGCGATGCGGGTGCGCTCGTCGGCGACGGCCAGGTTGCTTGCCAGCTCCCGTGACTGCTCGGCCTGTTGGGCCCTCGCCGTGAGCTGCTCCACGAGGTCCCGTCGCACCCGGGTGCGATCGCCCAACGCCCAGATGCCGAGGAACAGCAGGACGTTGACCACGAGGTTGTACCCGGAGACGCTGTCGTCTCGGGACATCGCCGACAGGAACGACACCGCCACGAAGAACTGGGTGATCAGCATCGAGATGACCCCGTCGGACCGCGAGCCGTAGGCCGCAACGGAGTACATCGCCACCATCACCGCCGTTGGCACCACCGCACTGGCACCGGTGGGATCGGTCGTCCCGATCAGGAACCAGGCCGCCGTCGACAACCCGGTGCACGAGATCGTCAGCGACGGCGCGACCCGCCGCCATGCCAGCGGCACGAAGATCAACGCGAGCAGTGGCCAACCGGTCCACGCGGCACGTCCCTCGGCCGGGCCCCCGCCCTCCAGCGCATAGCTGACGACAGCCGGCAGGAACAGGGCCGCCGCCAGCAGGATGTCACTCGGTGGTGGCCGGTCGAAGGTGCCGTCGCCGACGGTCATCCGGTCGATCACGCGGCGGATGAGCCCGCTCGCGGCGGATGGCCCACCACGTGGAGCCGATCGGTCTGCCGGCGTGCTGTCTGCGGGTATCGGCGTGGTGCTGTCTGCGGTCATACCGCAACGCTAGCCAGCGCCCCGAACCCGGTGCGTCCTCCCCCGGAGTGACCGCGAGGTCATCCGACCGAGCCACGACGACCCTGGTCCGTGCCGGGGCGAGCCAGTAGAGTGCTCGCGGGGGTACGGGTCGTCCAGTGGCGACCATGGGACGCGGTCGCCGAGGTGCTGGCTGAGGGGCGAAGGACCCGGGCGAGCAACCGAACGTCCGCAGAGCGCGTCAGGGGGCACGATGCAGCGCATACGCCATTTCTTCAACACGGTCGGGACCAACTGGGCCGACCAGCCGGCAGCACGGGGGGCCGCGAAGATGGCGGCTGGCGCCGTCCTGGTCGCCGAAGGGCTCTTCGGGGTCATCTCCAACCGCTTCCGTCGCCGCGGCAGGAACGGCAACCGGAGCAGGGGCGGGCTGTTCGGCGGGTTCACGGCCCTGATCATCGGTGCGATCTTCATGGTCGTGGGTCTGGTCTTCCTGGCGCCGGACATCCCTGACGATGAGCAGACCACGACCGGCACGATCGTCGAGGTCGAAACCGGCACCAACAGCGACGGCGAGACCACGTTCTCACCCGTGTACGCCTACGAGGTCGACGGCCAGGACCACCGATTGCATTCGAGCGTGTCATCCAGCAGACGACCCACGATCGGTGACACCGTCGAGATCGGGTACTCGGCCTCGAACCCGGACAACGCCCGACGGATCGGGGGTCTCGAAGGCAACATCCACTGGATCTTCTTCGGCGCCGGTGCCTTCGTGTTCCTGACCGGTGTCTTCCACGTCCTGATCAGCCTGCTGTTGATCGGTTTCGGGATCAAGCTGATCAGCGACGGACGCAAGGACCGCGCGGACGCCGGCGAGCAGAAGCAGGGCTTCTTCACCGACATCTTCAGCCTGGCCCGCCGGGTCTCGAGTGGCGAGGTCGACGTCGCCACGACCGCAGCCGGCAACGCCGGATCCTCCCCGGGGCAGCCCGAGCAGGCGTTCGCTGCCCTGGTCGGTGCGGGCGCCGGTGCCGCCACCGGCACGGCCATGACGGCAGGCCAGACCCACCACCAGCGGCAGCCGGAGCCGACCCACCCGCCGACGCAGGCGCCACCGGCCCCGGTCGGTCCTCCCGCCGGGTGGTACCCGGCACCGGACGGCAGCGGCAACCAGCAGTGGTGGGACGGCACCGCCTGGACCCAGCACACCGCCCCACCCAACGCCTGACGGCCGGGCCAGCACCACCTCGCTCCGGATGTGGGTGGAGCCGGCGCAGCGACGTACCTTGGCAGGGCGCCCCCCGACCTGGCCTCCCTTCGACATGGCCCCCTTCGACATGGCCGAGGACCGACGACGTCGTGACCCTGTTCCATCGCTCCCTCGGCACCATCATCATGCTGCTGTTCCTGGTGATCATGGTGTGGGGAACCACGCTCCGCGTGCTCGGCCGCACGGAGGTCCCGCTCCGCCTGTGGATCGTGCAACGGTGGACCGAGAACCTGCTCGTCCTCCAGGTCGTGACCGGACTCGTCCTGCTCGTCATCGGCCGCCGTGTCGTCGGCCCGCCCGGCGTCTGGCTGCACTACCTCTACGGATCGCTGTTCCCGTTGGTCGCGATCGTCGGGGGCCGGCTCGCGGCGCTACGTCGGGAGGCACGCGAGTACGTGGGGCTCGCCTGGGGCTCGTTCTTCGCCCTGGCGCTCACGCTCCGCGCGGTCCAGACCGCGTGCGGTGATACACCGACGGAGATCGCTCGCTGTTTCGGACTCTGACCCCGGAACATCCGGCCGCACCTCGGCGTTCGAAGGCACGTCGGACAGGTAACGGCCTGCCCGCATCACCCATCTCGCCCGGAGGTTCCCGTGCCCCGCAGTTTCGGTATCACGTTCGACTACCTGTGCCCGTTCGCCCGGAACGGCAACGAACACGTCATCGCCGCGCTCCGCGCCGGCGCCGACTGGGACGTTCGCTTCGTCCCCTACAGCCTCGCACAGGGCCACGTCGAAGAGGGGGACACGCCGATCTGGGACCGTGACGATCCGTCAGCGGCATCGGGGATCCTGGCGCTCCAGGTGGGCCTCACCGTCCGTGACCACCTACCGGAACGCTTCCTCGACGTCCACGAGTCGCTGTTCGCCGCACGGCACGACGATGGTGACGACATCAAGGACCCGGCGATCCTGCGGGCCGCCCTGCAACGCGTCGATGTGGACGCCGATGCAGTCTTCGACATCATCTCCGACGGAACCCCACTCAAGGTCCTCCGTGAGGAGCACGAAGCCGGCGTCCAGGACTACTCCGTCTGGGGCGTGCCGACGTTCATCACCGGGGGTCGTGCGGTCTTCGTCCGGCTCATGGATCGCCCGGACAGCGACGCGGGACTCGCGACCCACCGGATCACGACCGTGCTGGACCTCGTCGAGGGCGAGCCGATGCTCCACGAGTTCAAGCAGACGGATCTGCCGCAGTAGGACGCTCGCGGACCCGGATGCCCGGGGGGTCATCGCTTCAGTCGGCGATGTCCAGCACCCGCTTGGCGCCATCGATGTCGTCGCAGACGATCACGAGGTGACTGCCGGCGGCGATGTAGGCCTGCTCGATGTTGATGTCGGCGTCAGCGAGCTGGCGGCAGGCGGCGCCGAGCGACCCGGGCTCGTCCGGGAGCGGCTTGACGACGACACGTCGGGCCGCGCGTACCTCGATGCCGGCCTGCTGCAGGGTCTCCAGGGCGTCCTCGTCACGGTCCACCAACAGGTGGATGATGCCCTTGCCCTGGCCGGTGAAGGCGCTGATCGCCTCGATGTTGATGTCAGCGGCTCCGAGCGCCTCACCGATCCGTGCCACGACCCCCGGTTCGTCATCCGGGATGATCACCAGATCCTTGCGCACTGCATCCTCCTCATGGTCATGGCGTCCGCCCCGAGAGGCTAGCGCGCGACGTTCGCCCGAACGGGCCCGACCGGTCCCGCCGATCGGGCGCCGTTCGGCCCCGTCGGTCCCCGTTGCTACACTCCCGCGTCCGTCGTTCGACGGAACATTCCGGGGTAGCTCAGCTGGCAGAGCACTCGACTGTTAATCGAGTTGTCGCGGGTTCGAGCCCCGCCCCCGGAGCTTTGCACGTCCCCACTGCACCCTCGTTGGCGGGCCACGTCCGGGCCCGATCAGCCGCAGCCCACCGTGCGCGCCCGACCGGCCTCAGCGGGTCAGGACGAGCTTGCCGAACAGCTCGCCATCGAGCATCCGCTGGAACGCGATCGGCGCCTCGCTCATCGGCACGGTGTCGTCGATCAGTGGTCGGACCCCGGACGCATCGAGCAGCCGGACCAACCGGATGAGTTCCTCCTTGGTCCCCATCGTCGAGCCGACCACGCGTAGTTGGCGGAAGAACACCCGAGCGAGGTCCGCAGGTGGGTTCGGGCCGGACGTCGCGCCGGAGACCACCACCACCCCGCCGGGTTCGAGCGCCTTGAGGGAATGCGCCCAGGTCGCCTCGCCGACGGTCTCGATCACCGCATCGACACGTGCGGGCAACCGGTCCCCGGACACGACCGTGACGTGCGCACCGATCCGCCCGGCCCGCTCGAGCTTGGCGTCATCACGACTCGTCACGGTGACGTGCAACCCGCCGGCCCGTGCCAACAGGATCGCCGCGGTGGCCACGCCCCCACCGGCTCCCTGGATCAGGACGCGTTGCCCCGGCACCAGCCCGCCGCGGGTGAACAGCATCCGGTAGGCGGTCAGCCAGGCGGTCGGAAGGCACGCCGCCTCCTCGAAGCTGAGGCTCTGCGGTTTGGGCACGAGGTTGCGCGCGGGAACGGCCACGCGGTCGGCGAAGGTGCCGTCGTACTGCTCGGAGAGGATCGAGAAACCGCCCAGGGTCTCGTCACCGCCGTCGAGGTCCCCGATGACCGCGTGCACGATCACCTCGCGGCCGTCGGAGGTGACCCCGGCAGCATCGCACCCCAGCACGATCGGCAGTCGGTCCGGCGAGATGCCCACCCCGCGGAGTGTCCACAGGTCGTGGTGGTTGAGTCCCGCGGCCCGGACCTCGACGATCTCCCACCCGGCGGGCGGGTCCGGGTCGGGGTGTTCCCCCAGGGTCAGACCGGCGAGCGGGTCATCGGGCGTGGCTGCGGCAGCGGTGATGGCGAACATGGGACGGAGTCTAGAGGCGCAGCAGGCCACTGAGAGCCAACACCAGCCCGCCGAGCAGTACCACCGTCCCGGCCGCGAGCGGCAGGTGACGGACCAGCCCGCGGAGCAGGGTTCGATGCCGACCCGCGCGTGCGAGCTGCCGACGCCCCCACAGGACCGCCAGGCCGATCGAGGCCAGCGTCACGGCCAGACCGACGCTGAAGGCCGCCACGAGGACCAGGCCGTAGCCGGGACGACCCGTCGCGATCGCGGTGGCCAGGACCAGGAAGGCGGCAGGGCTCGGCACCAGGCCGCCCGAACTCGCGAGTGCCACCACGCCTGACCGCGACAGGGGCGCAACCCCCGTGGGCAGTTCATGGTGGTGCGTGTGCCCCTGGTGCTCGAGGTCGGACCCCGGGCCGTGGCCGAGGTCCGGGCCGCGGTCACGGCCACCGTCGTGAGCGGGACCACCGTCGTGGGCGGGATCCTGGTCGGAGCCGCCCGCGGTGACGACCGCGGGGGACGTCGCGCGGCGACGTGCGCGGATCTCGCGGAACAGCATCCAGGCACCCACGAGGGTGATCGCGGTACCCGAGACGAGGCTCAGACCGGCTTCCAGGCGGTCGCCCGCCGGCAGTCCACGCGCCGAGTAGAAGATCGCACCGAGCACCAGCACGATGCCGGTATGCATCACGGCGACCAGGGCACCCAAGGCGACCGCATCACGTGCACGGCCCCGGGAGCTGGCGAGGTAGGCACCGATGAGCACCTTGCCGTGTCCGGGGCCGAGCGCATGGATCGCACCGATGGCGACCGCGATGGCGATGGCGACGATCCGCACGAACAGGCTCGTGGGCTCGTCATCGATCAGCCGAACCATGAGGTCCTGCAGTTCCGTGTCGTCGATGATCCGGCGGACGGTGTCCATGACAGCCAGGAACAGGGTCATCGGCGTCGGCCCGCACCCAGGAGCCGGAGGGCGCCGACCACGCCGGCCAGCACGACCGCGGCTCCGACCACCAGCGTCAGGGTCACGGACAGCCGCCGCGACGTGGTCGTAGCTGCACCGCTCGAGACCTCGGTCGAGGGCTCGGCACCGGCCGCAGCATCAGCATCGGTCCGCGCGAAGTCCCAGGTGTGCACCGGCGTCTCCGCGGTGTGCAGGGCATCCTGCAGGGTGCCATCACCACTGAAGGTGCGGAAGGCCGGATCCTGGTCGTGCAGGATCGTGATCTCGATGTCGACGGTCCGCACATCCGTCGGACAGACGAACCGGAAGCCGGCCCCGTCGGCGATGAAGTCGTCGGCGACGGTGACCTCAGCCTCGCAGTCCTCCCCCTGCTGGCGGACCCGGACATGCTCACGCAGGTAGGCCTCGAGTTCCGGCGAGCGGCTCAGCGCCGTGATCTCCTCCTCGGTCGGGTAGGCATCCGACGACCCGCCGACATAGGCCTCCATCGCACCGTCGTCGAGGACGCCGATCGACTCGCCGATCCAGGCGGCATCATCCGGCGGCCCGGTCCAGGTCCCCGTCACGACGTCACCCTGCGCCGACCAGTTCGCGATGGGCAGTTCACTGCCGGCGTGCGCCCAGCTCGGCATCTGCCCGGTGAGCAGGAGCACGCCCACCACCGCGAGGGCCGGGATCACCCTGGCGGTCGGGCACGGGATGGCCCACCGGTGTGGGCGCGGGCGGGACCTCGACCGGCCAGATCGCGGTGCGTCCAGCAGCATCCGGGCAACCCCAGCGGTCAGGACGGGTGGGACGGGAGGAGCGTAGAGGACCTCGCGCGGGCCACCGTGTCGCTCACCCCGTCCGATGGCCCGGGCCCGACCCATCCAGGTGCTCCGCCGGACCGCCGGCCCATGGTCGCTGCCCCTGCGCGACCCTGAGGACCAGGTCCGCGGCGAGTTCGGGCCCGAGTCGGATCGCCTCGTCCGCCAGCCGACCGGCAGCACGTCGAGCGGCAGGATCCGCGAGCAGGCGGGCGACGCACCACACCAGCCGCCGAGCTCCCAGCGGTCCGGTCAGGCCCCGCGGGCTGAGACGGAGCCCGGCACCCGTGTCCCGCAGTCTGACGGCTGCTTCCCGCTGGTCGCCCTGGATGGGGACGAGCACGGTGGGCACGCCCGCGGCGGTCGCCTTGGACAGGAAGCCGCCACCACCGGGGCCGACCGCGACCGCCGCCTGCGCCAGCAGCGGGCGATGGGGGCCGGGTCCGACCACGATGCGTCCGTCGCGCAGCGGGGGCAGGGTCGACGAGGTGATCGCCACCCGGACACCGAGGTGGTGCAGGGCATCCAGAGCCACGCGACCCAAGATCGAGGTGACGCCCGCCGCGGTCGTGTCCGTGACCACGACCAACGGGCCACCGCCGGGGGGTGGCTCGAGGTCGGGCAGGGCGGGGTCGATCGCCAGGGATCCCACCACATGCGCGTCACTGGGCCAGGACCGGCGGGGTCGCTCAAGGCTCGGCAGGGTCGCGAGCAACCGGATCGCCGGTGGACGTGGGGCCGTCAGCCCGAGCGAGGCCGCGGCCGCCCGCCCCTGCGCCTGGCCGGTGGCGACCGACCGCCGCTGGAAGTGGACGAGTGCACGGTCCTGGGCCCGCCCGACGACCGTACGCGGGAGCCGCCGGCCGAGGCCGACGGGAGGAAGATCCGCGGCGGGATCTGGCAGATGGTGACCGACGAGTTCGACGGTCGGGACGTCGATGAGTTGTCCGGCCAGACCGCCGGCCCGCACCAACGTGTCGGTCACGATCACGTCGGGCCGCCAGCCGCCCAACGCCGACACGAGCAGCGGCGCCATCTCCACTGCGCGACCCCAGAAGCGATGTCCCAGGTCGCTGTCCTCATCCGCCGGAGGCAGGGGCGGGAGCTCCCGGACGTCCACACCGACCGCCGCGCCGGACGCGCGATGGCTGCGCCCCGTCCAACATCGGACCTCGTCACCACGACCCGCCAGGGCCGCGGCGACCCCCAGCATCGGCAGCGCATGGCCGGGGTCGGGACCCGCGAACAGGGCGATACGCGTCACACGGGCCTCCGGGCGACCGGAGCGGCAGCGATCAGAAGGCGATGTCCGCGGGGTCCGGTCCGGTCGGTGCGAGCAGGGCATCGCGCCACCCGGCGACGCTAGCCGCTGCGGCGGGGTCGGCGACGCGCAGGAGCGCCTGGACCGATCGCCCGTCGGGGGCATCGTGCCATCGTGCGACCGCGACGCGCTCACGGTCGATGCCGAGCCGGCTCGCCCATCGGTGTACGACCAGGTCCGCCGCCACCCGTGGTCCGAGGCGGAGCACGAGCCGGACGCGAGCGGGATCGAGGGGCAGGTGCTCGTCCAGCCAACCGAGGCTCAGACGCGCGATGTCCTCGTCACCGGTGGTGACGGTCAGGGCGTTGCGATCGATGTCCACGATCGATGCGATGAGACCGAGCCCGGCGGCGAAACCCGGGTCGCGCTGTAGGTCGCGTCGCGCCTGCTCCGCAGCGGTCGTCCGGGCCAGTTGGAAGGCCGTCTCACGCTGGTCGTCCTCTGGGTCAGCGGTTGCACGCTTGCCGTCGGTGTCCACGCCGTGGCCGGTCCCGGCGGAGCGGTCGATGGTCTGGTCGCGTGCCGTCCGATGCGCGGTGTCACGGTCCTGCGAGCGTCCGACCGATGGACCGCTGGTCGTGCCGATCCAGGCACGCACCAGCAGGGGCTCGACCCCCAGCTGTCTCGCGATCGCGTCAGCCGACAGACCTGCACGGCGAAGCGCCCGGGCCCGTGACGGCCGGGTGTCCGAGGGATCGTCACGGACCGGCCAGTCGGCTCCACCGGATCGGTCCCCCGGCGACTCGTCCGGCTGCGGCGGGTGCGGCTCGTCAGGGACGACCGACAGCGCCGGAAGATCCCCAGGGGCGATCTCCCGCCTGGCACGGGCCGTGAGGCTGAACGCCACCGGCTGATCTGCCTCATCGTCGAACGGCAACGGTTGCTGGACCGGCGCGGTCGCAGCCGCCTGCTCGGGCGTCTGGTCCGTGCCGGTCGGACGCAGCACGGGATGTGCGGGCGGCCCGGACGGCGGCTGTGACCCGCGGGTGGGGGTTGGGTCGTGCGGCTTGTTGTCCATGTCCCGAATGTACGCCGGGGGTGTGACACGGACGCCGGACCGGGCAGCCGACGGTGGACGATCAGGCGCGGCGAGCGGCGAGCGGCCAGGCGGCGCCCGCCGCGCTGACGGCCAGGACACCGAGCAGCACGGTCCACCCACCCACGGTCACCGCGGTTCCTCCGGCTCGCCAGGCGGCCCCGAGCGTGATGGCGAGGACGCCGAGGTTGAACGCGACAGCCCGCGTCATCATGCCGCGCTCGAGCCGGGCGGTGATCTCAGCGCGCTCGTCGGAACTCCGGCCGCGGAGCATCGGCGCCAGGTAGAGCAGGGTCGCCAGGATGGCCTGCGCGAGCACGCCGGCCAGGGCGATCACCCCCAGGGCGTCGAGCCACCACCAGGACCCGGTGGCGACGACCACCACATCGAACCAGACGACCACGGTGAACCACGCCCCGACGGCGACGATCGCCGGCCGCGACGCGGTGGCACGCCCCCGCCACACGGACCGGATCACGGGCAGACACACCACCGTGACCGACCCGGCGAAGACGGCCAGCGCGACACCGGCACCGATCCGCGCCACCTGACCCGTCACGCCTCCGGCACCGGTCAGGACCAGCAGGAGCACCGCAACGGTCAGGCCGGTCGCGCCGTGGCGCAGTGCCCGGGCGGCCCGCCCATCCGCACCCTCCTCGATGCGTGTGCGTGCCATGGTCGGACCGAAGAACACCAGCGTTGCCAACAACGTCAGCCCCGCCCAGCCGAGGATGTTCGCGTGGAGGTGGGCGTACAACGTCGGCCCGTACCACCGGCCGCTCACCACCCCGGTCCCGAGCAACGCACCGAAGATGGCCCCATGGATGAAGGCGCCGTGGGCCCGCTCGTAGACACGCACGATCCAGGCGAACCGTGCCCCCACGGCAGCGCGCCGCATCCGGCGCAGCCGCAGGTAGGCCGCGAACACGCTGACCGTGACGGTCGTCGCACCGGCCGCCAGGACCACGGTGAGGTCGGCGACGACGCCGATCAGCACCGCCACGATCCCGACGTTGGTCACGATGGGCCACCAGGCGGCACGTTCCCCGGCGGTGCGGGTGACCGTCCGACCGAAGTGCTCGCTGAACACCAGGATCAGGTTGGTCAGGACCCCCAGCGTGAACAGGTGGACCGCCGCCCACCGATCCCCCGGCAGCGCCGAGCCCGCGGCGAGGTACAGCCCGGCCAGCGCTGCATACACCAACGCGATCGTGATGCTGGGAGCCGCGGCGGCGAACGGTGACCGGCGCCGTGGCGGACGTTGTTCCGACCCGCCGGCCCCGTGGGCCGAACCGGACCGGGACGCGGTGCTGGGAGCTGACAGCTCCATGTCCGACCTCCTGGCTGGCGAGCGGGCCGCGTGCGTGGGTCGCCGCAGCGCGAACCATGTGCACCCTACGAAACGTTCGGTCCAGGGAGCAATGTCACGGCCACGCTCCGACCCCGGTTCACGCGTGGGTCAACCCCGCAGGTAGCCCTCCAGGGCATCGGCGTGGGAGGGGTGGCGCAGCTTGGCGAGCGCCTTGGCCTCGATCTGGCGGATCCGTTCCCGCGTCAGGCCGAGCTCGGCACCGACCTGCTCGAGGGTGTGCGGCTGGGCATCGTGCAGGCCGAAGCGCCGCTCGATCACCGTGCGCTCCCGTGGGTTGAGCTCGTCGAGCACCAACGCGAGGTGCTGACGCAGCATCAGGTAGGACGCCGCCTCGACCGGGATCTCCGCGTTGGCGTCCTCGATCAGCTCGCCCATCGAGCCGTCACCCTCCTCCCCCACGGGTGCATCCAGCGACGTGGGGTCGACCGACAGGCGACGGAACTCCTCCAGGCGCTCGACGGGCAACTCGACCGCCTTGGCCACCTCCTCCAGGGTCGGATCACGACCGAGCTTCTGGACCAGTGAGCGTTCGACGCGCTTGATCTTGTTCATCGTCTCGACCAGGTGTACCGGGATCCGGATCGTGCGCGACTGATCGGCGATCGACCGGCTGATCATCTGCCGGATCCACCAGGTCGCGTAGGTCGAGAACTTGTAGCCGCGCGTGTAGTCGAACTTCTCGACCGCGCGCATCAGCCCGAGGTTTCCCTCCTGGATCAGGTCGGGGAACAGCAGCCCCCGTCCGACGTACCGCTTGGCGATGGAGACGACCAGACGCAGGTTGGCCTCGGTGAGTTCGGCCCGAGCCGTCTGGCCGACCCGCTCGACCCGGCGTAACCGCGCGCGTTGCTCGGGGGTCAACTCCACGGGTGAGTCGAGGATGGCTTCCGCCGCCGATCCCGCATCGACCCGCTTGGCGAGGTTGACCTCCTCCTCGGCACCGAGCAGATCGACCCGCCCGATCTCGTTGAGGTACAGGCGGACCGCGTCGCCGGACATCGGCGTCGAGGTCGCCTCGCCCGGCGTCCGCGACGAGGCCACCTCACCGTCGTCGACGATGGTGATCCCGTCCCGCCGCAGTTGACGCGCGACAGCCCTGGCTCGGTCCGGTTCGGTGACCGAGCCTCCCGCGACACCGGCGATCTCGGAGGTCGTCACGAAGCCCCGCGCTTCGCCCAGCTCGTGCAGTTCCTCGACCTCGGGGCCGCGCGTCGAACGTTCGTGCTCGGCCAGGTCGACCACGTTGGTGGGCGGGCCCACCGGCACGCTCCCGCGGGTCGTGCCATCCGACGTGTCGAGGCTGGACACCGCCCCCTCCTTGCCGCCGCACCTGCCGCATCGTGGGCGTCGCCCCGATGCTAACGCCGCGTCCCGTGGGCCGGTGGTGGACCGGTCGTGTGGTGACAGCCCGCGCACCCGACGCACGCAGCGGTTCATACGACCCCTATCGTAGGTCACCGCCGTCCCACGTGGGCCGGTTCCTCAGCCGGCCGATCGCGCGACGCCTCACACGGGGTCGCCCGCCGGCGCCCGGAGCGTCCGGCGGCGCTGCTGGAGGGCCAACAGCTCGCGCTGCACGGCGCGCAGTTCGTCGGCGTCGTTGACGTGGTGCAGCTCCCCGAGCCGGGACCGCAGCGCCACCTCCTGGCGGGCGATGCGCTCGGCGAGCAGCCGGCGTATCCGCTCCGCCGCGACCAGTGGCGCCACATCCGCCTCACGACGCGTCGACTCGGTGGTGACGTCGGGGGCCGGCATCCCGGGATCCTCCTCGAGCGCCAGGCGTCGCAGGATGCTCCGCGCGTCGTCGTCGGCGGCCTGCTCGAGCACCACATCGAGGTCCACCCCCGGCCCACCGGCCCGGAGCAGCGCGGCGAACAGCGTCCGGGCGACGGGGTGCTGGAAGTCGGTCTCCTCCAGCTCGAACCACTCCTCCGGGAGCAGTTCGGGTCGTTGGATCGCGACGCGGAGCACGTCCCGTTCCCGCTGCGCGACGCTCCGGTCGACAGCGCCACCCGCGTTCCCCCGCCGATCGGGATCGCGCGTCGTGGTCACCGCCACACCCTGATGACGATCCAACTCGATGTCCATGCGCCGTGCGGTGGCCGCGACGAAGTCGTAGGCGACCCCGACGCGGTCCGCCACCTCCGTTCGTGCCCACTCACGTCGGAGGTCCGGGTCGGGTTCACGTCCGACGACCTCCAACGCCGCGCGCAGGGCCGCGGTGCGGCCACCCTCGGAGCTCATGTCCGCGTCGGCCAGGCGGTGCCCGATGACGAACGGCACGACCGGGGTGGCGTGATCGACCGCATGCCGCAGTCCGTCGGCACCCACCTCGCGCACCAGGTCCGCGGGGTCCGTCTTGTCCGGCAGGACGAGCACCCGCAGGTCGAGGCTGCCGCCACCGGCGGCGGACAGCTCGCGCGCACCCTCCCAGGCACGCTCGGCGGCCTTCACGCCGGCCTCGTCACCGTCGAACGCGAGCACCACCTTGGAGGCGTAGCGCGACACCATCCGCAGGTGCTCGACCCCAACGGCGGTCCCGCAGGTCGCGACCGCGTTGGCGAAACCGGCCTGGTGCAGGGCCATCACGTCGGTGTAGCCCTCGCAGACCAGTACCTGTTCCGCGCGCACGATGTCGGCGCGGGCCTGCGGCACGCCGTAGAGCACGCGTGTCTTCTTGTACAGCGGCGTCTCCGGGGAGTTGAGGTACTTCGGTGGGTCGAAGTCGCCGTAGTCCAACGCGTCGAGGATGCGGCCGCCGAAGCCGATGACGTCGCCGCCGGGATCGTGGACCGGGAACATCAGCCGGCCACGGAACCGATCGCGAAGGCCGCCACGGTCGTTGCGCACCGTGACCCCGACGGCGATCAGATCCTCGGCCTTGACCCCGTCGGCGGTCAGCGCCCGGCTCATCGCCTCCCACTCGTTGGGCGCGAAGCCCAGTTCGAACCGCTTGGCATCCTCCACCCCGAACCCACGCGCCTTGAGGTAGTCGCGGGCGACCTTGCCCTCGTCGCTGTAGAGGGTCCTCGCGAAGAAGTCCTGGGCCGCCTGCGTCGCGTCGACGAAGCGGGAGCGCTCCCCGATCGCACGCCGTTCCCGCGCGGACAGCTCCTCGTAGCGCAGGGGGAAGCCGGTGCGGCGGGCGAGCGCTTCGACGGCCTCGGGGAACTCGAGCCCCTCGATCCGCATCAGGAAGTCGTAGATGTCGCCGGACGCGTCGCACCCGAAGCAGTGGTAGAAGTTGCCGTCCGGGGTGACCGTGAACGACGGGGTCTTCTCCGTGTGGAACGGACACAGCCCCTTGAACGACCGGCCGGCGCGCTTCAGGGTCGTGTAGTCACCGACGACCACGACGATGTCGGCCTGCCGCCGCAGGGTCTCGATGTCGTCCTTGACGATGCGACCGGCCACGTCCACCTCCTGGAGCGCGACGGTAGTGCTCGCGGGAACCGAGCAGCAGGTCGGTCACCTCGCGGTTGTGGGTCGAGGGTGCCGGTCGGGGGTGCCGGCCGCCGAGCGTCGGCCGCTCAGCTGGGGACGTTGGCGTCGTCCCAGTCCGGGTCGAGCTGCACGAGGAACTCGTCGATGCGCTGCACCTCCGGCATCTCCCCGATCTGCGCCGCGGCGTTGCGCAGCCGCACCAGGCAGGTCAGGAACGGCCGGTTGGATGGCTGCGACCAGCGCACGAACCCGGTGCCGCCCCACCCACGGCCGCGCAGCGCGTCGAGCCCGCGGTGGTAGCCAACCCGGGCGTACGCGTAGGCCTCGATCGTCTCGTCGGCGAGCGTCGCCAGGGTCGCCCATCCCTCGATGAAGGTGGGGTCGTCGGCCACGACGGCACTGACGGCGGCCTTGCGGACGTCCGCCGAGGCCAGGGCAGCCTGGAGGTGCGCACGCTGATCGTCGGAAGCGGCGGGGAGCACGGTGTCGTGCCGGTCGGCCAGGGGCAGGTCTGCCACGTCATCAACCTCGAGGTAGTGGGATCGCGACCGTAGCCCACGACACGGACCGTGGCGGTCCCCGCCCCGGGCGCGATCAGGTCGGACGTCGCAGCGCCCCGATCGGTGTGCCGCGACGGCTGAAGGTGCGGAAGGGCACGGCGACCACAGCCGGCGCGACGACCACGATCCCCCCGATGGCCAGCCACGGCACGACGAACGGAGCGGGTGACTCCGTCGCGATGCGCGCAGCCGCGGCGAGCAGCAGTCCGACCGGGACGGCCAGCACGGCAGCCACGAGCGTGTGGTACGCGGCCTGCTGCGCCCGGAAGCGTGGGCGCAGTCGCGGATCGGCACCGACCGCTGCCATCGTGCGTAGATCGCGGTCGCTCTCCGTGGCGGCCAGCGCGGCGGTCAGTCCACCGATGATGACCGCGAGCAGCGTCGCCACGCCCACCGCGATCGACACGGGGAGCAGCGCCGAGTTCCCACCCTCCTGCGGCTGGGCATCCAACCGGAACGGCACGGGCGCGTTCCACGCCGCTTCGCTGGCCGCGCGCCACGTTGCCAGATCGACCGGTTCGGCCAGTTCGAGCAGCACGACCCCACTGTTCGCAACGAGATCGAGGTCAGCGATCACGGCGGGTGGCACCAGCAGACCGGGGAAGCTCCACCCGAACTCGGTCCCGCCGACGGACAGGTCGACCTCGACGTCAGGCGCCGCGGCGTCGGCATCGGGCGCACGGTCCGGGGTGGTCCCGGGAGAGCCCAGCAGACCGATGCCCGGCACGGTCGTCACCACGGCGTGGTCGAGGTCGGCGATCGGCCGGACATCCTGCCCACCGAAGGACCGTTGTGGCAGGAGCACGGCCGCGTCCGTGCGATCGATCCCGACGAGCGCCAGGACGTCGGGGGACGCGACGGCCACATCACCGACATACAGGGTGCCACCGGCGGCGTCGGTCCCCCAGGTGAACCGGTCGGGCCGGGCGAGGTCACCGATGTCCTCGCCGGGCAGGGTACGAAGCGCCACCTCACGCTCAACGGTCTGTGCGACGACCGGGACACGCAGCTCCCCGACGACGTCCCCGAACTGCTCACGGGCGAGTGCGACCATCTCGTCCGACGGGGCCAGGGGGAACCCCTGGTAGGTCGGCCCCGTCACGACCACGACGTCGCTGCGCGACGCTTCGCGACGCTCGAGGTCCAGTCGGGCATCGCCGGCCGCGAAGACGCCGACCAGGATCGGGACGGTGAACACCACCAGGGTGGCGGCGACGGTCGCGGCTGACCGGGTGCGTTGGCGGGCGCTGTCGCGCATGGCCAACCGCAGGTGCAGGCGTCGCCCGGCTGCGAACCGCGCGAGCGCCTGCAGGACGGGACCGGCCAGCGCCGCGCCGCCCCCCAGCAGCAGCGCGACACCGACGGTCACGCCGACCCCCCGCAGGAGCCGGCCCGTGTCGGGACCGAGGAAGGTGCGTGTCTGGGCGTACAGCTGCGAC
>JAWLFE010000112.1:0-7644 GCA_041685735.1 Nitriliruptoraceae bacterium
ACGGCGTTGATGAAGGACAGCCGGGTGGCGAGGAAGGCGTTGGAGGCGTGCTTGATCAGCTCCGCGGTGGGCACGTCGGTCTCCACCACCGGGCAGCCGACCTTCTCCACCATCGGCGCGTAGACCGCGCGCAGCTGGTCCCGGGCATGGTCGGAGGCCGTGCCGTAGACGATGCGGTCGGGCCAGGCGGTGTCCTTGACGGCCACGCCCTCACGCAGGAACTCCGGGTTGGAGGCGACGTGGACCAGCAGCTCCTCGGCGCCGATGGCAGCGCGTTCGCGCTCGATCACCTGGGTCAGCCGGGCACCGGTGTTGGCCGGGACCGTGGACTTCTCCACCAGCACCAGCTCGCGGGAGGCGTAGCGCGCGACCTGCTGGCCGACGCGCTCCACGAAGCGCAGGTCCGGGCCCCCACCGGGCAGCGGCGGGGTGCCGACGCAGACGAACACCACCTCGGCGTGGTCGACCGCCTCCTGCAGGTCACCCGTGAAGGTGAGCGAACCGTCGGCGGTGACCCGCGCCAGGAGTTCCGGCAGGTCGGGCTCGTGGAAGGGCACACCGCCCGCCTGCAAGGTGGCGAGCTTGTCCGCGTCGTCGTCCAGGCCGATGACCCTGTGGCCGAGGTCGGCGAACACCGCCGCGGTGACGAGGCCGACGTGTCCCACGCCGATGATCGAGATGTCCACGCACTGGCTCCGGCTGGTCTGAGTGGTACGGCAGTGCCCGCCATACTACGCGCGAGGCTACCCCCAGCCCGTCGGCTCGCGGCGGTGCCCACACGCGGGGCTCGACGTGGTGCCGTCGCGGCCCGTGGCAGCTCAGGTTCCGCCGCGAGGCGGTCGACACCTGCCAACATACGTCGCGCCGAAGCCGCGACGAGCCGCCGCGTACGCACGCGGAGCCGCTGCGAACGGAGGACCGATGCACCGCCGTCACACCGTCATGGCCCGTCACCACGCAGCGCACGGTGGGCCACCGCGACGACACCGGGGCCGCGACACCGCCGCGATGACGCTGGTCGCGCTGCTGGTGCTCGCGCCGGCGGCCGGCGCGGTGACGGGCGAGAGCTACGACGACATCGTCCCCGCACCCGAGGACCTCCCGCAGACCCCGATCGTCGACACCACCGCGCAGGTGGTGGATGTGACCTTCCCCGTGGCCACCCCGGAGGTGGACACGCGCTTCACCGACGACTTCCTGCACCTGCGTGGCGGCGGCAGCCGGCTCCACGCCGCGACCGACATCATGGCGCCCAAGCACCGGCCCGTCCACGCCGCGGTGGGTGGCACGATCACCTTCGCGCCGTACCCCGAACCGTCCTACGGCTGGATGATCTCGATCCGCGGCGACGACGGGGCCCGCTACTCCTACGTCCACCTCAACAACGACACCCCCGAACGCGAGATGGGCGAGGACGGCACGCCCGGCCCGTGGCTGGATGACGACGCCGGCGGCATCGAGCACGCCTACGCGCCGCGCATCGCCACCGCCATCCAGCAGCAGGGCACCGCCCGGGGCCTGCGGGTGGAGCGGGGCGAGCTGATCGGCTGGAACGGCGACTCGGGCAACGCCAAGGGTGTCGCGCCGCACCTGCACCTCGAGATCGAACTGACGGGCCCCGACGGCCCCTACCGCATCAACCCCTACCACTCGCTGACCGCCGCGCTGGAGCGTGGCGACGTGCCCGAGGTCGCCACCGCCGACCAGCCCGCGCCCGGCACCGACTGGACCGAGCACGGCGGGACCTACAGCGACGTCGACCCCGACAGCACCCACGGACCCGCCATCGAGCAGCTCGCCGCCGAGGAGGTCCTCGGCGGGTGCACCGCGCGGGCCTTCTGCCCCACCGACACCATGCAGCGCGCCGACCTGGCGGTCGGCATGGCCGCGGCACTGGGGCTCACGGTGGATCCGGACCGGATCTCACGGTTCCCCGACATCGCCACGGATGACCCGCGCAACCCCGCGGTCGCCGCGGTGGACGACGCCGGGATCCTGACCGGCTACACCGATGGCACCTTCGGCCCCGAGGACGGGCTGACCCGGGCGCAACTGGCGTCGGTGCTGGTCCGCGGCTTCGAGGTGGCGCCCGCCGACGAGAGCGCCGGGTTCAAGGACGTGACACCCGGTTCCACCCACGCGGCGGCGATCGACGCCCTGGCCGCGGCGGGCCTGACCAAGGGGTGTGACGACGGCCCGAACTACTGCGGGAGCCAGACCGAGCGCCGCGACCGGGTCGCCACCTTCCTGCAGCGCGGCCGCGAGCTCGGGGCGCGCTGACCCGCCAGCCATCGGCGACCTCAGTCCAGCCCGTGGACCTTGCGCACCTCGTAGACGAAGGTGGCCGTGGAGTCCCGCTTGACGGGGTCGTTCGGGCAGAAGTTGCCCTGCCCGTCGCAGTCACCGCGCACGCCCTCGGCGGCGAGCGCCATGATGCCGTCGTAGTGGGTGCTCGTGCTCGGCACGTCCGGGTAGGGATCGGGCTCGGGGTCGGGCTCCTCCAGTGCAGCGTCCATCTCCGCGATGAGGTCCGCCAGGCTGCGGGTGTTGCTGTCGTCATCGGACCCGCTGTCGGCGTCCGCCACCTCATCGGAGGTGTCGAGCGAACGTGCCAGCAGGGTCGCGAGCTGGCCCCGTGTCAGCTGCTGGTACGGACGGAAGGTCCCGTCGGGATAGCCCTTGAGCCACTCGAGTTCGGCCAACTTGTTGATCGCCGCTGCGTGCACACCCTCCGCCGGCACGTCGGGGAAGTGGGTGCCGGGGATCGGATCGAGCTCGAAGGACCGCAACATGAAGGAGGCCGCCTGGGCACGGGTGAGGGTCTCGGAGGGGCAGTAGAGGTTGAGCTCGCACCCCTCGGTCACCCCGGCGTCGGCCAGCGCGAGCACGGATCCGCGGTGCGGCGAGGTCGCGTCCACGTCGGGGAAGCGCACCGCGGTCTCGCGCGCATCCTCGCGGATCTGCGGGAGCAGGTCCTGGATGCGGCCGGGGCAGGAGGTCTGGCCCACATCGCGGTGTCCGACGATGGTGGGACGCCAGGTGCCGTCGCCCACCTGGTCGGTGAAGCCCTCCGGGTCGATGCCGTGGATCGCGGACTTGATCGCGATCACCTCGGTCAGGCTCTCGATGGCGGCTGCGGGCGCCTGCTGGTCGATGAAGTTGCCGATGACCGACACCCCGAAGGAACCGGTGTTGTTCCCGGCCGCGTGCGCGCCGATGATCCCCTCGGTGAAGCCGCCCTTGCGACCCTCGTAGATGCGTCCGTAGCGGTCGATGATGACGTTGTAGCCGATGTCCGCCCACCCGAGCGTCTCGGTGTGGTAGCGGTACATCGCGCGCACGACACCCGGGGCCTCGTCGCGGCTGTAGCCGTTGGCCACCGACGCGGAGGAGGAGTGGGCGGTGTGGTGCACGATGCCCATGTGCACCTCGCTCGCCGCCCGGGTCGAGCGGCTCAGGGACTCGTCGGCACCCCACTGTGCACGGGAGATGATCTGGAGGTCCTCGGCGTCGGCCGGGGAGCCGACGGCGGGCTCGGTGTGCCGCTCGACCGGTCCGTCGTTGAGGTGCATGGAGTCGATCAGCGTCACCTCGACGTCCTCGGGTGAGGCGTCGGCGACCTGGAGTTGGAGGTGACGTGCCTCGCCCACCCACACCGGCTCGGTGTGCCGGCCAGCTGCGCTGGAACGGGACTCCTCGCTCCCCGGGTCGGGCCCGTCCTCGACGTCGAGGTAGGCGGCGGGTTCCCAGTCGGTCCAGTTCTCGCCGTCCATCGAGGTGCGCACGGCCAGCTCACCGGCGTGCGCGGGCGCGGTGAAACCGACCACGCTGAAGGCGATGGGAGCCTCCACCAGCGTGGAGATGGCGGGGGCGGCGGGCTGTGCAGCGTCGTCGGCGTCGGGGGCGCCGGCGGTGTGCACGGCGTCGCCCGCGCGGCCCGCGTCGGCGACGGGCAGCCCGTCGAGGGTCTCGCTCAAGGTGACCGGTGTCGTCCACGACTCCGGCTGATCCAGCGGCACCAGCACCGCCGCCAACACCGCGACCAGCGCCAGCCGCGCGCCGATGCGCAGCACCGCGGAGCCCTCTCGCTGTCCGTCACCCGTGGTGCGCACCGCGTCCGCAGCGCGGCGCCGGCGTCGGCGCTGGCTGTGGAGTCGGAGCAGTTCCGCTCGGGAGCCGAGTGGCCCACGGGGCGACGCAGAGGTTCTGAACATATGAGTCACCTGTGTGACAGCGCGGCGGCACGGCACGCGCCAGGGCGGTCGTCGGTCCCAGACATCGGCAACCAGCCGGGAAGACTGAACCGTGACCTCGCCTACGACAAGCCAGTCACCGGAATCGACTCATGGACGCGCGCAGAGTGACCACATGAGGGCCTTCAGGACCTCACGGCGCACACCAGCAACATCAGCCACACCACCAGGCGCTGCCGGAGTCCCTGCCACCACGTGCGGATCCGATGGCGCCCAACGGAGACCGTCACGGAGAGCGCGCACCGTATCCACGGAGAGTAAAGGCTCGCACGGGTCGGGCCGATACGAGGGCACACCATCACACCCCGACCATGGACGGTCACCAGGATGCCCCCGACCCGCACCAGGCCGCATCACCTGCTGACCCTGGTCCTGACCTTCGCCCTGCTGCTCGTGGCCGTTCCCGCCGAACCGGCTGCGGCGTCGGCATCCACCCGCTCCCTCGAGCAGGACTTCCTCGCTCTGGTCAACATCGAGCGCGCCAAGGCCGGACTCGGGGCACTGGCCGAGCGCGCCGACATCCGCACCGTCGCACGCGCGCACAGCGACGTCATGGCGCGTGAGTGGCGCCTGCACCACAACCCGGACTTCTCGTCGCAGATCACCGGGTGGCAGCGGGTCGCGGAGAACGTCGGCTACGGCCCGGGCGTCAGCTCGATCCACCGGGCCCTGATGAACTCCGAGGGACACCGCCGCAACATCCTCGACGACCGCGTCACCGAGGCCGGGATCGGCGTGGTCATCGAGGACGGACGGGTGTGGGTCACCCAGAACTTCCGACGGCCCACCGGCGATGTCTCGCACGGCACGCCGTCCACCACGCTGTTCGGGGACGTGGCGGCCGGCAGCACCCACGCCGCGTCCATCGAGCGTGTCAGCGCCGCGGGCATCGCCGAGAGCTGCGGGACCTCGCGCTTCTGCCCCTCCAACCCGGTCACCCGCGGCGAGTTCGCCACGATGCTGGTCCGCACCCTCGAGCTGCCACGCCCGGCCGAGCCGTCGGGGCAGTTCGGCGACGTGCGCGGTGAACAGGCGCTCGACGTCGAGGCGCTCGCGGACGCGGGACTGACCAAGGGCTGCGGCGCCGCCGCCTTCTGCCCGAACGACCAGCTCAGCCGGGCGCAGATGGCGACCTTCTTCGCCCGGGCGCTGCGCCTCGAACCGGTGACGCCGTCCTTCGGTGACGTCGGCACGACCCACGGCGGATCCATCGGCGCGCTCGAGACGGCAGGCATCGTCAACGGCTGCGACGCGGGCCGCTTCTGCCCCACCGAACGGGTCACGCGGGCACAGACCGCCTCCATGATCGACCGGAACCTGCGGTGAGGCGGCGGGTGCCACCGCTGCGGTGGTCGGGCCGACAGACCTCGGTGGTCGCACGGACGCCGGTGATCGCCCGGCTGGTGATCGCCCGGGTGGTGATCGCCCGGCTGGTGGTGCTCGCACTGGTGGTGGCTGTCGCGATGCCCGTCGCGCTTCCAGCCGCCACCGCGGCACCCGGCGAGGCCTCACCCGCCACCGCGCCGACCGATCAGGCCCCGCCCGTCGCACCCCGTCCACGCACCGCGGCGGAGCAGAGCGCGGAGACCCTGCTGTTCGACGGCCATCTGCTGGCCCGGCGCGATCCGACCCGGTTCGGGCACGGCAGCGAGGCGCCGGCGCCACCGCTCGCATGGGACGAGCAGATGGCCGAGGTGGCGCGGCAGTGGTCGGACCGGATGGCCACCGACCAGCACATGCGGCACAACCCGCACTACACCGAGCAGACCTGCTGCTGGCGCTGGGTCGGCGAGAACGTGGCCTACGCCGGCGGGTTCCACCGTGAGGGCCACTCGGCAGCCGAGGCCAACGCGGCATGGATCATGCAGGCCTGGATGGACTCCGACGGTCACCGCACCAACATCCTCAACGAACGGTTCGACCAGGTCGGCATCGGCGTCTCCATCGACGACCAGGGGTGGGTCTGGTCGACCGCGGTGTTCCGCGAGACCCGCGTCGATCAACTGCCCGCCCCCTCGCCCGAGCCGTCGCCGGACCCCCCACCCGCCGAGCAGCCATCGCGGCCGTCCCCCACGATCCGTGACACCTCGTCGGTGTGCCCGGCGGTGGACACCACGCGCTTCGTGGACGTCGCCCGCCACCTCGGCGCCATCGAGTGCCTCGCCGAGCACGCCGTCACACACGGCACCAGCCACGACCGCTACGAACCGGCAGGCACCGTGGACCGGGCGCAGATGGCGGCGTTCATCGACCGGATCGTGACCGCGGCGGGCGGTGACCTGCCCCAACCGTCCTCCGTCGACACCTTCCCGGACGTCTCCGCGGACTCCCGCGGCGCCGAGGCGATCCTGCGTCTGCATGCCGCGGGGGTGGTCGCCGGGCATGGCGATGGTTCCTACCGCCCCGCCCAGCCGGTCACCCGGGGGCAGATGGCCCACTTCCTGGTCGCGACCCACGAGCTGCTCGCAGCCCGGACGACGCCCGAACCCTCCACCTCGTGGTTCGAGGACGTCACGGCCGGTGACACCTTCGCCACACCGATCAACCAGGCCGCCGATCTGGGCCTCGCCGCGGGTGGCGCCGACGGCGCCTTCCGCCCCGGTGCCAACGTGCGTCGTGACCACATGGCGCTGTTCCTCACACGGCTGCTCGCAGCACTCGAGGACGCGACGAGCTGACAGGGCCCGTAGGAGCTGGCCGGACACCGGCTTCGTCGCCGTGGAGACCGACGCATCGGACGCTGCGTGACGCTCGGGTGCGGTGGTGGGGGTGCATGGCGGGTCCGCTCCGTTCGCGACATCACGCACAGCGGATATCGGCCGCGACTGTTCCCGCCGGAGCTCGGGGGTCCGCTGACCCAGCATCACTCAGAGGGTGCAGAATCTCCATCATCGGCGCTATGCGTCACCGTGCGTGAGGCCAGGGGGCGCACCCCCGCAAGATCGAGCGCTCAACGCACGCAGCACGGTCACGCAACGTGACCTTGCCCGCCTCCCGTCGTGGCATCACGCAGAGTTCGGTAACGCAACGTAGTTCTGCGTGCATCCATCTTGCCCTCCGTCACCTGCGGCTGTGAGACTCCCCGCTGTACGTCTGGGGCCGAACGGCCCTGACATGTCGATGACGACCGTCGATGACGGATCGACAGATGGGGGCGTGAGGATCCTCGGACCGGGAGTTTCCGGTCGCCGAAGGGCGGGTCACCGCCCGGACGGTCCGAGGGGAGCGAGTGGCGAGACCGACCTCAGAACCGAGCAGGTGCCGACCACAGGGCTGGCACCACAACCGCAGGGGTTCTGAAGATGGATGTGACGATCATGCGGCGCGTGGTGCCGATGGTCGGGGTGTTCGCGATGTTGCTCGCGCTCCTCGTGCCACAGACCACCGCCTT
>JAWLFE010000035.1:0-10945 GCA_041685735.1 Nitriliruptoraceae bacterium
GCTCGCGCTGCACTGACCCACCCTGCCGAATCGGTGATTCCACTTCTGCGGAAGCGCCGGTGAGAACCGTTCCCGAACATCGCTGTATCCGCCGTGTTGTCCCCCGAGTGGTGGTCCGTGGACGAACTGCGCTGCTTCCTCGATCACGCCATCGACGACGAGCTCGACGCAGCCTGGCTCCTGTTCGCGACGACCGGTGCCCGCACCAGCGAGGTGGCCGGCCGATCACCCGTGGTCACCTCACCCTCATCGCCGAACTGCTGAGCGCCGGTGAACTCGAGGCCGTGGCCAGCCACGCGCGGATCGTGACCGCCCGGCATGAACGCCGAGCCCGCGTGCGATCACTTGCCACCCTGCGGGCGCGCCTCATACACGGTGGCGTCGACGAGCTGCTGATCGAGTCACGCGGACACCGCGATATCGAGGACGACCGGCCGCTGCTCGACTGCCGCCGAGACGGCGTCATCGCATCAGATCTGCTCTGGCGCCACGATCGGCCCCACGACGAACCGCTCCTCTGGCTCCCCGACGCACTCGCCGGCGTCCTCGGCGGCCATCTCCTGGGTCAGGAGGAGCATGGCTACCTCGAGATGCTGCCGATCGGCACCATCGACCGGGTGACGGACCCCGGCGAGTTCTAGAGATGCGCATGGCCCCGAACGCCGCAGATGTCAACGCGCCCGTCCACAGCCACGCGGTGCTTGCAGGAACTCGGAGCTCGCGTGTCCACGACCTGTCCACGACGTGTCCACGGGCGCGATGCGGATGCGTTTCCGCAGGTCAGGAGCTCTTTTCGCCCTCTTCGACGTAGAGGTAGTACTCCTGGTCCTCGTCCTCCCAGTCCATCTCGACGATGTCCTTGGTGACGGCCGCCTTGCAGAACTGCAGGAAGCCGGAGTAGCCGAGGTCCTTCTCGGAGAACTCGGGCTCACGCTTGCGCAACTGGTCCTTGAGTCCAGACAGCGGCGGGTCTCCACCGAGCTCGACCATGAGTTCCTTGACGGTGGTGCGCAACAGCTGGAAGGCACCGTCCTCGTCGCGCGGCGCGGAGGGGAAGTCGACCTCGGGGTCGCCGGGTGCCGGGCCGTCGTTGAGCGTGATGACCTTGTTGTCCGCGAGGTGGCGCAGGAGCTCCCGGAAACCCCGGAAGCCGTAGTCCCCCTCGTTGAACGTCGGATCCTTGCGCAGCAGGGCACGCTTGAGGTTGGACGCCTGGACGGCCCCGGCGGTCGAGGACTGGATCCCCGACAGCGTGCGGGTGAGCAGCCGCTCGAGCTGCCGCAGATCCTGCTTCTGTGAGGACTTCTTGGGCTTGGCCCCGTCCTTGGCCCCGGGCTTGTCGCCGGACGCCTTGGACTTGGACGCCCCACCACCGGAGGACGACTTCTTGGGGCGGCCCTGACCGCCACCCCCGCGGGGCTCGCGCAGCGGGATGCCCTCGAGCCGGTCGTAGAAGATGAACTCGTCGCAGGCCGGCGGCAGCATGGCCGAGGTGGAACCCTTCAGCCCGACCCCGATGACCCGCTTGTTCAGCTCACGGAGCTTGCTCACGAGCGGGGTGAAGTCCGAGTCACCGGACACGATGACGAACGTCGACACGAAATCACGCGTCAGGGCGAGTTCCATGGCGTCGACCGCCATCTGGATGTCGGCGGCGTTCTTGCGCACGGAGTCCGAGCGCTGCGGGATCTCGATGAGTTCCACGTTGGCATCGACCATGCCACGACGGTCCTCGCGGAACAGGTTCCAGTCCGCGTAGGCACGTCGGGTGATGAGTCGCCCCCGTTCAGCGAGCGCATCGAGCAGCGGCTTCGGATCGAATCGGTAGCCGATGTCGCGGGCCCCGATCGCCACGTTCTCGTGGTCGACGTACAGGGCGAGGCGTTCTTCGGCGGGATCATAAGTAGACATGCACGGCACCCTAGTGGCTCAGCGCCCGGTTCCCGCACGTCCGGAAGCCCACCGACGCCCGCCCGCAGGACAACGCCGACCCGTCAGGATGGCAGGAGCTCGATCCCCAGGAACCCCGATACGGCCGCCGCCGTTGCCACATCGTCACCGTCGTGCAGGACCGCGAACATCCCGAGCTCCCGTGCAACCTCGACGTTGCGAGGCAGATCGTCGACGAAGGCGCACTGCTCCGGCGTCCTGCTCGTGCGCTCACAGGCGAGGTGGTAGATCGCCGGGTCCGGCTTGCGTCGACCCACCTCGCCGGAGATCACCAGCGTGTCGAAGTGCTCGTCGAGCGCGGCTCGCGGGTAGGTCTCGGTCCCCCAGGAGTTCGACAGCAGCCCCGTGGTCACACCCGCCGCCCGCGCCTGCCGAGCGACCTGCCACAGACCACCGGCCGGCGCCAACGCCTCGAAGAAGCCGGCCACCAGGTGACCTCCCTGCACGTCGTGCCCGTCGTCCCGGAGGAGAGCGGTCAGTCGGTCATCGAACACCTCGACGGTGATCTCGCCACGCTCCAGCGCGCCGATCAGACCGCCGCCGGCGGTTCGAGACGCTGCGACCAGGACCTCGAAGCTCCGCCCCACGGGGATGCCCATCCGTCGCTCGAACGCAGCGAAGGAGCCCTGGATCGACCCGGTCAGCACCCCGCCGTAGTCCAACAGCAGGGCCTTCGAGGTGGCACTCATCCACCGACCTCCGCGACCGCGTCCCGAGCCCGCTCCCCCAGGGCCAGCACGAGCTCGCCGTAGAGCTCGTGGCTGCCGTCGGTCTCGCCGTACGCACCGGAGGCGTAGCGGCCGTAGACACCCTCGAGGATGCAGGCGAGCTTCCAGTACCCGAACGCGACGTAGTAACCGATGCCATCGAGGTCGCGGCCCGACGCCGTCGCGTAGCGCTCGATCAGGTCCGAGCGGCTGGCGAACCCCTCGACCGAGGTCGGCGCATCCGGGAGCACACGCAGCTGTTCGCCCGGCTCGGTCCAGTACACCAGCAGCAGCCCGACATCCGCCAGCGGATCGCCGAGCGTCGTCAGCTCCCAGTCCAGGACCGCCTGCACGCTGCCGGTCGCCGGATCGACCATCACGTTGTCGAGCCGGTAGTCCCCGTGCACGATGCTGACCGACCCCTGGGGTGGGACCGCCGCTGCGAGCCGCGCGTGCACCTCGTCCAACACCGGGAGCTCACGGGTCCGGCCCTTCTCCAGCTGGCCGTGCCACCGACGCAACTGCCGTTCGAGGTAACCGTCGCGACGCGACAACTCCCCCAGCCCCACCGCATCGACGTCCACGTCGTGGAGGCGCACGAGGACGTCGACGAGGTCCTGCGACACGGCGGCCCGCGTCGCGACCGTCAGGTGCTGCTCCGCGGCGGCTGCATCGCGGATCACCTCGCCCTCCACGAACCGCATCACGTAGAAGGGAGCGCCGGAGACCTCGGCGTCCTCCTCGAGGCCGACACACGCCGGGACCGGGACCGGGGCCGACGAGAGGGCGCTGATGATGCGGTGCTCGCGTGCCATGTCGTGTGCGGACGCCAGGACGCCGTGCAGTGGCGGACGCCGCAGGATCACCCGACGTCCCTGTCGATCCTCCACCCGGTAGGTCAGGTTCGAGCGACCGCCCTGGATCAGGTGGAACGCCAGCGGCGGCTCGAGCTCCGTGCGCTCCTGTAGCCAGGTGGTCACCTGCGGGACCGCGATGCCATCGACCTCGCTCACCTGCACACCCTCCCTCGGTCGGTGGAGCGTGGCACGTCGCCACGCCCAGGCCAAGCCGACCGGGATCCACGTCCGCGCCGACCGGCCGCGACCGGCCGGTAGCTTGGACGCAGATCCCGCGACGAGGAGGCGATCTGGTGGCACGCAGCCGTGGTTCACGCCATGCGCCGGTCACCGCCTTCCCGACCAGGGTCTACCGTCGTCGCAGCCCCCTCGGGCGGGTTGGACGCGCCAGCGTCACCCGCCTGTCGGGCAGTGTGCGGTCGCTGTTCGCCACTGGCGGCCGGGGCTTCCATGACCTCGCGATGACCCAGGTCTTCAGCACCGGTGCGGACACCCTGGTCGCGCTCGGGTTGGCCGGCACCCTGTTCTTCTCCGTGCCATCGGCCGAGGCACGCGCCAACGTCGTGCTGTACCTGCTGCTCACGGTCGCCCCGTTCGCCGTGATCGGGCCCACCCTCGGCCGGATCCTCGACCGCACCCCCGCCTCGACGCGGACCTTCCTGGTCGGTGCCGCGGCGGGGCGGGCGATCCTCGCCCTGTCGCTGGCGATCATCCCGGAGTCGTGGTGGCTGTTCCCGGCGGCGTTCGGGTTGCTGGTGCTGTCACGCGTCCACGGGATCACCCGCAACTCGCTGCTACCGCTGGCGTTGGACGCCCCCCGTGCGCTGGTCGCCGCGAACGCGCGCCTGGCCTGGATCGGCATGCTCGCTGGCGCCGTCGCGGCCGGCGTGGGCGTCCTGGCGGCCCTGGTGATCGATGTCCGTGGACCACTGGCGTTGGCGGCGGTCTCCGCGGCCATGGCGGCGTGGCTCGGACGGCGGCTGCCGGCACCCGACGGCAGCGGTGTGCACCACGACCCGGACGATCCACTACCGGGGCTCCGACTCCAACGATCGGTCCGCATGGCACGCCTGGCCACAGCCGGGGTCCGCACCTTCAACGGCTTCCTGCTGCTGCTGATGGCGTTCGCCCTGCGCGAGATCGATGCCAGCCTCCTCGACTTCGGCGCGCTGCTCGGGGCAGCGGGTGCCGGTTTCGCGATCGCGTCGCGAGCGGTCCCGGTCCTGGAGCGCCGGTCCAGCGAGGAGCCGATGGTCGTCGCCGCGCTCGCCATCACGGCGGCGGCGGCGTTCTCAGCCGGCCAATGGTTCGGCCTGACCGCGGCCGCCCTCACCGCCGGCCTGGCGGGGATCGCCTGGGGAACGGCCAAGCTGGCGTTCGACGGCCTGCTGCAGTCCACGGTTCCCGCCGAGCGACGGGGCGCCGCCTTCACCCGCAGCGAAACGCTGTTCTCCCTGGCCTTCGTGCTCGGCGCCATCATCCCGACGGCCATCCCGATGCCGGCCGAGCTCGGCCTGGTGTTGACCGGGTTCGGTGCCCTGGCGGCCCAGATCGTCTACGTCATCGCCCTGCTGGTCCCGCCCGAAGGCCCGGCTGAGAGCCCGTCGTTGCCACCGGACGAGCCGCTGCCAACGGACGAGTCGATGGCGCCGGACGAACACATCGACGATCGCCAGATCGCCTTCGAACTCGACCCCGTCGACATCACCGATGACGGCACAGGATCGCAGCGGCCGCACGGACGCACCTGAACCACGCCGCCGGACCTCCCGGCGACGGCCTGCAGATCCTCAGAGCCCGGCCAACGCCCGCAGGTCGGCGTCCGGCAGTTCCGCGGACACCAGCGTGCCGTCGACCTCCAGGATCGGGACGCCGCCGATCCCCCGACCGCGGTCGGCCGTCATCCGTTGCCGGACCGCGACCCGCGCGCCCGGATCCTGCAGGTGGGTCGCCACCTCGTCGGGGTCCAGGCCGGCACGTCGCGCCAGGCCGCCGAGGACCTCCGGTCGGTCGAGGGGGGCGTCCTCGGTCCAGTAGGCACGGAACACGACCGCACGCCACGCGGCACCGAGCCCCTGCGAGCCCGCGACGTCCCCGACGAGGTGGGCGGACAGGGTCGGGGGTCGCTGTGACGGGCGCCGGACCGTCAGACCCAACGACTCGGCGCGGTCCTGCCACCGTTCGATCTCCTCGAGCTGGTCGAGCGTGACCGGCAGCGCCATGTCCACGCCCAGGGCATCGATGCCCTGGAACCCGACCGAACCGCCGGCATCCGCCAGTGCCTGCAGCCGCAGCGCCGCGACCGCTGCCGGCAGCGAGGTGTAGTCGAAGTGGACGATCAGCATGCCCCGAACGCTACTCCGTCCCCGTCGCTGCTTCCCGCCGCGGATCCGCACTCCAGGCCGACCACGAGCCCGGGAACAGCCGTCCCTGGATGCCGAGCTGCTCGAGGACGAGCAGGTCATGACAGGCCGCGACCCCCGACCCGCAGTAGGCAACGACCTCGCCGGCGTCCAGAGCACCAGCGGCCGCGTACCGCTCCGCCAACGCGGCACGGTCACGCAGTCGGCCGGAGCCATCCAGGTTGTCGGTCACCGACAGGTTGACCGCGCCTGGGATGTGGCCCGCCCGGGGATCGACCGGTTCGGTCCGCCCGGCGAACCTGGCCGGGTCCCGCGCGTCGAGGACCGCCCCATCGGCCCGCCCGGCGATGCTTGCCGTCAGGTCACCGTCCGCCAGCCGGTCGACCGGCCAATCACGGACGGTACGGGTCACCGGGGTCCGCGTCACCGGCCCCACCTCGACCGGTCCGGTCCAGCCGGCCAGTCCCCCGTCCAGGACGGCGGCCGGCTGCCCGATCGCGCGCAGCATCCACACGATCCGGGAGGCGATGACGCCAGGGCCCTGGTCGTAGGCGACCACCACATCGGCATCGCCGACCCCGAGCTCACCGACCGCGGACGCGAACGCCTGCGGGTCCGGTAGCGGGTGACGTCCACCGGCCGGGGTCGGTGCACCTGCCGCGACCGTATCGAGGTCCAGGTAGACGGCACCCGGCAGGTGACCTGCCAGGTAGTCGTCGTACCCGAGGCTGCCGTCGAGCGCCCATCGCAGGTCCAGGACTACCGGCGGTGGCGTGGCCCCAGCCAGCCAGTCGGCCGACACGAACGGCTGGACGGCGGCGATGGCCAACGGGTCCTCCAGCGGTCGTCCAACACGACCCACCGTAGCGAGATGGCTTGCCGTAATCTGCGCCCCCGACCGACCAGCCGCCAGACGTCAGGCTCACGCTCGTGGATCGAGAAGCGACCAGCACACAGGTCCGGATGCTCGGGGACCTGCTCGGACGGACCATCGCCGACATCGAGGGTGAGGACCGCTTCGCGCTCGTGGAACGGGTGCGCAGCCTCTCGATCGATCACCGCGACGGCGAGGAGCAGGCGGGACCGGAACTCACCGATCTGCTCCGCACGGTCTCGCCGGAGGATGCCGTGGTCCTGGCCTCCGCGTTCGCCGCCTGGTTCCGCCTGATCAACCTCGCCGAGGATCAGGCCCTGGTCCGCCAGATGATCGTCGATCGGGAGCTGGCCGCAGCCAACCACGAACCGTTCGTCGACAGCATCGCGCAGTCGGTGGAACGATTGGCGACCCGCGGCGTGACCGCTGACCGGATCGGCGAGGTGCTGGATGGCCTGGCGGTCCGACCCGTGCTCACCGCGCACCCGACCGAATCCAACCGCCGGACGATGCTGACCAAGCTCAACCGCATCTCCGTGGCGCTCCGTCGGCTGGACCAGGAGACGCTCTCCCCCGAGGCGCGCGACGGCGTCCACCGCTACCTCGCCGAGGAGGTGGCTTCCCTGTGGCTGACCGACGAGACCCGGACCCGGCCGCCGACCGTGATCGACGAGGTCCGCAACGGGCTGTACTGGATCGACGCCGTCCTGTTCGATCTGGTCCCACGGCTGTACCGGGAGATGGACGCGGCCATCGCGCGTACCTTCCCGACGGCGCAGGTGGACGTCGGGCGCTTCCTGACCTTCGGGTCCTGGATCGGTGGCGACCGTGACGGCAACCCCAACGTCACCCAGGCGGTGACGGAACAGACCCTGCGTGAGCACTCGATGTTGGCGATCAAGCTGCTCCGACGCAGCATCGACCGGCTCCACGCCCACCTGTCGGTCAGTGCCACGCGCGGCACGACGACGGAACTGGCCGAGCGGTACGACGCGCTGCGTGACCTGCTCCCCGAGGAGGCAGCGGCCATCGAACGGCGGTACGAGGCCCAGCCACACCGGCAGTTCCTCGCGCTGACCTACCGGGTCCTGCAGAACACGGAGATGCAGGCAGGGCACCCCTGGCGTGCCGACCATCGGGTCGGCCCCCAGAGCTACGGGCACCCGGACGGGTTCATCGCAGACCTCCAACTGCTCCGCGACAGCCTGCGGCAGGCCGGAGGCGCCGCCATCGCGGACGGGCGGGTGCGCGACCTGCAGGTGCAGGCCGAGGTCTTCGGGTTCCACCTCGCCACCCTCGACCTCCGACAGCACGCCGCTCGGCACCGGGAGGCGCTCGCCGCGATCTTCCGCCGCTACGGAGACACCGATGACTACACCGCGCTCTCCGAGCAGGACCGGCTGGCACTGCTCACCCACGAACTCGACATCGACCGGCCGCTGACCCCCGCGGTGCTCGACTTCGACGAGGACACCAACGAGACCCTGGGGCTGTTCCGCACGGTGCGGCGCGCCTACGAGCGCATCAGTCGCCAGGCGATCGACACCTACATCATCTCCATGACCGAACAGGTGTCCGACGTCCTGGCGGTCCTGGTCATGGCGCGGGACGCGGGCTGCTCGGATGGCCTGGATGTCGTCCCGTTGTTCGAGACGGTGGACGACCTGGAGCGGGCGCCACGGGTCCTCGACGACCTGCTGCGCACCCCGACCTACCGGGAGCACATCCGCCGCCGTGGTGAGCACCAGCAGGTGATGATCGGCTACAGCGACTCCAACAAGGACGGCGGCTACCTGACCGCCACCTGGCAGCTGCAGAAGGCGCAGCGGGCGCTGGCCGCGGTCGCCGACGAGCACGGCATCGCCCTGACGCTCTTCCACGGTCGGGGCGGCTCGGTGGGCCGGGGCGGCGGGCCGGCCAACGCCGCGATCCGTGCCCAGCCCCCGGAGTCCGTGCGCGGACGGCTCCGCCTGACCGAGCAGGGCGAGGTCATCGCCGCGCGCTACCGCGACCCGGCCCTGGCGCACCGCCACCTCGAACAGCTGATCAGCGCGGTGCTCGTGACCGCACGCCCCGACCGAGCGAAGAAGACCACGGACCGGGCGGACGTCGTGCTCGACGAGTTGTCGGACCTGGCGCGCGAGGCCTACCAGAGCCTGGTCCACGCTGACCCGCACCTGATCGACTACCTGCACGAGGCCACGCCGCTGTCCGCCATCGGCCAGCTCAACCTCGCCTCGCGACCGGCACGCCGGCAGCCCGGCCGGAGCATCAACGACCTGCGCGCGATCCCCTGGGTCTTCGCCTGGACGCAGTGCCGGATCCACCTGCCCGCGTGGTTCGGCATCGGCACGGCCCTGCACACCTGGGCCCGCGACGACGAGGACCGTTGGGCGGAACTGCGCGCCATCACCCAGGAGAGCCCACTGCTCCGCGTGACCTTCGACAACGTCGAGATGTCCCTCGCGAAGGCCGATCTGCGCATCGCCGCCGACTACGCGCGACTCGCCCGCCCCGAGGTCCGGGACGCGGTGCTCCCGCAGCTGATCGCGGAGCACGACCGGACGGTGAGCGGGCTGCTACGCATCACGGGACACACCGAACTGGTCGCCCATGATCCGGATCTCGCCGAGGTCCTGCGACTGCGTGACCCGTACCTCGATCCGCTGCACGCGGTCCAGGTCGCCCTGCTCGACCGCCTCCAGCACGCGAGCGACGACGACCGGCACAACGGGCAGACGGATGCGCTCCGGCAGGCCATCCTGGTCGCGACGAACGGTATCGCCGCGGGGCTGCGCAACACGGGCTGACCGCACCACCGATCCCCCGGGATCCGCGAACCGGGCTCAAGGACGACCCCCGTGGCGCCGATGTCCCCCACCAAGGACGTCTGACGTACCCAGGGGGACGTGTGGAGACCACAGCGCAGCTGTCGAGGATCGATCGGGCCCGCTCCTGGCTCCCCCGGGGCGACACGCTGGACGCCAAGGCCTTCCGCGAGCGCCACCGCACCCTGAGCATCCTCCTGGCGCTGCACATCCCGGTCCTGGCGGGCTTCGGCATCGCCATGGGCCAGGGCGTCACGCACGCACTCATCGAAGCGGGCGCGGCGGGTGTGTTCCTCGGACTGGCGCTGATCCCCGCCATGCCGCGGCGCTTCCAGGGCATCCTCGTCAGCGCCGGCCTCGTCTGGTGTTCCGCGGTGCTCGTGCACTTCTCCGGCGGGTACATCGAAGCCCACTTCCACTTCTTCGTGATCCTCGGCTTCATCGCGCTGTACCAGGACTGGGCCGCGTTCGGATGGGCCATCATCTTCACGGCGCTCAGCCACGGCCTCGGCTCCCAGTTGGCGCCCGACCTGATGTTCAACCACGGTGCGGCGATCGAGCAGCCCTGGACCTGGGCCCTGATCCACGCCGGGATGGTGCTCTTCGCCGCCGTGGGGCAGATCATCGGGTGGCGGCATGCGGAGACCGCGCAGGATCGCGCGACGCACCTGACCACCCAACTGGTCCGCGAGCAGGCGGAGCGGCAGGCGTCCTACTCCCGCATCTACGTCAACCTGGCGCGTCGCACCCAGTCGTTGCTCCACCGGCAACTGTCGGTGATCGACGACCTGGAGGACAACGAGGAGGACCCGGACACGCTGCGCAAGCTCTTCCAGCTCGACCACCTCACCACCCGGGTCCGTCGCAACGCGGAGTCGTTGCTCGTGATGGCCGGCGAGGACTCCCCCCGCCGCTGGAACGCACCGGTCGCCCTGGCAGACATCGCCCGGGCCGCCGCATCGGAGATCGAGCAGTACGAGCGTGCGGACATCCGCGTCGCCGATCCGATCGCTGTCGCCGGGACCGCCGTCGTGGACGTCACGCACCTGCTCGCCGAGCTGGTCGAGAACGCCGCGGAGTACTCCGCGCCGACCACCTCCGTGGTCGTTGGCGGCTACGCGACGCTGGACGGCGCGGTGCTGACCATCGAGGACCACGGCATCGGCATGAGCCAGCAGGACCTGGACGCGGCCAACGCCACCCTGTTGGACCCACCGGAACTCGATGATGAGGTGGTCCGCCACCTCGGCTTCCAGGTCGTGGCCCGGTTGGCGCGCAAGCTCGGGATGCGGGTGCAGCTGCGGCCCACCGTCGGCGGCGGGCTCACCGCCGTCGTGGAGGTGCCGAGCAGCCTGCTGGCAGGCCA
>JAWLFE010000035.1:11045-29700 GCA_041685735.1 Nitriliruptoraceae bacterium
GCACCGCCACCGGATCCACCGATGGCGCACAGGACCCGGCGCGCACGCCGCCGGCCGCAGCCGACGGTGAGCCCCCAGACACGGATGTCGACCCGCTCTTCGACGAACTGTTCGATCGGCAGGCGACCGCCCCGGCCACCGATGCAAGGACGTCGACTGCCCCACCGGGCGCTGCCTCGGTCCCAGCAGCTCCCACGCCGTCCCTCGGGAGCCTCCCACAGCGCACCCCGGCCGCGAGCCTCGCCGCCGGTCTGCGTGAGACGTTCCCGGAGCGGCGTGAGGAGCCCAGCGCACCGCCCGAGGCCCGCCAGGCGCTGTCGGCGTTCCAGGCAGCGAGCCGCGCCGGCCGTGACGCCGCAGCACGCAACGACACGGGGGATGATCACCGATGACCAACACACTCGGTGGGGTCGACTTCCTCGTCGCCGCCTTCGCCCGCAAGGTTCCCGGGGTCACCCACGGCCTGGTGGTCAGCGCCGATGGTCTGCTCCTGGCGATGTCCGATGGCCTGGACCGCGCCACGGGCGATCACCTGTCCGCCGTGGCCTCAGGGCTGTCGAGTCTGACGCAGGGCGCCGCGCGGATGTTCGACGCGGGTCGGGTCGAGCAGGTGATCGTCGAGATGGACGCGGGCTACCTCTTCGTCACACCGATCAGCGACGGGTCGCTGCTCGCCGTGCTCGCTGAGCGGACGGGCGACATCGGACTGATCGGCTACGAGATGGCCATCCTGGTCAAGAAGGTGGGCGATGCCCTCACGCCGGCGCTGCGCCACCAGCTCGCTGCCGGCCTGCCGCGGTGAGCACGAGCGACCCGGATCGGCTCGTCCGTCCCTACCTGATCACGGGTGGGCGGACACGTCCGGTGGGCGAGCTCGCGATCGAAGCACTGGTCGAGACGACCGCGGCCGCCCGCGAACGGAGCGTCACCCTCCGGTTCGAACGGCAGCAGGTCGTCTCCCTGTGCGCCACCCCCGTCTCGATCGCGGAGATCGCCGCCGGCATCTCCGTGCCCCTGGGGGTGGCGAAGGTCATCGTCGCGGATCTGGCCGCGGACGGCCTGCTCACCATCCACGGGACCGCATCGGCCGATGGGCCGAGCGTTCCCCTGCTCGAACGGCTCCTCGATGGACTCAGCTCCTGCTGACACGATGACGGCACCACGGGTACCGCCACCCGCCCCGGTCTCGACCAAGATCGTCGTCGCCGGAGGCTTCGGTGTGGGCAAGACCACGGCGGTCGGCGCGATCAGCGAGATCACCCCGCTGCGCACCGAAGCCGCGATGACCTCCGCGTCGATGGGGATCGACGACACCTCGGCCGTGGGCGACAAGACGACCACGACGGTCGCCATGGACTTCGGTCGGTTGACCCTGGCCGATGGGCTGGTGCTCTACCTGTTCGGCACACCGGGACAGGACCGGTTCTGGTTCATGTGGGACGAGCTCACCCGCGGGGCCGTCGGTGCCCTCGTGCTCGTCGACACCCGGCGGCTGGCGGACGGGTTCCCCGCGGTCGACTACTTCGAGCAGCGGGGCCTGCCGTTCCTCGTCGGGGTCAACGTGTTCGACCCGGGCCACGAGCACCCGCTGGACGAGGTGCGGGCGGCACTGGCCCTCGGGCCCGACGTCCCGGTCGTGCGGTGCGATGCCCGGTCACGTGCGTCGGTCCGGACCTTGCTGGTCGAGTTGACCACGCATGCCATCAGCCGGGCGCGTGCTGCGAGCACCAGCTGACGACCGCCTCCCGACGGCCCGATACAGTGCCCTTGTCGGCACCGACGGTGCCGACAGCGACACCCGGGGAGCTCGGGACAGCCGGGCTGAGAGGGTGACCACCGCCCGTGGACGGTCTTCGGACACGTCCCGGACGAGCGTCATCGACCCGTGGAACCTGAGCTGGGTAATGCCAGCGGAGGGAGGTGCACGGTGCTCGAGTCATCCACGTCCCCGTCGTCGATCGACGGCGAGGTCATCGTGCTGGCCGGCGGAGACACCGTCGACGCGTCGATCCGTCACCTCCTGCCGCGCCGTGCGACCGTGATCGCCGCAGACTCCGGGTTGGCGCTCGCGCCGATCCTGGGCCTGACCGTCGACCTCGTCGTCGGTGACCTGGATTCCGTCGATCCGGACCAGTTGACGGCGGCCCGTGCCGCCGGTGCGCGGGTCGACCGGCATCCGGTCGACAAGGACCGGACCGACCTGGCCATCGCCCTCGACACGGCGATGACCCGATCGCCGGACCGCATCACGGTCGTCGGCGGACACGGTGGTCGACTCGATCACCTGCTGGCCAACGCCGCGCTGCTCGCCGCCCCCGCCTACGCGGGGACACGGCTCATGGCGCGCATGGGTCACGCCACCCTCACGGTGGTGCGTGGCGGTCGCTCGGCGACCGAGCTCTCCGGCGCACCGGGTGACCTGGTCAGCCTGCTCGCCGTCCACGGTGACGCTGTCGGCGTCACGACCGACGGTCTGCGGTTCGCGTTGGACAGCCAGGACCTGGCCGCAGGTTCCTCGCAGGGTGTCAGCAACGAGTTCACCGGTGACCGGGCCACGGTGGCGCTGCACGACGGCGTCCTGCTCGTGGTCCAGCCGGCCGAGACCGACCAAGGATGAACCCGATGAAGACAACCCGACAGATGCTCGGCCCAGTCCTGCTGTCGTTGGCGCTCGTGCTGGGCGCGTGTGGCGACGGACCGACCGATGAACCGGTCGATGGATCGACCGATGCCACCACGGACGACGATCCGGCCGTGGACGACGACACCGGCGCAGGAGCCGACGAACCCGAGGTGGAGGACGACGCTGCGGGCACCGACGATCCACCTGACGAGGTGACCATCCGCCTGATGACACACGACTCGTTCGACGTGTCGACCGACGTGCTGGAGGCCTTCACCCAGGAGACGGGGATCGACGTCGAGGTGGTGCCCATGGGCGATGCCGGCACCGCCCTGAACCAGGCGATCCTGACCGCGGACCAGCCGCAGGGTGACCTGCTGTTCGGGGTCGACACGACCTTCCTGTCGCGGGCCCTGGACGCCGATCTGTTCCAGAGCTACGCATCCCCCCGGCTGGACGTCGTGCCCGAGCGCTACCAGCTCGATCCGGAGCACCGACTCACCCCGATCGACGTCGGTGACGTCTGCCTGAACTACGACGTCGGCTGGTTCGAAGAGGCGGACATCCCGGTGCCGGAGGACCTCAGCGACCTGCTCGACGAGCGGTACGAGGGGCTCCTGGCGGTGCAGAACCCGGCGACCTCCTCCCCCGGCCTGGCCTTCCTGCTGGCCACGATCGACCACTTCGGTGAACCGGGCTACCTCGATGCCTGGGAGGCGCTGCGCGACAACGATGTCCTGGTCACCGATGGGTGGACCGAGGCCTACTACGGGGAGTTCACCGCCGCGAGCGACGGTGACCGACCGATCGTGGTCTCCTACGCGTCCAGCCCGCCGGCCGAGGTGTTCTTCGCCGATCCGACACCGGACGAGGCGCCCACGGGCGTGGTCGAGGCATCGTGCATCCGGCAGATCGAGTTCGTCGGGATCCTCGGGAGCACCGAGCACCCCGACGAGGCGCAGCAACTGGTCGACTTCATGCTGTCGACGACGTTCCAGGAGGACATCCCGTTGACGATGTTCGTGTTCCCGGTCGTCGATGACGCGGATCTCCCACAGGTCTTCGTCGACCACGCCGTGCTGCCCGACGATCCGCTCGACCTCGATCCACAGGTGATCGGTGAGAACCGCGAGGAGTGGATCGACCAGTGGACCCGGACCGTGCTGCGGTGAGCAACCGTTGACCACCGGGACCGTGGGCGCGCACTCCTCGACGCGGCGGTGGACGACCGTCGCGCTGCTCGCGGTGCCGGTGGTCTTCCTCGGTGTCTTCTTCGTCAACCCGGTCGCGACCATCGTGGCGACCGGGTTACGGCCGGACGGTCGTTTCGATCCCGCCGCGATCGTGCGGGTCCTGCAGGATCCCGTGGTCGCGCGGGTCGCCTGGTTCACCCTCTGGCAGGCGACCCTGTCCACCGTGCTGACCCTGGCGATCGGCCTGCCGGGGGCCTATGCACTGTCGCGCATGCGGTTCCGTGGCAGCGCGCTGCTCCGTGCCGCGGTGACGGTGCCGTTCGTGCTGCCCACGGTCGTGGTCGCGGCTGCCTTCCTGGCACTGCTCGGCCCCGAGAGCCCCATCAACACGGCGCTCGGGGGCCTGTTCGGCGCCGGTGCACCGACCATCGACCTGCGACGGACGGTCACCGCGATCCTGATCGCCCACGTGTTCTTCAACTACGCGGTGGTGGTGCGGACCGTCGGCGGCCTGTGGTCGCTCCTCGACCCCCGGTTGGAGGACGCCGCCCGCATCCTCGGCGCCTCCCGCTGGCGTGCGTTCCGGGAGGTCTCCCTGCCCCTGCTGCGCCCGGCGATCGCGTCCGCAGCCGCCATCGTGTTCCTGTTCACGTTCACATCCTTCGGGGTCGTGCTGATCCTGGGCGGTCCGGGACGCGCCACGATCGAGGTGGAGATCCACCGGGCCACGACCCAGTTGCTCGACCTGCCCCTGGCCTCCGTGCTGGCGCTGCTGCAACTGCTGGCGGTGGTGGCTGCGCTCGCGGTCTACGGCCGGCTCCAGCGCCGGGTCACGACCCAACCGCTGGTCGCCACCGCCACCGCCAGCCACCGTCCGCGCACGACGGGCGAACGGGCCTTCCTGACCGCCAACCTGCTGGTCGTCGGCCTCCTGCTGGCCGCTCCCCTGCTGGTGCTCGCGGAACGGTCGTTCGCCGTCGCGGACGGCTATGGCATCGCGCACTACCGCGCGCTGTTCGCCGCGACCCGGGACACCGTGTTGGCGGTGGCGCCGTGGCAGGCGATCCGCAACTCGATCGGCTTCGCCATCGCCGCGACCATCGTGGCCGTGATCGTCGGTGGCCTGGCCGCCACGGCCGCGGTCACCGGGCGGGGTCGGACCGCAGGCCTGGTCGACCGTGCCCTCATGGTCCCGCTCGGCACCTCGGCCGTCACGATCGGGTTCGGGTTCCTGCTCGCGCTCGGACGACCGCCGGTCGATCTGCGTGGTTCGCCGTGGCTGGTCCCGATCGCGCAGGCGTTGATCGCCACACCCTTCGTGGTCCGCACCCTGCTGCCCGTCCTCCGGTCCATCGACGACCGCCTCCGGGAAGCCGCCGCCGTCCTCGGAGCGACACCTCGACGCATCTGGCAGGAGGTCGACCTACCGATCGTCGGCCGGGCGCTGCTCGTGGCGGCCGGCTTCTCCTTCGCGATCGCGGTCGGCGAGTTCGGCGCCACGGTCTTCGTGGCGCGCGCGCAGTTCCCGACGATGCCGGTGGCGATCTTCCGACTCCTCGGCCGGCCGGGTATCGCCAACTTCGGACAGGCGATGGCCATGGCCACGATCCTGATGCTCGTCACCGCGTCCGCCATCCTGCTGATCGACCGTCTGCGGGTCGGTCAGGTCGGGAGGTTCTGATGCTGCGGATCGACCATCTCACCGTCCGCTACGGGGACCACACCGCCGTCGACGACGTCAGCCTGCACGCCGAGGACGGCGAGGTCCTGTGCATCCTCGGCCCCAGTGGCTGCGGGAAGTCGACGCTGCTGCGCGCCGTGGCGGGGCTGGTGGTCCCCGCTACGGGACAGATCCACCTCGACGGCCGGTCACTGGACGGGCTCCGCCCGGACCAACGACGGGTCGGCCTGATGTTCCAGGACCATGCCCTGTTCCCGCACCGAACGGTCGCCGACAACGTCGGCTTCGGACCCCGCATGCAGGGACGGTCCCGCGCCGACATCGCCGTGCGGGTCCAGGAGGCGCTCGCGCTCGTGGACCTGGCCGGCACCGACGACCGGGACGTGACCTCGCTGTCCGGAGGCGAGCAGCAACGGGTCGCCCTGGCCCGGGCGATCGCGGCTCAGCCGGGCCTGCTGATGCTCGACGAACCACTCGGATCCCTCGATCGGGCGCTGCGTGACCGGCTGCTCAGCGACCTGCCGCCGCTGCTGCGGTCGCTCGGCACCACCGTCGTCTACGTGACCCACGATCAGGACGAGGCCCTGGCCCTGGCGGACCGGATCGCGGTCATGCAGGCGGGTCGGATCGCACAGGTGGCCGAACCCGACGAGCTCTGGCAGGCACCGCGCACGGAGTTCGTCGCACGGTTCCTCGGCCTGGACCCCATCCTCGACGCCGTGGTGCAGGACGGTGTCGCGAGGACGTCCATCGGCCCGCTCCCGCTTCCGGACCGACCCGACGGGCCCGCGCGCATCGCCCTGCTGCTCCACGCGCTGCGTCTGACCGATCACCTCCAACCCGTGCGCCCGGACGAGCTCGCCATCCGCGGTCGGGTCACCGCCCGGCGCTTCGCCGGCGACCACCTGCGCATCACGGTGCGCGCCGAGGACGGCGTGGAACTCTCCGTCCCGGTGTGGCGTGGCCGTGGACCGGCGACCGGTGACGAGGTCACGATCGCCCTGGCCACCGACGCGGTCCAGGCCCTGCAGGACGCAGGTGATCAGTAGCTGCTGCCCCGGACGTAGGCCTGCAGCTGCTCGGCCTCGTTCGTGAGCTCCTCGAGCTGCCACTTCACGACGTCGCCGATCGACACCAGGCCGACCAGGTGCCAGGTCCCATCGACGACGGGGACGTGGCGGACCCGCTGCTCGGTCATCACCCGCATCAGGTGATCGGTGCCGGTCGTGGGATCGCAGGTCTGTGGATCATGCAACATCGCGACGGAGACGGACATCTCCAACGCGGCCGGCCCGGACGATGCGATCTCACGGACGATGTCACGCTCGGACAGCAGCCCCGCCAACGTGCCATCGTCGTAGGTCACGACCACCGACCCGATGGTGCGCGCCGCCATCCGTTCCGCCGCCTCGGCCAGGGTCGCATCGAGCCCCATGGCTTCCAGGGCCGTGCCCTTGCGCTCCAGCAGGACGGACACCGGGACACCCATGACGTCACCTCCAGGCTCCCGCCATGGTGACACGGTTGGAGCCCGGACGCCAGGGGTGATCCGGGAACCTTCCCCGGACCCGTCAGAGAACCGGTTTCGTCCGGGACGACAGGGGTCAGTAGGTCGGGATGCTCGGGTCGACCTGCTTGGCGTAGGCGTTGATCCCGCCACGCATGGACCGGGCCTTGAACCCGGCGTTGCGCAGCAGTTCGGTGGACTCCAGCGACCGGACACCCGAGAGGCAGTGCACGACGTACTCGGCGGTCGGATCGAGTTCGCTCAGCTTGCCGGCCAGCGTGTCCTTCGGGATCAGCACCGAACCGGGGATCTGGTTGATCTCGTACTCGTGCTCCTCGCGGACGTCGAGCAGCACCACATCCGGCTTGTCCGCGATCTCCGCGTACTCGGTCGGCAGGATCTCCAGGTCGGCCAGCGACAGGTCGACCTCCGTGACACGGTCGTGTGCCGGGACGCCGCAGAACTCCTCGTAGTCGATCAGTTCGGTGACCGTGGGGTTCTCCCCACACACGGGGCAGTCCGGATCCTTGGTGACCTTGACGTACATCCAGCGCTGCTCCAGCGCGTCGTAGAGACCCAGGCGTCCGATCATGGGTTCGCCGATCCCGGCGATGACCTTGATGCCCTCGATGCCCTGGGCGGTTCCGATATGGCCGGCCATGATCCCGAGCACGCCTCCCTCGGCACAGTTGGGCACCATGCCCGGCGGCGGCGGTTCCGGGAACATGCAGCGGTAGCAGGGGCCCTCCTGCGCCCAGAACACGCTGAGCTGCCCCTCGAAGCGGAAGATCGAGCCGTAGATGTTCGGCTTGCCGAGCAGCACGCACGCATCGTTGACGAGGTAGCGCGTCGGGAAGTTGTCGGTGCCATCGATGACCACGTCGTAGTCGGCGACGATATCCAGCGCGTTCTCGGAGGTCAGGAAGGTCCGGTGCTGGATCACCTCGACGTGGGGGTTGATCTCCTGGATGGACGCCTCGGCCGAATCGAGCTTGTGGACGCCGATGTCCGAGGTGCCATGGATGATCTGGCGCTGGAGGTTGGACGCATCGACGACGTCGTTGTCGACCAGGCCGATGGTCCCGACACCGGCAGCGGCGAGGTAGAGCGCCAGAGGTGAGCCGAGCCCACCGGTCCCGACGAGCAGGACCCGGGCGGCCTTCATCCGTTCCTGGCCCTCCATCCCGACGTCCGGGATGATCAGGTGGCGGCTGTAGCGCGCGATCTCCTCATTGGTGAGGGGTTCGCGGCGCGTGACGGCGGGCTGGACCACGGTGGGGTGCTCCTGACGGAACGGGGACGGGGTGGACGCGATGGGGACGACGGCCGCGCAGGTGACCGCAGCCAGGCGGGCGGTGGACGTGCCGCGATCGGCGGAACACCGCCCGGGTGAGTGTGAACGTCGGGAACACCCGGCCTGTTCCGGCGCCGTGGAAACCGTGCAAACCTCCCACTCCCCGTCGGGAACTAGGCTCGTCGTTCGGCTCGCTCCACGCCGCCCGATCTGTAGGAGGACCTCATGCGCGACGCCGTCATCTGCTCCCCCGTCCGAACCCCCGTCGGGCGCTTCGGAGGCGTTCTGCAGGGGGTCAGCGCAGCGCAGCTGGCCGCCACGGTGATCACCGCCGTCCTCGAGCGCAGCGGGTTGCCCGCCGACGCGGTCGACGATGTCGTGCTCGGGCAGGCCTACCCGAACGGTGAGGAGCCGGCGATCGGCCGCGTCGCCGCGCTCGATGCCGGCCTGCCGGTCGAGGTCCCCGGCCTCCAACTCGATCGACGGTGCGGCTCCGGCCTCCAGGCTGTGCTCGACGCGGCCATGCGGGTCCAGACGGGCGTGGCCGACGTGGTGCTGGCGGGTGGCGCCGAATCGATGAGCAGCGTGGAGCACTACGCACTCGGCCTGCGGTGGGGCGCCCGGTCCGACGTCACCCTGCAGGACCGCCTGGCCCGTGGACGCGTCACGGCCGGCGGGACCCACCATCCGGTCGAGGGCGGCATGCTCGAGACCGCGGAGAACCTCCGGCGGGAGTTCGACATCCCTCGCGGGGAGCAGGACGAACTGGCACTGCAGTCCCACCAGCGGGCCGTCGCCGCGCAACAGGCAGGACGGTTCGACCGCGAGATCGTTCCGGTCACCGTGCCGTCACGACGCGGCGAGCCGCAGGTCATCACCACCGACGAGCACCCGCGCGCCGATTCGACCCTCGAGGCACTGTCCGGGCTCCGCGCGATCCGTGGCGGACTCGATCCGCACGCGACCGTCACCGCGGGCAACGCCTCCGGGCAGAACGACGGCGCGGCACTGTGCATCGTGACCCACCGCGACCGGGCGGAGGAGCTCGGGCTGCGCCCGCTGGCACGGCTCGCCTCCTGGGCCGTGGCCGGGGTCGAGCCCGAGCGGATGGGCATCGGACCGGTCCCCGCGACCCGGCGGGCGCTGGACCGGGCTGGCCTGACGCTCGCCCAGATGGACCTGATCGAACTGAACGAGGCGTTCGCGGCCCAGGCGCTGGCGGTCATGCGTACCTGGGGTTTCGACACAGCCGACCACCAGCGCACCAACGTCAACGGGTCCGGCATCTCGCTCGGTCACCCCGTGGGAGCCACCGGCACGCGCATCCTGGCCACCCTGCTCTACGAGCTCGACCGTCGCGATGCCCGCTTCGGCCTGGAGACGATGTGCATCGGAGGCGGGCAGGGCCTGGCGGCCATCTTCGAGCGCATCCCGGCCTGACACGACCGGCGGGACTCCTCGAGTTGATCCCCGGCATCCTGCGCGACCTCGCCGACCTGGCGCCCACCGACCTCGATGCCGGCATCGACGACGCGCTGCGCCGTATCGGACGGTTCGCCGACGTGGATCGCAGCTACATGTTCCTGTTCGACCGGGACATGGAACTGATGGACAACACCCACGAGTGGTGCGCAGCAGGCATCGAGCCACAGCGTGACGAACTGCAGCGCGTCGCCGCCGACCTGATCAGGTGGTGGCTCCCCCAGTTCGAGCAGGGCAAGGTCGTCTCCGTCCCGTCGGTCGCGGACCTGCCCGCTGATCGGGCCGAGGAACGCGACCTGCTCGCTCCCCAGGACATCGTGTCGTTGGTGACGGTCCCCCTGCTGGCCGCGGGCCGGCTGGTGGGGTTCATCGGGTTCGATTCGGTCCGGCAGCAGCGGGCGTGGCCCAACGGCGCGATCATGCTCCTGCGTTCGGTCGCGGATGCGATCTACAGCGCGCTGATGCGGCGGGAGGCGATCGAGACTCTCACCGCACGAGAGGAGCGATTCCGCGCGCTGGTCCGACACTCCTCTGATGTCGTGATGGTCCTCGACGATGCTGGGACCGTGTCCTACCTGGGCCCGTCCGCTGGCCAGATCCTGGGGTGGAACCCCGACAACCGCATCGGCACCACCCTGCTCGACGCGGTGCATCGGAAGGATCGCGACCGGGTCCAGTGCTCGCTCGACCGAGCCGCCGAGCACCCCGGATCGGACATCACTGTTCCTGACCATCGGCTGCTGCACACCGATGGCACCCGGCGGTGGTTGCTGGCCACGGCGGTCGACCTCCGCGACGACGCACACATCGAAGGCGTCGTCGTCAACGCCCACGACATCACCACGCGCAAGCTCGCCGAGGAGGCGCTGCAGCATCAGGCGCTCCACGATCCGCTCACCGGACTCCCCAACCGTGCGCTCCTGCTCGACCGGCTCCAGCAGGCGCTCGAACGAACCCGACGCTCGGAGCGGTCGGTCGGCGTCGTGTTCGTCGACCTCGATCGTTTCAAGCTCATCAACGACTCGCTGGGACACACCAAGGGCGACGAACTGCTCATCGAGGTGTCCCGTCGCTTGACCGAACAGGTCCGGTCGTGCGACACGGTCGCCCGCCTCGGCGGTGACGGGTTCGTGATCCTGCTCGACGACGGCGAGGACGCCTCCGAGGCGTTGCGTGGGTCCGACCGACTGCTGGAGATGTTCGAGGAGCCGTTCCGGATCGGGCAGCGCGATCACGTGGTGACCGCCAGCGCCGGCGTGGTGGTCGGGGCCGAGCAGGGTGATCCGGAAGCCGTTCTGCGCGACGCGGACGCAGCGATGTGCCAGGCCAAGGAGGGCGGTCGGGCGCGCATCCAGCGCTTCGACGCGCCCCTCCGAGACGCGTTGTTGCTGCGCGTCGAACTCGCGCAGGACCTCCACGGCAGCATCGAACGGGGCGAGCTCAGCCTGGCGTACCAGCCGCTGTTCCACCTCGCCGACGACACGCTGGTCGGTGTCGAGGCACTCCTGCGGTGGCACCACCCCCGACGTGGGTGGATCCCGCCCGCGGAGTTCGTCTCCATCGCCGAGGAGCACGGCATCCATCCCTCGCGCCTCTGCCTGGAGCTCACCGAGAGCGCGCTGATGCAGGAACCGGAGACCGGCCGGGCGGTCCTGGGGCAGCGTCGACCGGTCGTTCATGACCGGGCTCGGCACGAACGAGCGTGACGCCTCGGCTGCGACATCGGTCAGGGCTACTTCCTGCAGCGGCCGGTCTCGCCGTCGGCCATCCCCCATCTCGAGCGGCTGCAGGGCTGCGAAGCCAGCTGATCGGGGACCGCCGGGCGGGCTGGTCAGACGTTCATGCCCATGGCGCGCAGTTCCTCGCGCACGTAGTCGGCGATCTTGTCGGTGGACCACGGCGGGGTGAAGGTGAACTCGACCTCGACGCGGTCGACGCCGGGCATCGCGCCCAGGATCACCGAGCACTGCTGGTGGATGACCTCGGTCAGCGGGCAGCCCATCGACGTCAGGGTCATCAGCACGTGCGCGTACCCGCGCTCGGGCTTGGTGACCTCGTAGACGAGGCCGAGATCGACGATGTTGTAGCCGATCTCTGGGTCCACGACGGCACGGAGCCCGTTCATCAGGTCCTGTGACGACGGCATCCCGTCCTCTTCGAGCGGCAGGTCCGCGAACGGGTGCGGCCGGTCGCTGCCGGTCGTTGGCGTGGACGTCGGGGCCTCACCGGTCGGTGTGTCGGCCTCCGGGATGACGTCGTCGTCATCGACGTCCGGCTCGGTCATGGTGTTGGTCTGATCGGTCACGGGTGATCCGTTCAGTCGTCGTGGGTCACGGAGTGCGCGGACGCGCCGCTCTGGTAGGTCTCGATCGCGTCGCGCAGGGCCATCCAGCCCAGCAGCGCGCACTTCACGCGGACCGGGAACCTGGACACCCCCTGGAAGGCGACGCCGTCGAGCAGGTCGTCGGCGCGGGAGGGTTCGTCGCCGTGCATCATCAGCCGGAAGTCCTCGGCCAGTTCCAGGCTGTCCTTGAGCTCCCGGCCGATGACCGCCTGGGTCATCGCGGAGGCGGACGCCTGGCTGATGGAGCACCCCTCGCCGTCGAAGACCACCGCATCGAGGTTGCCGTCGACGATCCGGATGCGCAGGTCCATCTCGTCACCACACAGCGGGTTGGAATGGTGGACGTGGACGTCCTCGTCGGCCAACTCGGGTGCGCGGTTCTTGGGCTTGCGGTAGTGGTCCAGGATGATGTCCTGGTAGAGGTCTTCCATCGACATGGTGGCTCCCTCAGCGGGCGAAGAACGACCGGGCGGCCTCGATCCCCTCGACCAGAGGGGGGAGGTCGTCGGCGTCGTTGTAGACGTGGACACTGGCGCGGGCGGTGGCGTTGGCGCCCAGGCACTTCATCAACGGCTTGCAGCAGTGGTGGCCGACCCGGACGCACACACCGGTCGACGACAGCATGGCACCCACGTCGTGCGGGTGGACGCCGGCGACCTCGAAGGACACCGCTCCACCCCGTACATCGAGGTCGCGCGGACCGTGGACCGTGACGTCGTCGATACCGGCCAGGGCGTCGATCAACCGGCCGGTGAGCTCACGCTCGTGTGCACGGATACGGTCCATGCCGAGCTCGGTGAGCATGTCCACCGCCGCGCCCAACCCCGCGGCCTCGGCGATCATCGGGGTGCCGGCCTCGAACTTGTGGGGGATGTCGTTCCAGGTGGCGCCGTCGAGGGTGACGTCGCGGATCATGTCACCACCGGACAGGAACGGCTCCATCGAGTCGAGCAGTTCCGGGCGGGCGATGAGCGCGCCGATCCCCGTGGGGCCGAGCATCTTGTGGCCGGTGATGGCGTAGCTGTCGACACCGAGGGTCCGGAAACCGACCGGCAGGTGTGGGACCGCCTGCGTGCCGTCGGCGTGGACGATCGCACCGGGGTTGGCCGCCCGGGCCATGTCCGCGATCGCCGTGATGTCGTTGATCGTGCCGAGCACGTTGGACACGTGGCTGACGGCGACGAACCGGACGCGGCCGTCGGCCAGCAGGTCGCGTGCAACCTCGAGGTCGAGCTGGCCGTCGTCGGTGAGCGTGATGTGGCGCACCTCGAAGCCCAGGTCCCTGGCGGCGTAGGTGAACGGCACGTGGTTCGCGTGGTGCTCCATCACGGTGGTCAGCAGCGCGTCCCCCGGACCGAGGTTGCGGCGCACCCACGAGTAGGCGATGAGGTTGCAGGCCTCGGTCGCGTTCTTGGTGAACACGATCCCGCGCGGATCGGCATCCAGGAACGTCCCCAGCTTGCTGCGCGCTCCCTCGTAGAGATCGGTGGCCTCCTCGGCCAACTGGTAGACGCCCCGGTGCACGTTGGACCGCGACCAGCGGTAGTAGCGATCCATCGCATCGAGCACGACCACGGGGGTCTGCGACGATGCCGCGGAGTCGAGGTAGACCAGGCGGTGGCCGTCCAGATCCCGCTGCAGGGTCGGGAACTCCTTGCGCAACGTCGGGACGTCGAACGGCATGGTGCCCTCGGTTCGTCGTACGGTCGTGGGTCCGGCCGGCGGTCGTGCGGTGTCGGTCGTATCGGTCGTGCCGTGCGGGTCGTGCTCGGAGACCAGGGTGCCCGGTCGGCGGCCCACTGGCCACCGCCGGGTGCCTGCGAGCGCCTCAGGTCCCCCGAGCGCTCACGAGGTCGTGGTCAGTTCCTTGATGTTCTCGTAGCCCTTGTCCTCGAGCTCGTCGGCCAGCTCCGGACCACCCGAGGCGACCAGGCGGCCTTCGAACATCACGTGGACCTCGTCGGGCTTGATGTAGCGCAGGATGCGCGTGTAGTGGGTGATGATCAGCACACCCAGGTCCGGGCCCTGCAGCCGGTTGACGCCCTCGGCGACGGTCTTGAGCGCGTCGACGTCCAGACCGGAGTCGGTCTCGTCGAGCACGGCCAGCTGCGGCTGGAGCAACGCCGCCTGCAGGATCTCGAAACGCTTCTTCTCACCACCGGAGAACCCGTCGTTGACCGACCGCTGCAGGAACGACTCGTCGACCCCGAGCGCGGCCATCTCGCTGCGCAGGTTGCCCATGAACTCACGGATCGACACGTCCTCCTCGGACACCGAGTTGACGGCGGTCCGCAGGAAGTTGGTGAGCGACACGCCGGGCACCTCGACCGGGTACTGCATCGCGAGGAAGACGCCGAGCCGCGCCCGCTCGTCGGGGGGGAGGTCGTTGAGCACGGTGCCCTGCCAGGTCATCGTGCCACCCGTCACGTCATACGCCGGGTGTCCGGCGATCGCGTAGGCCAGGGTGGACTTGCCCGAACCGTTGGGGCCCATCAGCGCGATGGTCTTGCCCTTGTCGAGGTCGAGCGTGACGCCGCGGAGGATCTCCGCACCGTCGGCCTCGACCGTGAGGTCGCGGATCTCGAGGTCTGCCATGATGTCGAACTTTCGTGAGGATCGGTCGCGGGAAGGCGAAGGTCAGTGATCGGGGAACGGGGCGTCGTTGGTCGCGGTCTCGACATCAACGTGGACGGTGTCGCCGTCGATCTGGACCGCGAAGGTCGGAACCGGCTTCATCGCCGGCAGCGACGACGGCGCACCGGTGTCGAGGTCGAAGGTGGAACCGTGCAGGGAGCACTCCACACCGTTGTCCCAGACCATGCCGTCGGCCAGGGACCACTGCTGGTGGGAGCAGACGTCGTGGATCGCCTTGACGGTGTCGCCGAAGCGCACGAGGCAGACGGGTGTACCGTCGACCTCGACCTGGACCGGCGTGGCATCCTCGAGTTCGGAGAGCTTGGCGTGCCCGTCGTTGGTCATGAGACCACGTCCTGCAGTGCGGCGTCGTTGACCTGGAAGGTGGAGAGGTCGGCGGCGGCCACGCGTGCATCGATCGCGTCCAGCGCAGCCTCCTCCATGCCGGGCAGGTCGACCTCGCCGAGGACCTCGCGGAAGAAGCCGAACACGATCAGGCGCAACGCCTCGTCTCGCGGGATACCACGCGATTCGAGGTAGAACAGGTGGCGCGCGTCGATCTGGCCCGTCGCCGACCCGTGACCCGCCGCGATGTCCGCACAGTGGATCTCGAGGAACGGCGTCGAGTCGGCCCGGGCGCCCTCGGTCAGGATCAGGCTCTTGTTGTTCTCGTCGGTATCGGTGCCCACCGCGTCCTTGGCGACGTAGATGTTGCCGCGGAACACGGTGCGGCTGTGGCCCTGCAGCGCCCCCTTGAACAGCACATCCGACGACGCCCGTGGTGCGATGTGCCGGACGTAGGGCTGGAGGTCGAACCACTGCCCCTCGTCGGCGAAGTAGATGCCGAGCGGCCGGGTCGTCGCACCCGGACCGACGAGGTCGGTCTCCGGCCGCAACCGGACGGTGCGCCCGCCGATGGTGACCGACAGTTGCCCGACGGTGGCATCGCGGTGCGCCTGCACCTTCTGCAGGGACAGATGCTCGATCTCGTTGGACCAGGTCTGCAACGAGGCGACGTGCACCTCGGCGCTGTCCTGGGCGATGACCTCGACGACCTCGTCGACCAGCGCATCGACACCGGCCACCGAGGTGTGTTCGAGGTAGACCATCGCCTTCGCATGGTGCCCGGCGACCACGAGGACCCGCGGCAGGTGGGCTCCCGGCTGGGTGACGTGGATGTGCACGCCGATCGGCGCCGACATCTCGAGCTCCGGTGGGACGTACACGAACACCCCGGCCGTCCACGCGGCGTCGTTGGCGGTGATCGTGCGATCCTCCTGGCCGCCCGTGCCGTCGGGGTCCGAGGTGGTCAGGGACCCGAGCGCGGGTTCGACCAGGTCCTCGTGCTCCGCCGCGGCGGTGCGCAGGTCGGTCACGATCAGGCCCTGCTCACCGAGTTCCGAGGGCACCGTGATCCGGGTCACCTCACCGTCGACGATCTGCACCGATGCCGTCGGTGCATCGATGCTCGACAGCACCGACGCCGGCACCTCGACATCGCTCGCCGCGGCGATCAGTTCGCGATCGACATCGATCCGTCGGTCGAAGGGGGTGGAGCGCCAGAACTCGTCCTGCCGGCTGTCTGGCCAGTTCTGGTCGAGATAGCGCTTGAACGCCACCAGGCGACGATCACGCAGCCAGGGGGTCTCGCCCGCCGCATCGCTGCTGGCGGTCAGGGCGTCCTCGGAGAGGGAAGCAAGGTTCACGATCAACTCTTCACGGTGTGATGGGTCACGGAGCGTCGCAGGGCGACGTGGAGGGGCACAACCGGCCCGGTCGGGCGGGCTCGTCGGACAGAGGTGTCGGCAGGACCCGCGTGGGACGGGCCCTGCCTGGCGGACTCCGCCGTCTCAGCCGATCGCACCTTCCATCTCCAGGGCGATCAGGCGGTTGAGTTCGACGGAGTACTCCATCGGCAGTTCGCGTGCGATCGGCTCGATGAAGCCCCGCACGATCATCGCGGTTGCCTCGTCCTCGTCGATGCCACGCGACTGCATGTAGAACATCTGGTCGTCGGACACCTTCGAGACCGTGGCCTCGTGCTCGATCGTGGCGTCCTCCTGATCGATCTCCATGTAGGGGTAGGTGTCGGTGCGCGAGGTCTCGTCGAGCATCAACGCATCGCACTTGACCGCCGAGCGGGCGTGGTGGGCACCCTCCTGGATGGAGACGAGCCCACGGTACGAGGTCCGTCCCTCGCCCTTGGAGACCGACTTCGACAGGATGTTGGAGGTCGTGTAGGGCGCGGCGTGGACCATCTTGGCACCGGCGTCCTGGTGCTGCCCGTCATTGGCGTACGCCACCGACAGGACCTCGCCCTTCGCGCCCTCGCCGGTCAGCCACACCGCCGGGTACTTCATCGTGACCTTGGAGCCGATGTTGCCGTCGATCCACTCCATGGTGGCGTTCTTCTCGGCGACCGCGCGCTTGGTCACGAGGTTGTAGACGTTGTTCGACCAGTTCTGGATGGTCGTGTAACGCACGCGGGCACCCGGCTTGACGAGGATCTCGACGACCGCGGAGTGCAGGGAGTCCGACGAGTAGATCGGGGCCGTGCAGCCCTCGACGTAGTGGATGTAGGAACCCGGCTCCGCGATGATCAGCGTCCGCTCGAACTGGCCCATGTTCTGCTTGTTGATGCGGAAGTAGGCCTGGAGCGGGATGTCGACCTTGACACCCTCGGGGATCCAGATGAACGAGCCTCCGGACCACACGGCGGTGTTGAGCGCCGCGAACTTGTTGTCGTTGGGCGGGATGATGGTCGCGAAGTGCTTGCGGAACAGGTCCTCGTGCTCCTGCAGCGCGGTGTCGGTGTCGAGGAAGATGACACCTTCCGCCTCCAGGTCCTCGCGGACCTTGTGGTACAGCACGGTCGACTCGTACTGCGCGGCCACCCCGGAGACCAGGCGCTCACGCTCGGCCTGGGGGATCCCGAGCTTCTCGTAGGTCTCGAGGATCTCCGGCGGGAGCTCGTCCCAGGTGCTGGCCTGCTTCTCCGATGCTTCGACGTAGTAGTAGATGTTGTCGAAGTCGATACCGGTGAGGTCGGCACCCCAGTTGGGCATGGGCCGACGCAGGTAGGCCTCGTAGGCCCGCAGGCGCAGGTCACGCATCCACGACGGCTCGTTCTTCCGGTCGCTGATGGCCGCCACCTGCTCACGCGACAGTCCGCGCTCGGAGGTGAACGAGTAGTCGTCGTCACGGTCGGCCCAGCCGAACTTGTACTCGGCGAGGTCCTGGGCGACGTCCTGCTGGTTCTGACGGGCGTCACTGACCGGGAGGTCGATCTCAGCCTGGCTCACGGTGCTCTCCTGCTCGATCGTGGATCGTTGTGGGGGATCGGTGTCACGGGTGGTGCGGCCGGCCGGGAGCGGGCGCTCCCGACGACCACGGACCTTCTTCGGTGGGGTTCGTGCCGGGCCGCTCTGCGGACGCGTCACGGGGGGCGGCGGTCGGGACGGGTGCCTCCGCGACGGTACACACGCACGCGCCGGCGCCCGTCGCCAGGGTGTCGCGGCGCGACAGAGTCACATCCCGACCGAGGACCTTGGAGAACGCGGCGGCCTCGTAGGCGCAGACCTCCGGGAACTCCTTGGCGACGTCAGCGATCGCGCAGTGGTTCTGCACCAGCTTGAAGCCGTCTTCCGCCGGCTCGATGCTGGCCGCGAAGCCGGCATCCGACAGCCGCGACGCGAGCTGTTCGAGGCGCTCGTGGAGATCCTCGGCGGTGATGGCCTCGCGCAGATCGGCGGTCTCACGCTCGAGCCGCCACTTCAGGAACCGCCGCAGGCCGTCACGGCCGTGCTGCTCCGTCAGGAAGTCCAGCATCTCTGCGGCGAGCTGGTCGTAGCGGTGCGGGAACAGGCGGTGGGCCTCATCGGTCAGGTCGTAGCGTGC
>JAWLFE010000113.1:0-7551 GCA_041685735.1 Nitriliruptoraceae bacterium
CGGCGAGCAGACCATGTCGCTGCTGAGCCTGGCCGACGGACTCAAGGCCGAACGGGATGCGCGCATCCACGCGGGTCGATCGCCCGTCCGCGACGTGCTGCACGGCCGGACGGTCGCGATGATCTTCGAGAAGCCGTCCACCCGGACCCGGGTGTCGTTCCAGGTCGCGGTGTCGGAGCTCGGGGGCAGCCCGCTGTCGCTGTCGTCCGCCGAGCTGCAGCTCGGTCGCGGGGAGACCATCGCCGACACGGGTGCCGTGCTGTCCCGCTACGTCCACGGCATCGTCGTGCGCACCTTCGGGCAGGACCGCTTGCACGAGCTGGCGGGCGCCGCCACGGTCCCGGTCGTCAACGCCCTGACCGACCAGGAACACCCCTGCCAGGCGCTCGCCGACCTGCAGACCATCCGCGCCGAGTTCGGTGAGCTGTCCGGCCGCACGCTGGCCTACGTCGGTGACGGCAACAACGTCGCGCACTCCCTGCTGCTCGCGGGCGCGAAGGTCGGGCTGTCGGTCCGCATCGCGCATCCCGAGGGCTACGCCCCCGACGGGTCCGTCGTCGCCCGTGCGCGGGAACTGGCTGACGTCTCCGGCGCACAGGTCACGGTCACCCTGGATCCGGTCGAAGCGGTGGCTGGTGCCGACGCCGTCTACGCCGATGTCTGGGCGTCGATGGGTCAGGAGGACGAGGCGGAACAGCGGCTCGCGACCTTCGCGCCCTACCAGATCACCCCGCAGCTGTTCGCCAACACGGCGGACGCTGCGATCTTCCTGCACTGCCTGCCGGCCCACCGCGGCGAGGAGGTCACCGCCGAGGTGATCGACGGGACCGCCTCGCGGGTGTTCGACCAGGCCGAGAACCGACTGCACGCCCAGAAGGCCCTGCTCGCCATGTTGCTCGGGAGCTGATCGATGGCCGACAAGACGCGTCGCCAGCAGCTGCTGCGGCAGCTGATCACGGATGGTGACCTGCGCTCCCAGGCGCAGGTCGTCGACGCGTTGGCGGCCACCGGCGTCGAGGTCCACGAAGCGACCGTCAGTCGCGACCTCGGCGAGGTGGGCGCGGTCAAGGTCCGAGGTGCCGACGGGTCGCTCGTCTACCGCCTGGCCGCGGACCCCGGACCGTCGTCGGCACGCGAGCGCCTCGACGAGACCCTGCAGCGGTTCGTCACCAACGTCACGGCCAGCGGCAACCTCGCGGTCCTGCGCACCCCGCCGGCGTGTGCCCACCCGGTCGCCTCGGCGATCGACCTGGCGGAGCTCGATCACGTGATCGCGACCGTCTCCGGCGACGACACGATCCTGGTGGTCGCCGAAGAGGGGACCACGGGCCGATCACTGGCCGACGACCTGGCCGGGCGCGCCGGGCTCCGCACGACCTGACCGCCCTGACCTGATCGCCCCGACCCGGTCTGACCACCCGCACCGTCTCCCAGCCCACCCCCACCCGCACCGTCTCCCAGCCCAGCATCATCGATCCATCCAGGAGCATCACCATGAAGCCACGCATCGTCCTCGCCTACTCGGGCGGGCTCGACACGTCCGTCGCCATCCAGTGGATGAAGGAGCACAAGGGCGTCGAGGTGGTCGCCTGTGCCGTCGACGTCGGCCAGGGTGTCGACGATCTCGACGAGATCCGCCAGCGCGCCCTGGACTGTGGCGCGGTCGAATCGGTGGTCGTCGACGCGCGTGAGGAGTACGCCACCGACTTCATCGCCCCGGCGCTGAAGGCCAACGCGATGTACATGGGCAAGTACCCGCTCGTGTCCGCCCTGTCACGTCCGCTGATCGTCAAGCACCTCGTGCGGGTCGCCCGTGAGACCGGCGCCGCCGGCGTCGCCCACGGCTGCACCGGCAAGGGCAACGACCAGGTCCGCTTCGAGGTCGGCACGATGTGCCTCGCGCCCGACCTCGACACCATGGCGCCGATCCGTGAGTGGGGCCTGACCCGCGACGCCTCCATCGACTACGCCAACGAGCGTGGCATCCCGATCCCGATCAAGTCCAAGGAGTCGCCCTACTCGATCGACGAGAACGCCTGGGGGCGCACCGCGGAGTGCGGTGTCCTGGAGGACCCGTGGGCCCAGCCGCCGGAGGACGTCTTCGAGCGCACCGTCAGCGTCAAAGATGCGCCGGAGGACCCCGACGAGGTCATCATCGCCTTCCGCCACGGCCTGCCCGTCAGCCTCGACGGCAGGGAACTGCCGCTCAACGAGCTGGTCGCGGAACTGGACGCGAAGGCCGGCGCGCACGGCATCGGGCGCATCGACATGATCGAGGACCGGTTGGTCGGCATCAAGAGCCGGGAGATCTACGAGTGCCCGGCCGCGATCACGCTGATCACCGCGCACCGCGACCTGGAGGACCTCTGCCTCGAACAGGAACTCGCCGACCACAAGCGGACCGAAGAGGGCCGCTACGCACAGCTGATCTACAACGGCCTGTGGTGGGGCCCGCTCAAGAACGCACTGGACGCGTTCATGGACGAGGCCAACAGGTACGTCAACGGCGAGGTCCGCGTCCAGCTCTACAAGGGCAGCGCCACCGTGGTCGGCCGCCGCAGCGCCGATTCCGCGCTCTACAGCCTCGAGATGGCGACCTACGACGAAGGCGACCAGTTCGACCAGACCCTGGCCGAAGGGTTCGTGAAGCTCTGGGGCCTGCCGCTGAAGACCTGGGCCGCACGAACCAAGGCCCACGGCGACGACCTGTGAGCCACCCGGAGCACCCCACCATGCGGAGCGCGTGACGTGACCAGTGATGATCAGGCCACCCCGGCCACCGATGCCGGACGGCTCTGGGGCGGACGCTTCAGCGTCGGCCCGGACGAGGCCGCATGGGCGCTCGGAGTGTCCACGTCGTTCGATCGGAAGCTGTGGCGTCAGGACCTCGCCGGGTCACGGGCGCACGCGCATGAGCTGCACCGGATCGGGGTGCTCGACGCCGGGGAACTCGACCAGATGCTGGCCGCGCTCGACCGGTGCGCCGGGCTGTTCGCCGACGACGCGTTCCCGTTCCTGCCCACCGACGAGGACGTCCACGGCGCCATCGAACGATGGCTGGTCGAGGACCTGGGACCGCTCGGCGGGAAACTGCGCGCCGGCCGGTCGCGCAACGACCAGATCGCCAGCGACCTGCGGCTGTGGTGTCGCGATGCCTGTGATGAGCTGGTCGCGCTGATCGGGGCGTTGCAGACGGCGTTCGTCGAGCAGGCGGATGAGCACCTCGGCTGGTTGGCCCCCGGCTACACCCACCTGCAGCGGGGCCAACCCGTCCTGCTCAGCCACCACCTGCTCGCCTACGTCTGGATGCTCGACCGCGACGCGGGCCGCCTGCGCGACGCCCGTGCTCGGCTGGACGAGTCGGTGCTCGGATCGGGGGCGTTGGCTGGGCAGACGCTCGGGCTCGATCCGGCGGCCTACGCGGACCACCTCGGTTTCGCTGGGGTGGCACCCAACTCGATGGATGCGGTCGCCAGCCGTGACTTCGCCCTGGAGGTGCTGTCCGCGTGCGCGATCCTGGCGGTGACGCTGTCGCGCCTGGGGGAGGAGATCGTGCTGTGGGCCACCGCCGAGTTCGGGTTCGCCCGGGTCGGTGACGGGTTCTCCACGGGCTCGTCGATCATGCCCCAGAAGCGCAACCCCGACATCGCCGAGCTGGTCCGCGGCAAGGCCGGACGGGTCATCGGCGACCTCATGAACCTGTTGACCACCGTCAAGGCCCTGCCGCTGACCTACGACCGGGACCTGCAGGAGGACAAGGAGCCGGTCTTCGATGCGGTCGACACCCTGCGCCTCGTGCTCCCCGCGATCACCGGCACCGTTGCATCGCTGACCTTCGACCGCGACCGGCTGGCGGCAGCGAGCGTCGGTGGCTTCGCGCTGGCCACCGACCTCGCTGAGGAACTGGTCACCCGCGGCGTGGCGTTCCGCGACGCGCACGAGGTGGTCGGCGAGGTGGTGCGGCTGGCCGAGGAACGCGGCGTGGACCTCGACGGTCTGGACCCCGCGGAGCTCGCGGCCGTGCATCCGGCGCTGGATGAGGACGTCGCCGCGCGGTTCGACGTCCAGCAGGCGATCGACCGTCGCGACGGGGTCAACGGCACCGCGACCGCGTCGGTGCGCACCCAGCTCGAACGCGCCAGAGAGGCGGCCGCCGTCAACCGCGGTTGAGCGACCGCGACCGACCTGACCTGAACGACCGCGACCGATCGGAGCTGCGCGACCGCGACGCCGGAGGAGCCTGGGCGACCAGAGCTACCCTGGGACGCACCGGTCGCCGGCACCGGAGACCCCCGGCCGGAACCGGCCGCAGCCAGCTGCTGCAGACCACCGCTCACCGGATGATCGGGACCATGTCGTGGCGACCAGCAACGTCGAGGTGGCACGTCTGCTCAAGGAGCTGGCCACGCTCACCGAGCTGGACGAGGGGAGTCCGAACGCGTTCCGGGTCCGCGCCTACCAGAACGCCGAACGGGCGGTCCTGACCCTGGATGGCGACGTCGCGGACCACAGCGCGGCGGACCTGGCGAAGGTCAAGGGCATCGGCAAGAGCATCGCCGGCCGCATCCGTGAGTACCTCGACGCCGGGTCGATCGAACGCCTCGAGGAACTGCGGGCCAAGCATCCGACCTCGAAGGTCGACCTGCTGAAGGTGCCGGGGTTGGGGCCGAAGTCGGTCCAGCTGCTCGAGGACGAGCTCGGGATCACCGACCTGGAGGGGCTGGCGGCGGGGCTCGAGGACGGCTCGGTCGCGAAGCTGCCCGGCATGGGCGACAAGACCGTCGAGAACCTCACGGAGGCCATCACCAAGCTCGGGCTGACCTCCAAGGACCAGCGCATCGACATCGCTGACGCCTTGCCTCCCGCGGAGCGGATCGTTGCCGCGCTGGAGGAGGTCGAGGGTGTCGAACAGGCGGCCTACGCCGGCAGCCTCCGGCGGTTCCGGGAGACGATCGGTGACGTCGACGTGCTGGTCGGTTCGGACGATCCGGCCGCGGTCACCGACGCGTTCATGGGACTCGGCGAGGTCGACCGGGTGATCGGGTCGGGGGAGACCAAGACCTCGGTGATCACCAGCGACGGGTTGCAGGTCGATCTGCGCATCGTCCCGCCGGACAGTTTCGGTGCGGCGCTCGTCTACTTCACCGGGTCGAAGGCCCACAACATCCGGTTGCGGCAGCGGGCGATCGACCGGGGCTGGATGCTCAACGAGTACGCCCTCGCGGCCAAGGACGGAGGCGATGTCGTCGCGTCGAAGACCGAGCAGGACGTCTACGACGCCCTGGAGCTGCCCTGGATCGCCCCGGAACAGCGGGAGGACGGAGGTGAGATCGAAGCGGCGCTCGACGGTTCGGCGCCGGAGCTGCCGGTCGTCGAGGATCTGCGGGGCGACCTGCACGACCACACGGACCTGTCCGGCGACGGCCGGGACGCGCTGGACGACCTGGTGGCCGCCGCGGTCGACCGCGGGCTCGACTACCTCGCGATCACCGACCACGCCGAGGACCTCACGATCAACGGCGTCTCCCGCGAGCAGATGGAGGAGCAGCGTCGTGCTCTGCGGGAGCTCGAGCAGCAACGCGGAGATATCCGCCTGTTCCACGGCTCGGAGCTCAACATCGGCGCGGACGGAACCCTCGACTACGACGACGATTTCCTGGCCGGGTTCGACTGGTTGGTGGCCAGCGTGCACTCACACTTCGGACGTCCGGCCGACGAACAGACCGCCCGGGTCGTTGCGGCGATCCGGCATCCGAGTGTCACTGCGATCGGGCACCTGACGGGCCGCATGCTGGGCAAGCGTCCCGGCATCGACCTGGACCTCGAGGCGGTCCTCGACGCCGCGGCGGAGACGGGCACGGGCATCGAGATCAACGCGAGCCTGCGGCGCCTGGACGCGCCCGTCGAGGTGATCCGCGAAGGCGCACGGCGGGGCGTCACGTTCGTGATCTCGACCGATGCGCACGCCGTCGCCGAGTTGGATCGTGCACGGTTCGGGGTGGCCCAGGCACGACGCGCCGGTCTGGACCGGTCCGCGATCGCCAACACCTGGCCGGTCGATCGGTTCACCACCTGGGTCGATGAGGTCCGTCGCGGGTGACGGCGGCGACCCTCCACGGCGAGCTGCGGCGGATGGATCGAGATCCGCTGGCACGGCCGGCCCCACAGGTCGCGGCCGATCTGCTGGGTGCGCTGCTCCTCCGCGCCGAAGCCGACGGGTCGATGACGGTGGCACGGATCGTCGAGGTCGAGGCCTACACCCCGGATGACCCGGCGAGCCACAGCGCCCGTGGACGCACGCCCCGCAACGCCGCGATGTTCGCCGCACCCGGGACGGCCTACGTCTACCGCTCCTACGGGGTCCACTGGTGCTGCAACGTCAGCGTCGACCGGCCCGGGGTCGGGGCCGCCGTGCTCCTGCGCGCCGCGGTCGTCATCGAGGGGGAGAGGTGGGTCCGTCGCCGGCGTGCTGCGGTCACGGATCATGCGGCCCTGCTGCGGGGCCCCGGCAACCTGGCGCGGGGGCTCGACATCGACGCTGACCGTCACGATGGGCTCGATCTGCTCGCGGGACGGGCCGGTGTGCAGCTGGCACGGGACGGCTGGAGCACGCGGCCGTCCGAGCGCCGCAGCGGCCTACGGGTCGGGGTCTCCCGAGCGGCGGACGTGCCCTGGCGGTGGTGGCTGGCCGATGCACCCGCCGTCAGCCGCTACCGGCGATCGCCGCGGGCGGAGACGCTGCCCTGATCGACCGCACGAGGCGTTCGCGCCCCGTGGTTTGGCGCCCGCGGCGACATCCGCTACCGTCCCACAGGTCGGCGCAGGTCGACATCTTCCGGAGCCACCCGGACAGGCGAGCATGCACGCCGTGACCGCCACCGGGTACGACGGAGTGACTTGACACGACAGGGTGGCGGCACGTACGCTACCGATCCCGCTCAGCGGCCTCGGCTCTCTTCGAGCCCGGTCGCACCGGTCCGACCTTCGATGGTTGGCTTCTTCGGAAACATCCGGTGCACCGCCCAAGGCCCCGAGTTGGAGGTCACGGCTGGAAGTGGTAGCGTTCGCTGCCTTGCCAGTCCGAGACTGCGCGAGAAACGCGGTGTCCCCGCGGAAGCCACTCCCGATCGAGCACGCTCGTGGTGGATGGAACCCGTTGGACCCCTTCACCGCTCCTTGAGAACTGCACAGGGTGCCAAAAGCCAGTGAAACCCACAGGGTCGACTTCTGACCCCGTGAGGTGACACAACCCCGTCGATCGCACCGACTTCTGTCGATGCGGTCTACGAGTGAGTGTAATAGTAACCCCAAAAATAATGAGGGATCAACGATCGACCCAGGCATCGCTTCGGCGACAAAGGTCGGTCTCTGAACCTTCGTTTTGTTCGATCATTAGCGCATGTTCCATGTGGTAACGATCACTCAACGGAGAGTTTGATCCTGGCTCAGGATGAACGCTGGCGGCGGGTCTAACACATGCAAGTCGAGGGTCGATCCCACTCTTCGGAGTGGAGGAAACCGGCGAACGGGTGAGTAACACGTGAGGAACCT
>JAWLFE010000114.1:0-7546 GCA_041685735.1 Nitriliruptoraceae bacterium
AGCCGCGGCCGGGCGACGAGCTGGCGCATCGTGTTGGCCCCACCACCGATGTCGCCACCGTGCAGGTTCGGGTTGTACACCTCGAAGTCGGCGGGGGTGGTGACGTGCCGGGCGATCACGCGCTCACCGAAGCCGGGTGCGAACCGCTCGATCTGTGCCTCGATGAGCGGCCCCGCGTCCTGCGTCGAACCATGTGGCACGTGCGCGTACGACCACAGCGGCGTGATGGCGCCGACGCGGCGGGTGGGGTCGGCGACGTGTGGCTGCGCCACCAGAGTGAACGGGCGCGGGTGGGCCTCGCCGGCGGCGGTGGCGGCTTCCGCGGCAGCCATCTCGTCGAACGTCCCGCCGAGGTGCAGCGTCCCGGCACGTCGTGCCTCCGGTGCGGTCCAGGGCACCTCGCCCCGTACCGCGAAGTCGACCTTGAAGGCGCCGGGGCCGTACCGCCACCGTTCGGTGCGGGCGCGGGCGCGGTCCGGCAGCCGCTCGCCGAGGATGTGCGACAGCTGGGTCGGGGTCGTGTCGAACAGGGCGACCCGGGCACGCGGCAGCTGCGCGAAGTCGGTGATCCGTGTGCTGGTGACGACCTCGCCGCCGAGCTCCTCGAGGTAGCCGACCATGGCACGCCAGATCGCCTGTGACCCGCCCTCGGCGACCGGCCACCCGGCCACATGACCCGCACCGCCGAGCAGGAGGCCGACCGCGGTGGTCATCGGCTGGTCCAAGCGCGTGACCGCGTGGGCCGCGATGCCACCGAACAGGGCAGCCCCTCCGGGGGTCGCGAACCTCCGAGCGACCACCGACGCGGGCAGCAGGCCCGGCAGGCCGGCGATCGCCGTCGCGACCGGGTGCCGCGGCACCCCGAAGATCGGACCCAACAGATCGTCCGACAGCGCATCGAACCGCCGGGCAACCGATCCGAACAGGCGGTCCCACAGCGGCCCGTCGGCGCCCAACCCGGCGATGGTGGCCCCGAGGTCGCGTTGCATGACCGCGGCCGTCCCGTCGTCGAACGGATGCACGAGGTCGAGGTCCGGTCGGCACCACCGCAGCCCGAACCGTTCGAGCGGCAGTCGGGTGAAGAAGGGGCCGGCGGCACCCATCGGGTGGACCGCGGAGCAGTGGTCGTGCAGCAGCCCCGGGACCGCCGGATCCTCGTAGGTGCGCGTCCCACCGCCGGGTTCGTCCGCTGCCTCGATGACCGTGACCCGGAACCCCTCCCGTGCCAGGGTCAGTGCCGCCGCCAGTCCGTTGGGGCCCGCACCGACGATCACCGCGTCCGGGTCGGCCCAACCTCGCATGGTCGCTCCTGGCTGCCGACGGAAAGGTGCCCGGTTCGGTGCGTGGCGTCCACCGCGCCGTCGCGGTGCACGCAACCGTACCGAGCCACCTGCAGCCGCCACCTCACGGTCGGTTCATGGCCTGCTCACCGTCACCTCGCCGCCATCTGCGCTTCGTACCGTGAGGACACCTCGACGTTGGAGCCCAGGTGTCCACGCATGTCCACCCGGTCCGACCCTCCGAGTCGGACCGGCCAGCCGCGGCCCACGCCGCACGGGTGTGCCCGACCCTGGTCGGTCCGCAGGTGCATGTCGGCGCTGCCCTGCACGGACCCCGACCGCTGGCGACCGACCCCTACCAGCCCCGTCGGGAACGCCACCGACGGGGGCCGGCGCTGATCGCCGCTCTCACGTCGATCGGCGTCCCACCGGCCGCGGTCCTCGATCGCCTCGGCCCGCGGCACCGTCGGGCGCTGCACCGTGGCGTCACCCTGCACCTCCACGTGCAGGGGCTCGACGCGCTGGCGGGGCTGACGGCCGCCGGGTTGGCGTCCCGTGGGCGGGTGGTCGTCCACCTGCACGACTCGGCCGGCTGGCCGTTGCGGACCGGCAGCCGAGCGACCCTTCGCCATCGCCTGGTCGGCGGCCCCATCGAGCATCGACTGCTCGATCGCGCCGATCTCATCATCGTGCGGAGCGAGCGGCTCCGCGACGAACTCGACCGGCAGCACGGCCGTCCGGTGCTGGTCGTTCCCCCCGCGCCGCTGCTCGAGCCCGCGCACCTGCCCGCCCCGCTCGAGCGTCCGCGACCGGACCTCCCGGGACGTCGCATCGTCGCGGTCGGCCCGCTGGTCCCCCGACGGGCCACCGGCCTGCTGGTCGAGGCGCTACGGGCTCAACCGGACGACACCCGACTCCTGCTGCTCGGGACCGGACCCGACCGTGAAGCGATCGATCGGCGGGCACGGTCCGCGGGGATCGCCGACCGGGTGCACGTTCTGCCCAGCCTGACCTGCGGCACCGTGGCGGCCCACCTGCAGCACGCCGACGTCGTGGCCTCCGCGACGTTGGTCGGTGACGACACCGTCCCGATCCTCCAGGCGATGCAACGGGGCCGACCGGTCGTCGCCACGCGGGTCGACGAGATGCCGCACGTGATCACCGATGGGCTGGATGGCTACCTGGTCCCACCGGTTGCGACCGACCACCTCGCGGACGCGATCCACCGTCTGCTGGACGATCCGGCTCACGGTCGAACGGTCGGCGCGTCGGCGCGGCGACGGACGGCCGGCGGCTGGGACCGGGCGGCGCGGCAGATCACCGAGGTGCTGGCTCGCTGAGCGTCATCCGGCAACGCCGACACGTGTCGTCCCGGCTTCGGACATCCGCCACCGGCGAGCCGACGTCCAACGGGTGCTGCTGACTATGCTTCGCGCCGCCGGTGCCCGGGGGCCACCGGATCCCCCCGCTCTCACGACCCGGAGACCCGCCGTGTCCGATGACCAGACGACCCTGCCCGGATCCGGTGAGGCTGGCGCTCCGAGCGCCCTCGACCGGTTCTTCAAGCTCCGCCAGAACGGCACGACCGTCCGCACCGAGGTGATCGCGGGGGCGACCACCTTCCTGGCGATGGCCTACATCGTCTTCGTCAACCCGGACATCCTCAGCGCGACCGGGATGGACTTCGGGGCCGTGTTCGTGGCGACCTGTCTGGCAGCGGCGATCGGGACCCTGATCATGGGTCTGTGGGCGAAGCTGCCCATCGCCCAGGCACCCGGCATGGGTCTCAACGCCTTCTTCGCCTTCACCGTCGTGCTCGGGATGGGCGTCCCCTGGGAGACCGCACTGGCGGCCACCTTCGTGTCCGGGATCCTGTTCCTGATCCTGGCGTTGACGGGGGTCCGCGAGGTCGTCATCAACGCGATCCCGATGCAACTGAAGCTGGCCGTGGGTGCCGGGATCGGGCTGTTCATCGCCTTCATCGGACTGCAGAACGCCGGCATCGTTGTGGCCGACGAGGCGACCCTCGTCGGGCTCGGGGACCTCGGGGCGCCGACCACCCTTCTGGCGGTCTTCGGGATCTTCATCACTGCGCTGTTCCTGCTGCGCGGCCTCAAGGGGGCGGTGTTCTACGGGATCATCGTCACGGCGGCCGCCGGTGTCATCGTCGGCCTGATCGATCCGCCGTCGGGGGTCGTCTCCGCACCGCCGAGCCTCGCACCGACGTTCGGTGCTGGCATCACGGCACTTCCGGAACTCCTCACCGTCCAGATGCTGGTGGTCGTGTTCACCATGCTCTTCGTCGACTTCTTCGACACGGCCGGGACGCTCATCGCCGTCACGAATCAGGCGAACCTGCTCACCCCCGACGGCAAGCTGCCCAACGCCAGCCGGGCGCTCGTCGCCGACTCGACCGCCACGATCGCCGGCGGGGTGCTCGGCACCTCGACCACGACCTCCTACATCGAGTCGTCCGCCGGCGTTGGAGCCGGTGGACGCACGGGCCTGACCTCCGTGGTGACCGCCGCGCTGTTCCTGCTGACGTTGCTGTTCTCGCCGTTGCTGGGGGTGGTGACCGCCCAGGTGACCGCCCCGGCCCTGATCATCGTCGGGGTGATGATGGCCAAGGGGCTCGGCGACATCGACTGGGGCGAGATGGAGTACGCGATCCCCGCGTTCATCACCATCATCGCGATGCCGTTGACCTACTCGATCGCGACCGGCATCGCCCTCGGGCTGCTGCTGTTCCCCCTGCTGATGGTGTTCCGCGGCCGCGCGCGTGAGGTCTCACCGATCATGTACAGCCTGTTCGTGCTGTTCGCCGCCTACTTCATCTGGCTGGCGGAGTGACGCTGGGCGCCAAGCTGCACACCAGGCTCGGTACAAGGCTGCGCGGGGGCCGGCTGGGGGCCGGCCGCCGTGTGCGTCGCACCGTCAGCGCCCGGCCGGGGGCTTGCCGACGTGTGCGTCAGAGCGTCAGCGCCCCGCCGGGGGAGCACCGCTGGTGATCGTCAACCCTCCATCGGCTCCCGCGTCGACGGTGACCGTCGACCCGTCGACGAGTTCTCCGGCCAGCATGGCCTTGGCGAGCTGATCCTCCAGGTGCTTGCGGATCACCCGCTTGAGGGGTCGTGCGCCGTACAGCGGGTCGTAGCCGAGCTCGGCGAGGACGTCCATCGCCGGGTCGGTGACCTCCAGCATGAGGTCCCGCTCCGTCAGACGTCGGCGGAGCCGTTCCAGCTGGATGTCGACGATCTCGCGCAGCTGCTCCCGGGCCAATCGCTCGAAGATGACGACCTCGTCGATCCGGTTGAGGAACTCCGGGCGGAAGTGCCCACGCACGTCGTGCATCACCCGGTCGCGCAGCACCTCCGGTGAGATGTCCGCGTCGAGGATGTGGGTCGATCCGAGGTTGGAGGTCATGATGACCACGACGTTACGGAAATCGACGGTCCGTCCCTGCCCGTCGGTGAGGCGGCCGTCGTCGAGCACCTGCAGCAGCACGTTGAACACGTCCGCGTGCGCCTTCTCGACCTCGTCGAGCAGCACCACCCGGTACGGGCGGCGGCGGACCGCTTCGGTGAGCTGGCCACCCTCGTCGTACCCGACGTACCCCGGAGGTGCGCCGATCAGGCGGGCCACGGTGTGCTTCTCCTGGTACTCGCCCATGTCGATGCGGATCATCGCCCGCTCGTCATCGAACAGGAACTCTGCGAGCGCCCGGGCGAGCTCCGTCTTGCCGACACCGGTGGGCCCGAGGAACAGGAACGACCCGAGCGGGCGATCCGGGTCGGCGATGCCGGACCGTGACCGACGCACGGCGTTGGCCACCGCTTCGACCGCCTCGTCCTGCCCGACGACCCGGCCGTGCAACTGCTCCTCGAGGTCGATCAGCTTGGCTGCTTCCGACTCGATCAGCTTGGTGACCGGGATGCCCGTCCAGCGGCCGACGACCTCCGCGATCTCGACCTCGGTGACCTCCTCCTCGAGGAGGCTGTCGCCCTCCGCACGCATCGCGGTGATGCGGTCCTGCGCAGCGGTGACCTCGCGCTCGAGTTCGGGGATGCGGGAGTAGCGCAGCTCGGAGGCCCGCTCGTAGTCGCCATCACGTTCGGCGGCGGCCGCTTCCTCACGGAGGCGTTCGAGTTCCTCCTTGGCGCTGTTGACCTGATCGAGCTCGGCCTTCTCCTGCTCCCACCGCGCCCGCATCGAGGTGTCCCGTTCGCGCAGGTCGGCGAGCTCCGCGTCCAGGTCGGCCAGCCGGGACTTGGACGCGTCCGACTCCTCCTTGGCGAGGCTGACGCGTTCGATCTCCAGCTGACGGATGCGGCGATCGACCTCGTCGATCTCCGGTGGCAGCGAGTCGATCGCGATCCGCAGGCGCGCCATCGACTCGTCCAGCAGGTCGATGGCCTTGTCGGGCAGGAACCGATCGGTCAGGTAGCGGTCCGACAGGGTGGCTGCGGCGACCAGGGCATCGTCGGTGATGCGCACCCCGTGGTGGACCTCGTAGCGTTCCTTCAACCCCCGCAGGATGCCGACGGTGTCCGCGACCGAGGGCTCCTCGACGTGGATGGGCTGGAAGCGGCGTTCGAGCGCGGCGTCCTTCTCGATGTTGCGGTACTCGGCCAGCGTCGTCGCGCCGATCATCCGCAGCTGGCCGCGGGCGAGCAGCGGCTTGATCATGTTGGCCGCATCCATCGCACCTTCGGCCGCACCGGCTCCGACGACCATGTGCAGCTCGTCGATGAAGGTGATGATCTGTCCGTCGGACGACTCGATCTCCTTCAGCACGGCCTTCAGGCGCTCCTCGAACTCCCCGCGGTACTTCGCGCCGGCGACCATGGCGGACAGGTCGAGCTCGACCAGCGTCTTGTCCTCCAGCAGCTTCGGGACATCTCCCTCGATGATGCGGCGGGCGATGCCCTCGACGATCGCGGTCTTGCCAACGCCGGGTTCACCGATCAGGACGGGGTTGTTCTTGGTGCGCCGGACCAGGACCTGGATGACACGGCGGATCTCCTCGTCCCGACCGATGACCGGGTCGAGCTTGCCCTCCTTGGCGAGCTTGGTGAGGTCGCGCGCGTACTTCTCCAACGCCTCGTAGGTGGACTCCGGGTCCTGCGAGGTGACCCGTTGCGACCCGCGGACCTGCTTGAGACCGTCCAGGATCGCGTCGCGGGTGACGCCCTGCTCGACCAGGACCGACGCGGTGCGGTCGCTGCTGCCAGCCAGGGCGAGCAGCAGGTGTTCGGTCGAGACGTAATCGTCGCCGAGCTGTTCGGCCTCGGCGAAGGCGGCCTCGAGCACGCGTCGCAACGGCCCGCCGATGGTCACCTCGCCGGAGGCGCCGTACGCCGCGGGCGTGGTCTCCAGGACCTCGATGGTCCGGTTGCGCAGGGTCGTCGGGGTCACCCCGAGCTTCTGGACCAGCGGCAGCACGACGCCCTCTGCCTGCTCGAGCAGCGCGGTCAGCAGGTGCGCCGTCCCGACCTCCGGGTGGTTGCGCTCCCGGGCGATGCCCCCGGCGCGCTGCAACGCCTCGTTCGACTTGTGTGTCAGCTTCTCTGCATCCACGTGTCATCTCCGCATCGTTCGTCGGGAACGACGGTACGCCGTGCCGCCCCGTTGGTCCGTGACCCTGCGTCGGACCGCCAGCGATCTCCTGCGTCGCGACGACGCAGGTCGCTCCCCCTGCGTGACCGCGCCGCACCCGCAACGTGTGGACAGCGAGGATCCGCCCGACGTGTGCGGGGCTCGTGGGGCCTCGTTGCTGCCGGGTGACACGCTGATGACACGCCTGTGCGCTCTCATCACGAACCGCACGTGCGGACCACGTTGGCGACCACCACGACGTCCGATCGGGTGCGGCTCCCGCTCGGGAGATGGGCGCACCAGTGATCGACGAGGAGCAGGCACTTCATGAGGATGACCCGAACGACCGAGACGAGCCTCGGGCGCGCGATCGCGCTCACCACGGCCGTGGCAACCGCTGCGGTCCTTGCGTTACCGACCGCGGCCGCGGCGTGGCCCCAGGTCGGCGCGGACGGCGCCGCGACCTACCAGGCGGAGGTCGCCGGTCCGGCGGATCCGGGCCTGAAGTGGTTCAGCGACGTCAGCAACGAGACCGGGGATGCCGCACCGGAAGGCTTCAGCTTCGGCGATGACAGTCTGCCGATCATCGGGTCGGACGGCACGATCATGCGTCAAGCGCAGGCCGACGGCCAGAACGTGGGCCAGGGCAACCGGCACATCGTGGGGATCGA
>JAWLFE010000036.1:0-12166 GCA_041685735.1 Nitriliruptoraceae bacterium
GCCGCCGGCGCGTCCCGCGATGTCTTCGTCGCCAACGTCGTCGGCGGCCATGTCCCGTTCCGCACCTACCTCGACGCGGTCGCGACCATCCTGCCCGACCAGCCGCCGCCACCGGTCGTCCCGGACACCACACCGTGGCTGGGCCGGTACGCGACGGATCGGGCCCCTACCATCCTCGGCATACCGATCGAGCGGAGGTTCGACGACGCGATGGATGAGATCGCTGATTCCTGGCGAGCGGGCGACCCCACGGGTGGACCCGCCGGACCGACGACCACCGGACCGACGACCACCGACCCGGCGCCGACCGAGGAGCGCGACACATGACGGCGCATCCCCGCTACCTGCAGTCCCGCCGGGCGGTCCCGCTGCGGCTCACCGACGAACAGCGCGAGCGGTTGCGCTCGCTGCTCGATGATCCGGACACCTGGGTGCTCCGACCCGGCTGGGAGCCCTACCTGCTGCGCGGCGACGAGGGCACCCTGGTCGACACCGACAGCCTGAGCAACGACCACCGGATCGCGTCGATCGCGTGGCTACGGCAACAGCGACACGCCCTGTACCGGGCCCTCGAAGGCGACGAGGTCGCACCCGAAGGGTGGCTCGAGTCCCTGCCGCTCTACCGACGCCTGGTGGAGCGGCGCTGAGGGAACCGGGTTGGCTCAGCCCCGAGGATCGACCGATGCCGCGAACCGCTGGAGGGCACCGATCCACCGATCGGGGTCAGCGACCTTGTGGCGGAGGTGTTCGTGCACGTCGGCGTGCGGCAGGATCAGGAACCGTTCGGCGGCCAGGCCCACGACCACCGCATCGGCGACCTGTTCGGGTTCGATGACCTCGGCCGCGCTGCGCACGATGCGGGTGGCCAGCGCGCCCTCCTCGAGGCCCTCGTTGAGCAGGTTGGTGTTGACACCCTGCGGACACAGGGCACTGACACCGATGCCCTGCGGGCCGTAGGTGACGGCCAGCCACTCCGCGAACGCGACCGCAGCATGTTTGGTGACGGTGTAGGGCGCGTCACCGACCATCGTCAGCAACCCGGCGGCGGAGCAGGTCGCCAGGACATACCCGCCACCCCGCTCGACCATCCCTGGGATCACCGCCCGCGCCGCATGGACGTGGGCGAGCACGTTGACGTCCCACGACCGTGCCCAGGCGTCAGCATCGGCGTCCAGCCCCTGCCCGGTGCCGATACCGGCGTTCGAACACAGCAGGTCGATCGGACCGAGCTCATCGGCGGCGGTCGCAACCATGCGCTCGATCGCCGAGCGGTCGGCGACGTCGACCTGCTGGGCGACGACCCGGGTGCCGGGCGCGGCCGCGGTGACCTCGGCCGCAACACGGTGGGCGGCCGGGCCATCGAGATCGGCGAGCAGCAGCCCGCCCGCTCCCTCCGTCGCGAACCGTCGGGCGAGGGCGGCGCCGATGCCGTTCCCGGCGCCCGTGATCAGCGCGACCTTGCCATCCAGTTCCATCTCAGGACCTTCGCGACGAGGCCGTGGGCCGGGGTACGGGCGGCTGCCCGTCCGCCTGGACCTCGGCGAGATCCTGGAGCGCCTCGGCCAACCCCGGCGGCGGCGCCGTCGGCCGACCGTCCAGGTCGGTCAGCGCGGCCCGGACGTCGTTGGTCGCGATCAGTTCATCTCCGCGCAGCATCCGCTGATGCCACGTCGATGACACCCGCCGCAGGTCGGTGATCGTGCTCTCGATCGTCAACAGGTCCCCCGCGGTCGCCGGCGCCCGGAAGCTCACCCGCACCTCGACGACCACGATGTGGTGCCCGAGTTCCTGCAGGCGGCCGAGACCGAAACCGATGCGCTCCAGCAGTTCGACCCGGGCTTCCTCGAAGTAGTTGAGGTAGACCCCATGGTTGACGTGGCCGTAGGGATCGAGCTCGTGGAAGCGCACCCGGATGGAGGTCATCAGCATCGTCCCGTCGGTCCACGCCGGCACCCCGCCGGCGGTCGACGGGAAGGCTAGTGAAGGGTCGCTCGAGGTCGGCGCCATCGACGCCGCACGCGGCCCGGGTCCCGGGCTACCGTCACCCGGTCTCCGGGTCACCGCAGGATCGTCCAGAGAGGTGTGCGCCATGTTCCGTCCCGAGGCGGAGGGTGCCAGCGAGCCCGCTCGCCGCTCCCTCCAGGGCCGAGCACTCCACGAACTGGTCGCACGCCTCGCACGGTCGCGCAGCGACTTCTGGCGCGACCACCTGGCCGCGGTCGACCCTGATGGCATCCGCAGCATCGACGACCTGCCCGGCCTGCCGTTCAACGGCAAGTCGGACCTCCGGGACACCTATCCCTGGGGGATGTTGGCCGTCCCCCGATCCTCGACGGTCCGCGCCCACGCGTCATCCGGGACCAGCGGGAAGCCGACGATCGTCGCCTACACCGCGCACGACGTCGGCATCTTCGCCGAGGTGGTGGCCCGGTCGATCGTCTGCGCGGGCGGGCTCGCGGACGATGTGCTGCACGTCGCCTACGGGTACGGGTTGTTCACCGGGGGGCTGGGGCTGCACTACGGCGGCGAGCGACTGGGTGCGACCGTCATCCCCGCCTCCGGAGGCAACGTCGACCTGCAACTGCAGTTGCTGACCGACCTGCAGGCGGACGGGCTGGCCTGCACCCCGTCCTTCGGGATGCTCCTGGCCGAACGCGCCGCAGCCGCCGGGATCCGAGATCTCCGGTTGCGCTACCTCATCTGCGGCGCCGAACCCTGGTCGGAAGGACTGCGGACCAGGCTCGAAGCAGCCTGGACCCGGCTGGCCCGGCAGCCGGTCATCGCGCGCGACATCTACGGGCTGTCCGAGGTGATCGGGCCCGGCGTTGCGATGGAGTGCGCGGAGTCACCCGGCAGCCTGCACGTCTTCGACGACCACTTCCTGCCGGAGGTGCTCGATCCGTCCACCGGCGAGCGGGTACCCGACGGAGCGCGAGGCGAGCTGGCGCTGACCACGATCACCAAGGAGGCACAGCCGCTCGTGCGCTACCGGACCGGCGACATCACCTCGCTCCAGCGGGGAACGTGTCGCTGCGGACGGACCCATCCGCGGATCGCACGGATCGAGGGGCGCACCGACGACATGCTCATCATCCGTGGGGTGAACGTCTTCCCGCGGGAGATCGAGACCGTCATCCTCGAGGCCGAGGAACTCAACGGTGCCTACGCGATGGTCGTCGACCGGCGGGAGACGCTCGTGGCGCTGGAGATCCATGCCGAGGTGGCGGCAGCCACCGTTCCGACCGGGCTCGCCACCCGACTCACCGAGGCACTGACCAGCCGGCTGCGCGTCACCCCCCGGGTCACGTTGCATCCACCGGACACGCTGCCCCGGACCGCCGTCGGCAAGGTCACACGCGTCTACCACCGGGACGACGCGACCGACCCACTGGGGCTGGAGGATGCCGACGGCGCCTGACGGGGCGGGGCCGTGCCTGACGGGGCGGGGCCGTCGGTGTGGAGGGGCGGGGCCGTGCCTGACGGGGCGGGGCCGTCGGCGTGGAGGGCCGCCTATCCTGCATCGCCACGCCAGTGACGCGGCCAGCTGCTCACCCGCGTCGTCCACGTCATCCGTCGAGGATCCCCGTGCGCAACCAGGCCCAACTGATCACCTACGTCGACCGGCTCGCCGGTGACTTCGCCGGCGTACGGGACCTGCTCCAGGGCTCCCTCTCCGGCGCCTTCGGTGGCATCCACGCGTTGCCGTTCTTCGATCCGATCGACGGCTCCGACGCCGGGTTCGATCCGATCGACCATCGCGAGGTCGATCCGCGCCTGGGCAGCTGGCAGGACGTCGACGAACTGGGACGGTCGTTGCCGATCATGGCCGACCTGATCGTCAACCACGTCTCCGCGCGGTCCCCACAGTTCCAGGACTTCCTCGCCCACGGGGACGCCTCACCGCACGCCCCGATGTTCCTCACGTTGGACCGGGTGTTCCCGGAGGGTGCCAGCGAGCAGGACCTGCTCACGATCTACCGTCCCCGTCCCGGGCTGCCGTTGACCCCGGTGCAGGCCGCCGACCGCTCGAAACGGATCGTCTGGACGACCTTCACCCCGGCGCAGATCGATATCGACGTCCACGCCCCGGAGTCACGGGCCTACCTCGACGCGATCCTCGACCGGTTCGCGACGCACGGCATCGAGATGGTCCGCCTGGATGCGGTCGGCTACGCGGTGAAGACGGCCGGCACGTCCTCGTTCATGACCCCGGAGACCTTCGCCTTCATCGACGAGCTGACGGCCTTGGCCCACGCTCGCGGGATCGAGGTCCTGGTCGAGGTGCACTCCTACTGGCGCAAACAGGTGGAGATCGCCCAGAAGGTCGACCGCGTCTACGACTTCGCGCTGCCACCACTGGTGCTGCACGCGCTCTACACCGGACGCACGACACGGCTGCGCCGCTGGGCACAGATCCGCCCCCACAACGCGGTGACCGTCCTCGACACCCACGACGGCATCGGGGTCATCGATGTCGGCCCGGACGCGTCCAACGTCGATCACCTCGGCCTGCTCAGCGCCGAGGAGGTCGACGAGCTCGTCGAGGGGATCCACGAACACAGCCACGGTTCCAGCCGGTTGGCGACCGGCGCGGCCGCATCGAACGTCGACCTCTACCAGGTCAACTGCACCTTCTTCGATGCGCTCGGTGCTGACGACCGCGCCTACCTGATCGCACGCATGCTCCAGGTGTGGCTGCCGGGTGTCCCGCAGATCTACTACGTCGGGCTGTTCGCGGGCCACAACGACGTCGAGTTGCTGCACACGACCGGCGTCGGACGCGACATCAACCGGCACCACTACACCCCGGCCGAGATCGAGCAGGCGATGGCGCGCCCGGTCGTCCAGCAGCTCCTGGCCCTGCTGCGGCTGCGCAACACCCATGCCGCGTTCGACGGCGACTGGACCCTGCACGACGGTGGTGACCACGAGCTCGCGATGACCTGGACCGACGGCGACGAGGTGGCCAGCCTGGCCGTCGATCTGGCCGCCAGGACCTTCGAGCTGAGCGTCACCGTGGACGGCCAGCAACGCACCATCACCGAGGTGGCGGACCTGACCGTGCTCGTGTGACCGATCCCCGTGTGGGTCAGCGAGCCCGGAGCAGCGCGGCGTAGAGCGTCAGGCCGGGCCCGAAGGCCAGCAGCACGACCGGGTCGCCCGCGACCAGCCCGGCGTCCATGATCCGGTCGAGGACCAGCAGGACGGTCGGGGACGAACAGTTGCCGTGCTCCGCCAGGACCTCACGGGACAGCCCGACCGCGTCGTCATCCAGCCCGAGGCGGTCGGCGACGACGTCGACGATGCGTGGTCCGCCCGGGTGGATCGCCCAGCGGGCCACGTCGGGGATCGTCAGGCCATGCCGGCCGAGCAGTTGGTCCATCGCGCCGGCGACGTGCTCACCCAGCACGTTCGGGACCTTCGGTGACAGCCCCATCCGGAAGCCGGTGTCCGTGACGTCCCAGGTCATCAGCTCGGAGCGCGCGACGTCGGTGCGCGCGACGACGTCGACCACCTCCACCCCCGGGGCATCCGGCCCCACCACGACCGCCGCAGCGGCGTCGCTGAACAGCGCGTGGGCGACCACCTGCTCGAGGTCCGGACGCCCACCGGCGTCGTCGCGCGGCTGGACATGCAGGCTCGTCAGCTCCAGGCACAGCAGCACGCTCGGCTCATCGCGGACGGCCGTCTGCGCGGCCATCATCGACAGGCCCGGGATCGCGGCGTAGCAGCCCATGTGGCCGATGTGCAGACGCTGGGTCGAGACCGGCATGCCGAGGTCACGGGCCAGCAGGATGTCCAGGCCCGGCGTCGCGTACCCGGTGCAGCTGGCGACAGCGAACTGCCCGACCTCGCCGGCCGTCAGGCCGGCGTCCTTCAGCGCATCGGTGACCGCCGCGGCGCCGAGCGGCATCGCCTCCGTGACGAACCGCTGCATGCGCTGTTCGGTCCCCCAGTTCGAGACGTCCTCGACGCGGGGATCCACGGCGCCGTGGCGCGTCTGGACACCGGAGCGGTTCCAGGCGGCCCGGGCCAGCCGGTGGTTGCCGAAGTGGTCCTCGAAGAAGCCGTCCCACAGCTCCTGCTGGCTCACGGGCGGTGGCGCGGCCCAACCGCGGCCGGTGATCGCTGCGGTGGCTACCACGGGGTGATGTCCGTTCCGTCGAAGGGGTCGAGCCCGAGCGCCGCGGTGCCGAGGACGTCCGCGGCCACATCGGAGGAGGGTGGCATCAACGGTCCACTGCGGGCGTCACGCAGGATCCGCTCGAGTGTGGACCCGCGTCGCAGCGCACCGAGCCCACAGGTCTCGGTCATCGATGCGGCCACGTCCGCTGCGGTGTCACCGGCGAGCAGCTTGGCGCGGTAGACCGCCCGGTTGGTCTCCGGGTCGCCGGGAGCCGCGTCGATCCTGCGAGCGGCGTCCTCCAGCACCAGTCGTGCTGCCTCGACGTCAGCGTCGGCACGTCCGACGCGGCTGCGGACGAACCCGACGTGTCGCAGACCTCCGCGTTCGCCGGTGACGACCCGCTCGCCGAGGTAGCGGGCCGCTTCGTCGACGGCGGCACGGGCGACGCCGACGTAGACCGCGGCGTAGGAGGCGACGAGCCACTGCGGCATGACGTGGGCCAGGATCACCGCGAGCCCTTCGACGCCCCCGAGCAGCGCATCGGCCGGCACGCAGACATCGACGGTCATGCTGTTGCTGGCCGTGGCGCGCATGCCATGCGGATCCCAGGTGTCGGCGACCTCGATGCCAGCTCCCGCCGGAACCAGGAAATGCGACACCCGTGGCTCGTCGTCGGTGCCGCCGTGCTCCGGCGCGGCGCGGGCGGCGACCAGGTACCGATCGAGATGTCCTGCACCCGAGCAGACGGACTTGTGCCCGACCAGCCGGTAGCCGTCGCCGTCCCTGGCGTAGGTGGTCCGCATCGCCGAGAGGCGCGAGCCCGCCTCGCGCTCGGTGATCGCGACGCCGTACATCGCACCCTGTGCGGCCGCGGTCAGCACCTCGTCACGATGGGCGAAGAAACCGTCCGTGGCGCCGAGCGAACGGGCCAGCTCCTCGGGCACCGCCGCGAGGGAGCCGGTGACCGACGCGTGCATGTTGAACAACAGCGCCGTCGATCCGGCTCCTCGGGCGAGCCGTTGTGCGACCGCCACGTACTCGGCGAACCCACCGCCCATCCCGCCCTGCTCGACGGGGACCATGAGCCCGAGCAACCCCGATGCGCGGAGGTCCTCGATGTCGGCCCGGGGGAACGCGGCCGTCACGTCGTGCTCGGCGGCCCGCGCTGCGAAGGTCCTCGCGAGGTCCTGGGCGATCCGTGTCGGAGCCGTCACGCTGCACCTCGACATGCTGCCTCGATGTCGGCCGAGGTTGCCGCGGCTCCGAGACCGCCGGGCTGGCGGTAGCCCTTCCCGGCGTAGAGACCGGCCAGCGACCGCGTCCGCCGCATCGTGACGTCGCCCTTCCGGGTGGCCGCGAACCGCAGGTACTGCAGGGGCGACGGGGCGAGTCCGTGCAACCGCATCTCCACGCCACCAGCAGCGAACAACCCCTGCAGTCGAGCCGGAGCGACGAACAACTCCGGATCGTGGCACCGGCGCGGGGGTCCCCCGGGGAGACGCTCGGCGACCGCGACCAGGGACAGCCGGGCCCATCGGGTGTCGGCGATCGTGTCGATGATGACCCAACCGCCGGGGCGGGTGACACGGCAGATCTCCGCCACCGCCGTGTCCAGGTCGGTGACGTGCTCCAGGATCTCGCCGGCGACGACCACGTGGAAGGAGCGGTCGGGGAACGGCAACGTCAGGGCGTCGGCCCGGAGCGTCTGCACTCCCTTCGCAGCAGCGCGAGCGAGCGCCGACTCGACCAGGTCGATCCCGACGTGCCGGTAGCCCACGGGCACATGGGGGGCGAGCAGGCCACCACCGCACGCGACATCGAGCAGCCAGCCACCGCCCGGCGGAGCGGGTGGGAGCAGGTCGCCCCGGGACGCCGCGATCCAGTGCAGGGCGGCGAACTCGCCGCCCGGTTCCCACCACTGGTCCGCGAGCAGGTCGTACTGCCGCAGGTCGTTGCGCGCGAGCCCCGACTGGTCGGACACGCCGGCTCCTCGATCGGTGGGTCTTCGTCGCCACCGACACGAGCGTACGGCGTCCGGTCGAGCGGCTTCGCGCCGACCACCACGGCGAGGCAGCCTGCGACCCGGTGGCCCACCCCGGCCGGGGTGCGACCACCTCGGCCCGCGGGCCCCGACCGTCACACGATCTGCAGTGAGGTGTGCACCGGGACGGGGTTGGTGATGACGTCGCGCACCGGGGAGGTGTCCTGGACGTACTGGCACAGCTCGGTGAGTTGGTCCGCGTCGGCGTTGGGGCTCGAGACCGTGCCGGTGACGCGGATCTCGGTGAAGCCGGGGCGCGGACCGTCCTGACCGAGGAAGGAACGCACGTCGATGTCGCCCTCCACCTCGTAGTCCATGCGGTCGATCTCGATCCCGCGGGCGGCCGCGTTGGCGACGTAGCCCACCGCGTAGCAGAAGCCCAGGGCCTGCAGGACGAGCTCAACGGCGTTGGGTCCCTGGTTGCGTCCGAGCAGGACCGGGGGCTCGTCACCAGCGAGCTCGAACGGCTCATCCCGCGAGGTGTCCTCGCTGCCGGCATGGGCGAAGCCGTGGATCGTGCCGGTGTTCAGCGTGCCGTCCTGCCAGGTGCTGGACGCGCGGAACGTGAAGGACGCGATGTCGGCGTCGTCCTGGATCGCACCGATGGTCTGCAGCAGCTGCTCGACGTCGATGCCGTTGGTCAGGGTCGTGGTACTCATGATCCGTTCCTCCCGATGGTCGTTGTGCGCATGGGTGCCGGGACGGGCGCGGTCGCCCGCGATCACCCGGCCGGGACGGCCACCCGGCCGTCCCCACCACCGCAGACGACGCGCCGTGATGCGCCATTGCACCGATCGCGCGAGCGCGCGCTCAGCACAGATCGCCGTCCGGCGACCGGACGTGGCCGGCCCGGCGGTCCGGCTCGCTGTCCGCCGGACGCCCCCGGTGGCGGGACTCAGTCGGCCACCGTGACGCTGCGCTCGTCGATCGCCACCAGGCCCGTCGAGGTGGCGAGCAGCAGCGGATCCCGGGGCGAGACCACGGCGGCTCTCCCGGGTACGCGGACCTCGCCACCGGGACCGGCCAGGAGCGTGTCCTGGCCATCGAAGCGCATCGCCACCGGACCGATCCAGCGCAGATCGGGTGCGGTCCGCAAGGAGGCGGAGAGGCGGAACGACGACCGGGTCGTGCCGTCCACACTGCTGAGCACGCGGATCGGCTCCCGGTGGATCCGGGGTGGGACGACCACCAACGCATCGGCGATGGCCGAGGGCTCGAGGCGCCAGCAACAGCTGGGATCGGACAGCTCGACCGCCCGGCTCCAGACCTCCCGTCCCTCCCCGTCGAGGTGGTGCAGATCGAGGTCCGCACCCTGCTGGGTGACGATCACCAACCCCTCACCGACCGGGACCACACCGCCGGCTCCCGGGAAGCGTTCCAGGCCCGCGCCCGGCCGTGACAGATCCACCACCAGCACGTCGGCGCGGGACCGGGACGACGGATCGATGCCGGTTCCTGCGCGGATCGTGAGCAGGTCCCCGTGGCGCTCGATCCGGCCGTCCGCACCGGCTGGACGATCGATCGTGTGCGACCGCTCCCCCGTGGCACGATCGATGACGTCGATCGACCGGTGGTCCGCGGTGACCACCAGGTGCTCCCCCGGCAGGATCGACGCCGCGCGGTCCAGGTTCCTCGACCAACGGGCTCCACCCGTGGCAGCGTCCAACGCCGTGAGCCTTCCCTCACGATCCCGGACGATCGTGGACGCACCGACCTCACCGATGACGGTGTCGACGTCGCGCCGCCAACGCACCTCACGGGTCTCCCGGTCGATCCCGGTGACGAACGCGGATGCCGGCGGGCCACCGGCACGCATCCGGTTCGTCTGTCCTCCGGCGATCACCACGACGTTGTCGACCCGGCGCACCGAGGAGATGAACGACGCGTCCAGTTGCGTCTGCCAGAGCAGTTTGCCGTCGCCGGTCCAGCGGAACTCCACCTCGCCACGGCGTCCGAACGCCACCAGCAGCAGATCGTCGTCGACCGGGAACACGGCCGGGTGTCCCATCGCGTCCTCGCCCTCCCGGGCCAGCAGGGAGCGCCGCCATTCGACCTGCCCGTCGCTGCCATCGATCCGGGTCAGCTCCGCCGGCTGGAGGTGGTAGATCGTGCCCTGCGGTGTGACCGTGACCTGGCCGGGGCCCGTCTGGACCTCCCAGCGCGCGCACCCGTCGGGCCGGCAGCTGGGCAGCGGCGACGTGGCGGGCCCAGCGGCCAGCGGCTGGTCCGCCGACCCGGAAGCGGGCCGTTCCTCGGGTGTCGGCAGCGCGACCTCCCGATCCGCCGTCACCGCCGGATCGGGCACCAGCGCGGCCGCTCCCCCCAGCGCGACCACGAGCACCACCAGGCCCGACACGATCGCCACGGGACGAGCCGCACCACCCGCCTGCCCCTCACGGTCGCCCCGGCGACGCCGCGCCGGGCCTGCGCGGCCCGGCACGCGGAGCCGAGCGCCACAGCGACCACAGAACCGCGCGTCGAGCGTGTCCCACACCGCGGGACAGGCCGGACACGGCACGTGCCGTCGCCGTGGCATCACCGTCGCACCTCGAGGAAGTCGGGGTCGATCGCCAGGAGGCCCGAGGTCGTCTGGAACACCACCGGATCGAGCAGTAGCGGTCGTGCGCCGGACGGCACCTCGACGCTGGCCGACGGACCGGCGACCGTCACCACCCGGCCCGCCGCGTCGAACGCACGGACCAGCACGGTCCTGCCGTGCCAGAGTTCCTGGGTATCGGCCGGGAGCCCATCCGGTCGGTCGAACCGGTCGATGATCTCGCCGGCGTCGGCCAGCAGCCGGACCGGGTCGGGTGCCGTGGCCGGGGGCACCGCCAGGAACCGGCCGGACGCGACGTCGGGCGCCAGACGCCAACAGCAGGCAGGGGTCTGCCCGGCGGGACGCTCCTGCACGATGTGCCGACGCCAGACCGGTTCGCCAGCGATGTCCAGGCGGTGCAGGACGAACGCGCCGGGGTCGAGCGCCGCCAGCACCAGCCCGGTGGCCGCCTGGTCCCCGGTCAGGGGGTCGATCCCGACCAGCGGATCCGACGGGAGCGTGCCGTCGGTCAGCAGCTGGAGATCCACGACACCGGGGTAGGTACGGATCGGCGCATGGCGATCGCTGAGGTTGATCACATCGACGTCCATCGGGTCCAACGCGCCGGCAGCGGAGGTCGGGGTCGGCTGGACCCGCCTGCCGACGAGCAGCGCCTCTCCGATCATGCGGAGCCAGACATCGTGGCCGGTCTCGACCGCCACCTGTCGGGTCACCTCACCGGTGGTGCGGTCCAGGATCGTGATGCCACCACCATCGGCGACCACCACCCCGGCGCGGCCCTGCACGAACCGCGACGCGCCGTCCGGAGCCGGCGAGTAGGCACGTCGCCACCGGGATGCGCCGGTGGCCGGATCAAGCGCCGCCAGGACGTCGCCGGGGAACCGCACCAACGGCGAGGCGGGGTCGAGGTCCAGCAGGTCGAGGTCCGTGCGCAGCCAGCGTGGTTCGCCCGTCCGGCGGTCGAGGCTGGCGATGAAGCCGGGCTCACCCGAGGTGCTGCCCGTGTTGCTGTGCCGCACCTCGAGCGACTCACCGAACACCAGCATCGTGTCCCCGTCAGCTGCCGCGAGGTAGGCCCGACCCGGTAGCGAGACGCGCCACCGCACCCGGCCGTCCGCAGGGTCGCGGGATTCGATGGTGGACGATCCGACAGCGATCACCAGGGACGGATCGCCCACGACCCGCACCGGCTGCACCCGTTGGGCTGTGCCATCGACCGCCTCGGACCACAGCACCGTCCCATCGTCGATGGCGACCGCGGTCAGACCGTCCGCCCCGATGTGGATCAGCCGGTCCCCCAGCGGGACCGCGGTGCCGGGCCCCACCTCCGCCCGCCACCGTTCACACCCGGCGGGACGGCAGGTGACCGGCCCGTCGAGTTGGGACGGAACGACGCTCGAGTCCCCGCTGCGCCCACGGGGGTCCCCAGCGGTCGTTCCGG
>JAWLFE010000036.1:12266-29564 GCA_041685735.1 Nitriliruptoraceae bacterium
CCGCGGTCGCCACGTTCAACGAGTCGACCCCGCCGTCCATCCGGATGCGCACGCGCAGATCGCAGCGTCCGAGCGCGTCGTCGGAGAGGCCAGGACCCTCCGCGCCCAGCAGGATCGCGATCCGTCGGTGGCCGGCCACCTCGACGTCCCCGAGGTCACTGGCGGCCGGGTCCGGCGTGAGGGCCACGGTCGTGAAGCCCGCCGTGCGCAGGACCTCGAAGGCGACGTCGAGGTGGTGGACGCGGGCGTGAGGGACGTGCAGGACGTGTCCCATCGACGTGCGGACGGTGCGCCGGTAGAGCGGATCGGCGCAGCCCGGCCCGAGCAGCATCCCGCCGACCCCGAGGCCCCGGGCCGACCGGAACAGGGTGCCGAGGTTCTCGTGGTCGTTGAGACCCTCGAGCAGCGCCACGCGGTCGGGGCCGGCCACGACCCCCGCCGGCTCCGCCGCGGGCAACCGACCGCCGCAGGCGAGTACCCCCTGGTGGAGCTTGAAGCGGACCACCTCGTAGAGCAGGTCCCGGGTCACCACGTACACGGGCGCAGCGATCATCGCCACGACGTCGGCCAACTGGTCGACCCGCTCCTCGGCCAGCAGCAGCGAGCGCACCGGGTACGGGGACGCCACCAGTTCGCGCACGGGGTTGGGGCCCTCGGCGATCAGGACGCCCGCGCGGTGCTCGTAGCGCTTGCGCAGACGTGCGTCGGTCAACGCGGCGTAGTCGGCCAGACGCTCGTCGGTCGGGTCGGTGAGACGGATGAGGGTGGCCATGGCCGCAGTCTGCCCGGTCCGACCGGTGCCTGCGGACACCATCCTGCGGCCGCCGTCCGCGGCGACCACCGCGCAGCGGTCAGTAGCCTCGGCCCCCGCACCCCCATCGACGCTCGCTGGAGCAACCATGCGCTGGACCCCCGCCGACCTCCCGGACCTCACCGGCCTGACCGTGATCGTGACGGGCGCCACCGCCGGCCTGGGCGAGGCGACGACCATCGCGCTGTCGACACGTGGCGCACACGTGGTGCTCGCGACCCGCAACGCACAGAAGACCATCGCGGTGATGGACCGGATCCGGCAGCGACACCCGGATGCGTCGCTCGAGCACCTGTCGGTCGACCTCGCCGATCTGGCCAGCGTCCGGTCCGCCGCGGAGACGTTCCTGACGTCGCACGCGTCGGTCGACCGGATCGTCGCGAACGCCGGGATCATGGCCCCGCCGCTGCAGCGGACCGCCGACGGCTTCGAGCTGCAGTTCGGGGTGAACCACCTCGGCCACTTCGCCCTGGTCGGCCACCTGCTCCCGGCCCTGCTCGCCGCCGACGGTGCCCGGGTGGTGACCGTCTCGTCGGGAGCCCACAAGGTCGGCCGGATCGACCTCACCGACCTCAACTGGGATCGCGAGCCCTACGAGCGGTGGCCGGCCTACGGCCGCTCGAAGCTCGCGAACCTGCTGTTCATGTCCGAACTGCAACGACGACTGGAGGCGGCGCCGGCCGACGCGATCTCCGTGGCCGCGCACCCCGGCTACGCCGCCACGGACCTGCAGACCACCGGCCCGACCGCGCAGGGCGGGATCAGTGGTCGGATCAGCGGGATCGCGATGCGCGCCGCGAACGCGCTCGTCGCCCAGTCGGCGAGCCAGGGCGCGTTCCCGCAGTTGTTCGCGACCGCCGCGCCGGACGTGCCGGGCGGCTCCTACTGGGGCCCCGACGGCCCGGGCGAGATGCGCGGCTACCCCGGCCCGGCCGCCCGCTCCCGCCGGGCGCAGGATCAGACGATGGCCCGCGCCCTGTGGGAGGCCTCCGAGGAACTCACCGGCGTGCACTACGACCTGCCGGCGGCCTGAGCCGACACCGGACGCGTCTCAGGCGCCCTCGGCGCGACGGCGGCGCCGCTCGGCCGCCTCCTCGCGGGCCCATGCCCGGGCCTGTTCCGGGCTCGGCGCGCCGCCGCCGAGGTGAGCGGGCAGCCACCAGGCGTCCGCGTCGTCAGCCGGGTGCTGCGGGTAGCTGCGCTGCAACTCGTCGGTCTGGGCCCGGATCGCGGCCATCAGCCGCTGATGCACGGCCGTCGGATCCTCACCGGGCTCGTAGGCGATCGGGGGCCCGAAGCTCACCATGACGACGGTGCCCCGTGCCGCGCGGAGCTTGCGACCCTTGCTGAAGATGCGCTGACTGCCCCAGATGGCGCCGGGGATCAACGGCACCCCAGCATCGACCGCCATCCGGGCGGCACCGGGACGACCCTCCTGCGGGACGAAGGAGCGGTCGATCGTGCCCTCGGGGAACATGCCGACCAGGTCACCACCGGCCAGTGCCGCGGCGACGTCCCGCAGGGCCACCGCGGTGTTGCCGCCCCGATCGACCGGGATGTGGCGCATCGACCGCATCAGCGGCCCCGCGATCCGGTTGTCGAACACCTCGCGCTTGGCGACGAAGCGGACACGTCGCCCGCCCTGCTCGCGTGCGCCGTACCCGCAGAACACGAAGTCGAGGTAGCCGACGTGGTTGGTGGCGATCACGCCACCACCGGAGGCCGGGACATGGTGCGATCCGCTGACACGCACGTCCCAGCGCAGGGTCTTGAAGGCGGTGATGCTGGCGGCCGTCGCGGTCGCGTAGACGGGGTTCATGGGACCGCCGACAGCCAGCCGTGCGGATCCGGGGCCTCCGCCCGCTGGACCGCCAGCAGCGCCGCACGCAACCGCGCGGTGTTCGGACCGACCTGCCCGTCGCCGATGGTCACCTCGGCGCCCTCGTGGACGAGCGTCCCGACGCCGGACAGGACCGCCGCCGTGCCGGCCAGCGCCGCTTCACCCTCCCAGCGCAGCAGCTCGTCCACGGTGATGTCCCGCTCCTCGACCCGGTAGCCCAGCTCGCGTCCGAGCGTCAGGATCGAATCGCGGGTGATGCCGTGGAGGAAGGAGGTGTCCAACGCCCGGGTCACGATCGTGGCGTCGTCGAGCAGCAGGAAGTTCGCCGCCCCCGTCTCCTGCACGGACCCTCCCGGCGCGAACAGCACCTGGTCGACGCCATGGTCGGCCCTGGCCTGCTGGGTCACCCCGAGCGCCATGACGTAGTTGGCGCCGGCCTTCGCCTCGCCGAACTGTGGTGTCGTGCGTGGCAGGGCGGTCTCCACGAGCAGCTTGAGCGCCCTGGCCGCGCCCCCGAAGTAGTCGCCGACCGGTGAGGCCAGCACGATCAGTTTCGCGTGTTTCGACGGCGCCGCCGCCGCCCCGATGTTGGGCTCGGTCCCGAACAGGATCGGCCGCAGGTACAGCGCCCCCGGCGCTCCCGGGGTGACGTCGAGGTTGTGGGCCACGGCCGCGCGCATCGCGTCGGCGAGCAGGTCGGCCGGCGGCACCGGGAGGCACAAGAGCCCGGCGGTCCGTCGCATGCGGGCCACGTGCGACGCGTGGCGGAACAGACGCACGACACCGTCGTGGCCGCGGTGGGCCTTGAGCCCTTCGAAACAGGCACTGCCGTAGTGCAGGACGTGCGCGAAGGGATGGATCGTCAGCGCCGCGGTCTCCTGGACGACCGGTTCGCCGAACCGACCATCGGTCACATCCACCACGACCATGTTGGGTGCCGGCACCGTGCCGAAGGCGGGCGCGGCCGTCGGCGCGGCGGCAGGTGCGGGCTGCGTGGACACAACGATCCCTTCGAACTCGACGGGGAGCGAGACCCTACCGCTGCGCACCCACCGTCGCGGTCGCGAACGTCGCGGTCGCGAACCGTCCCGCTGTCGGGGCGCGAGGCGTCCGCACCACCCCGTAGGCTCGGGGGGTCCGTTGCTCAGGAGGGGTCGATGGGTGTGCTCGAACGGTTGGCCGATGCCCTGCCGGACGGCGCCGTGGTCACCGATGGTGACATCCTCGAGACCTACCGGTACGACCGCACCGACTGGCTGACCCCGGGGTTCCCGCAGGCGGCCGTGTTCCCGACGACGACGACCGAGGTGGCGGCCGCCGTCTCGATCGCCGCGGAGCACGACGTCCCGATCGTTCCCCGCGGGGCGGGCAGCAGCCTGTGCGGGGGTTCGCAGGCCATCGAGGGTGCGGTGACGCTGTGTCTCGAACGGATGAACCGCATCCTCGACATCGACGCGGTCGACCAGACCGTCACGGTGGAACCGGGGGTGCTCAACGCGGACATCTCCTCGGCGACGACCGACCACGGGTTGTGGTATCCGCCCGATCCCGCCAGCAAGACGTTCTGCTCGATCGGGGGGAACATCGCCACGAACGCCGGCGGTCTGTGCTGCGTGAAGTACGGCGTCACCCGCGACTACGTGCTGGGCCTGGAGGTGGTGCTCGCGGACGGGACCGTGATCCAGACCGGACGTCGCACGATCAAGGGCGTGGCAGGCCTCGACATGAACGGCCTGTTCATCGGGTCGGAGGGAACGCTCGGGATCGTGACCAGGATCCTGCTGCGACTGCGTCCGACCCCCGCCGGCACCTCGACGCTGGTGGCGTTCTTCCCCAGCCTCGGCGCGGCGGGGGACGCGGTCGCGTCGATCACCCGTTCCGGCGTGTCGCTGTCGCTGATGGAGATCATGGACCGGGCGACCATCGGGATCGTCGACGACCTGGCGAACATGGGGCTGGACCGGTCCGCGGCTGCGCTGCTGCTCCTGCAGTCCGACAGCCCGGAACCGGTGCGCACCGCCGAGGTGGAACAGGCTGCGACCTGGTGCGACGCGGCGGGCGCGACCTACACCGCGTTCACCGCTGATCCCGACGAAGCGGAGGCGCTCCTGCAGGCCCGCCGCCTCGCGGGTCCGGCGCTGGAGACGCACGGGCAGGTGATCTGGGACGACGTGGGGGTCCCGAGGTCGAAGATCCCCGACCTGCTCGGGCGCATCGAGGAGGCGGGCGAGCGACGCGGCGCGGAGGTCTACACCTTCGGCCACGCGGGGGACGGCAACATGCATCCGACCTTCCTGGTGCGACCTGGTGACGACGACGCCCGGCGGCGCGCGCTGCTGGCGTTCGACGACGTCATCGACGCGACGCTGGACCTCGGCGGCACGATCACCGGCGAGCACGGTGTCGGCTCGATCAAGGCCCCGTTCCTCGAGCGCGAGATCGGGTCGGACAACCTCGCCCTGCAACGCCGCATCAAGCAGACCCTCGATCCGAAGAACCTGCTGAACCCCGGCAGATGGTTGTGACGGCATCGTCGCGGCCACGACGGTGCGACCTCGTGCTCGGCGGTGGAGGCCTCCGTGGCCTGGCCCACATCGGCGCCCTGGTGGCCCTGGATGAGCAGGCCTACGGGGTCGAACGCGTGGCCGGCGCATCCGCGGGCGCGGTCGTGGGGGCCTTGGCCGTCAGCGGCGTCCCGATCCCGCAGATCGAGCAGCGGTTCGAGGAACTGGATTTCCGGTCGTTCGCCATGGCTGACGTGTGGGAGCGGCTGAGCGCGAAGCGCGCCATCAAGGGCATCGTCAACCGGTTGACCGCCGAGCGGATCGAACCGTTGACCTGGATCGCGGACATCCTCGCGGAGCAGGGCGTGGAGACCTTCGCGGATCTGCGGATGCCCGAGACGGAGCCACGTTCGCGCATCGAGGATCGCTACCGGCTGGTGGTCCGGTGCCTCGACGTCGTCAACCGGCGGGTGGTCCGTCTGCCGTGGGACTACCCGCGGTACGGCCTGGATCCCGACGAGCAACCGGTGGCCCAGGCCGTCCTGGCCTCCATGTCGATCCCGTTCGTCTACTCCCCCGTCCCGATCGGCGGCGAGGACGGCGGCCTCCGGGGCATGCTGGTCGACGGGGGGCTGACCTCCGGGTTCCCGGTGTCCATCTTCGACCGACGCGACGGCCGCGACCCCCGGTGGCCCACCTTCGGGATCCGCCTGTTGTCGCGTGTCGCCGACGCGGATGCGCTCCCGGAGGGCGACATCGCCACCGCCCGGATGGTGCTCGGCGCGTTGCTGGAATCCATCGACCAGCTGGAGCCGACCAACGAGTGCGACGAGCACCGCACGATCCGCGTGGACGTCAGCGACATCCGGGCGCTCGAGTTCGACCTCGGCAGCGGCCGCCAGGTCATCGAGGAAGGCCACGACGCGATGGCGGCCTTCCTGAGCGACTGGGATCCTGCCGCCTACGCGCGGGACTGCCGGGACACCTGACCGTCACCGCTCCGCAGTGGTCCCTTCGCCCGGCAGCCGAGCGACCCACGTCCGGCGACGGAGCCCCGCAGCCCGCAGGCGGTGGACCAGCTCACCGGAACTGACCGCGAACGCGCCCGCCGCGATCGCGCGTTCCCGGACCTCCGTCGGCACGTCGTAGTGATCGCCCTGGAACCACTCACGGCGCAGACCGAGGTCCGCGGCGAAGACGTGCAGCTCATCGAGCGACGCATCACTGACCAGGTGTGCCCATCGCCGACCCCGATGGGGCCAGATCGCCGCGTCGACCAGGATCGCCATGGTCGCCATGCTAGTCGCCAGCGAGTCCGTGGCCTGCCGGGCCTCTCCGGCGCTACCCTCCGGCTACCGACACCGTCCAGGAGCCAGGGATGGCACACACCTCGTGACAGCAGGCGCCCATCCCGGCGCTGTGGCTTCCGTTCTCCTGGTGAGGTCTCCCGTGTCCCGTTCCCCCGCGGTCCGACTCCGCGACGTCGTCAAACGCTTCGGTCCCCTGACCGCGGTCGACCACCTCGACCTCGAGGTACCCCGTGGGACCTGTTTCGGGCTGCTCGGACCCAACGGCGCGGGGAAGTCGACGACGATGCGCCTGCTCACGGGCCAGGCGGAAGCGGACGCCGGGCGGGTCGAGGTCCTCGGTCACGAGCTGCCGGGTGCATCACGAGCGGCCCGCGCCGTCTCCGGCGTGGTCCCGCAGGTCGACAACCTCGATGACGAACTCACCGTGGCGGAGAACCTCGAGGTGTTCGCCCGCCTCCACCGCATCCCGCGGGCCGAGCGCGCCGCCGCCGTCCAGCGCGGACTGACGGTCGCCCGGCTCGCTGATCGGGCGGCCACGCCGACCTCGGCGCTCTCCGGCGGGATGCGCCGACGGCTCCTGATCGCCCGTGGGCTGCTCCACGGACCACAGCTGGTCCTCCTGGATGAACCGACCGTCGGCCTCGACCCGCAGATCCGCCAGCAACTGTGGTCCACGATCGCGGAGATCCGGTCCAGCGGGGTCACCGTGCTGATGTCGACGCACTACATCGAGGAGGCCGAGCGGCTCTGTGACGAGGTCGCGATCATGCACGCGGGCCGGGTGGTCGCCGCCGGCACGCCCCGCGACCTGATCGAGCGCTCCATCGGACGCGAGGTCCTGGAGGTGGCCGGGACCCCGGCGGCCCTGGCCGACATCGAGGTCCAGGCCAACGCCGGTGGTCTGCGCACACGACGCTCCGGCACCACCGTGGCCGTCCTGGACGCCGACCGGCTCGACGGCCAGCCGTGGGCGCGGGGCGACCTCCGCGCGCCCACCCTCGAGGATGTGTTCGTGGTGCTCACCGGCGAGGAACTGGCATGAGCACGACCCTGACATCGACCCCACCGGTCACCCACCGGCGCTTCGAACCCGCGATCGTCGGCGCGATCGTCTACCGGGAGTGGCGGGTCTTCCGACGGGTGTGGTTCAGCACCGCTTTCGGATCCATCGTCGAACCGATCGTGTTCTTCATCGGCTTCGGCTTCGGGTTCGGGGCCCTGATCAGCGAGGTCGCCGGACTCTCGTACTTCGAGTTCATGGCCACGGGCACGATCGCGATCGGGATCCTGTTCTCCGCGCTGTTCCCCGGGTTGATCAACGGCTACGCCCGTCGGACCGAGAAGCACCTCTACGACGGCCAGTTGGCCGCACCGGTGTCGGTCGCCGAACTCGTCGCCGGCGAAGCCCTGTGGAACGGACTGCGCGTCGCGGTGGTCGCGGTGGTCACCCTGTTCGTGGCCCTGGCGTTCGGGGTGAGGATGGGGCCCGGGGTGGTGCTGGTCCCGGCGATCGCGGTCTTCACCGGCTTCGGGCTGTCCGCGACGGGAGCGGCGTTCGCCGCGAAGCTGCGGTCATGGCACGGCATCGACATCATCATCGGGGCGGTCGTCGCGCCGATGCTGGTGGTGGCGGGCACGTTCTTCCCACTCGACGGTCTGCCCCGCTGGGCCGAACTGGTCGGGCGGGCGAACCCGCTGTACCACTGCGTGGAACTCCTGCGCGGTGCCGTGTTCGGCTTCCCGGGGTTCGGGCAGACGATGATCCACGTGGGCGCACTGTTCGTGTTCAACCTGCTCGCCTGGCTGGCCGCCGTCCGGCTGGTCCGCCGGGCACTGATCGACTGACCCGAGAGGAGCGAGGTATGACCGAGGGGTCCGGGTCGACACCCGCCGAACTGCGGGACCGGCTCGCGCAGGTCCGTGCCGCGCTGACCGACATGCCGCCCCACTCCGGCGCCGGGACACGGCTGGCCCTGCAGGAGGAGCTCATGCGTCTGGAACGCCTGCTGGCGGATCGCCGCTGATGGCCAGGCGTGCCGCCAGCGCCGGCCTGAGCCACGCCCGGACCAGCACCGCGGCCACCACACAGGCCAGGGACGCGGTGACGAACGCTCCCCCGTAGCTCGACACGCTCGCCACGACCCCCAGCAACAGCGGGCCGAGCGCACCGGCGACATCGATGAAGCTCGTGAAGGTCGCCATCACGCGGGACCGTTCATGGATGGCGACACCCTGCACCGCCGCCAGCAGCAACGACGGCACGACCAGGGCGGTGCCGGCCGCCATCGCGAAGGTCATCAGGTACAGCCCCGTCGGCGTCGCCCAGAGTCCGAGCCCGAGCAGGCCGGCGGCCGCGGCCAGCAACGCGATGGTGGCGGTGCGCACCGGCCCCAACCGGTCCGGGACCCTCGCCGCGACGAGGCGGACCCCGGCGATCGACAGCGACGCCAGGAGGAACAGCGGCGCCGTCTGCCGCACACCGATCTCGTCCGCGTAGAGCGGGACGAAGGCCAGGAAGCCCACGAAGCCGGTCATCCCCAGCGCCAGGATGACCCCGGGCGCCAGACCGGAGCGATGGAAGAAGCCGGCGACCCCCCGAACGGACGCGACGTCCGGATGGCCGCGATCCGGGGTGACGGCCAGCGCGACCAGCCCGCTCAGGAGCGCCACCCCCGACGACACCCACCACACACCCGCGTAGGAGGCGGCATCGAGCACGAGCTCACCAGCGACCGGGCCCAGGCCGAGCCCCACCTGGACCGCCACCATCGAGTAGCTCGATGCCTCACCCTGGCGACCCGTCGGTGCCAGGTCGAGCGTCATCGTCGCGGCGCCCACCACGAGCGCCGCCTGCCCGACGCCGACGACCAGACGGGCCAGGACGAGCGTCACGACCGTCACGGCAGGCACGTGGGCCGCCAGGCCCACCACCATCAGTGCGGCGCCGACCACCATCAGCCGACGACGACCACGCCGGTCACCCCACCGCCCGACGAACGGGCGGACCAGGATCGCCGCGATCGCGAACGAGCCGAAGACGAACCCCGCCGTCGCATCACCCCGCCCGAGCACCTGGACGACGTAGCGGGGGAGCACGGGCAGGGAGATCCCGAACGCGCCGAACGCCAGGAACGAGGAGGCGACCACGAGCACCAGGTCACGCGACCACAGCGGCGCCTCGGGGCTCCGTCGGGCCGTGCGCCTCATCCCTTGACCAGGAACAACTGCCATTCCAGGGTCGCGTCGTCCGACGCGGACAGGACGATGGGCGCGGAGGGCACCTCGACGTCGAAGTCGCTCAGCGCCACCACCGTGGACCCGGTGATCAGGAGCCCCGACTCCGTGACGGCGGCCTGCAACGCCACGTCGACCTCACGGGTGACGTCCAACAGGGTGAGGTCACCCGTCGCGGTGAGTTCGATGACCTCACTGACCGGTGGGACCTCCGGGAGTTCGATCGGCTCGGTGAGTTCGAACGTCGCCGTGGCGTCGGGGCCCAGCTGCGACCGGACCCGGGTATCACGGCGTCCGTCGTCGCTCTCCAGATCCGTGAGGTCGCCCTCGATCACCACCGAGGCGACGACGAGTCCGACGAAGGTCACCTCACCCTCAACGGTCGGACTACGACCCACGGCCGTGGTCGCGCCGACACCCTGGAGTTCCTCCTCGATCCGATAGCCGATGAAGGTGCCCCGACCGGCGGCCCGGTCGAACAACCGCGAGGTGTCCACGATCCAGGTGCCATCGAGGTCCTCGGCCGTCCGCGGTGCGCCGGCCGGATCCTCGTCGGGGTCGTCCGGGTCCGCGTCGTCCGGATCCTCGTCATCGGTGCCGTCGACATCGGGGTCGGTCCCGTTCGGTCCGTCGTCGCCGCCATCGTCCGGGTCGTCGTCACCATCGCCGTTCGGGAGCTCGAGGTCGGGCGTGAAGACCTCGGAGAGCGAATCCTGGTCCTGCTGGAGGGCGCGCTCCGCATCGACCTCCTCGGGCTCGTCACCACTGAAGAACCAGACCAGTCCCCCGATCACGGCCGCGGTCACGACGACGCCGGCCAGGAGTACCCAGCGGCGACGGCGCGATCCGGTCGCTGCGGACATCGGCGCCTCACGTGCAGGGGACGGTGGGTGATGTGTCCGGCGTGCGGTCGCACGACCCGGCACGTCCGACCAACCGTACCCGGGCCTCTCGACGCACCACAGTCCCGTCGACCGCTCAGTGACCAGCCCCGGGTCGGCGGACCCGGGCGAGCAGCACGACGCCGGCCACGACGTACCAGGCGTCAGCGATGGTGTTGAACAGGCGCTGCTGGAGCCCGGGCAGCACCTCGAGCCCGAGGTTGCGGGCCGCGAACCCCATCAGCGCGAGGCCGCCGAGCGTCAGCGACCAGCGCGCGAACACCGGTGCGTGTCCACGGACGCGCACACCGACGAGGATCGGCGTGACCAGCAACGTGAGGTACCCGCCGCCGGCGACCACGACGTGCATGCTGTCGGTGAAGCTCGCGCCGAAGCCGGGGCACCCGGCGGTACAGGGGAACACGACGACGAACACCGTGAGCACGCCGGAGGCCGCGCACACCACCGGCCCGGCCCGCCCGGCCCCGGGAAGGCCGTGTTCCATGGCCCAGGCGAACGCGATGAGCGCGATCCCCGACACGATCAGCGACGCCCGCACGAGCGTCGCTGGTCCCGTTGGCGCCCCGATGGCGAACGTCTCGCTGATGGCCTGCCGCCACGGGTCGTAGTCCGGCGTCACGGTCCCGGCGACCGCCCACGCGACCACGTAGAAGGTGACGCCCAGCATGCCGGCGACCGCCGCCACCACGATGCCGGTCGGCCGGTGCACGCCTGCTCCTCGGATGGTCGCTCGGTGGACGGGCGCAACACTACGGTGTGACCGCACGGACCCCGACGAGGAGACGGCCATGACGGTCATGCGATGGGATCCGGTGGGCAAGGTCGCGGTGGTCACCGGGGCCTCGAGCGGCATCGGCGAGGCGACGGCCCGACGGTTGGCACGACTCGGCATGACCGTCGTCGCCGCGGCACGCCGTCAGGACCGGCTCGACCGCCTTGCCGCGGAGCAGTCGGGCATCCACACCCACGCGACCGACGTCACCTCCACCCGGGACGTCGATGGGTTGGCCGCCCGCGTGCGCGATGAGTTCGGCGCCTGCCACGCACTGATCAACAACGCCGGGCTCGGAGGTGGCAGTTTCGACGGACGCGGCGACCTCGATGATGCGCTGTACACCCTGGACGTGAACCTGCAGGGCACGATCCGGTGCATGGCGGCGTTCGCCGATCTGCTGGAACACAGCGCCCCCAGCCGGGTGATCAACGTGGCATCCGTGGCCGGCAAGATCGGGATCGGACCGGCGGCCTACGCGGCGTCGAAGTTCGGGACGGTCGGCTTCACCGAAGCCACGTCCCTGTCCTGGGCCGCCCGGGGCATCACCGTGTGCCAACTCAACCCGGGGTTCATCGAGACCGAGGGGTTCCCACAGACCCAGGTCAAGCGCACACCCGCCGGGCGGCTGGTCGGCCGCCCCGACGATGTCGCCCGCGCGATCCACCGGACCCTGCTCGACGGAGCGACCGAGCGGACCGTCCCGGCCTGGTACCGGGCGTTCGTGGTCGTGCGCCACGTCGCCACACCGCTGTACCGCTGGGGCGCCGCCCGCGTCGACCGGGCCGGGGGCTCGCGTGACTGAGCCCGGCCCGGCCGATCCCGGGGGTCCACCGACCCCTCGAACGGCGACCGATCGGCCCTACCCGACCGGCGCCCGACTGCTTGACTGGGCAGCGGCTCCACCCTCCGATGCTCCATCCTTCGATGCTCAATCCTTCGATGCCCCGTCCGACGGCCCCTGACGAAGGCAGTGCCCTGGCCCGCAACCTCTACCTGTCCTCCCTCGAACCCCGAGCCGGTCGATCGGTCGTCACGCTCGGGGTGATGGAACTGCTCACCCGGCGACTCGGGGATGTCGGCTACTTCCGACCGGTGGTGCGCCGGTTGGGTCAGCCGGATGCGCGCACCGAACTGATCCGGACCCGCTTCGGACTCGCCGACGATCCCGACGAGCTGGCCGGTTGCGGTGTCGACGAGGTCGCCGCCCTGCTCAGCGACGGCAGGGGCGACGAGGTGTTCAAGCAGATCCTCGAGCGCTACAAGGCCATCGAGGAGCGGTACGCGTTCGTGGTCTGCGACGGGACCGAGTACACCGGGGCGGTCGCCGCGCTGGAGTTCGACTTCAACGCCGATGTCGCCAACCACCTCGGCGCACCTGTCCTGGCGGTGGTCAACGGCAGCGAGCGCTCCGCAGCGAACGTCATCGACGCGCTGCGACTCGCCCGCGAATCGCTCCTGGCAGCGGGATGCACCCTGGCGGGAACGATCGTCAACCGCGTGGCTCCCGACGATCTGCCCGAGGTCGATCGGCTCCTGGCCAGTTCGCTGCACCCCGAGCCGGCCTGGGCGCTGCCCGAGGTGCCGATGCTGGCGATGCCGACGGTCGAGGAGATCGCCACGGCCCTGGGGTCGCCCGACATCTCCGGCAGTGGCGCGGCGATGGACCGCGAGGTCTCGGAGATCAAGATCGCGGCGATGACCCTGCCCCGCGTCCTCGACCATGTCCATGAGGGCACGCTGCTGATCACCCCGGGCGATCGTGCGGACGTCGTGCTCGGCGCGCTGCTGAGCCATCGATCCACCACGTTCCCCAACATCGCCGCGCTGGTGATCACGGGGGGCCTCTCGCTGGACCCGAACATCACGCGGCTGCTCGACGGGCTCACCGACATCCCGGTCCCGATCCTGACCTGTGCCGATGACACCTACGCCACGGCGTCGCAGGTGGCGTCGGTCCCGGCGGTGATGCGCCACGACAGCACGCGCAAACTGGCCACGGCGCTCGGTCTGTTCGAGGAGCACGTCGACACCGGCGTCCTCGAGCAACGCATCGATGTGGTGCGCCCCGAACGCGTCACGCCGCTGATGTTCGAGTACGAACTCCTGCAGCGGGCCCGGACCGACCGCAAGCACATCGTGCTGCCGGAGGGCACCGACGAACGCATCCTACGTGCGGTCGAGATCATCCGGCGCCGTCGTGTGGTCGATCTGACGCTGTTGGGTGATGAGACCACGATCCGTGATCGAGCGGCCAACCTGGGCGTCGACCTCGAGGGGATCGCGATCATCGACCCGCTGCAGAGCGAGCTGCGGGAGCGGCTCAGCCGTTCCTACTTCGAAGCGCGCAAGCACAAGGGCGCCACCGAGGAGTTCGCGTACGAGACCGTGGCCGACGTCAGCTACTTCGGCACCCTGATGGTGCACGAGGGGCTGGCCGACGGGATGGTGTCCGGGGCGATGCACACCACCCAGCACACGATCCGGCCCGCGTTCGAGGTGATCCGGACCGCCCCGGGGGTGTCGGTGGTCTCCTCGGTGTTCCTGATGGCCCTGGCCGATCGCGTGCTCGTCTACGGCGACTGCGCCGTGAACCCGCAGCCCGATGCCGACCAGCTGGCGAGCATCGCGATCAGCTCGGCCGAGACCGCCGCGCAGTTCGGGATCGATCCGCGCATCGCGATGCTGTCCTACTCGACCGGGGAGAGCGGCAGCGGCCAGGCCGTCGACCGTGTCCGGGAGGCCACCGCCCTGGTCCGCGAACGTCGACCTGAACTTCAGGTTGAGGGTCCGATCCAGTACGACGCGGCGATCGACGCCGCCGTCGGCGAAGCCAAGTTGCCGGGCTCACAGGTCGCCGGGCGTGCCACCGTGTTCATCTTCCCCGACCTCAACACCGGCAACAACACCTACAAGGCCGTCCAGCGCTCGGCGGGAGCCGTGGCCATCGGGCCGGTGCTCCAGGGCCTGAACAAGCCCGTCAACGACCTCTCACGGGGATGCCTGGTCGAGGACATCGTCAACACCGTGATCATCACCGCGATCCAGGCCCAGTCATGACCGGACCCGCTGTCATCCCGCCGCCCGGACCGGCCGGTCCCCCGCCACAGCAGGTCCTGGTCCTCAACGCCGGGAGTTCCTCGATCAAGTACCGGCTGTTCGGGCTGGCTGCCGACGGCGAGTTGACCGAAGCCGCATCCGGGTTGGTCGAACGCATCGGGGAACCCGGCAGCCGGGTCACCCATCGACTGCTCATCGACGGCAACTGGCAGGACCGCGTCGACGATGACGCCATCGACGATCACCGGACCGGCCTCGCCGGGATCGTCCGCGCGCTGCGGCAGGCCGGGCTGCTGACCGACCTGGCCGTGATCGGCCACCGTGTGGTGCACGGCGGGGCCCGGTTCGTCGCGCCGGCGCGCATCACCGACGAGGTGCTGTCGTCACTGCGTGACCAGGTGCCCCTGGCGCCGCTGCACAACCCCGCCAACCTGATCGGGATCGAGGTGGCCACGGCCATCCAACCCGACGTCGCACAGGTCGCGGTGTTCGACACCGCCTTCCATGCGACCCTGCCGCCACATGCCTTCCGCTACGCCGTGCCGGAGGAGATCCACGCCCGGCACGGCGTCCGTCGGTACGGCTTCCACGGGACCTCCCACGCGTTCGTCGCCCGCCGGGCCGCGCGCTTCCTCGACCGGCCGCTCGCCGACCTCGACCTGATCACCCTGCACCTCGGCAACGGCGCGTCCGCTGCGGCGATCCAGGGGGGCCGCAGCATCGACACCTCGATGGGGCTGTCGCCGTTAGAGGGCCTGGTGATGGGCACCCGGTCGGGCGACGTGGATCCGGCCGTCATCTTCCACCTCGTCCGACAGGCGGGGATGTCCCTCGACGAGGTCGACACGCTGCTCAACAAGCGCAGCGGACTGCGTGGCCTGTGCGGGGACAACGACCTGCGCACGATCGAGGCCCGGGCCGCGGACGGTGACGAGACCGCCGAGTTGGCCCTGGAGGTCTATGCCTACCGGATCCGCAAGTACCTCGGCGCCTACACCGCCGCCCTCGGGGGGCTGGATGCGGTCGTGTTCACCGCCGGTGTCGGGGAGAACGCCGCCGGGGTCCGGGCGCGGATCGCGGAGGGGCTCGGTGTCCTCGGCATCACCATCGATCCCGACCGCAACCTCGCGGCCCGCGTATCCGAGGCGCCCGACGGGGTCGTCGCACTGCATCCCGACGGCGCCACGGTTGCGGTGCTCGCGGTCGCCACCGACGAGGAACGCGAGATCGCCGACCAGAGCCTGCAGGCGATCCGGCCAGCGTGAGCATCGGTCTGCCGGTACCAGCGACTCGGGTCGCGGGCCGGTCGGTCAGGCCACCGACGCCTGTACGGACGCCCGGATCTCATCGCGGAGCAGGTGGAGGATCCGGGCGAGGTGCTGACGGTGTTCCGGTGTGGTCAGGGTCCCCGCATCGAGGTGGTCCCACGCCCGTGCGATCTGGAGCGCCTCGTCGATGACCTGGACCCGGTTGTGCGCGAGCACATCGCGCAGATGCCGCTGGGCGTTGCCCCCACCCGAACCTCCCGCTGCGCTGAGCAACGCCGTCGGCTTGTGATCCAGGGGCGGCTCGGGACGTCGCGACGCCCAGTCGATCGCGTTCTTCAGGACGCCGCTGATCGAGTGGTTGTACTCGGGCGCAGCCAGCAGCAGGCCATCGGCGGCGGCGATGGCGCGTCGCAACGCCACGACCCCGTCCGGCAGCCCCCGTCGTTCGACGTCACCGTCGTAGAACGGAACATCGTGGAGCGGGTGGATCACCACCTCGACGTCGTCGGGCGCGAGCTCCTGGGCGGCACGCAGCACGGCGGTGTTCAACGAGTCCCGCCGCAGGCTCCCGGAGATGCCGAGCAGCACCAACGGTTCGCCCGGTGCGTGCGGGTCGGATGATGCGATGCGATCGGTCACAGCGGCTCCGGGTCGTTGGGGGCGATGGCGGGACAGCGGGTGGCTGGGGGTGTGAACGCGAACGGGGCTGCAGCTCTTCCGTGTGGACGGTCACCAGGACAGCGCGGGGGGTGGACCGGACGGATCACCCGTCGATGGGCGGGGCCACATCCGGATCGGGCCGGCCGTCGGGATGGTGGTGGTGCGGCTCCTCGGCATGGGTGTCGACGTCGTCGGCCGGAACCCGCTCCCCCGGGGCCGGCTCGTGGACGAGCCCGCCGGCCGTGCCCTGTGTGGGCAGTCCGTGCACCTGACCGCTGACCACGAACCGCGGGAGGTCCAGCCCCAGCACCTCGGGGTCGACGCGCTCGGCGATGACCGGCCCGCCCTCGGGATTCGTCGAGCGGGAGGGACCCCGCGACCCAGCTGGCCCGCTGGAAGAAGGAGGTCCGTCGGGTCCCGTCGTCGGGCAGATCGGCCGCCAACCGCGACAGCCGGTCGTACAGATGCGCTCCGGACTCCCCGGGCTCGAGCTCCAGGTTGGCAGCGGCATCGGCCACCTCCTCGTCGACGGCGTCGACCCAGTCAGCCAGGCCCAGCAGGTGCTCGGGGACCTCCTCGCCCGAGGCCGGCTCCGGGGCACCCGCCGCCGCTCGGATCGAGCTGACGCCCCGGACGGATAGCGCGGCAGCCATCCCCCCTTCCTCCTCGATCGACGACGCATCCGTCGACAGCAGTTCGAACCAGGCGGCGAGCTCCTCGAGCGTCGGTTCGGCGTCGACAACGACGTGCTCGACCCGCCGCTCGAAACACGCCTGTGCCAGCCGATCGACGGCGGCGACGAACGCCGAGGCCTGCGGGTTCCCGGGACAGAGCCGGTGGACCGAGAGCCCGATCGCGAACTGAGGCAGCACGGCCCGCGCGGCCTCGAGCTCCGTCGGCTCGTTGGACGCGTGGCCAAGCCTATGCCGCTGCGGGG
>JAWLFE010000115.1:0-7377 GCA_041685735.1 Nitriliruptoraceae bacterium
TGACGTCGGGGGAGGCCGGCAGGGTCGGTCTGGTGCAGGCGACCGAGGAGCTTGCCGACGCCGCGCAGGGTGGCACGGCGTCGGTCCGGCTGGACGTCGTCGAGCGCGTCACCGGGCATCCAGGTCGTCAGCAGCAGCCCGTTGTGCTCATCGGCACCGATGAGCTGAGGGAGGGTCGATCGGCCGGGGTGGCTGCTGGTGGCCCACCGCATCGCCGCGACGATCCCCGGGATGAGCTCCGGAGCGTGTGCCTTGACCACCGCGACCGGCTCTCCCTTCACGCTGGCGCGCAGGACGAGTCGGCGGTGGGGCTTGTAGCTCAGCACCTCGAGATCGGCATGCCGGAGGGCGTCGTCGATCCGACGCACCCGCTTGGCGAGCTTGTGGATGCCCGGCAGGTGCCGATCGGCGACGATGGGAGCGACCACCAGCTGCTGGGCACCGTCGACGAGCAGGGGCAGGTCCCCACTTCGCCGTGCGGCATGGTCGCGGATCTTCTCGACCTTCCCGCTCGCCTGCGCGGAGGCAGCCGCGAGCAGCGCGACGGTGCGCCGGTCGTCGAACATCAGCTCGGCGGCACCGACCAGCAAGATGCCGGCCTTGTAACGGAGGTAGGTGGTCCGGACCTGCCGCGGTGGCGTCTCTCGCGACGGCCAGGACGCCTGGACGTACTGGGTCAGGCGGGTGTCATCGAGCACCGTTGCAAGGCCCGGGATGGCGCGGTCACGCGCGACGATGGTGCGGTCAGCCGGCGACAAGGGTCGCCTCCTCCTCCGGCAGGTGGTGTTCGGTCACGCGCCCGTCCTCGACCCAGAGGACGCGGTCACATTCCACCAGTCCTGCGCGGTCGTGGGTGATCACGATGGTCGTCCGGTTGGCGGTCAGGCGGTTGACCGCGTCGCGGATCTCGCGTTCGTTCTCCGGGTCGATGGATGATGTGGCCTCATCGAGGACCACGATCGGCGCGTCACGGAGCATCGCCCGAGCCAGCGCGATCCGCTGGCGTTGCCCCCCGGAGAGGCTCGCCCCGCGCTCCTCCAGGACGTGGTCGTAGCCGCTCGGCATCGCGCTGATGAAGTCATGGGCGTTGGCCTCTCGGGCGACCGCCTCGATCTCCTCGTCGGTGGCATCGAGACGCCCGTAGCGGATGTTCTCCCGGATCGAGGTGGCGAACAGCACGGGCTCCTGCAGGACCACGGACACCTGTTCGCGGATCGATCGGACGGTCACTTCCGTGGCCTCCAACTCGTCGTAGTGCATCGTTCCGCGCGTCGGTTCGATGAGACGCAGCAGGAGCGAGGCGAGGCTGGACTTGCCACCTCCCGAGGGTCCGATGAGCGCCACCGTCTCGCCCGGCGCGATGTCCAGTGAGACGTCGTGCAGGGCCCAGGAACCCAGCTGGTAGGTCAGGTGGACGTTGGTCAGCCGGATCCCACCGCGCAGCGACGATGCCGGCCTGGCACCGGGTCGGTCGACGATCTCCGGGTCGGTGTCCAGCAGGTCGGTCACCCGTTCACCCGCGGCGGCAGCCTTCGCGATGCGCCCGGTGTACTTGGCCAGATCGCGCAGGGGCTTCATCGACGCCTTCATGTAGGTCAGGAACACGACGAGCTCGCCGACGGACAGCACGCCGGAGAGCACCCGCCAGCCGCCGACGGACAGCACGGTGGCGGTCGCCCCGGCGACGATGACATCGGTCCTGCGCTCCAGGCCCGCGGCCAGGCGGCGCGCCTTGACCCCGTCCTTCAGGCTCTTGTTGTTGGCCGCCTTGAAGGCCCGCTTGGTCTCGTCCTCCAGCTGGAACGCCTGGACCACCGGCAGCGCGCCCACCGTCTCCGCGACCTGGGTCGCCAGGTCCCCTTCGCTCCTGCGCGTCCTGCGGGCAGCCTGCGTGATCTCCTTGGTGCGCCGTCGACTCACGAGCAGGAACGTGGTGGTGGCCAGCACCGCGCCGATCGTCAGCAGCGGATCGAGCCAGAGCATCACGCCGACCATGGCGACGAACGTCACGATGTTGCCGACCAGTGGGAGCCCCGCCATGACGGCGACCTCCTGCAGACGACCCACGTCACCGATCATGCGTTGGACGAGGTCTCCGGTCCGCAGCTTGCCGTGCTGCTTGAGTGACAGCCGTTGGACGTGCTCGAACACCTGGGCCCGGATCGAGGTGGCGGCGCGCGTTCCGGCCAGCGCGAAGGCGATGGTCGACCCGTAGTTGCTGAGTGCCCGGCCCCCGGCAGCAACGATCACGAGCAGACCCATCCCGGCCATGAGCAGGACGGTCGGGCGGTTCACGCTCGCGCCGGGCTGCGTGATCGCATCGACCACGACCTTGATCGGCCACGGCTCGAGCAGCCGGAAGGCCACCTGCGCGAGCATCGCGAACAACCCGCCAGCGACGAGCTTGCGGTGCGGCTTGAGGTGTGGCCGCACCGCCTGGACCGTACGCCGGAGCGCGGGTCCAGCGGTCTTGAGATCCTTCGCGACACTCATCGGTTGGCTCCAACCCGTGCAGGGGTGCTCGTCAGGGCGTGGTGGATGCCGGACGCAGCGACGTAGCGCCAGGTGTGGTGCTGCTCGACGCGTTGTCGGCCGCGACGGGCGAGCGCCTGGCGTCGGTCGTGGTCGGCCAGCAGGTCGTCGATCGCGGATGCCAGTGCGTCGGCATCACCGGTTTCGGTGAGCACACCACAGCGACCATCGTCCAGCAGGTGGGGGAGCTGGCCGATGGCACTGGCCACCACGGGGACCCCTGCAGCGAGGTACTCGAGGACCTTGAGCGGGGAGAAGTAGCTGACGTTGCCCGTGGCCGGATAGGGGGCGCAGGCCACGTCCATCCGTGCCAGGTGGGGTGGCACGTCCATCGGGGCGAGTGCCCCGGTGTGCTCGACCGGGACGCCGGATCGTTCGGCCCTGGTCAGGATGTCCCGGGCCTGCGGTCCGTCACCGACCAGCAGCAGACCGACGTCGGATCGGCGGCGGCGCAGTCCCGCCATGGCCTCGATCAGCACATCGACACCGTGCCAGGGCTTCAACGTGCCAACGAACCCCACGGTGAACGGACCCTGTGCCCGGATCGGCTGGGGGTGGAAGCGATCCGGGTCGACCCCGTTCGGCAGGACGACGACACGGTCGGTCCGACACGTCGCGACGCCCAGCCAGGCGGCGACCGGCTGCGAGACCGCGGTCACGACGGTTGCCCGCCGGACGGCGGCGGTCAGGTGGTCGCGTGCCAGATCCACGTGCACCAGAGCACGGTGGGTCGCCTGCTCCTCGATCAACGGCGCGTTCACCTCCAGGATCGACGGGCATCCGAGCCGGTCCGCGGCACGGATACCGCCGCCACCCCAGAGGCTGTAGCGCTCGTGGACGAGGTCCAGGTCGGTGCGGTCCGTCAGGACGGCCTCGATCCGGCGATCGACCTCGGTGGTGGCCAGTTCACGCCGGGCCGTGTCGGTCGTCGTCGCCCGCCCCATGTCGACCACCTCGAGGTCCCTGAGGTCGTCAGGTGGGTCGCCGCCGGGCCGCGCGGTCACCAGGGTCACCCGATGCCCCAGGCGGACGTAGGCGCGCAGCAGTTCCTGGATGTGGACCGAGGCACCCTTGCGGCCGAAGGCCGGGATGCCGGGGTCGTTGCAGACGTAGGCGAGGCGCATCAGGCGACCGCCGAACGCAGCGGCGCCGGTCCCGGGAGCAGCTCCTGCAGCCGGGCGGCCTGACGCTGCGAGGAGAACGCACCCTCGACGAGCGCCCGGGCGCTCGTCGCCAGCCGGGCACGCTGCGCGCCATCGTCACGCAGGCGCAGCAGGGCGTCCGCCAACCCGGCGGCATCATGCTGCCCGACGAGCAGACCGGTGTGTCCGTCGATGACCGCTTCCGGGATGCCGGTCACGGGGGTGGAGACGACCGGTGTGCCGAGCGCCATGGCTTCGAGGATCACGGTGGGAAGGCCATCGGCGTTGCCGTCACGCCCGACGATGCACGGCGCGGCCATGGTCGCGGCCCCACGGATCTCCCGGCGGACCTGATCCTGGGGCAGTGGGCCGACGAGTTCGACCTGCTCGGTCAGGTGAGCGTCCTGGACCATCCCGCGGAGCCGGCCCTCCTGGTCGCCGGTGCCGACGATGCGGCAGTGCAACGGGGTGCCCCGGTCGCGGGCGATGGCGCAGGCCGCGATCAGGACGTCGAACCCCTTCTTCTCGACCAGGCGGCCAACCGCGATGACGTCCACCGGCCGATCATCCGCGGGATCGCTGTACGGGAACACATCCAGCGGCAGGCCGTTGTACACCCGGTGCACGTTGGTGGCGGCGGTGCCGTACTCCTGCTGCAGGAAGCGGACGTTGTGGTCGCTGACGGTGACCACGTGGTGGGCGTCGGCGAGCTTCGCCCGCAGGTCGGTGGGGTCGACCTCCTCGTGGAAGATGTCCTTGGCGTGGGCTGTGAAGGAGTAGGTGGCCCCGGACAGCTGGGCGGCGAACCGGGCCACCGTGGTCGCGACGGAACCGAAGTGGGCGTGCAGATGGGTCAGGCCCCGTGCTGCGACGAGGTCGGCCAGCTCGATCGCCTGCGCGACGTCCCGGACCGGAGCGTCGAGCAGGGCTGAGATCGTGCCGGGTCCGTGGTCCCGAGCGATCCCGCCCAGCCGCTGCCACAGATCCTTGGAGCGAGGAGTCATGGGATCGAGGTAGGTGACCGGTGCGCGCACCTGCGCGAGTGACGCGTGGAAACGCCCGTCACCCGGTGGACGCAGCGAGAAGACCTCGAGCTCTTCACCTGCTGCCTCGCGCCCGAGGATCTCGGAGACGACGAACGTCTCGCTGAAGCGGGGGTACATCTTGCAGACGTATCCGACCTTGTGATCAGACGGCAGCACGGGTTGCTCCTTGGTCGAGACGGGTGGCGTGCGGGCGGGGACCGTTGACGGTGGGGTCCCCGTCGGCGGGGTCGCGCCCGGCGGTGTCGCGTGTGCAGGACGCGGTCAGCACGGCGGTTCGCTCGGCGAGACGGCGGAGGCCGGCGCGGTCCACCTCGTGGCGGCTGGGGCGCTCCCCGCGGACCGCAACCTCGAGCCAGGCCCCGATCCGATCGCCGTGCGCGTCCTCGGGTGCCAGCACCGTGAACCCGGGCGTGGTCCGCAGGGCCTCGGCGCGGACGGTCTGTTCCAGGCGGGGACGATCCCGGGGAACGACGAGCGCCGGGGTCCGACTCGCCAGGAGTTCACAGATGGTGTTGTAGCCACCCATGACGATGGCACCTCGCGCGTCGCGCAGGAGACGCTCCGGGTCCGGGAGGTAGGTGACGACCGTGGTTTCGTCGCGGGCCGAGGCGCGTGCCGCCAGGTGGCGCCGATCGATGGGGGCCATCTGGGGGCCGGTCACCAGCAGCAACCGCAGGTCAGCTGGCAGCGGTGCGTCGAGCACGGCGTCGGCCAACCGGTGGCCATCCGATCCGCCACCGACCATGCACAGGACGAACGGTCGATCGCCGTGGTCGTCGGTGCCATCGATGGCGGCGGGAGGACGGTCACCGACCAGGTAGCCCGTGGACCGGACCGGGACGGGCGGGATGATCTTCGCAGCGTTGAGCGGGTGATAGATGCCCGCATCGCCGTAGTGCCAGACCTCGTCGTACCACCGGTCGAGCGCCTGTCCGATGCGCTGTCCGTGCCACTCGGCACGCACCCGGTCGGGAGCGTCCAGGACGTCGCGGAGGCCGAGGACGATCCTGGTCCCGTTGAGTCGGTCGAGCGCTGGTTCGAGTTCGCCCCGGAACCCCCGGGCGTGGCGGTCGACGATGAGCACGTCGGGTGCGAACGATGTGAGCGCTGCGGTCACGAGGTTCCGGCGCATCTGCAGGAGGTTGTCGAGCCCGATGCTCAGGTGTCGCGATGCGTACTCCCCGTCGACGTCCTTGCGGAGCGCTGGCAGCGTGACCAGATCGATACCGGGGGGCCGGACCATCGACGTGGCCTCGGGACTGCCGGACACGAGCAGCACGTCGTGCCCGCTGGCGGCGAGGGTGCTGGCGATCAGCAGGTTGCGCCGCACGTGCCCGAGCCCGGCCGCGTCGTGGGAGTACAGCGCGACGCGTGGCTTGCTGGCGAGCTCCACAGGAGGCTCCCGATCGTGGTTGGGTGAACGTGGGATGAAGACAACCGTTCGAACCTGAATCGGAGGTGAAGCCCGGCTGAGAGGCCGTTCATCGCGGGTGAGCGGCGGCAGGACGGCCGTCAGGATGGTCGGTGCGGTCCCCGAGTAGCATCGTGAGCCGTCCCGGATGAGGTGCTGCACATGATCGAGTCGGGCATGCTGGGACCACTGATCGGCACGGTGTTGGTCGTGCTGATCGGCTCGGCGCTGTGCTCGGGGACGGAAACGGCACTGCTGTCGGTGCCGTCGGTCCGTGCACGTCAGCTGGCCGAGAGCGGCGGTCGTCGCGCGCAGGCGTTGCTGGCGATCAAGGAACACATCGCCCGCCCCATCGCGGCCGTCGTGGTCCTGAACAACATCTTCAACATCGTGGGCAGCATCGCCGTCGGTCGCGTGGCGGTGGCGGCGTTCGGGGTCGGATGGGTCGGGGTCGTCTCGGGCGTCCTGACCTTCCTGGTCATCCTGTTCGGTGAGATCATCCCGAAGACGCTGGCCGAACGTCACGCCGAACGGGTCTCGCTGTGGACCGCGCTGCCGATGCGCGGCCTGACGCTGGTCCTGACGCCGATCGTGGTGGTCTTCGAGGTCCTGATCCGCCCACTCACCCGCGGGGACCGCGGTCCGTCGACCAACGAGGCCGAGATCCGCCTGCTCGCGGGGATCGGCCGGTCCGAAGGGGTCATCGAAGCCGACGAGATGGAGATGATCCAACGGGTGTTCCAGCTCAACGACCGCCTGGCCCGGGACCTCATGACCCCCCGGACCGCGGTGACGTGGCTCCCGGCGGACCAGCCGATCGGGGAGGCGCGCGCCGACATCGTCGCCTCCGAGCACTCCAGGATCCTCGTGGCGGACGGCGACCTCGACCAGGCCGTCGGCGTCGCGTTCAAGCACGACCTGCTGGCCGCGCTCCTGGAGGGGTCGGACACGACCATGGCCGATCACGCTCGGCCGGTCGAGGCCGTGCCGTGGCTGGCCCGTGCCGACGATCTGCTCCAGCAGTTCCGCCGTGGGCGCCAGCACCTGGTCCTGGTGATCGACGAGTACGGCGGGACGATGGGTCTGGTGACCCTGGAGGACGTGCTCGAGGTGCTCACCGGTCCCATCGTCGACGAGACCGATCGACGCCCCGACCTGCGCGGGTACGCCCGTGCGCGTGCCCGCCAGCGCACGCGTCCGCTGTCCGGGTAGACGCGCCTGCCGCACGATGGTCCGGTATCCCCGG
>JAWLFE010000011.1:0-34191 GCA_041685735.1 Nitriliruptoraceae bacterium
TGCGCTGGTGGCGGCTGGGGCCGTCGTCCGCGAGGGCATGGAGGTCCCGCCGATGTCCCTGGTCGTGGGGGTCCCGGCGAAGGTGCTCGACCGACCCGTTCCGGCGGTGCCACGCCCGAACGTCGCCAACTACCTGGAGCTCGCGGCGCTCTACCGCGACCCCGATGCCAGCGTCGCCAGCGACGGGTGACTGACCGGCTGGCCGGCGATGGCTGAGTAGGCTCCGTCGCCCCATGACGGAGGTGGCCCCGTGACGACCGATGGTTCGCTGGACGCTGTCCTCTCACAGGGCTACGGGTTCGACGACGACGCGATCATCCTCGGCCGGCCACTGCCCCCGACGTTGGACGCGACGCTCAACGACCACGTCGTGCAGGTGCCGTTGCGGATGCTCAACCGACACGGTCTGGTCGCGGGGGCGACCGGGACCGGCAAGACCAAGACGCTGCAGGTGTTCGCGGAGCAGTTGTCCCGCGCCGGTGTCCCGGTGTTCCTCGCCGATCTCAAGGGCGATCTGTCCGGGTTGATCACCCCGGCGGAACCGAGCGACGGCATCGATGCCCGGATGTCGGGGATGGATCTCGCCTGGCAGCCCGAGTCGTTCCCGGTCGAGTTCCTGTCGATCTCAGGCGAGGTCGGGACGCCCTTGCGGGTGCCCCTCAGTTCCTTCGGGCCCCTGCTCCTGGCCAAGGTGATGGACGCCACCGACACCCAGGAGTCGGTGCTCCAGATCATCTTCAAGTACGCCGACGAGTCCCAGTTGGCGCTGCTCGACCTGACCGACCTGGTGGAGCTGCTGCGGTTCCTGACCTCGCCAGAGGGCCGCGAGGTGCAGGCCGACTACGGGGGCATGACGACCCAGACCTTGAACGTGCTGCTCCGCAAGGCCATGGAGTTGCAGACCCAGGGCGGTGACCGCTTCTTCGGGGAGCCGGAGTTCGACGTCGCCGACCTGCTGCGCACCCAGGACGGCAAGGGGGTCATCACGATCATGAACCTGGTGGACGTGCAGGCCAGGCCACGCATCTTCTCGACGTTCATGATGTGGCTGCTGGCGGAGATCTACGAGAGCTCCCCGGAGGTCGGTGATCCCGACCGGCCCGAGCTGGTGTTCTTCTTCGACGAGGCCCACCTGCTGTTCGACGACGCGTCGAAGACGCTGCGCGACTCGATCGAGTTGACCGTGCGGATGATCCGGTCCAAGGGCGTCGGGGTGTTCTTCGTGACCCAGCAACCGCGGGACGTGCCGGACGACGTCCTCGCGCAACTCGGCAGCCGGGTCCAACGCGCACTCCGTGCGTACACACCCCAGGATCAGAAGGCGCTGAAGGCGACCAGTGGCACGTTCCCGATCAGCGAGCACTACGACGTCCGTGAGGCCCTGACGGGGGGTCGGCACGGGGGAGGCCCTGATCACGGTGATCGGTCCCGAGGGCCGTCCGACACCGACGGTGCCGACCCGGTTGGTGGCTCCCGTGTCGCAGATGGATCCCGCCGACGCCGCGGCCGTGCAGGCGGTGATCGCCGCGAGTCCGCTGCTGGCCACCTACGCGCAGCCGCTGGCACGCGAGTCCGCCGCGGAGATCCTGGCGGAACGTGCCGAGGCCCGTGCGGCCGAAGCCGCGTCACACGCCGCCGAGCAGGAGAAGGCCGACGCACTGGCCAAGCGGGAGGTGGCGCTCGAGGAACGTCAGGCGTCCACCCGTCGAGCCCCCGCGCGACGCTCGCGCAAGCGTGCCAGTGCCACCGAGCGGCTGATCAGCAACGCCGCATCCAGCGTCGGCCGCGAGGTCGGCCGCTCCCTGATCCGCGGGCTCCTCGGCAACCTCGGCCGCTGAGCGCCACCGAGTGACGTGCCGGCGCGCCCCGACCGTGCGGGACACGAGAGGCACGCCGGACACTCAGGGGGTCGCGGTCACACGCACCGTGTGGGCGGTGTCGCCGACGTGGACCGTGAGGTCGACGTCGCCGGGTTCGACGATCCACCGCATCGACCGGTCGAGCAGCCGGAGTTCGTCGTGACCGATGGACAGGCGCACCTGCGCACGGCGTCCCGTGCGCACCGCGACGGGCGTGAAGCGGCACAGCCGGTCCGGCGGGACCGTGGTCGATGCGACCGGATCGTCCACGGTCACCCGCACCACCTCGATCGCATCGTGGGTGCCCGTGTTCGACACCTCGATGTCGAGGTCGAACGTGGCGCCGGCTTCCAGGGCCGCGACCGACAACGCGACCGGCGAGACGTCCACGCGGGGCACGGCGAAGGTGGTGTAGGTCAACCCGTGTCCGAACGCGAAAAGCGGGTCGGCCGGCTCGTGCAGGTAGCCACGTCCGGCGGAGATCCGACGTCCGGCGTAGACCGGCAGCTGATCCGACGATCGTGGGAAGGTGACGGGTAACCGCCCGGACGGGGCGACATCACCGGCCAGGAGTTCGGCGATGGCGGTCCCACCCTGCTGGCCCGGGTAGCAGCTCCACAAGACGGCGTCGGCCGCCGCGCACACCCGGCGCAGATCGACCGGGCCACCGCTGATCACGATGGCGACGGTCGGGGTCCCGGTCGCCGCGATGCGTTCGACGAGTTCGTCCTGTCTGCCGACCATCGTCAGGGACGCCCGGTCGCCCAGGTGGTCGAACCACCACCCTTCCCGGTGGGTGGCTTCGTTGCCGCCGATCACGACCACGGCCAGGTCGGCGGCTCCCGCAGCGGTGACGGCGCTCGTCAGGCGGTCATCGTCCAGGCTGGGGTCAGCCAGCGTGACCTCGTCTGTCCACCAGGTGCCGGGGCCCGCTGGGTCGTCGACGATCCGGCAGCCCTCCTCGAGCGTGACCGTGGCGGCAGCGAAGCGGTCACGGATCCCGTCGAACACACCGACGCCGTCCGCGCTCGGGTCGCAGTATCCGCCGAGGTGCGCCTGCTCCGCGTTGGGACCGGCCACCAGGATCGTGCGGAGCCGGGCTACGTCGAGGGGGAGCAGGCCGGTCGGGTTGGTGAGCAGCACGGCGCTGCGCCGAGCGACCTCCAGCGCCAGCCGATCATGGGCCGCCCGGTCGACACGGGGCGGCCCGCCATCCTCCGGGGCGTCCAGGAGGCCCAGCCGATCCTTCGCGGTCAGCACGTTGCGGGCCGCCCGGTCGACGACCGCTTCGGGGAGCCGGCCGTCCCGGACCAGGTCCACCAGCCCGGCAGCGCCACGGGGCTCGGGGACCTCGCAGTCGATACCGGCCGTGAAGGCCTGTCGCGCCGCATCGGTCGGATCGGCGGCCACACGGTGCAGCGAGGCCAGCTGTGGCACACCGAAACCGTCCGAGGTCACCATGCCGGTGAAGCCGAGCTGGTCGCGCAGCACCTCGGTGAGCAGCCAGGGGTCCGCATGGACGGGGACCCCGTCGAGGTCGTGGTACGCGGCCATGATCGCGCCGACGCCAGCATCGATGGCCGCCGCGAAGGGCGGCAGGTGGTCCTGTTGGAGCTCGCGTCGCCCGAGTTGGACGGGCGCGCCGTTGAGCCCACCCTGGGGCACGCCGTGGCCCACGAAGTGCTTGGCGCAGGCCAGGACCCGGTCGGGCGCGATCGGGCCGGCGGTGCGTCCCTGCAGACCGTGCACGGCGGCTCGACCCATCTCGGTCACGAGGTGGACGTCCTCGCCGAAGGTCTCCTCGACGCGGCCCCACCGTGGGTCGCGGGCGAGGTCCAGCACCGGCGCGTAGATGTAGTTGGATCCGCGAGCGCGGGTCTCGGCGGCGACAGCGGTGTAGATGCGCTCGGCCAACGCCGTATCCCAGCTGGCGGCGATCGCCAGGGCCGCGGGGAAGACGGTCGCGCCTCGGCCCATCAGGCCGTGCACACCCTCCTCGTTGAACAGGGCACGGATGCCGAGCCGGGTCCGGGTGACGAGCGTCTGGTCGACCGCCGCCGTGAGGTCGCGAGCCACCTCGACGTCTCTGCCGAGGCTGACCCGTCCGACCTGGCCGAGCCCGCTCGGGAACGCTGCTGCGAACGCCTCCACGTCCAGTCGACCATCCGCATCGATGATCCCGGGCATCTCGTAGGCACGCCCGCCACAGGACAGTTGGGCGACCTTCTCCCGGAGGTCCATCGATGCGAGCAGTGTTTCCACACGGTCGGCCCGACCGGCCGGCGGGGTCGTTGCAGCGTCGGATCCCTGCCCCATGCACACCCTCGTCCCGGAGGTCCGCGACCGTAGCGTCGTCGCGGGGACGGGCGCTCAGTCAGCGGTTGCGACGGCCAACTCCTCGGTCCGGCCGTCGGCGTGGCGGGCGAAGCGGCGCAGGTCCGCCCCGTGGTGGGGTTCGTCCTCGGGCCAGGGCCACCCGCCGAAGTGGGTCTCCTGGTAATCGTGGTAGGCCTTCTGGATCTCCGCCTTGGTGTTCATCACGAAGGGCCCGTACTGCACGATCGGCTCACCGATCGGCCGGCCCTGCAGCACCAGGACCTCGGCACCGTCACCCGTGTCGGTCAGGGTGATCGGGACCTCGGAACGTACGACCGCGCCGTGGCCGCCGAGCACCTCGGTGGCGCCGATGCGCACCGAACCGCCCCGGAACACGTAGATCGTGCGGATCGTGTCCTCGCGAGCCGCGGCTTCCAGCCGCCACGATCCGTCGACCGGGATCGCGGCGTGGTAGATGCCGACGTCAGTGTCCGGGCGTGCGGCCCACGAGTTCGGTGGCGGCGCCGGGGCGTGCTGTCCGCTGACCAGTTCGCCCGCGACCACGGTCACCTCGGTGGCCCGTCCCGCGTCGTCCAGGAACGTGTGGCGCGGGATCTCATGGCTCCACAGCATCGAGAAGTGCGGCGGCACCATCTTGTCGGTGGCCGGCAGATTGATCCAGATCTGGAACAGCTCAGTCTCGTTGTGGGCATCACGGTTGAGCAGCGGGAACATCTCCGCGTGGACGATGCCGGACCCGGCGGTCATCCACTGCACGTCCCCACGGCCGAAGCGCGCGGCGGCACCCAACGAGTCCGAGTGGTCCATGAACCCCTTGCGCATGAACGAGATCGTCTCGAACCCACGGTGGGGGTGCTGGGGGAACCCGGGGACCTGTGAACCGTGGTACATCGACCACCCGTCGCGCCCGGAGAAGTCCATGCCGATGCTGCGGCCGACCAGCGGCGCGCACGGGCCGAACTCCTCATCGCCCTCTGGGTAGTCGTCGTTGTGGTGCACGCAGAACAGGAACGGGTCGACCGTCTGCCACACGCGGTCGAGTTCGACCTGCTGCAGGACGACATCGTCGGGCATCGACACGGGGGACTCCTGATGGCTCTGGCGTCTGGGACGCCGATAGGCGCCCGTTCATGCCAGCATACGGTAGTTTCCCCTGCAATCAACTCGGCGTGCGCTCAGCCGGGTTTGCGTGCCAGGAACGGGTGGCCGTACACGGCGAACGCCCGTGCCTTGTCCTCCCCGCCGGCCCCGGCGAAGGTGTCGACCGGATCACCGATCACGATGGCCTCGAACCCGACGTCCTCGAGCATCTTCTGCCAGCCTGCACACGGCAGGCCACCAGCTATTCAACCGGTCCACAGGTCGATGTCCTGCATGGCCTCCGGCGGCACCGGGTTGTTGTTCGCGATGTCGCCGAACTGCAGGTGCCCGCCGGGCGCCAGGACCCGGAAGACCTCGTCGAACGCGGCCTTCTTGTCCGGACACAGGTTGAACACGCCGTTGGAGATCACGACGTCCGCCCATCCGTCGTCGATGGGTAGTTCCTCGACGAACCCTTCGCGGAACGCCACGTTGTCCGCGCCGACCACCTCGATGCTGCGACGCGCCTTGTCCAACATCTCGGGGGTCATGTCCACGCCGATGACCGCACCGTCGCTGCCGACCTGGCCGGCGGCCACGAACGTGTCGAACCCGGCCCCCGAGCCGACGTCGACGACCTGCTCACCAGCTTCGAGGTGGCGGGTCGCGAACGGGTTCGCGATCCCGGCGAACGACTCGACGGCGGCATCGGGCAGGGGATCGACCCAGGCGTCGTGGTAGCCGAGGTGTCGGGCCAGGAAGCGACCGGTGTGGAAGTGGAACTCGCCGTGCGGCGTGGTCGCCACCTCGCGGTACTTGGTCTGCACCTCCGCCCGGAGCGCCTCCGGGTCGACCGGGAGGTCGGTGGTGGGTCCGGATGTCATCGTGGTCGCTCCTTGGTCGGGTCTGTGCGTTCGCGCGCTCGGCCGTGTCGGTCGGTTCGGTCATGGGTTCCGTCATGACCGAGCGTGGCCCGGGGCCGTGTCTGCATCGGGGACGACGGATGGGGCGTCGCGATTGCACGCCGCCTGCTGTGCGCACACGTGCTTGCGCTCTGTGCACGGATCGACGGCTGCGCCGGTTGACCGGGTCATGCCGGCTTGCCGGCGGTCACCGTCACCGCGGTCGCGACCTGCTCCTTGGCGGAGGATGGCAGCAGGCGCTCCATCAGCTCGAGCAGATCCGGTGTGAACAGGGGATAGTCCGCGGCGGCCGCCATGCTGAACGGCTGACGGTCCAGCACCGCGACGTCGGTGAAGCCGACCTTCTGGAGCTTGGTGACGAAGACACGCTCCGCCAAGGCGCCGGACACTCAACCGGCCCAGGCTGACGGATGGGTCAGGATCTCGCTCGGCAGGTCGTCCTCATCGATCGTCAGGTCGGCGACCGCCAGGCGTCCCCCGGGCCGCAGGGCCCGGAACGCCTCGGCCAGGACGCGGCTCTTGCGTGCCGACAGGTTGATCGATCCGTTGCTGAGCACGACGTCGACGCCGTCGTCGGCGAGCGGGAGTGTCTCCATCTCGGCGTTGACGAAGGTCAGGTTGGCCAGGCCGGCGTCGCGCGCGAAGGTGCGACCGCGATCGAGCATCGATGGCAGCATGTCGACACCCGTCACGTGGCCGCTCGAGCCCACCAGGGCGGCGGCCAACTGGGCATCGATCCCGGCACCACAGCCGAGGTCCACCACGGACTCGCCCTCACGCAGTCGTGCGGCGGGGACCGGGTTGCCGACCCCCAGCATCCAGCGGCGTGCGGTCGACGGCAGCTGGTCGAGCTGCTGCGGGGTGTAGTTGCGTTCCCCGGGACCGTCGGGGTCATCCACGGCTCGGTAGGCATCCGCCACCAGTTGCTGGATCTCGTCCTTGAACATCAGGTCCCGTGTCATCCCGTGCCTCCGTGGTCGGCTCGCTGCGTGTCGGTTCGGCCCGCGGCGAGTTCGTCCAGGGCGCTGGACAGCCGCCGCTCCACGCCCGTCGGGAGCTCCACCTCGCCGGCGGATGCCAGCACCCCCCGCAACTCCTCGGCGAACTCCACCTCGCCGCAGCAGCGTCGGCAGAAGGCCAGGTGGTCCTCGATGGCCGCCCGGTCGTGAGCCGCCACCTCGTTCTCGAGGTACTCCCAGAGCTGCTGCACCGCCTCCGAACAGGAGATCATGTCGTCGCTCCTTGGCGTTCCCGCAACAGGTCGTTGGCTTCTGCGTAGTCCCACAACGCCTGCTCGAACCGCTTGCGACCCCGATGGAGCTGCGACAGCAGCGTGTTGAGGGGGACGTCCAGGGCCTTGGCCGCCTCGCGGGTCGGGACCCCGTACATGTGCACCAGCACCAACGGTGTGCGGTAGTGGTCCGGCAGTTCATCGAGCACCGCCCAGACGTCGGGAACGCTGAAGCACGACAGGAAGTCGAGGTGCAACGAATCCGAGTAGGGCAACGGATCCTCATCGGCGATCCTGCGGTACAGCGACCGGGTGTCGTCGACCTGCTCGACCGGGATCTCGTCGAGGTGGCGATCGTCGCGTCGAACGGTGTCGCGCACGTGGTTGAGCAGGATCGTGCGCAGCCAGGCTCCGATCGCCCCGGGGTCCTCCAGTTGATCGATCCGGCGGAACGCCTTGACCAGTGCCTCCTGGACCGCGTCCTCAGCGCGATCGCCCACCAGTTGGCAAGCGAGGCCGTAGAGGGCCGGGAGGTGGGGACCGACCACCTCTTTGAACTCCGCTGTGGTGGTTGCTGTCACAGATGACCTGTGGATCGACCGCATCCTGGAGACCCGCTCAGCGCACCTCCCAGGATGCGGGATCGTTGTGTGGACGTCCAGGGTCAGCGGTAGGTGCTGCAGACCTGACGCAGGTTGCGGAACGTGGGCTCGCCGCCGGCGAGTTCGCGCGTCCGGTCCGCCCACATCGCGGTCTCCGGCCGGTCGTTGTTGGCCTTTGCCTCCTCCTCGGATGAGAAATCGACCACGATCTGGTACCGACCGGGGACGTCCTTGTCGGCCAGGACCCGACAGCCCTGGTAGCCCGGGGCGACGCCGCCCTGTTCGGCGTCCCATGCGGCCATGTGGTCGTGGAGCGCCTGTTCGTCCTGGACGCCGTCGACCTCGATGATCTGTGTGAATGACATGGTGTTGCTCCCTCCACGGCAGGCGGCGGGCCCTCTCCCCGGGCCGACGAGTCACCGCCCCGTCACCATGTCTGGACGATGTGTCGGGCGGCGAGATTGCCACCGCCCCATCTACCGCACGGCAGCATCCGCAGAGCGCACGCTGCGTGGCGGCGGTGGCCCGTACCGCGGCCTGCGAGGCGCGGCGCCGTCAGGCGCTGATGCGTCGGTACTGGCGGACCGCCAGCAGGGAGAAGATCAGCGTGATCCCGGTGATCCAGACCAGGGAGATCAGGACCTGGCCCGACACCGTCTGTCCGGCCGGCAGGGTGTCGCCACCCAGCATCAGGCCCCGGATGGCGTTGGCGATGATGGTGATCGGTTGGTGGTCGGCGAACGCCCGCAGCCAGTCCGGCATGGTCTCGGTCGGTAGGAACACCGACGAGGCGAACACCAGCGGGAACACCGGGAGGAACACCGCGGACTGCACCGCTTCGGGGTTGCGGACCAGGAACCCGATGGTGGCCATGACCCAGGACAGGGCGTAGGCGAACCCGAGCGCGAGTCCCATCCCGGCCAGGAAGCTCAGCGGCCCCGTCTCCCACCTGAATCCGATCAGGAACCCGACGCTGAGCATCAACGTCAGCACGAACGCGTTGCGCAGCAGGTCGGCCAGGGTGCGGCCGGTCAGCACCGCGGAACGCGCCATCGGCAGGGAGCGGAACCGGTCGATCACCCCCTTGTCGAGGTCCTCGACCAGCCCGAGCGCGGTCTGCCCGGAGCCGAACGCAGCGATCTGGATCAGCAGGCCCGGCATCAGCCACTGGATGTACTCGAAGCCCTGCGGCAACGACCCACCGATCGCACCGCCGAACACGAAGTTGAACAGCAGCAGGAACATCACCGGCTGGATCGTGGCGAACACCAGCAACTGCGGCAGCCGCACGTTGCGGAGCAGGTTGCGTTTGGTGATCACCAGCGTGCCGGTCACCGCACGTCGGAACGGCACCCGGTCGAGGTCGTCGACGGTGGTCATCGGCGTCGGGGTCAGGGTGGTCACGAGGCCACCTCCGGCTGCATCTCGGTGTCGGTCAACTGCAGGAACACGTCATCGAGGGTCGGCTTGATCAGGCGCACGTCGTCCGGCTCGATGCCAGCACCGTCCAGCGCACGCACCGCGGCGAGCAGGGTCCGGGTCCCGTCCCGCGCGGTGACGCGGTACCGGCCGGTGTCGGGGTCCAGCACCGGCTCCTCGCCGAGGGCGTCGACCAGTAGCCGTCGTGCCTCGTCGCGGTGTTCGGGTGCAACCGACAACTCCAGCATGGCGCCGCCCAGCGTGTCCTTGAGTTCGTCGGAGGTCCCCTCGCTGATGATCCGCCCGTGGTCGATCACCCCGATGCGTTCGGCGAGCCGGTCAGCTTCCTCGAGGTACTGGGTGGTCAGCAGCACGGTGGTGCCGTCGTCGACCAGCTGCCGGATCAGGACCCACAGGTCCGCGCGGTTCCGCGGGTCGATGCCCGTGGTCGGCTCGTCGAGGAACAGCACCTGCGGACGCCCGACCAGCGATGCCGCGAGGTCGAGGCGACGCCGCATCCCTCCGGAGTAGGTCCGGACCGCCCGCGATGCCGCGTCGGTCAGTCCGATGCTCTCCAGGATGTCGTCACCGCGGCGTTTGGCCTCCGCGGTCGACAGACCGTAGAGCCGGCCGATCATGCGTACGTTCTCCCGACCGGTCAGGTAGTCGTCAACGGCGGCGAACTGCCCGGCGAGTCCGATCCGGGTCCGTGCCCGTGTCGGATGCGTGAGCACGTCGACCCCGGCGACCCGGGCGGAGCCGGAGTCCGGCCGAAGCAGGGTCGCCAGCACCCGGATCAGCGTGGTCTTGCCGGCGCCGTTGGGTCCCAACAACGCGTAGACCATGCCCGCGTCGAAGGCGAGGCTGACGCCGTCCAGGGCTCGGATGTCCTTGCCGAACGTGTGCACGAGGTCGTGGACCTCGACGATCGGATCGGTGGTTCGCGGTGGGGTGGACACGGGGTACTCCGATGGAGATGGTGGCGGGGGCGTCAGGCGGAGGGCGTCAGGTCGGGTCGGACGGGCCAAGACCCTCCCACACGGTCGCGACGGCCCGATCGATGGCCGTCGGCCGGTCGGGGGCGAGCGATGTCCCCCAGGTCCGGACGACGACCGCATGCCACAGACACGCGCCCAGCAATCCGGTTGCGGCGGCATGTGGATCCGCGGCGGGATTGAGCCGACCGAGTCGCTGCTCGGCCCCGATCCAACTCGCGAGGCGATCCAGACTCCGCCATGGCCCCCCACCCTCGGCGTGTACGCGTTCGGCGTGGGCGTGCATGACCTCGGGTGCTTCGTCGGCGCACGCCAGGCTGGATGTCACCCAGTCGTAGAAGTCGAGGGCGAGCCCGGCGATCTCGGCCAGGCGCTCCCGCACGTCCCCGGTACCGGGCGAGGTTGCGAGCTCGTCCACGCGGGCCGGGAAGCGGAACCGTTCGCCGACGGCGCATGCGACGAGGTCCTGCTTGGTCGCGAAGTGGTTGTAGATCGATCCCTCCGAGCACCCCGCGGCCGCCGCGATCCGCCGGGTGGTGACCGCTCCCGGTCCGTCGGTCGCGAGCACGGCAGCGACCGCGTCGAGCAGGTCGTCTCGCAGCTGTGGCATCGGGCCCTCTCAGGTGCTCGCGTTCGCGTGGGCGGTGCCGCTCCGCTCGAGGGGAACGTCGTGTGAGTGAGCGCTCACTCAGAAGTGTCGCTCCGGCGACTGACGTCTGTCAAGACCGCGGGTGCAGCCCGCTCGCGCGATCGCGGTGTTGCCTCCCCGGATCCCGACCCGAGCGTGCCTATGCTCAGGTCGTGATCCGACGCGACGGACGGGTGAGGCCGATGATCCCCTGCGAGAACTGCGAGCAGCCCTACGACCCCATCGGGACCCGTTGGAAGTGCCCGCACTGCGGCTTCAAGAACCATTGCTGCGGTTGACCTGCAGGAGGGTCATCCGGTGACCGGGTTGCTGCGATGTCCGGTCTGTGGGTTGGCACTTCGACCCACCGGCCGAACATGGCGCTGCGAGGCGGGCCATGCCTTCGACATCGCACGGCAGGGCTACGTCAACCTGCTGACCGGCCGGGCGGTGCACGTCGGGGACACCGCAGCGATGCTCGACGCCCGGACCGCCGTCCTGGCGGCCGGACACCTCGACGTCGTCACCCGGGGCGTGATCGACGCACTCGCCGACGACCTGCCAGCCGGAGCGATCGTGGAGGCGGGAGCCGGAACCGCCCACCATCTCGCCGCTCTGGCTCACGCGCTGCCGCAGCGCGCCGCCATCGCGATGGATGCATCGGTCGCTGCGGCCAAGCGGGCTGCGGGTGCCGATCCGGCACGGATCACCTCGATCGTCGCCGATGCCTGGCAGGATTGGCCGGTCCTGGAAGGCGTGGCGGCGGCCGTCCTGTCCATCTTCGCCCCGCGCAACCTCCCGGAGACCGCTCGCGTCCTGGTGCCTGGCGGCCGACTGATCGTCGTCACACCGGCCCAGGATCACCTGCAGGAACTCCGCGCCACCCTCGGTCTGCTCGAGGTCGAGGTGGGCAAGGAGGAGCGGCTGGTGACCGAGGCCGTGGGGCACCTGGACCTGATCGATCAGACCGGGGCGCGCACGACACGGACGGTGGACCGGACGGCCGCGCGTGCGATCGCATCCATGGGACCGTCCGGGTTCCACCTCGACGACGCGGTGTTGTTCGAGCGCGCCGACCGGCTACCGGAGCAGATCGAGATCACGACCGCCGTCACCGTGACCCGGTTCGTCCGGCCCTGATCGCGCCTCCGGCTCATCGCCGGGGTTCACCAGGAGCCCAGCGCACCTGCGAGCTTCTTCTCGGCCTTGGCTCGACCGGGTTCGTCGTCGCCGTACCCCCGGAGCTTGTCAGGATCCAGTCCCAGGGACTCGATGATGGCTTCGGTCTGCACACGGGTGCTGATCTCGGGCGCGTTCAAGGCGGTTCCGAGGAGGGTGGCGGTCTGCTGGCGCTTGGACTGGACGCGTCTGCGTAGTGCGCCCTCGAGGCCGGCGTAGTCCCAGTTGTTCCACGCTCGGTCCGCATCGTCGTCGATCCAGGGGGGTGTGGAGGGCAGACCGAGACCCTGGACCTCCTTGCGCGCAGCCTGACTGGTGGCCCGGTCAGCGCCGATCCTCCTGGCGTTGTCCATCAGGGTCTGGCTCGCCGCCTTGAGTTCCTGGTTGCGCTTCCAGCGTTTCCGGATGCCCTTGAACGCGAGGAAGCCGAGCCCGATCCCTGCCGCGACCATGCCGATGATGGCCGCCCCCAGCCCGAAGGTTCCAACCGAGACAGCGATCAGCCCGATGACCCCGGCAGCGGTCGCAACCGTTGCGGCCACGCCCAGGGCGACGGCCCGCGCGGTCTTCCGGTCGCTCTGTTGGATGCCGTAGGCGGCTGCGGCCTCCAGGTCCTTGTCCGTGAGTCCGGGCAGGACGGCACGCAGCTGCTTCGAGGTGCGACGGCCGCTGAGGAAGGAGCGCGTGGCCAGCACGATCCCGAGGAGTCCGAACGCGATGCCGAACCCTCCACCCATGAACCCCAGCGTGGCGGCGGCCACGGCGGTCGATCCAACCGTTGCCAACGCGGTCGTGACCGGACCGGCCTCGAGCACCAGGCTCGCTGCGGTTCCGCCGATGCCCAGGATGCCGTCGTTGAGCGGACCACCGACGTCTCCGACCGCGTCCACGACGTCCCATCCCGAGGTCGTGTCCTTGGTCGGGGCCGGGGCCGGCTTCGCCGTCTCGCGCTCGGCGTCGTCGGCGATCTTCAGGTAGGGGGCTGCGGCCTTCGGCTGTCCGATCTTGATGGCCTGCTTGCCGATGGCTGCAGCGCCCTGCGCGAGCTCGGCGTTCATCTGGCTCAGCAGCTCATGGGCCTGCGTCGGACCGATCGCCTGGTTCGCCAGGGCGATGCCGACCTCCGAGACCGCCTTGCGGCCCTTGGCGACCTCGGCCTGGAACGCTTCGGGATCGCCCTGGCGATCCTTCGGCAGGCTCTGACGAGCCCGCGCATCGACATCCTCGTCGACCGTCGTCACGAAGTCGAACAGCACCTGCTGGAGCGAGAGTGCCCGGTCCTGCTCGTCGTCGAGCTGCTTCGCCATCGCGGCACTGATGGCGGCGTTCCCGGCCGTTCCCAGCTGCGCCATGGCGGGAGCGCTCGCGCGAGCCTTGCTCGTGGGATCCGCGGTCGACGTTGCCGGTGTCGATGTCGTCGACGCGAGATCCGGCACATCGTGTGCACTCATGGCGGTTCCGTGGGCTCGGGCTGTGGTCCCGGATGCCGCAGCGGATCGAACCCTACTCCACGAAGCAGCGACACGGTATGAGGGAGCGGTAGGCCGATGACGTTGGTGTCGCACCCCTCGATCCGCTCGACGAGCACGGCGCCGGCACCCTGCAGGCCGTAGGCACCGGCCTTGTCGTGTGGTTCCCGGGTGCTGACGTACCACGCGATGTCCGCGACGCTCAGGCTGCGGAACGTGACCCGCGTGCGGACGGTGTCGGTGAGGTGGGTCGGCCCTCTGTGGACCGCGATGCCGGTGACCACCTCGTGGGTCCGCCCGGAGAGCTCCGCGAGCATGCTCGCGGCGTCGTCCGCGTGGCGCGGCTTGCCGAGGATCCGTTCATCGCACACCACCACCGTGTCGGCGGCCAGGACCACCTCCGCGTCGGTGTGGGTGCTGGCAGCGGCCTTCGTCGCCGCCAGTCGGGTCACGAGTGCGTCGGGCGCCTCGTCGGGGAGCGGTGACTCGTCGATGTCGGCCGGGCGTTGTTCCGGGTGGAGCGCCAACCGCGCGAGTAACTCCACCCGCCGGGGGCTGCCGGAGGCCAGGACCAGGTGTAGCTGGTCAGCCACCGGAGATCACGGCTCCCGCGTCGACGTGCAGTGGGGTGTCGTCGTCACGCTGCTCCAACCAGCCGGTCGGCAGCGTCACCCGCTTGGGACGGGTCGTGTGGCCACGCGGCTGCCGGCGCAACGCTTCGTCGAACGGAACCTCCCGGTCGACGTCGGCGAGCAGTCCCTGGAGCTCATCGAGCGACGCGACCTGGTTCAACGACCGCCGCAGCGTCCGACCGACCGGGAACCCCTGCAGGTACCACGACGTGTGCTTGCGCAGTTCGCGCAGGCCGGTGGTCGCCCCGACGGCGGCGACCAGCAGCTCGGCGTGCTCGACCAGCAGGTCGGCGATCTGGCCCAGGTTCGGCGCGTCCGGGACCGGGCTGCCCGCGAACGCCGCCTGTAGGTCGCGGAACAGCCACGGTCGCCCGAGGCAGCCACGCCCGACGACCACGCCCGCACAGCCGGTCTGCTCGACCATGCGTAGGGCGTCGGCTGCCTCCCAGATGTCGCCGTTGCCGAGCACCGGTACGTCCACGTGCTCCACCAGCCGGGCGATCGCGGTCCAGTCCGCCGGTGGGCCGTAGCGCTGTTCCGCGGTCCGGGCATGGAGCGCCACCGCCGCGACCCCCAGGTCCTGGGCGATACGTGCTGCCTCGAGGTAGGTGAGGTGGTCGTCGTCGATACCCAACCGCAGCTTCACGGTGACGGGGACCTCGCCCGCGTTCCGCACGGCGGCGTCCACGATCGACGCGTACAACCCGGTGTGCCAGGGCAGTGCGGCGCCACCGCCGTGGCGCGTGACCTTCGGTGCGGGACAGCCGAAGTTGAGGTCGATGTGCTGCACCGGCTGGTCGTCGGCGCTGACCAACAGCTCGGTCGCCGCCGCCGCATCCTGCGGCCGGATCGCGTACAGCTGGATCGACCGCGGATCCTCGTCGGGCGCGAACGACGCCTTGAGTGCCGAGGTGCGGTCACCTTCGACCAGCCCGCGTGCGCCGACCATCTCGGAGACGTAGAGCCCGTCGCCGTACTGGCGGCACAGCGTCCGGAACGCCGCGTTCGTCACCCCGGCCATCGGGGCGAGCACCACCGGCGGCCACACGGTCAGACCGCCGAGCACGAGGGGATCGGCCACGGGAACAGCAGGGGCGGCCGTGGGGGCGGCGGGGGCGGAGGCCGTGGTAGCTGTGGACATGGCAGGCAACGATACCCGCCGCCGGTGGGCAGCAGGCTCTACGCCATCGGCTCCCAAGCGTCACCCCGGTAGCGGGGCGGGAACACGTCCGGGTGCAGGATCTCGGCGAGGATCTCGGTCGACTCGACCAGGCGTGGTCCGGGCCGATTGACGTACCGGTGGCCGTCCACGAGTGTGACGCGACCCGTGGCCACGGCGGTCAGCGACGACCATCCCGGTCGTTCGCGCAGCTGCTCGGCTTCCGTGCGGGTGCGCTCCAGGTCGAACCCGCACGGCAGGACCACGATCGCCTCCGGGTCCGCCGCACGGACCGCCTCCCAGTCGAGCCAGGGGGAGTGGGCCCCGGCGACGCCGAACAGCTCCTCGCCGCCGGCCGCCTCCAACAGGGTCGGCATCCAGTTGCCGGCGGCCATCGGGGGATCGATCCACTCCAGGGTCGCGACCCGGCGGCGGGGGAGCGCGCTCGTCCGGTCGCCGACCGCACGGATCCGCTGTTCCATCGAGTCCGCCAGCTCATCGCCACGGTCCGTGACGCCCAGGGCGGCCGCGACCCGCCGGATGTCTCCGAGGACGTCCGGCAGCCCGTTGGGCTCCAGCGCGACCACCTCGGCATGGCCGTCGAGGTGGTCGTCGACGGCGCGCTGCACGTCGTCGGCGCTCACCGCACAGACCTCGCACTGCGACTGCGTGAGGAGGAGGTCGGGTGCCAGGTCCCGCAGCACCTCGCCGTGCACCTTGTAGACCGACAGTGCCTGTTCCAGGATCGCCGTGACCTGCCGGTCGATCGCGGCGCTGTCGCCCTGCAGCCACACCTTCGGCTCGGTGACCACCGGCAGGTCCGTGACGCCGGCCGGATGGTCGCACTCGTGCGAGCGGCCGACCAGCCGGTCCCCGCAGCCGAGTGCGTGGACGATCTCCGTGGTGGACGGCAGCAGGGACACGACCCGTTGCATGGGGACTCCTCGACCGGTCGGGACCCACGGTAGGCGGGCGTGGGGCCGCGGGCACCGACCGCGCACGCCCGGTCGTGCGGTCGTTCGGTCGTGCGCGGGGGTGCCGTCGGGCGTTCCGACGTACCATCGCCGCGCGTCACACCAGGTGGCCGCAGCCGGAACCGGAGTCGATGTGCCGTCCACCACCGAACTGCGGGGCTGGTCGCGACTGACCGCGGCGGTGGCCGACGAGGTCGTCGTCGGCACCGTCTACGACATGCACCGCGCCATCAGCGACGGCGCCTTCCGCTGGGTCGGTGCGGCGGGACGTCCGATCCAACGCGTCACCGATGCCGTGACCGACAACGTCTACGGCATCGTCCGGGCATCGATCCGTGGCGCCGGCGAGGTCGGGGCCCTGGCTGCCAGCCGGTTCGGCAACGACGACGCCAGCCCCACACGGGCTGCGGAGAAGGCCCGGGCCATCGCGCACGGCGTCGTGGGCGACGACCGCATCGCCGTCGCACCGGAACTGGACACGGACATGGGCCTGCGCCACAACGGCGTCGAGGTGGCGACGGATCCGGCCTCCTTGCGGGCCGCCTACCCCGCCCCGAGCAGCCGCGTGGTCGTGTTCGTCCACGGTCTGGTCGACACGGAGGCGGTGTGGTCCGCCCGGCCGGAGGCAGGTGTCGCGCTCCCTGACCATGTCGACGGCCTGGGGGCGACCCCCGTCCTGGTGCGGTACGGCACCGGTCGGTCGATCGGGCGGAACGGCGCCGACCTGGCCGATCTGCTGGAGTCGCTCGTCGACGGCTGGCCGCTGCCGATCACCGAGCTCATCCTCGTCGGGCACTCGATGGGCGGCCTGCTGATCCGGTCCGCATCCGCCACCGCGCTCGCTGAAGGTCACCGCTGGCCAGAGACGCTGCGTGACATCGTCTACCTCGGCACCCCCCACCTCGGATCCTGGCTGGAGAAGGCGGCGAACGCCGGCAGCTGGGTGCTGCGGCACGCCTCGACCCGCAGCGCACCCATCGGCATGTTGCTGGATGGACGCTCCCGGGGGATCAAGGATCTGCGGTTCGGGATGCTGGCGGACGACGGTTGGGACGACGCGCCGATCGATGACCTTCTGACCGGCCTGGTCCCCGATGAGCCCTGGTTGCCGGGCGTGACCCACCACCTGGTCGTCGGACGGATGCGGACCTGGGACAACCACCCGCTCAACCACCTGTTCGGGGACTCGTTGGTGCGCAGGGGATCAGCCTCCGGTGTCGGGCGTCGGCGGCAGATCGGGGGTGACGGACAGGTCAACATCACGCCGGTGCCCTACCGGCACACCGCCCTCACCAACGCTCCGCCGGTGGCCGACCTGCTCGGTGACATCCTCGCGGCCGACTGAGTCCATCCGGGGGGCTTCGGCGGCCTCCCACGTGGCCGGGGTCAGGCGGTCGTGACCGCGCGTGCCGACAGCAACAGCTCCAACGATCGCAGGCCCAGTTCCCGGTCCGGATCTGGCAGGGCGACGATCAGTTCGTCGGCATCGGCATGCTCCGCGAAAGCGTCGAGGTAGTCCGCGACCTCCGCGGCCGTCCCGACCGCGGAGTAGTACATCATCTGCGCCACCTGGCGCCCGGCGGGGCTCTCCAGCAGGACATCCAGCTCGTCGGCCTGCAGGTCGCGTCCCGCCGGGATCATCCGGCGTGCCCGTCGTCGCAGCGCATCCTGCAGTCGGGCCTGCGCGTCGTCCCTGGTGTCCCCGGCGATGACGTTGACCGCGGCGATGACGTACGGCGCATCGAGCTGCTCGGACGGTTGGAAGCCGTCCCGGTACGCGGCGACCGCCTCGGTCAGTGCCGCCGGCGCGAAGTGGGAGGCGAACGCGTAGGGAAGCCCCAGCGACGCCGCCAGCCGGGCGCCGAACAGCGACGATCCCAGGATGTAGAGCGGCACGTCGGTGCCCGCCCCCGGCACGGCCTGGATGCCCGGGATCCGTGAGTCGCCACGGAGGTAGCCCTGCAGCTCCAGCACATCATCGGGGAACCTCTCCGCGGCCTGCGGATCGCGCCGCAGGGCACGCATCGTGGCCTGATCGCTGCCGGGCGCGCGCCCGAGCCCGAGGTCGATCCGGTCCGGGTGGAGCGTTGCCAGGGTCCCGAACTGTTCCGCGATCACCAGCGGCGAGTGGTTGGGCAGCATGATCCCGCCCGCACCCAGGCGGATCGAGGTGGTGTGCGCCGCCACGTGGGCGATCAGCACGCTCGTCGCCGACGAGGCGATGCTGCGCATGTTGTGGTGCTCGGCGTACCAGACGCGGTGGCAGCCGAGCTCCTCGGCCCGCTGTGCCAGGAGGACACTCGCCGCGAAGCTGGCCGCGGCGGTCTCGCCCGGCCCGATCTGGGCCAGGTCGATCAGGGAGAGGGGAACCGTGGGCATGCACCGTCCTGTTGGGTCGGGGCCTGTTGGGCTGAGGCATGATGGGTCCGGGCCTGGGAGGTGGCCGGTGACGTCGGGCGACCCCGAGCCTACGCTGGACGAGGACCAGGGAGGTCGCATGTCGTCGCGGAAGCTGACCCTCGATCTGCATCCGATCTACAACCAGGGTGCGGCGATCGATGCCGCGCTGGCCGATGCCATGGATGAGGCCGAAGCCCGCAAGGCCAAGCAGCTGGAGATCATCCACGGCAAGGGCAGCGGCGCCCTGAAGAAGAAGGTGCTGCGCTACCTCGACCGCAAGGATGTCCGCGCCCGGTACCACCGGGTGGACAAGGACAAGGACAACCATGGTCGGGTCTTCGTCTACTTCCGCTGGAAGCGCGGGCAGTGAGGCAGGGAGCCGTCCTCCCTCCGGCATGGCATCGAACGCTCCGCACGGACCGATGGCGCACGAGCCACCGGCGAACCGCAGGAGACGGCGATGACCGACGCGAACCCCACCAGCAGTGGCGCAGGAGCGGCCCAAGCGGCCGCTCCGACGGCCACCCCGAACCCTCTGGCACCCTCCGGGCCGACCACGGACCGTGAAGGCCAGCCCCTGACGTTGGCCGAACTCGCACACCACGATGCCCCGTTCGCGGCGGAGACCGCCGAACTGTTCGCCGCGGTCCGGGACCACGATCTCACGACCCTCGCGGCACGCTGCGACGACGACTTCGGCATCGTGGACATCGATCCCACCGGCGGCTCCGAGGTCCTGCGATCACGCGCGGACTGGGAGGCGTGGTTCGTGCAGCTGTTCGCGCAACTCGATGCGATGGACGCCGCCACCGACACCCTCGTCGAGCGCTACGACGCGGTCGAGTGGGGCGACACCGGTATGGGGGTCGTGGAGTTCGACCAACTCCTGACCGTCGGCGGACGCACCGGACACTTCCACTGCATCGTCACGATCGTCTGGAAGCGCGTCGGCGATCGCTGGATCGAGGCGCGCTGGCACGCCTCACTCCTGCACACCGATCTGCCGGAGGGTTTCGGCGAGGTCGCTTAGCGGTCGCAGGTCACCGGGGCCGTGGCACTGCTTTGATAGCGTCGTGATGCCGACGTAACCCCGCGGAAACGTCGGCCCCTGAACCTGCCGCAGCGGGATCCGTCCCGACACGTCTGTTCCGACGAGCTGTCCTGAACCTGCTGCAGCGACCGTGTGCCCCGCAGACGGGGCTGCTGGTCGACGTCGCCCCCGCCCGAGCTGTGGTGTGGGGCCGGCGGCACCGCACGCGCCCCGCTCACCAGATCTTGAGCGCGCTGCCGGCGCCCCACGCCGTCACGTGACGGCACCGCTCGCGTCCACCCTGCACCGACGGTGCGCCCCACCCCGCTTCACCAGGCTGCACGTACCCGATGCCTGCTGCCCAGAGGAGTCCCGATGTCCGCCCCACCGCGCCTGGTCCTGGCGACCGACCTCGATGGCACGTTCCTCGGCGGTGACGATCAGCAACGGCAGGCCCTCTATGGCGAGCTCAACGACCGTGCTGACGAGCTCGTGCTGATCTTCGTCACCGGTCGCGACCTCGATTTCGTCGCCGAGCTGGTCCGCCAGCCTGGCATGCCCATGCCCGACCTCATCATCGGTGACGTCGGCACCACGATCGTCCATGGCCGGGACCATGCGCCTGTCGCGGACCTCCAGGCCTGGGTCGATGAGCGCTGGGATGACGCCAACAAGCGGATCCGCGAGCTCCTGGCGGATGAACCCGGATTGCGCCTGCAGCCGGTCATGGGGCAGCGCCGCGTGTCGTACTACTACGACCCCGCGAGCCTCCAGGCGTCGACCCTCGCCAAGGTGGAGGCTGCCGGGTACGACGTGATCACCTCCGCCGACACCTTCCTCGACGTTCTGCCTCGGGGCGTGGCCAAGGGCCCCACGCTCACGCGACTCGTCGCCGCACTCGACCTGCCCGCCGACGCGGTCCTCGTCGCTGGCGACACCCTCAACGATCTGTCGTTGTTCCAGACCGACTTCCGCGGCGTCGCCGTCGGCAACGCCGAGCCGGCGCTGGTCGAGCGCCTCGCGGGCCTGTCGGACGTCCACCACAGCGCCCTGCCGGGCTGTGCGGGGATCGCCGATGCCATCGATCACTTCGGGTTCTTCGCGTCGTCCCGCGCCTGACCCCCTGCGCTCTGGACGCGCGCCCGTCCCCATCATCTCCGCTCGTTCCCACACCTCCACCCTCACGAGAGGCCACCCCACCCATGAAGTCCGACCTCGTCATCGTCTATCACCGCCAACCGTTCGAGGAGGTGCAGGTCGACGGTGCCGTCGAGTACCGGGAGAACACCAGCCCCAACGGCATCGTCCCGACCCTCAAGAACTTCGTGCAGACGGCTGAGCAGGGCGCCTGGATCGCCTGGAAGCACGTCGACGAGGTCGGTGGCGACGTCGAGGATCCGCGCGTCACCATGAGCGATCGCCATGGCGACTACGAGGTCGTGCGCATCGGGCTCACCCCCGATCAGGTCGAGAGCTTCTACCACGTGACCTCGAAGGCGTCGTTGTGGCCCGTGCTGCACTCGTTCGCCCTGCACTTCGATGCCCAGGCCGCCGACTGGGAGACCTTCCGGGACGTCAACCGCCGGTTCGCCGAAGCCGCCTGCGCGGAGGCCAGCGATGACGCCCTGATCTGGATCCACGACTACAACCTGTGGCTCGTCCCGTCCTTCATCCGTCAGATCAAGCCGGATGCCAGGATCGCGTTCTTCCACCACACCCCGTTCCCGTCGGCAGACATCTTTGCGCTGCTGCCGTGGCGTGAGGAGATCGTCGACAGCCTGCTCGCCTGCGACATCGTCGGCTTCCACATCCCGCGCTACGCCGAGAACTTCGCCCAGGTCGCCCGCTCCCTCAGGCACGTCGAGGTGGAGGAGAAGGTGGAGGTCGAACCCGGCCTGTCGCCTCGCGGTGCCGCACTCTCCGAGCCGGAGGTGACCACCAAGCTGCGGGTCGACGGCCACACCGTCCGGCTCGACGCGTGGCCGATCGGCACCAACCCCGTCCTGATCCAGAAGGTTCTGTCGGAACCGGACGCCGAGGAACGCCTCGAGCGCATCCGCACCGAACTCGCCGGCCAGCAGCTGATCATCTCCGTCGGTCGCGTCGACTACACCAAGGGCACCATCGAGACCCTCCTCGCCTACGAGCGGCTCCTCGAACGACGCCCCGATCTCCACGGCAAGATCAAGCTGATGGTGACCTCCGTGGCCGCGGCGACCGGGATGACGGTCTACGAGGACACCCGTGGCGACATCGAGCAGCAGGTCGGTCGCATCCATGGCCGTTTCGCGTCACTCGACTGGGGGCCGATCATGCTGTTCACGACCCCGATCCCCTTCGAGGAGTTGCTGTCCTACTACCGCGCCGCCGACATGTGCTGGATCACGCCGCTGCGTGACGGTCTCAACCTCGTCGCCAAGGAGTTCGTCGCGTCCCGCCGCGCCGGTGATCCGGGGGTCCTGTTGCTCTCCGAGTTCACCGGGTGTTCCGTCGAGCTGCCCGATGCGGTCACCGCCAACCCCTACAGCCACGACGATCTCGATGGCGCCATCGACCGGGCGATCGACATGTCGGACGCCGAGCGGATCGAGCGGATGGGTCGTCTGAGCGAGAGCGTCGATCACTACGACATCGAGCACTGGGCCGAGCACATCTTCAAGCAGTTCAACGAGCTGCGGTAGGCGCGGGCTCGTCGGTGGCGACTCGCGGGATCGTCCTGACCGTGGTTGCCTCTTCGCCGACACGAAAGGTGCACCGTGCAGGCGTCGTTGGCGGCGATCCCGATCCTGGTCGTCGTCGGGCTGATGGTCGGACTGCGTTGGCCCGCGTCCCGTGCGGGCGTCGTCGGGGCGACCCTCGCCCTGGTGATCGGGCTGCTCGGCTTCGGTTTCGCCCGTGACGTGCCGGTCGGAGCCTCACCTGCGGGTGCCTTCGCGGGCACCTTCGGTGAGGCACTGTTCACCTCCGCGACGATCCTGTGGATCGTCTTCCCAGCGCTGGCGATCCACCACCTGCAGGTCGCGACCGGCGCAACCGAACGTCTGCGCATCGCGCTCGGGGGACTGGCGGCTGATCCACGGCTGCTCGCCCTGCTGATCGGCTGGTTCTTCGCCCTGTTCGTCGAGGGTGCTGCCGGGTTCGGCGCATCGGTCGCGCTGGCCGCACCGTTCCTGGTCGGCCTCGGCTACAAGCCCCTGGACGCTGTCGTCGTCGCCATGCTCGGACACGCGATCGGTGTCTCCTTCGGTGCGATCGGGACGCCGATCGTTCCCCAGGTCGCTGCGACCGGACTCGATGGCCTGGAGATCGCGGGAGCGACCGCAGACATCCATCTGATCACCGGGTGGAGCCTGCTGATCATCATGGTGTTCGTTGCCTCGCGATCCATGGGGCTGCCGGCCCGTGGGGCGATCTGGGGCTGGACCGCCCTCGCCGGGGTTGCCTTCCTCGGTCCGTTCTGGCTCATCGCGACCTTCGTCGGACCGGAGCTCCCGACGCTCGGCGGCTCGCTCGTCGGGGCCGGGATCTTCATCGTCGCGCTGCGGATCGCGGGCAAGGGCGAACCGCAGCCGGGGGTGGTGACCGGTGGGGTCGATGGCATCTCGGGGACCATGTCCGCGCAGGACGTTCCGTCGGCTGGCCTGGCCACCGCGGGGATGCCATCGGACGGCGGTTCACCACGGGAGGGGATCGAGGACGTCGCCACCGAGCCCGACGACGCAGATGCACGCTCGACCGATGGCGCCGATTCCATCGAGCAGCCCCCGACGCCCGGACAGCTCCTGGCCGCGGGCGCGCCCTACCTGGTGTTGATCGGGTTGGTCCTGCTCACGCGGTTGGTGCCGGTCGTCCGCGACCCCCTGGCCGCCTGGCAACTGTCCTGGTCCCTGCCGGGCGGGTTCATCGGATCCTTCACCCCCCTGACCCACCCGGGCACCCTGCTGGTGGTGTCGCTGGTCGGAGGGGCCGTCCTGCAACCGGTGGCACGGCGCGCGCTCGGCGGAGCGATCCGCACCACGCTCGGACAGTTGGGTGGCGTGACCATCGCACTGGTCGCGATGCTCTCCCTGGCGCGCATCATGGTCCACGCCGGCATGACCCAGGCACTCGCGGAATCCGCCGCCGGCGCCGCCGGCAGCGCGTGGCCCGTCCTGGCGCCACTCGTCGGGGTCCTCGGCACGTTCGTCACGGGGTCGGCCACCGCATCGAACGTGCTGTTCACCGACCTGCAGGTCGCGACCGCCGACGCGCTCGACCTACCACTGGTCCCGATGTTGGGTGCTCAGGGGTACGGCGCCGCGGTCGGCAACATCGTGTGCCCACACAACATCGTCGCCGCGGGGGCGACCGTCGGCCTCACCGGTGCCGAGGGAGACGTGCTGCGTCGGACCCTGATCCCTGCGGTCGGCTACGGCGTCCTCGGTGGGTTCGTGATCCTGGCGGTCGTGTCGCTCTGACCCGTCCCATCCTCGTGACGGGCGGAGGGCGATCGACGCCTCGGCTGGCAGAGGCTGATCGACGGCTCGAGTGGGGGAGGGCGATCGACGGCTTCCTGGAACGCGTCCGAGCGGTCGATGGCGCGGTTCGGTGACCGGGAGCGTGGTCGGGGCACCGGTCGGTGTGGGCACGGTGCACGGCCGCGTGGACGGTGTCGTGCATGGCGTGGACGGGGATGGTCGCGTCATGGTCTGCTGTGCGGTGTGAGCATCCGGGATGCGTTCCACGATTCTTCCACAACCTTTCACATGTTCTCGTTGACACAGCACGTCATCGAACATACATTCGACCCATGCCGGCCACCTCACCACCGACCCACACCCCCGGGCCCCCACGCGCCCGACGGGCCGCACGGCTGCGCGGCCACCGGCACACCATGGTCGCCCGCGAACACGCTCCCACCTACGACACGACCGCACGACCTGGCACCTACGCCGCGGCCGCGACGGCGGCCACCGAAGCGTCCCACACCCGCACCCTCCACGACGATCCCACGGCCGATGTGGTGGACGAGAGCGATGGGGCGGAGGTGGCGTCGGGGGTGTTGCGGGACGCGATCGCTGAGATGGGGCGGGCTGCCGCGCGGGTCTCGGCGTTGGTCGCTGATGAGCGGGTCTCCGTCGGGCAGCTCGAGGGGCTCCTCGAGCTGCTGCGGGCCGTGGACCGGGGTCAGCAGGCTGCGGTGGCGTTGACCGACCAGGTCGAACAGGCCGGGCTGGCGGAACGCTCCGCGGCGTTACCGCTCGAGGGGCTGCTCGCGATGTCCTCGTCGTTACCGCATGGGGAGCGGCGGACGCTGGTGCGCACCGCGGAGCAGCTGCGGGCGATGCCACGGCTCGCGGCGGCGTGGCAGGCGGGGTTGGTCTCGAACGGTCAGGTCCGTGTGATCCTGGCCGAGACCCGCCGGGTCCCCGCCAACCGCCGCGGCGAGCTGGACGCGTCGTTCACCGATCACACCCGGCTGCAACGTCTGGGACCGGACGAACTGTTGGACGCGGTCACTGCACAGGTCTCGGCGCTGACCCCGGCCGAGACCGAGCGGCGGGAGCTGCGGCGGATCGAGGGCCGGTTCCTGGCCCTACAGCCTGCGCTTGACGGAGCCCTGTCCGGCTACTTCGAACTCGACCCCGAAGCCGCCGCGACCGTGCTCGACGCGCTCGACCAGGCCTCCCCGGCGCCGTCCGGCCCGAAGGACCACACCCGCGACGCCGACCACACCCCACAACCCACCAGCCGGTGGGAGAAGACAGCCAGCCGGGCCCGGCAACGTGCCGACGGGCTCGTGACCCTCGCCGAAGCGTTCCTCGGCGGCCACCGGCCCGACGGCACGACCCGCCGCCCCAAACCCCGCGTGCTGGTGTGGACCGACATCGACACCCTCACCGGGCAGCGTGACACCCCGGGCCGGTTGCTGTGGGCTGCGATCGGGGGGCCGGTGCAGCTGACCCCTGCCGGGATCCGCCGGCTCGCATCCGACGCGACCCTGCAGCTGGTCCTGCACCACAACGGCCAGATCCTTGGGACCACCACCCCGACCGCGACCATCCCGGCCGCAGTCCGCACCGCGGTGGCTGCCCGTGACCGGGGCTGCCGGTTCCCGGGCTGCACCATGCCCATCGCCCACTGCGACCTGCACCACGTCACCCCCAGAGAACAGGGCGGGCCGACCACCTGCGACAACCTCGTCGCGGTCTGCCGACGCCACCACACCGCGATCACCAACCAGGCCTGGACCCTCACCATGGATGATCACGGCACCGTGACCCTCCGACGCGGGAACCGCACCGCCACCACCGACCCACCCCACCGACGAACCCTCCACCCCGGATAGCCCGGCCGCCACACGGCAGCCGGGCCCCCACCCACGTCCACGGCCATCCATATCGCGAAGCAGCCACGTCCGCGATGGACAGGTGCCAGACGTCAGGCGGGCTGCCGGGGCCAGAGGGACCGCAGGCGCGGTGCGAGGGCGACGTGGACCGCAGGCGTGCCGCGAGGGTGATGGGGACCGCAGGGACGGCGCACCGGCGAGACGGGCCGCCGGCACGCACCGAGGTCAGCGACCGGGGAACGTGGGACGTCGTCGGGACCTCGCCGCGTCGAGTCCCTCTTCGAGGTCCCGGGTGCCGTAACTGAGCGCCTGAGCCGCGGCTTCGCGTTCGAGCGTCGCTTCGAGGTGGTCGGTCTCCGTATGCCGCAGCGTCTCTCGGAGCTGGCGGATCACGACGGGGGAGGCGGTCGCGATCTCCGTCGCGAGCTCGAGGGATCGGGGCAGGACCTCGTCGTTCGCGACGTGCTCAAGGGCCATGCCGTACCCCGTGGCCACCTCGCCGGTGATGATCCGGCCCGTGTAGAGCAACTCGGCTGCACGCTGCTGACCGACGATGCGGGGGAGCAACCAGCTTCCCGCCATCCCCGGGTGGAGTCCGAGTTGCGAGAAGTTGAGCCCGACCTTGGACTGCGAACCCAGGATCCGCAGGTCGCAGGCCAGCGCCACGCAGAGGCCCGCACCGATCGCGTGGCCGTTGATGGCGGCGATCACGGGGACCGGCAGACCCCGGATCTTCAGGAAGCGCCGGTAGAACGACATCATCGTGTCGGTGGCATCGAAGCCGCTGTCGCGGGTTCGTCGGGCGAGGTCCTCGAGCATCCCGAGGTCACCGCCCGCCGAGAACGCCGGGGAGGTCCCCGTGATCACGACCACGCGCACCGAGGTGTCCTCCCGCAACTCGTCACAGCGTGCGGACAGGGCAGTGCCCATGTCCGCGGTCATCGCGTTCATCCGCGGAGGGTCGTCGAGGGTCAGCAGGACGACGCCGTCGTCACGGTGCTCGAGCAGGACGGACATCGGCAACTCCAGGAGACATCGGGTCACGCCGCGGGCAGGAAGACATCGGCTCACGCCGCGGGCAGCCGGCGGCGTGCGGGCGATGCTAGGCCACCGACGTCGGTTGACGGCCGTGCCGGTCCGGCTCGGGTTCCGCGTACTGCGGGTTCGAGGTGCACGCGGATGGATGTGGGTGCACGCGGTTCCACGCGGCCGCAGGCGGGCCCGCGCAGGTTCAGGCGCCCAGACGTTCGACGGTCCAACTGCCGTCGGGCCACCGCGTGACCCATGTCGCGGTTGCGGTCCCCACCCGTAGCTTCAGCATCGTCGTCTCGTCCAGACCGAGCACGTGCGCGACGGCGCAGGTGATGGGTCCTCCGTGGCACACGACGACCACCGGAGCGTGTGCACCGGGATCGTCACGTCCGTGTCGCTGCCCGAGGTCCTCCAGTGCGTCCGTGACCCGTGCCCGCAGGTCGGTGAGCGGTTCACCATCGGGCGGGGTGAAGGCGGCGAAGGCCGTCGGGTCGACCTTGACCTCCTCCGGTACGTCGGACCACAGCTCCTGCCAGGGGCGTCCCTCCCAGTCGCCGAGGTCACGTTCGGCCCAGCGGGCATCCACCTCGCCAGGGACGAGGTCGAGCAGTTCCGCCGACTGCCGGGTCCGCAGGGCGGGGGAGCGCACCACGGCCGTGGGATCGACCAGATCGATGCGCTCGCGGAGCCGGGTCACCTCGACCCGGCCGTGGTCCGACAGCGCGGGATCGGCGCGCTGGCCGTATGCGGTCCCGACCGCGTCGACCGCTCCATGCCGTACCAGGACGATGCGTGTCACCAGGCTCCCCATCGGTCGAGTGCCACGACGGCACCGGCGGTCAGGATCAGGACGATCTGTTGGGTGGCGCCGAGCACGTCGCCGGTCAGACCGCCGATGCGACGACGCGCGGCACGCCGGATGGCGGCGATCCCCAGCAGCGCGACGACCAGGGGGACGGCCGCCCACTGCCACAGGCACGCGACGCACACACCCAGGGTGGTCAGCAGCGCGAACGCGGAGCCGAGCGGGCCGACCGGCTCCGCGACCTGCGCGCCGGAGCCCCGATCGGCGACCGGGGGGAGCCACCGGATCTGCACGAGGATCGCGGCTCGCCCGACGACATGCCCGACGAGGATGGCGCGGATGGCGCCGCCGAGGTCGACCTGGGCGAGCAGTGCGATCCGGAGGAGGAGCGACAGCACCAGGGCGCAGCCCCCATAGGTCCCGATCCGGGAATCGCGCATGATCTCGATGCGCCGCTCGGGATCCCACCCGCCCCAGAGCCCGTCGAAGGTGTCGGCCAGCCCATCCTCGTGGAACGCGCCGGTGACGCCCACGGCCATGATCACGGCACTCACCGCAGCGACCGGGGCGCCGAGCAGTGGCTCCATCGCGGCCCAGATGGCAAGGGTGATCCCGCCGACGAGGAGCCCCGCCAGGGGGAACGCCGCTGTCGCCCGGCGCAGGTCACCGTCGACCACGGGGATCTGGGGTACCGGCAGGCGGGTCAGGAACTGCAGGGCGACCGCGAGGATGCGCAGGGGCTCGACCGGCCACGGCCACGGCCACGGCGCCGGCCGCGCCGTCGGGGTGTTCATCAGCGCTCCGGGACCGATCAGGGATGGGCGAGCTGCGGTTGGTGTACGGCGGAGCGGACCCTACCCGCGTCGGTGATGGAGCCAGGCTGGACATCGCCGGGTGGGACATCGCCGGGTGGGACACCCCCGGCCTGACACGGTCAGGTTGGACACCGTGGGGAGCCGGCAGCTACGCTCGGTGCGAAGCAACGGCGCTTCCGCATCCGCGGGGCGCCGTTCGTGCGTTCGGGCCCTGCTGCTCGTTCGGATCCGCCCTGGTTCGGCGCCCGGGTGCCCTCGCGGGTCTCCGCCGATCGTGTGGGCTCCGGTCGCTCCGAGTCGGTTCGTGACGCTCGAAGCCCCCACGGATGCCGGTTCCCGCCATGTCGTCCCATCCGGTTTTCGTCGAGGAGTTCGCCCGTGTCCGCATCCGCTCTGCCTCCGTCCACGCAGCACCTCGATGCAGCTGACCCGAGGTTCAGCGGGTTCGACGTCCGTGGTGAACGCGACGCGTGCGGCATCGGGTTCGTGACCCATGTCGATGGCAAGCCTCGGCGCAGCACCGTCACCATGGCGCTGCAGGGCCTGGCGGGGGTCAAGCACCGGGGTGCGGTGGCGGCCGATGCGAAGTCGGGTGACGGGGCCGGCATCCTGACCCAGATCCCGCGCGAACTGGCTGCGTCGTGGGCCGAGGAGCTCGGAGCGGCGGACGTGGACCCGGAGCGGATCGGGATCCTGGTGCTGTTCCTGCAGCCGGGAGACAGCCCGGAGGACGAAGCCGCGAGGCAGACCGTGCGGGACGCCGTCACGGCGGCCTGCGAGGCGCAGCAGGTGCCGCTCATCGGCTTCCGCGAGGTGCCGACCAACCCCGCTGCGATCGGCGAGATGGCGCTGGCGGTCCAGCCGGCGCTCGTCCAGGCCGTCATGCTGCGACCCGAGGGTGCCGATGACATCGAGGCAGAGCGGGCGGCGTACCGCGTACGTCGTCAGGCGCGCAAGGCCAGCGAGGCGGCGGGTGCGCGGTACTACGCCGCGTCGTGTTCGTTCCTGACCGTGACCTACAAGGCCATGGCCGACGCGGACCAGCTCGACGACTTCTACCTCGATCTACAGGACGAGCGCTTCACCTCGGCCCTGGCGATCTTCCACTCCCGGTTCTCGACCAACACCGCCCCGACGTGGGAACGCGCCCAGCCGTTCCGGATGCTGTGCCACAACGGCGAGATCAACACGATCATGGGCAACGTGGCGTTGATGCGTGCCCGTGAGGGTGAGCTCGGCCCGGGATCGCTGTCGCTCGACGGCACCGATTGGGTGGACCCGGCCCTGATGGCGCCCATCATCGACCTCGATCAGTCGGACTCGGCGAAGCTCGATGGTGCGCTGGAACTGCTGGTCCGTGGCGGTCGTGACGTGCGGCACGCACAGGCGATGCTCGTGCCGCAGGTCTGGGAGGGTGCGCGCGACGTCGACCCGGAGATCCGTGACTTCTACCGCTACCACAGCGGGATCGTCGAACCCTGGGACGGTCCGGCGGGCCTGATCTTCACCGACGGCCGTCGGGTGGGGGCCACGCTCGACCGCAACGGCCTGCGCCCCCTGCGCTACCACGTCTGTGAGGACGGCACGGTGGTGGCATCGTCGGAGGTCGGGGCGGTCAGTACCTCGCTGCCGACGGACCACGCCGACCACCACGGGTCGGTGCGGCGCGAACGGCTCGGTCCCGGGCAGATGCTCTGTGTCGATCCGGACGAGGGTGGCCTGCAGGAGGACCGTGAGATCAAGCTGCGCCTGGCCAAGCGCCAGCCGTACGGATCGTGGTTGGAGCAGAACCTGGCGCAGGTCAACGCCGGGCACCCGATCGAGGGTGCTCCGGACGATCTGCGGCAGCGGCAGCTCGCGTTCGGGTTCACCAAGGAGGAGATCATCTCCATCCTGCGTCCGATGGCCACGCAGGGCAAGGAGACGACCTCGTCGATGGGTGACGACACCCCGATGGAGCCGCTCAGCCACGTGCGCCGGCCGATCGCGCACTTCCTCAAGCAGCGTTTCGCGCAGGTGACCAACCCCCCGATCGACCACCACCGCGAACACGAGGTCATGAGCCTGCGCACGCTGCTCGGTCCGCGGCAGCCGCTCTTGACCGAACGGCCGGAGGCAGCCCGACTGGCCGAGCTCGGGTCGTTCTTCCTGTTCCCGGACGGTCTGCAGCGCATCGTGCTCGACCCGGAGATCCCGTTCGCCGTGCAGGCGGTCGATGCGACCTTCCCGGTCATCGAGGGGCCGGCGGGACTCGAAGTGGCATTGGAGCGACTGGGCACCGAAGCGGCCGAGCACGTCCGCGCAGGTGCCGGCATCGTGGTGGTCTCCGACGTCGGCGTGGACGAGGACCGCTGCCGTGTCCCGATCCTGTTGGCGGTCGGTGCGGTGCACCAGGCGCTGCTCGCCAAGGGGTTGCGGACCAAGACGTCGCTCGTCGCGGAGACCGACGAGGCCCGCGAGACCCACGACATGGCGACCCTGCTGGGCTTCGGTGCCGACGCGATCGTGCCGCGCCTGGTCCTGCAGACCATCGCCGATCTGGCGGACGAGGGCCGCATCGGTGGGGACAACCCCTCGGCCAGCATCGCGCAGGAGCGCTACCGCAACGCCGCCGAGGACGGCGTGCTCAAGATCATGTCCAAGATGGGCATCTCGGTCCTGGACAGCTACCGCAGCGCCCAGATCTTCGAGGCGATGGGGCTCGGACCCGACGTGATCGGGCGGTGCTTCGCCGGCGTGACCTCCACGCTCGGTGGGCTGACGCTGGCTGACCTGGCGGAGGACGTGCTCGGCCAGCACACGGATGCCTTCGACCTCGAGGAACCCGCCGAGGAGGGCGAGCCGGTCAAGATGCCCGACCTGACGAGCCCCGGCATCATCAAGTGGAGGAAGAACGGCGAGTTCCACGACATGAACAAGCCCGTGATCGAGGCCCTGCACGACGTGCTCGGCCTCGGGCGCAAGCCGGCGACCGAGCCCTTCGTGCTCGATGGGGCGGGGAGTTCGTCGGAGGTGGACGGGACCACCGCGCAGTTGCTGCGGCAGGCGGTCAACGAGGGCCGTCACGACCTCTACCAGGTCTTCAGCGAGTCGGTGCGCACCCGTCCGACGGCGTATCCACGCGACTTCCTGACCCCCATCCCGGCCGGTGAGCCGATCCCGCTGGACGAGGTGGAACCGGTCAGTGCCATCACCCGGCGGTTCTCCACCGGCGCGATGTCGCACGGCGCCCTGTCGGCAGAGGCACATGAGACCCTCGCAGCGGGCCTCAACCTGATCGGTGGGCGGGCCAACTCCGGCGAAGGTGGCGAGGACCCGGCGCGGTTCCGCACCCGCGGCAGCGAACGCGACCTCGACTGCCGGATCAAGCAGGTCGCTTCGGGACGGTTCGGGGTCACACCGCAGTACCTCGCCAACGCGCACATGTTGCAGATCAAGATGGCGCAGGGATCGAAGCCCGGGGAGGGCGGCCAGATCCCCGGCCACAAGGTGACCGACGAGATCGCGCGGCTGCGTCACACGACCCCTGGGGTCACCCTGATCAGCCCCCCGCCCCACCACGACATCTACTCGATCGAGGACCTCGCCCAGCTCATCTTCGATCTCAAGCAGGTCAACCCGGATGCGGAGGTCGACGTCAAGCTCGTCGCCGAAGCCGGTATCGGGACCGTCGCCGCCGGGGTGGTCAAGGCCCTGGCTGATTCGATCCACATCTCCGGCAACGACGGGGGCACGGGAGCATCACCACTGTCGTCGATCCAGCATGCCGGGCTGCCGTGGGAGCTCGGTCTGGCCGAGGTGCAGCACAGCCTGCGGGTCAACGACCTGCGTGGCCGGGTGAAGCTCCGGGTCGACGGGGGTTTCAAGACCGGGCACGACGTCCTCATGGCCGCACTGCTGGGCGCCGACGAGGTCTCGTTCGGAACGGCGGCGCTGTTCGCGGAGGGCTGCATCATGGCCCGGGCGTGTCATCGCGACACCTGTCCCGTCGGCATCACGACGCAGCGTCGGGACCTGCGCGACAAGTTCGTCGGGACCCCGGAGATGGTGGCCGGCTACCTCACGATGGTCGCCGAGGAGACGCGACGCCTCCTGGCGTCGCTCGGGCTGCGCACGCTCGACGAGGCGATCGGCCGGGTGGATCTGCTCCAGCGTCGCGACGACCTGGACGGCCGCGCGGAGCGCATCGATGTCTCACCGCTGCTGGTCGACCCGGGGGTCGGCGAGCGCCACTTCGTCGCACGTGAGCCGATCCAGGATCCCCGCAGTGACCTGGGTGACCGGGTCTTCGACGACGCGCTCGAGACCGTCTTCCTCGGTGGCATCGTCGAGTACACCTATCGGATCACCAACGCGGACCGGACCGTCGGGGCGCGCCTGGGTGGCGCGGTCGGACTGGAGTTCGCGGAGGAGGAGCCGCCGGGCATGGCGCGCCTGCGCTTCAGCGGTTCCGCCGGACAGTCGTTCGGTGCGTTCACCAGTCGGGGGGTCGAGCTCGTCCTGACCGGCGAGGCCAACGACTACGTCGGCAAGGGTCTTGGCGGTGGGCGGATCGTGATCCGCCCACCCGAGGACGACGCGGGTGACCCGGTCCTGGTCGGCAACACCGTGCTCTACGGTGCGACCGGTGGGCAGCTGTTCGTGGCCGGTCGGACCGGTGAGCGCTTCGCGGTGCGCAACTCTGGGGCGACCGCGGTCGTCGAGGGGACCGGAGACCACGCCTGCGAGTACATGACCGGCGGCACGGTGGTCGTGCTCGGTCCTACCGGCAACAACATCGGTGCCGGGATGTCGGGTGGAGAGTGCTACGTGCACGATCCGCGCGGTGAGGTGCTGGCACGGGTCAACCGACAGCTCGTCGAGGCTCGACGCCCGGACGGGTTCCAGCTCGCCGGGATCCGCGACCTCATCGAGGAGCACGCGCAGACGACCGGGTCGACCCGGGCCGCCCGGCTGCTGGAGGACTGGGAGGCCACGGCGGATTCCTTCTGGCGGATCGCCCCGAAGACCGAGCTGGAACGCGTCGCCTCCTCGGAGAGTGCCGGCGCGAAGGCGGACTGAGAGGACGAACGCCGACCGGCCGACCGGCCGAACGGCCGACGATGCGGCGACGAGGCGGCGCGCGGGCAGTAGGCTCACGCGCCGCAACGTGTCCCGTCGGTCCGTGGCCGCCGGCTCTCGACCCACCGTCGAGATCGACCCGCCGTCGAGATCGACCCGCCGTCAAGGTGTCCCGTGCTCAACGCCCTCCGTGCCCACGCCTCGCATCCCTGGATCATCGCGGTCGTGTTCGT
>JAWLFE010000011.1:34291-48048 GCA_041685735.1 Nitriliruptoraceae bacterium
TCGACCCGCCGTCGAGATCGACCCGCCGTCAAGGTGTCCCGTGCTCAACGCCCTCCGTGCCCACGCCTCGCATCCCTGGATCATCGCGGTCGTGTTCGTTGCGATCGTGGCGATGCTGGCGGTCGTGCCGACCGAAGCGGGAGCCGACGAGCAGCTCGAGGAGATCCGCGAACAGCTCTCGGAGGCGCAGCAACGGCAGGTCGAGGTCCAGGAGCGCATCGAGAACAACCAGCGGCAGCTCGAGGAGCTGCTCGGGCGGATCGCGGGGCTCGAGGACGAGGTCGCCGAGCTCGAGCGCGAGGTCGCCGGGCACGAGCGCAACATGCGCGAGTTGGATGCCCTGGTGAGTTTCCGGGTGCGTGAGGCGTACAAGCACGGTGCCTCGATGGACCCGATGTCGGTGCTGCTCAGCGGTGAGGATGCGTCGAGCGCGCTGGCCATGGCCAGCACGGTCCAACGCCTGGTCGCCGGCGACCGGATCCGCACGGAGGACCTGGCCGCCGCCCGCGTGCGCACACGCGCCTCAGCCGACCTGCTGGAGACCCGTGCCGAGGAACTGCGTACCGCCGAAGAGGACTTCGAGCAGGTCGCCCAGTCGCTCACGGCGGACCTGGAGTCCCTCCAGGAGCTGGAGGAGGATCTGACCGATCAGGAACGCGCCGAGGTGGCCCGGATCGAGCGGGAACGGCGCGAGCGTGAGGAGCGGGAACGTCGGGAACGCGAGGCACGCGAAGCCCGCGAGGCGGCGGCCCGCGCCGCGCGTGAGAGCGCGAACGACACCAGCAGCGGTGGCAGCTCCGGCGGCGGAGGCTCTGGCTCCACGACCTCAGCCACCTCCTCGCCGGCTCCGACCGGTAGCGGCGGGATGGCCTGCCCGCTGGATCAGCCACGGCACTTCATCGACAGCTGGGGGTTCGCCCGGTCGGGTGGTCGCTCGCACCGGGGCACCGACATCATGGGCCCGCACGGCATCCCGGTCCGGGCGATCACCGACGGCACCTGGCACCACCAGCGGGTGGGCCGCAACGCCGGGGTCTGGGGCATCCTGCGGGGCAGCAACGGCGACCACTACTGGTACCTGCACCTGACCACCCACACCGTGTCCAACGGTGCGCGCGTCACTGCCGGCCAGCAGATCGCGACCAACGGCTCCACGGGCAACGCCCATCCGAGCGCGCCACACATCCACTTCGAGCTGCACCCGGGTGGGGGGTCCGCCGTCAACCCGTACCGCCTGCTGCGCAGCGCCTGCGGGTGACGTCACCGGGTGCCGGATCCGCCCGGCAGACGCGGTACGTTCGACAGCCCACGGGCCGGGCGTGCACGGACCGTGGGCACGGGGATCGGTGGCGCGCCTCCAGATGACGCGAAGTCAAGGTGACTCGAAGGGAACGACGATATGGCCAGCGACGTCGGCACGGACGTAGCCGAACGGACCCACGTCCAACTCTCCAACGCGGTCGTGCGCTTCGCCGGGGACTCCGGCGACGGGATGCAGCTCGCGGGTGACCAGTTCACCAACCAGACCGCCATCGCCGGCAACGACCTCGCGACCCTGCCGGATTTCCCGGCCGAGATCCGGGCCCCCGCCGGCACGCTCGCCGGGGTGAGTTCGTTCCAGCTGCACTTCTCCGACCAGGACATCCACACGCCGGGTGACGCGCCCGACGTGCTGGTGGCGATGAACCCGGCGGCGCTGCAGAAGCACCTCGGTGCCCTGAAGTCCGGCGGCACGCTGATCATCAACACCGATGCGTTCTCGAGCCGCAACCTGACCAAGGCCGGCTACGACGAGGATCCCCGTGAGGACGGGAGTCTGACCGACTACCAGCTCCACGAGGTCGATCTGACGACGCTGACGCTGCGGGCCCTCGAGGGCCACATCGAACGCGGCGAGCTCAACAAGAAGGAGGCCGAGCGCTGCAAGAACATGCTGGCGCTCGGGCTCGTGTCGTGGATGTTCTCCCGCCCGATCGAGGAGACCGAGTCCTGGCTCGAGACCAAGTTCGCCAAGAAGCCTGAGGTCGCCGACGCCAACGTCACGGCCCTGCGGGCCGGCTGGAACTTCGGTGAGACCACCGAGGCGTTCGTCTTCACCTACGAGGTCAAGGCCGCCAAGCTGCCCCCGGGTCGCTACCGCAACATCACCGGCAACCAGGCGCTGTCGTACGGGCTGGTGGCCGCCAGCGTGCGGTCCAAGCTGCCGCTGTTCTGCGGCTCGTACCCGATCACACCCGCCTCCGACATCCTGCACGAGCTCGCGCAGCTCAAGCGGTTCAACGTCAACACCTTCCAGGCCGAGGACGAGATCGCCGCCATCGGGTCGGTGATCGGCGCGGCCTTCGGCGGCTCGTTGGCCGTGACCGCGTCGTCGGGACCGGGGATCGCGCTGAAGGCCGAGGCGATGGGTCTGGCGATGATCACCGAGCTGCCCTGCCTGATCGTCAACGTGCAGCGTGGTGGTCCCTCGACGGGTCTGCCGACCAAGACGGAGCAGTCCGATCTGTTCCAGGTCATGTTCGGACGCAACGGGGAAGCGCCGATCCCGGTCGTGGCCGCCAGTTCCCCCGCGGACTGTTTCCACGCCGCGATCGAAGCCGCGCGCATCGCCCTGACCTACCGCACGCCGGTGGTCCTGCTGTCGGACGGCTACCTCGCGAACTCCGCAGAGCCGTGGCGGCTACCGGAGGTCGACGACCTGCCCGACCTGTCCGCGGACTTCAGCTTCGCCACGGAGCCCAACACCCCGGACGGCGACTTCCTGCCCTACCTGCGTGACCCGGAGACGCTCGCGCGTCCGTGGGCACTGCCCGGCACCGCCGGACTCGAACACCGCATCGGTGGTATCGAGAAGGAGGACGGCAGCGGGCACATCAGCTACGACCCGGCCAACCACCACCGCATGGCCGAGTTGCGCTACGAGCGCATGGACAGGATCGCGGAGGGGTTGCCACCGCTCGAGGTGGAGGATCCGTCCGGCGAGGCCGACGTGCTCGTCATCGGCTGGGGGTCGACCGAGGGGCCGATCCGCGCGGCGTGCCACGATCTGCGCGCCCGGGGCCGCAACGTCGCCCGGGTACACGTGCGCCACCTGATGCCGCTCCCACTGGACCTCCCGGACCTGCTGCGGTCCTACGGGACGGTGATCCTGCCCGAGAACAACATGGGGCAACTCGCGATGCTGCTGCGTGCCAAGACCCTGGTCGACATCAAGCCCTACAACCGGGTGACCGGGCAACCGTTCTCGGCCACCGAACTGATCGATGTCATCGAGACCCTCGGATGGGGGGAGTCGGCGTGACCACCAACGACAGCAAGCTGACCAAGAAGGACTTCACCTCGGACCGCGAGGTGCGCTGGTGCCCGGGGTGCGGCGACTACGCGATCCTGGCGACCGTGCAGACCCTGCTGCCCGAGCTCGGGGCGACCCCGGCGTCCACCGCGTTCATCTCCGGGATCGGCTGTTCGTCGCGGTTCCCGTACTACATGGACACCTACGGGTTCCACACGATCCACGGTCGTGCCCCGGCGGTGGCGACGGGACTGGCGATCACACGGCCCGACCTGGACGTCTGGGTCGTGACCGGTGACGGCGACGGGCTGTCCATCGGGGGCAACCACCTGATCCATGCGCTGCGCCGCAACGTCAACCTCAAGATCCTGTTGTTCAACAACGAGATCTACGGGTTGACCAAGGGGCAGTACTCGCCGACCTCGCCGTTGGGATCGGTCAAGAAATCGACCCCCATGGGTTCGATCGACCGACCGTTGAACCCCGTGAGCCTGGCGCTGGGAGCCGAAGCGACGTTCGTCGCCCGCAGCATCGACACCGATCGCAAGCACCTCTCATCGGTGCTCGAGGCGGCCTACAACCACCCCGGCGCTGCGTTCGTCGAGATCTACCAGAACTGCAACGTCTTCAACGATGGTGCGTTCATGGCGATCAAGGACAAGGATCAGAAGGACCACAACCAGATCCGCCTGACCGCGGGCGAGCCGATCACGTTCGGGCCCGACGGCGAGCACGCGGTGGTCGCTCGTGGGGACGGCTCGATGAAGATCGTGCCGACCGAGAAGGCGGGCGATCGCGTGGTGATCCACGATCCGAACAAGCTCGAGCCGACCACGGCGTTCGCGTTGGCACGGCTGTCGCACAACCCGACCGGTCCAACCCCCATCGGGATCTTCCGGGACGTGGAACGGCCGGTCTACGACCAGGTCTCGCGCGAGCAGGTGGAGCAGGCGCGTGCGGACCAGGGTGAGGGGTCGCTCGAGCAGCTGCTCGGTTCCGGCAACGTCTGGGACGTCGTGGGCTGAACCGGATGGTGGATCTGCCGCTGGACACCCCTGCGCGGCAGCGGCTGGCCACCGATCTGCTCGGGTGGGGAGCGCCCCGGCCGCGGATCGACCCCCAGGTGGTCGCGGACCTGCGTGAGCAGCTCGAGGCCGGCCTCGGCGCCATCGGCGACGACCTCGGTGAGGTCGCCGCCGCTCAGCGTGGGGGCCACCTGCTCGTCACCAAGACCAAGCTGGATCGGCTGGTCTGCGACGGGCTCCAGCTCGACGCGGCGCCGTTCGAACACACCCACGCCAGCGTCCGGGGGATCCTCGGGCACGCGGTGGTCGAACACGACCTCGATGCGGGTCGGACCGACCCGACGCCACAGGTCGTCGAGGTGGTCTGGCAGGCCGAGGCCAGCCGCCGTCCCGGCGACCCGTCGTCGCTGTCCGCGTGGATGAACCGGCTGTCACCGGACGAGGCGCAGCACCTCCGCGACGAACTCGCTGACCTGCTGGAGGGCTTCCGGGAGGTGTGGCCACCCCTGCCGGCCGAGCGGGTGCGCATCCGGACCGAGCGGGCCATCGGGGTCTCGGTGGCCGGCGGACGCGTGCGGTTGTTCGGACGACCGGACCTCATCATCGAGAGCCGCCATCACGATGATCGGGCGCGGACGCTGGTCGTCGATCTGAAGACCGGACGGCCTCGCTCCGAGCACGATCGGCACGAGCTGCGCTTCTACGCGCTGCTCGTCACCCTCTCCCGGGGACGGCCGCCCTTCCGGTGGGCCACCTACTACGTGACGGAAGGCCGCCATGAGGCGGAGGACCACCGTCCGGAGGTCCTGGAGGCGACCGCCCGACGGGTCATCGATGGCGTGCGGCAACTGGTGCGCCTGGGTGTCCGCGACCCGGAGGATGAGCGGGACCTGCGGCTGCGCGGTGGGAGCTGGTGCTTCATGTGCCTGCGCGAACCCCACTGCGAGGTGGCGGCGGAGGCACGAGCGGCGCACGCGATGGACGAGCTCGGTTGACCAGCGGTCGTGACGAGCGGGGGATCAGTCCCGGTCAGGGAGGTTCTCGGGGAGGATCGGCCCGGTCTCCTGCGGCTGCATCCGGGCGGAGAAGTCCCAGCTCGACAGCCGGAGCTCATCGATGCGGATCGCGACCTCGTCGTCCGCGTTGCGCGCCAGCAGCCCGGCGAGGTCGTCGTTGACCGGGTCGAGGTAGCGGGCCAAGAGCGCATCCAGCGTCGTCCGGCCGTGTCCCGGGATCACCGTGGCACGACCGGTGCCCCGGACCCCGCGGTAGGGCGGGATATCCGGACCGACCTCGATCCCGACGCGCGGATCGGCGCTGATGTGCTCCACGACATCGGCGTCCGCGCGGGTCGCGCACCAGAGCGCACCGTGATCGACGCGGTACCACAGCGACACGACGAGCGGCCCGCGTGGCGCCAGCACGGCCAGACGGACGGGGATCCTGGCGCCCCGGAGCCAGTGCACGACCTGCGGCTCGTCCCACGGGCCTCCGACGAGCTTCACACGGTCCTCCCTGTTCGGCGCCGCGCGGCGTGCATGTCATCCGTCCGGGTCCGCCGCGCCACGAGTCTGCCGTGCCCCGCGCCGTGTCGCACCCACCGGGCATCATGACACCCATGGACACCACACGAGCTGCCACACCATCCACCCTGCCACCGCGTGCGTTCCGGACGCCGGTCCGGGGGCACGCCTTCGCGCCACGACCGCCGGGCACGACCGGCCCCGTGCCGGGACAGCTGGCCCGGTTGATCCGGGAGCCTGGCAACCCGGCCGACCCGTACGCGGTCGGCGTGTGGGTCGCTGACGGCGGCGGCCGGTGGCGGATCGGCTACCTCGACCGGGGCGTGGCCGTCCGTCTCGCACCGCGGCTCGACGACGGTGCTGAGGTGGCGGTCAAGATCGAGGGATGGACGACGGAGCCCGAGGGACGCTGGCGGCGGCCGGTGGTGGTCGTCGTGCCGAGCGAGGCGGCCACACCGACCCACGGGCCCGCCACCGAGGGCACCCGTGAGCACCGGGATGGCCGACGCACCCAGGGCCTCTGGGGTCGACCTCCGGGTGTGGTGCGCCGGGTGGTGCGGCCGGCCGGTCAGGCTTCGGTGTCCGCGTCGTCGGATCCCGCGTCGTCGGATCCCTCCTCCTCGGGCTCCGGGTCAGGCTCCGGTGTCGGACGGGACCGCGTCCCGACCTCCACGATGCGGTCCTGCGGCACGTAGACCGTCCGGATGGTCTCGGTCACGGTGTCGCCGTCGAGCATCTCGATCGTGCGCACGACCCGGACCGTGAAACCTCCGAAACCGCTCTGGACGACCCGCTCCTGATCCTCGAACAACTCGTTGGTGGTTCGGCGTTCCTCGTCGGGCGTCGTGCGGTTGGTCGGCGAACCGTGTGACGCGCTGACCGCTGAGGCGATCGGTTGTCCGTACAGCGACACCGTGATCGACCCCGGCGTGTAGGTGGTCTTGATGATGATCGCGCCGTCGGTGTTGTTGGTGTACTTCACGTCGAGTTCGGGGAAGTTGAGGGTCGCCTCACGCCCCATCGGGTAGCGCGAGAAGTACCACGAGTGCGCCTTCCACTGGTCGATCTGGATACCGGCGAAGAACGCGGCGTTGTAGGTCGTGGTCCCGAACTGGGAGGTGCCGCCGCCGCAGGTGTCGGTCAGTTCGCCGCGCACGATCGTGCCGGCGGGTCGGTACCCGCGCTCGCAGGTCCGCCGCCCGGACGTCTCGTTGATGGAGAACTGCTCCCCGGGCAGCGTGACCACGTGGTCGACCTCGTCGGCGAGCTTCTGGATGTTGACCACGCGAGCCTGGCCGGACGGGTGGTAGGTCGTGAACGTGCCGAGCAGGTGGGTCGGGCGCAACTCCTCGGCACGTTGCGTCGAGAAGTCGGCCTCGATCGTCTCCAGGCGCAGGTCGCCGCCGCGATCCCCGGCGCGCAGCAACTCGGTGAGCTGTTCCGCGGCCAGCTCGGGGTCGAAGCGGGTGCCGTCCTGCCCGGGTTCCACCTCGATGTCGGCACTGACGGGCTCGAAGGTGGCCGAGCCCTGGCTGTCGAAGGTGACCGGCGGCGCACGGTCGACCAGGTAGCGGGCGTCGCGCGACTCCTGCTCGAAACGGGCCGCGTCCTCCTCCGACACGACGTCGGACAGGGCCTCGGCGGTGACCACCAACTCCAGGGTGGCGCCGGTGGACGTGGGTCGCTCGATCACCTCGATGATGGTGGCCAGGTCACGGGGAGCGAGCTCGAGCACCTCGTCCCCGGAGCTCAGCGTCAGGCTGTCCGCGACGGCGCGTTCCACCTGGGCGGCGACGGCCTGGACGTCCTCATCGGGGACCCGTTGCGGTTCGGTGTCGGCGGGCAGGACGAGTTCATCGGACCCGGAGGAGAGCATCGCGTCGATCAGAGCCTCTGCGGTCTCGGATCGGCGGACCTCGACGAAGCCCGTCGGCATGACGACCTCGACCTCGAGGCTGTCGGGGTCGACCGTGACCGATCCGGACGTGATCTCACGATCGAGGTCGGCCGCCAGGTCGTCGACCCAGGCGGTGACCTCAGCGGGGTCGTAGTCGTCGATCAGGGAGATGTCGCGCGTGGTCCGCAGGCTCCGGATCCGTTCGAGGACGTCGCCGGGCAGGCCCTGACGGCCCCGTCCGAGGGCCGCTGCGGTCGTCGCGTCCACGTCGATGGTGTAGCCGACGTCCTCGGGCGCGACCTCGATGGTCCGGTCCTCGAACGTGAAGGCGACGGGATCCGTGCGCCGGGTGTCGGCGAGTGGCGTGATCGTCTCACGGAGCTCGCCCGCTGCCATCCCGGACACGTCGGTACCGGCGACCGTGGTGTTGGGTAGCACCTGGCCGGCCTGGATGCCCCAGAGCACCGCCAGCCCGATCAACGCGAGGGCGAGCAGCCCCCCGATCGCGTAGCCGCTGTAGATGAGGGCACGACGTTTCGTCATCGTCTCAAGATCCCCTCGAACGTCGTTCGTGCGCAAGCCGTGCCTGCTGGTGCCTGGACGCAGGCCGCTGGCAGACGACCCCGCAGACCAGGAGCGTACCAACGGGGTGGGCGAGCCCCCTGTCACCATCCCCATGGCGCGCGCCCTGCGAGCCTGGACCAGGCCGGGGCTGGTAGCGTTCCGGAGCCACGCATGGCGCCGGCGCTGCCGGCCATCCCCTGGACCTCCTCCGGGGGCCTGCTCCGGGCGACGCGCCCCCGCGCCCCCGGACGACCGCTCGATGACTCCCGGATCACGGAGGTGTGGTGACGGCGCTGGCTCGAGCCTGGATGACACGGGCCGTCGCCTGTGCGGTGGCGGCGGTGCTCGTTGCGGTGATGCTGGTGGGGTCCCTGGACGCCAGGGCCGATGCCTCCGATGAGCAGCGCCTGGCCGAAGCTCGTCGGCAGCTCGAGACGATCGGCGAGCAGCTCTCGGCCGCGGAGTCGGAGGTCGACGCGGCCGACGAGGACCTCGAGGACGCGGACCAGCTGCTGGCGGAGGTCGAGGCGGTCGTCAACGACGTCGCGACGGCGGTCGACGGGCAGCGGGAGGCGGTCGCGCGGACCGAGCAGCGGCTGGCACAACTCGAGGACGAGCGTGACCTGCTGCTCGCCGCGTTCAACCAGCGGGCGACCCGCGTGTTCAAGATGGGGCCGACCCAGGCCTGGGACATGCTGCTGACCGGGGGCGACGCCGCGGACGCGATGGCCCGCACGGCCTACCTGCGGGTCATCCTCGAAGGCGATCAGGTCGACCTCGAGGTGTTGGAGGCGGCCGGGATCGCGGTGGCGGCAGAGCGGGAACGTGCGGACGAGGAGCGTGCCCGCCTGGAACGCCTGCTCGAGGAGCAGGAAGCGATCCTGGCCGATGCGCAGGACCTGCGTGAGAGCCGGGCGTTGGCGGCGGCCAACGCGCGGGACCGGGTCGCCCTGCTCGAGGAGCAGCAGGACGACCTGGAGTCCGAACAGGAGCAGATCGAAGCGCTGATCGAGAAGCGGCAGGCCGAGGAGCGCGCACGGCAGGCCGCCGCCCGGGAAGCGGCGCAGCAACGGTCGTCGGGCGGTGGGTCCACCTCCGGGGGAGGGTCGACGGGCGGACGGGCCTCCGCGCCGTCGGGCGCCTCCAGCGCCGGCTACTCGTGGCCCCTGTGCGCGCCGGTGACCTCCGAGTACGGACCCCGGTGGGGGCGGATGCACCGTGGCGTCGATCTGGGTGCATCCAACGGCACACCCATCCGTGCGGTGAAGGCCGGCACGGTCATCTCCGCCGGCTGGCAGGGTGGGTACGGGCGGCTGCTGCTCATCGACCACGGCGACGGGGTGGTCACGGCCTACGCCCACCTGAGCGGTTTCGCCGTCAGCAGTGGCCAGTCGGTCCAGCGCGGCCAGACGGTCGGACGGATCGGCATGACCGGGAACACGACCGGTCCGCACCTGCACCTGGAGTTCCGGGTCAGCGGGCGGGCGGTCAACCCACGCCAGTACCTGTCCGGGCGCCCCTGCTGATCGGGCGTGCCGGACCGGCCGATCAGCGCGTACGCTGCCGGACGTATGGGTGATGATCAGGAACCGCACGAGCGGTACGACGGGCTTGCGCTCGACCACGTGCTCGGAGGCCTGTCGGGGCGTGCCGCGTCCGAATTCCGGTCGCACCTGGCCACCTGTGGGGACTGTCGGTCACGCGTGGCGGAGCTGCGGGGGATCGCGGCCGAACTCGGTGAGATCGAACGGGACGAGCGTTCCCGCGCCCGCCTCCAGACCGAGGTGGCACGTCGCGATGGATCCGAACACGAGCCGGCGGAGCCGACCCGACGGCTGACCGTCGGGCACGTCACCGCCGCGGCGGTGGTCGTGCTGTTGTTGGCGGCGGGCGTCGCGTTCTGGAACCTGCATCTGCGCACGGTGGTCGGTGCGTACGAGTCGGTCGTGACCTCCCAGTCCGATGCGCTCCGTGACCTGGCGTCGGGGGTGCCGCTGGAGGCGGACCTCGCTGAGGGGCTCGCCGGTCGTCTGGTGGCCACGGACGAGCGCCTGGCCTTCACCCTGGCTGGACTCGACACGTCGACCGATGACGTCGTGGCGGTGTGGGCGACCGACGAGGACGGGGACACCGGGTTGGCGACCGCGGCGCCGGCTGAACTGCTGGAGGGTGGGACCTACGCCGGCGTGATCGACCGGGATGGCGTCGTCGCGGTGACGATCACACGCGAGGCCGGGTCGCCGGGCATCGCGCCGGTGGGCCCCGAACTGGCCCGCAGCGACCTGGAGCCTGCCGCCGACTGATCGCCGACTGATCGCTGACTGATCGCTGACTGATCAGAGGTCCTCTTCGATCTCGCGGTCCATGCGGTCCTCGGGATCCTCATCGAAGTAGTCGAGCCGGTCCACCGGCATGACCACGGCGGACAGCACGTTCATCAGGTGCGCCACGATCCGCTTGAGGTAGCGGTAGGTGAGGGCGTAGGCGACACCGTACGGCTCCCCGGCCCGACCGGTGACCAGGTCGGAGACCCGACGGTCGAAGTCGTTCTGCAACCCGTCTCCGTACTGGAAGAGCTCCCGCGCGCGGTCGGTGTCGCGCTGCCCGAAGACCTCGGCGACGTCGCTGATGAGCGTGGAGATGTCGCCACGCAACGTCAGCATCTCGGTCATCAGTTCGCCACGGTCCAGCACGACCCCGTCCGCGGCGATGTCGTAGAGGTTCTTGGCGTAGTCGCCGATCCGTTCGACGTCCTTCACGATCGACATGTAGACGAGGACCGCGGGGGCCTCGAAGCCGCCGTGGACCCCGGCGTGGACCACCAGTTCGCGGCGGATCTCGCGCTCGGCCTCGTTGACCTTGCGGTCGGTGCGCCGGATGTCGTCACCGACGGTGCCGGGGCTGGCGCCACCGATCAACGCGGACATGGCCATGTCGAAGGCGTGTCGGTCGTCGATGAACATGCGCTGGAATGACGCCTCGATGCGATCGAGGCGGCCACTGTCGTCTCTGCGGGTGAGTCCGAAGACCATCGGGCGATCCTAGTCGAGGAGGACGATGCCGAGCAGTGGCACCACGAGGAACAGGCCCAGCACGTAGGTGACCACCACGGTACGCCGTTTCACGGCCGCGTCAGCGAGCCATTCGGCGGCACGGATGGGCAGGACCCGGACCTGGGGGATGGGGTAGAGCAACGCGAGGGCCGTGAGGTTGAACAGCGTGTGCACCAACGCGATCGACAGGCCCTCGGGCCGCAGCACGGCCAGCGAGGCCAGGAGCGCGGTGATCGTGGTCCCGACGTTGGCGCCGAGCGTGATGGGATAGGCGTTGGGCAGCGTCAGGATGCCGGCGGCGACCAGCGGCACCAGGATCGAGGTCGTGATCGTCGATGACTGCACGGCGACGGTGACCGCGATCCCGACCAGGATCCCGACGGAGCCGCCGCCCCGTCCGACGACCCGGTTCATGGTCCGCTCGACGGTGCCGGCGACGAGCAGCCGCATGTTCTTGGTGATGAACCCGAGGGCCAGGAAGATCAGGGCGAGCCCGAGGGCCAGGAGCAGCAGGCCGGCGACGACGTTGCCGAGGACCACGGGGTCGGCGATGCGCTCCAACTGGTCGACCGGGAGCTTGACCGCGCGGCGGATGGGGCTCGACGACGGGGCGGAGGTATCGATGTCGGTCTCACGCAGGATCCCGGTCAGCCAGACCGCGACCCGGGACAGCCCCCCGAAGGCGAGTTCCAGCGGCAGCAGGATGGCAACGGCCAGCACGTTGAACATGTCGTGCATCGTCGCGCCGGCGAAGCCACGCCGGAACTCGTCGGACCGTCGGATGTTGCCGAGCGCCGCCAGGGTGTTCGTGACGGTGGTCCCGATGTTCGCGCCCATGATCATCGGGATGGCGGCGGGCAGCGTCAGGGTGCCGGCACCGACCAGTCCGACGATGGTCGCCGTGGACACCGATGAGGACTGGACGAGCACGGTGGCCAGGATCCCGGCACTCAGGCCGGAGATCGGGTGGGCGACCTGCTCCAACAGCCCCTGCTGGAACCCGGCACCGAGCGCGGAGATCCCCGCCTCCAGCAGGGCGACCCCGACCAGGAAGACGTACAACAGCACGACCACCAGCGCGGCGCGCGCGGCGGTGGGCAGGTCGCGATGTCCGTCGCGACTGGGCCGGGACGATGAGCTCAGGGGACATCCCTTGCTGATCCGGGAAGGAGCGGGCGCAGCCTTGCAGGTGAACACGGCAACCTGCAAGACACCTGCCCGTCATCTTCCACTTCGGTCGACGTCATCGACCGTTCACCGGGCGAGCATGACGAAGGGCGCGGCATGCGCCGCGCCCTTCGTGGTGTACAGATGTTGCTGTGCTGGATGGAACCTCCGGCACCGCTCCCGGGGCAGGTGCCGCACGGACCCGACGGTGTGGTCGAGCGACGTGCGGGGCTCCCGAGGCGTCGAGCGGGACGACTTCCCGACCGATGCGAGGGGCGGTACTCGGCTGGTATTCGCTGGAGCGTTCCAGCGTCCGGCCTCCTAGCGGCCGAGCACCTCCAGGGTCCCGATCGTATGGTTGCTACTCAATGGACCACCTCCTCTCTCTGGTGCGGGCACTGTGCCACACCGATCGTGATCCTGCACGCAGGCCGAGCACGTCACCCGCCGGCGTGGTCGCCCAACCCGTGGTCCTTGGTCGCTCGCTTCACGGCCTGAGAGATCGTGCGCCACATGTGGTGATCACCGATCTCCTCCCGCAGCCCCGAACGCTTGAGCACGACCCGGGCCCGGAACATCACCCGAACGAGGTACAGGTCGATGCCGCACTCGCGTAGGCGTCTGAGGAGGTCGTGGAGCATGTCGGTGCTGGTGGTGTCGAGCTGATCCGTGGCTTCGAGGTCGAGGATGACGGCCCGGACATCCGGGGAGGCGTCGACCGCGGCGATCACCTGGTCCTCGACCGTGGTGGCGTTGGCCCAGAACAGCGGCGCATCCAGTCGGAGGATCTTGAGGCCGTCGATACGCCGCCGCTGGGGGTGGCGGACGATGGAGCCCCACGCGGCCTTCTCGCCCTTGATGCGTCCGATCTCCTCCACCTGCACGTGGCTGGCGCGGACGACCAGGCCCAGAAGGGACAGCCCGATCGCGATCAGCAGGCCGTCGAGCGGACCCAACAGCACCACGCCGAGCAGGGCACCGAGCGCCGCAACCAGATCGTTGCGGCGGATCCGTGCGTAGCGTCGCAGCGCACGCAGGTCCAGCAGCCCCCAGACCGCATGGATCACGATCGCCGACAGCACCGCCCGTGGGAGGTCGCTGAGCGCCGGCGCGAACAGGGCCAGCACCCCGAGCGTCAACGCCGCCGCCGTGATGCTGACGACCTGGCTGTTGCCGCCGGAGCGGACCGCAGCTGCTGTCTTGGACAGGCTGCCAGCGACCGCGAGCCCGCCGACG
>JAWLFE010000011.1:48148-50205 GCA_041685735.1 Nitriliruptoraceae bacterium
ACGGACACCGTGGAGACCGGACCGACACTGACGTGTGGCGACGACCCCAGCACCGCGTAGGCCACCAGGGCGGCAGGGATGGCGTAGAGCCCCACCTGCACGGGGACCCCGGCGATGACCGCGTAGCCGAGTGCCTGCGGGATGACCAACGCGGTGACCACGGCTCCGCCGAGCAGGTCCCGTCCCAACCACGCCCGTCGATACGCGCGGGCCCAGACACGCATCGGCAGGTCCGGCGGTCGCCAGATGGATCGTCGCTCCATGACGTCCCTCCCACGACATCCCCACGCTAGCGAGGTGCTGTGGTCCACGGAGGCGTCCACATCCAGGCGCCCAGGGTTGGCCCCGCTCCGTGCGCCCGGCTACCGTCTCCGCCTCCCGGGCACGTAGCTCAGTGGGAGAGCGCTGCCTTCACACGGCAGAGGTCGCTGGTTCGATACCAGCCGTGCCCACTCCAGACCCCATCGTTCAGGCCGCCTCGTTCCGAGCAGCGGCGTCAGCGTCGGTCTCGCGTCGACGGAGGGCCGACATGCAGGGCGTCCGGCCATCGTTGCTGCTCGTCACCGATCTGCGCTACCCGGCCCAGGGTCGCCGCTACGGCGACGAGGATGTCTGGCTCTCGGGTGAGCTGCGTGCCCGGTTCGACGTCGCGCTGTGTTCGCCGCTCGATGCCGCTGCTCTCCTGCACCCGTTCGACCTCGTGCTGGTACGCAACAGCGGCCCGGTGATCCACCACCGGGAGGCATACCGGGCGCTCCGCGGCGAGGTGGCTCGGTGCGGCAGCCGGCTGGTCAACCCGCTGACGGGCCGTGGCGACATGCAGGGCAAGGGCTACCTGGTCGAACGGTGGGCGGCGGGCGAGCCGGTCATCCCGACCATCGACCGTCGCGAGGATCTCGGTCTCCTGCCCGCTGCCGAGCAGTGGGTGGTCAAGCCGGTGCTGGGCGCCGACTCGATCGGACTCCGGGTCCTCGACTCCCTCGACGGCGTCGACTTCGACGGCGTCATCGTGCAGCCGCGTATCGACATCGTCCACGAGGTGTCGTTCGTGTTCGTCGGTCGTCGGTTCCAGTACGCCGTGTACGCGCCCGACCGCGACCGGCGGTGGGAGCTCGTGCCCTACACCCCGTCCGACGCGGACCTCGCCTTCGCCCAGCGGTTCGTCGAGTGGAACGCACTCGACGTCGGGGTACAGCGCGTCGATGCCTGTCGGACCCGCGACGGCGGGCTGCTGCTCGTCGAACTCGAGGATCTCAACCCCTACCTGTCGCTCGACCGCATCGACCCCGCCACGCGCACCGCGTTCGTCGCGGCGCTCCTCACGAGCCTCGAGGAGGCGCTCGACCGTCTCCCGGCGCCGCCGTCCGACTAGAACGTCTCACAGGCAGAGCCGACCCGCTCGCGCCACGCCGCTCGAGGCGCCGGGGTCACCCGGTGTGCGGATGCCAGCTCGGTTCGACGAACGCGGCGCGCTGTGCGCCGGTGGCGATGTCGTCGAACACCCGGGGCAACGCGATGCGCGCCCACGCCGGGACGGTGAGCTCCTGCCACTCGTCGGCGGCCACGTAGCGGGCATCGAGTGCCTCGTCGCCATCGGGATGCAGGGCCCCGCCGACGACCTCGCAGCGGAACAGGGTGAGCACGTACTGCACGACGTCGCCGTTGTCGTAGGTCACCTCGCAGGGGGGACCGCCGTAGACGCCCAGGATCTGGACCGGCTGGACGATGAGGCCGGTCTCCTCGTGGCACTCGCGGACGGCCGCGTCCGCCGGCGACTCGTCCGGTTCGATCGCGCCGCCGGGTGGTGCCCAGTGGTCACCGTCCGCATGGTGCAGGAGCAGCAGACGGTCGTGCTCGTCGAAGACGCAGATCGTGGCCGACGGCAGGAGCAGCCGTTCGCTCCCGACCGACCGTCGGATGCGGGCGACGTGACCTGATCGTGGCATGGGGCCCCCTTCGACGCGATCACCGTAGTCGGACGCGGTCGGTCGGCCGGTGGTCGCTGCAGGCGCTCCAGCTACGCTCGGAGGTCCGGTGCAGGGCCCGCCGGTCGCCCG
>JAWLFE010000011.1:50305-78397 GCA_041685735.1 Nitriliruptoraceae bacterium
CAGCTGGACATCGTCATGGAGGAGGCCGGCGGGATGCCCCGTCAGGCGTTGAGTCTGACACTGCCGGATGGGCGCGTCCTGGCCAACGACGCGCAGGACCTCGGTTCCGGCTGGGAGGACCAGCGTCAGCAGGCGATGCCCGGTCCACCGATCGACGTCTCCGCGGGGACCGCGCGCGTCGACTGGGTGGTCTACGACCCGGTCGGGGAGCAGGACGAGCTGGCGGTGCGGGTGGAGGTCGACGTGCCGGCCACGACCACCGCCTGCCGGTAGGTCAGCTGGGGACCGCTCGTTCCGGTCACCAGGGCAGCCGGGAGCGGGCCAGGGCGTAGGACGCCGCGGTCCAGCCGGGCACCCCATGGACCGCCCCGCCCGGGAAGGCCGAGGAACTGCCGATCCACAACCCGTCGATCGCCGTGGCGTAGGGCACCAGCGACGGCAACGGCCGGAACACCGTCTGGTCCAGGCGGTAGGTGCCACCCCCGACGTCACCACCGACCAGGTTGGCGTTCTGCGCCTCCAGCGTGTCGGGGCCCTGGATGTGGCGGGCGAGCACCAGATCGCGGAACCCGGGCGCGAACCGTTCGACCTGGTCGGTCATCCGCTCGACGTGGGCGGCGACCGCGTCGGGGCCCGCGACCTGGGGCGGAACACGGGTGTAGGCCCACGCGGTGTGCTTGCCCGCCGGGGCCCGGGAGGGGTCGGCGATGCTCTGTTGACCGAACAGCAGGAACGGTCGTTCGGGGATCTCGCCCCGCCGGACGGCGGTGGTCTGTGCGGTGACCGCATCGGCTTCGCCCCCGACGTGGACCGTTCCGGCCTGCCGGGCCTCGGGTGCGGTCCACGGGGTCGGTCCGTCCAACGCCCAGTCGACCTTGACGGTGCGGGGCCCGTACCGGAACCGCTGCAGGCGCCGGACGTAGTCGGCGGGCATGGCGTCGCCGGCCAGCCGGAGCATCGCGTGCGGGGAGGTCGTCGCGATCACCGTCGGAGCGCGGTAGCGCTCGCCGGACTCGGTGAGCACACCGGCGACCCGGCCGCGCGCGGCGATGATCCGCTCGACGCGCTGCCCGACCCGGACGGATCCACCCAGCGATCCGAGGTAGCTCGCCAGGGCCCCGGTCAGGGCCCCCGCACCACCGCGCGGACTCGGCCAGCCGGCGGCGTGCCCGAGCAGTTGCAGGTAGCCGCCGGCGATCGCCGACCCGGACTCCTCGGCGGGGATGTCGCCGTGCAGCACGGACCCGAACAGCCACGCCCTGGCGTGCGCACCACTGAACAGGTCGTCGGCCAACTGCTCGGCCGAGGTCAGCAGCAACCGGGCGAACTCCAGGGTCCCCTGCAACCCCATGGCGGCGACCAGCCGCGCACCGCCGGCCACCGGGGGGAACCCGCCGAGCACGGTGGCGCGCAGTGCCTCGAAGTTGTCGAGGTACGGCGCCGCGAACCGCTCCCACGACCGCCCGTCGCCGGGATGCAGGTCGTCGAGGTTGGCCACCGTCCGATCCAGTTCGCGGTAGAGCGCCCCGGCCCGGCCATCGGGCATCGGATGGGCCATCGCGACCTCGGGATGGACCCAGTCCAGGCCATGGTCAGCCAGCGGCATGCGGGCGAAGACCGGTGAGGCCGCAGCCGCCGGGTAGACCGCACTGAAGGTGTCGGCGACGAACCCCGGTCGGGTCAGCTCCTGACTGACGACCGCGCCACCGACCCGCGGCTGGGCTTCGAGCACGACCACGTCGCGGCCCGCCCGGGCCAGGCGGATCGCCGCCGCCAACCCGTTCGGACCCGACCCGATGACCAGGGCGTCGACGCGCTGCGCGCCGCTCACGACGACGGTGCCTGGGTCGCGTCCAGCCGTCGTTGGACCTGTAGGGCGATCTGGTGCAGCATCGACTGCTCCGGGGCTTCCATGCCCCAGAACGCGTGCTGCGACCAGCGGCCGACCCGGTCGTACATCTCGGCCAGGTGCCAGGTCATCGGGTCCCAGGTCCCCGCGGCCCGCAGGTAGGTGGTGCCGTCGATGGAGTACAGCACGAGTCGGTTCTTCGCATCGCCCATGAAGTGGCCCTCGTGGCACACGAGGTCGAAGCCGGCATGCACGTCCGCGTCGTCGGGGATCGGGGAGGGTTCGTTCGGACGGTCGGAGAACCCGCTGCGCACCGCGGACACCCAGTCGTTGAGCGCCAACGGATCGTCGGCGGTGACCAGGTCGTGGATCGTCACGTAGCCGCGGATGAACACCGGCGTCCTCGGGCTCGGGAACCCGACGACCTCGATCTCGAAGGTCTGCCCGTCGAGGCCGCCTCGTCGCAGGGGCGTGAAGCGGCCCAGTTCGCTGGCGTAGTCGGGCCAGTGTTCGACGGCCAGCACCCCGGCGGCCGTGGCGCCGGCATCCGGCATCTCGACCGGCGGGTAGGTGTGCCAGATCTGTTCGTGTTCCGGGCGCCGGGGTGGGGTCAGGGGGCCGAGTTGCGCCTGGGCGAGCCGGCGCTCCGGGTCGTGCGCGGCCTTGGCCTCGACGGTCGGGAAGGCGATGCCCCACCCCAACCGGTCCCAGTCCGTGGCCGCGTCGGGGAACCACGGCCCGAACAGCCTGGCCCCACCCTCGAGCAGCGCGTCGCGCGACAGGGTCCCGGTCTTGCCGCCGGTCCCACGCAACCGGGCGGTCCCGAAGGCCTTGTGGAACCGGAACACGTCACCGGCACCGAGCTTGCGGGTGTCCTGCTGGTTCCAGTACGTGGTGACGATCGTGAACGCCAGGCGCAGGTCGTCGAGGTCGCGGTCCGCGCGGTCCTTCGCGTAGTACGCGGCGTTCAGGAAGTCCGTGATCCAGGCGGCGGCGGTCGGCGCGGCCAACGTCGACCCGGTCATGGTGGCGGTGCGGGTGACGGGGGACCGGCGCGTGCGGTCGGCGACGACCGCGGCGCCGGCACCGACAGCAGCGGCGAGGATGTGGGAGAGGGCCATGGAGGATCCTTGCAGGTCGGGAGCGGGTACAGCCGGGAGGGGGCTGCGGGTGGGTGCGGGATGCGGGTGGGAGTGGGTCCGGCCGGACGACCGACCGGTGGGCCCACCCGATCGGACGACCTCGACCGTAGCGAGGGCACCATGACGTCGAAAGGGCCCCGCACCGCAGCAACGTCGCCAACAGCGGTCAGTCGCTGGCATCGCAGGCGGCGAGTACGGCCCGGGTCCGTCGCAACCGGTTGGCCGCCGCGATGGCCGCGGCGAACCACGTCAGCGCGCCGAGTGCGAGCCCAACCTGGAACCACAGGGTGACCGACGCCGGGTAGGTGCTCCGTCCGAAGCCCCACACCGCCATGAGCACCAGCCAGCCGAACACCGGAGCAGCGGCCAGCAGCCGCCAGCGGGTCGCCAACCGGCTGCGTGCCAGGGCGGCCACGATGGTGCGCGCGTCACCGCCGAGGTCGTCCACGTCGTCCGGCCCGACGCGGGCCAGCCTGCGCTTGTCCTCGAAGGGCAGGGCGTGCCACCTCGAGGCAGCTGGCTCCTCCCGGGGTGCGGGTGGCAGCAGCCACCGTTCGGGCAGCCCGCGGCGGGCTCGGGGATCGGTCATGGGTGCGAGCGTCCCTTGCTGGGTGCGAGCGGTTCGGGGTGCGAGCGGTTCGGGTGCTCGAGGGTAGGACGCGGCCGGCGCCCATCAGCCGCGTCGGTGCGGTTGCCGCTGAGGGGAGCGGTATGGCAAGGTGTCAGCATGGCATCCCTCCAGCATCTGTGGACGACCTCGGTGACCACCCCGGTGATCGGCGCGGGGTCCCGCATGCGTGCGACGATGCGAACGCTCCGCGTCGGGTGGCATCGCAGGGCCTGATCAGGCCGCCACCCGGCGAACGCTGCCACTGGTCGGGCATCACTAGGCTCGGCCGTCGAGCCCGAGCGCCCGTGCACGGATGTGCGGGCAGGAGCGAAGCCCGTGAGCGCAACCATCACCGTCCGCCATGGCGAGGAGCAGGTCGACCTGGACGCCGGCGCGACCGCCATCCAGGCCCTCAAGGCCCTCGATGCGATCCGTGGTCAGATCGTCGCGGCGCTGGTCGACGGCACCGAGTGGGACCTCGACCGTGCGGTGCCGGACGGCGCCGAGGTCGCGGGCCTGTACGCCGACACCGACCAGGGCCGCGCGATCCTGCGCCACTCGACCGCCCACCTGATGGCCCAGGCCGTCACCGACCTGTTCCCCGGGGCCAAGTGGGCGATCGGTCCGCCGATCGAGGACGGCTTCTACTACGACTTCGAGGTGGGCCGCCCCTTCACGCCCGAGGATCTGGACGCGATCGAGGCGCGGATGCACGAGCTCGCGAAGGAGCGCCAGGCCTACGTGCGCGAGGAGGTCGCGCGCGACGACGCGTTGGCGGAGTTCGCGGACCAGCCCTACAAGCTGGAGATCATCTCCCTGGTCGACGAGGGCAAGATCGTCAGCGCGGTCGACGTGGCGGCCGACGGAGACGATGACGGGCCGAACGCGCCGACCTTCACCGTCTACCGCAACGTCCGGCCGGACGGCGAGGTTGCCTGGTCGGATCTGTGCCGCGGTCCGCACGTGCCATCCACCGAGCGGATCCCCGCGTTCAAGCTGCTGCGCTCCGCAGGGGCCTACTGGCGGGGGCGTGAGGACCAGCCGATGCTGCAGCGCATCTACGGCACCGCCTGGGAATCCAAGAAGGCCCTGACCGCGCATCTGGAGATGCTGGAGGAGGCCCGTCGCCGCGACCACCGCAAGCTCGGTCGTGAGCTGGAGCTCACCCACCACCCGGATGAGCTCGGCCCCGGGCTGTCGATCTTCCTGCCCAACGGGGCGATCGTCCGCCAACTGATGGAGGACTGGATCCGCGCGGAGACCCTCAAACGCGGCTACCAGCCGGTCTACACCCCGCACATCGCCAAGGAGGATCTGTGGCAGATCTCCGGGCACCTGGAGAACTACGCGGAGCTGATGTACCCGGGCATGGACCTCGACGATGTCGAGCGCAGCGGCAGCGAGCACGCGAACCGACGAGGGGCTGCGTACCGGCTCAAGCCGATGAACTGTCCGTTCCACATCCTTGCGTTCACCTCGCGCACCCGGTCGTACCGGGAGCTGCCGATCCGCATCTCCGAGCTCGGCACCGTCTACCGCTACGAGCGCTCCGGGGTGGTCAACGGGATGCTGCGTGCCCGTGGTTTCACCCAGGACGACAGCCACATCTTCTGTCGCGACGACCAGGTCGTCGACGAGGTCTACGACTGTGTGCAGTTCGCGCGTGACCTCTACGAGGTGTTCGGGCTGGGCGAGCCGTCGCGCGTCGCCATCTCCACCCGCCCGGAGAAGTCGCTGCCCGGCAACGACGCCGGGTGGGCCGCCGCGGAGCAGGCGCTGATCCAGGCGGTCGAGCGCACCGGCCTGCCCTACGAGACCGATCCCGGTGAGGGCGCGTTCTACGGCCCGAAGATCGACATCCACGCCCGCGACGCCATCGGTCGCGAGTGGCAGCTGACCACCGTGCAGATCGACTTCAACCTGCCCGAGCGGTTCGACATCAGCTACATCGGTCAGGACGGCGCCAAGCACCGTCCCTACATGGTCCACCGGGCACTGTTCGGCTCGATCGAGCGGTTCTTCTCGGTCATGGTCGAGTCGTTCAACGGCGCGTTCCCGACCTGGCTGGCACCGCAGCAGGTGCGGGTCGTGCCCGTCGCCGCGGAGTTCGACGACTACGCGCGGTCGGTGGCCGATGCGCTGCGGGCCCGGGAGGTCCGCGTCGAGGTGGACAGCTCCGATGACACGCTGGGCGCCAAGGTCCGCGACGCGCAGACCTCGAAGGTGCCCTACACCCTGGTCGTGGGCGGCAGCGAGGCCGAGGCGGGCACGGTCGCGATCCGGCCGTACGGCACCGACCGGCAGCGCAAGGACGTTGCGCTCGACGAGTTCGTCACCGAGGTCGTGGCCGAGATCGCCGAGCGTCGTGCCGACCCGCGAAGCTGATCGATGGGGGGCGATGCGGAACACGTCGGTGAGGTCGGTCGCGACGCGCGGTCCGATCAGCCCGGCATGGCGACCGACGGCCTGCAGCGGTTGTGGGCGCCGTGGCGCTACGGCTACCTCGCCGGGGACGACCCGATCGAGGGTTGCCCGTTCTGTGTGATCCCGGCCCGGGGTCCCGAACGGGACCGCGGATCGCTGATCGTCGCCCGCGGCGAGCACACCTTCGTGATCTTCAACGCCTACCCCTACAACCCCGGGCACCTGATGGTCGTGCCGTACGGACACATCGCCGACCTGGAGGCTCTGGATGAGCCGACGGCGGCCGAGCTGTGGGCGTTCGGACGGCGCGCCGTCAAGGTGTTGAAGGAGCGGGTCCATGCACAGGGGGTCAACCTCGGCATGAACCTCGGTGCCGCGGGTGGTGCGGGCATCGCCGAACACGTCCACCTCCACGCCGTGCCGCGGTGGGTCGGGGACACCAACTTCATCAGCGCCGTGGGTGCCTCCCGGGTCCTGCCCCAGGCGTTGGAGGAGGTCTACGACGTCGTCGCGCCCGGTTTCCGATAGGGCGCGGGACTGGCCGACCGGGCAGGCGGGGCGTGGGGTGACGTTGGTAGCGTGACCTCCTGCTCGACGGGTGACCCGGTCCACGTGCCGCTCGACGATCCAGAACCTCCGACGACCCCGAGGTAGCGGTGACGTTCCGTTCCAGGTTCCCCGAGTACGGCGAGGCCATCATGGCGCCGATCGGGCGGGGGCTGTCGCGCACCGGGATCACACCGAACGCGGTCACCACGCTCGGACTCGTGCTGACCGCTGCGGCCACTGCGATCGTCGCGACGGGCCAGCCCGTCATCGGGGGCTGGGTGCTCGTGGCCGGCGGGCTCATGGACACCTTCGACGGTGCGGTGGCCCGAGCATCGGAGCGCGCCACCCCGTTCGGCAGCTTCTACGACTCGGTGACCGACCGGGTCTCCGACGGTCTGATCCTCGGGGGGATGGCCTGGTGGCTGCGCGACCAACCGCGCCTGTTCATCCTGATCCTCGTGGCGCTCGTGGCCGCGCAGGTCACCAGCTACGTGCGTGCCAAGGCGGAGGCGATCGACCTTGACTGCTCCGTCGGGATCATGGAGCGGGTCGAGCGGGCCGTGCTGTTGATGTTCGCCCTGATCTTCAACCGGTGGCTCTTGGAACCGGTCCTGTGGCTGCTCGCGGTGGGTGGCAGCGTGACCGTGATCCAGCGGGTCCACCACGTGTGGTGCCAGATCGCCCGCGACCTCCCCGAGGAACTGGTCGCGCTGACCCTGCAGGACCGTGCGTGGAGCCGGGCCTTCAAGCGGGCCGCACGTGGGTTCTACGGCGAACAGAACTACAAGGAGGCCGAGCGCCAGCATCAGGACGCCGAGCCGTCGGGTCCCGGGTCGATGGGATCCGGGTCGATGGGATCCGGGTCGTGAAGTCGCAGGCCTCGCTCGATGCGCTGCCGCCGCCACCCCCGCTCACCTGGTCACAGCGCCTGACCTACGCGGGCTACCTCGCGCTGTGGGAGGGAGCCGCACGCACCCCCGAGCGCATCGCGCGACGCCTGCCGGAGCGGATCGGTCGGGCGTGGTTCGCGACCGCGGCCTCACGACAGCGCGATCAGGTCCTGCGCAACCTCCGACGGGTCGCGCCGGATGCGTCACCGACCGAACTGCGGGACCTGGTCCGGGCTGCCTACGTCTCGTACGCGCGCTACTGGCTCGACAGCTTCCGACTGCACACCATGGACGGTGCCGCGATCGCGCGTGACACGCCGGCCGAGGGTCTGCACCACATCGATGCGGTCCGTGACAGCGGCCGCGGCGGGCTCTTCGCCACCGGGCACCTCGGCTCCTGGGACGTCGGCGCGTTCTTCACCGCGCAGCGGGACTGGGGCATGGTGGTGGTCGCCGAGGTCGTCGAGCCGCGTCCGCTGTTCGAACGGTTCGTCCGGCTGCGTCAGGAGGCAGGCATCGACGTCATCCCGCTGGTCCGCGGCGGCGACATGCTCGATCGCCTCGAGGCGCGCATCACCGGGCAGGGACAGCTCGCGACCCTGCTCGCCGACCGGGACCTGACACGCAAGGGACCGATCGTCGAGTTCTTCGGTGAACCGTGCCGCCTGCCGCCGGGCACCGCCGTGCTCGCCCGGCGCACGGGTCGGCCGGTGTCGGTCGGGGCGTTCATGACCGAGGGAGACGGGTTCTACGGGGTCGTGCACGCGCCGATCGAGGTCGCGGAGCTCTCGGTCTACGACGGCACCCAGGCGATCGCCGTGGAACTCGAACGGCTGATCCGGCGGTTCCCCGAGCAGTGGCACGTCTTCGTGCGCAACTGGCTGCGGGACCGCGAGCCGGACCATCCGGTCGTCGACGCCTGGCGTCGGGGCGAGGACTGGCGTCCGCTCGCGCGTGCCGACCGGGACGTGGCGACGTCGGATCCGGAGCCGGGATGAAGGTCGCGATCGTCTCGCCCTACGACCTCGACACCCCGGGCGGTGTGCAGGCCCACGTGCAGCAGTTGGCGGCGACCCTGCGGGCCGGCGGTGATGACGTCGAGGTCCTGGGTCCAGACCGTGCCGTGCAGGTGCCGTTCAACGGTTCGGTGGCGCCGATCGGGCTCGGACCGACGGCGGGACGGCGCCTGCGCCACCAGCTGGCAGCGGTCGCGCCAGACGTGATCCACGTCCACGAACCACTGGTGCCGTGGATCGGGCTGACGGCCGCGATGTCGGACCTCGCGCCGGTCGTGGCGACGTTCCACGCGTGGTCGGCGCGGCGGCGGCTGTACCGGGTCGCGCGGCCCATCGGACGGCGCGTCCTGGCGGCGCTGGCCGGCACACTGGCCGTCAGCGAGGCTGCGGCCGCCTACCACGCGGGCGCGCTCGGGGTGCCACGGGGACGGTTCACCATCGTCCCCAACGGGGTCGAGGTGGCTCGCTTCGCGGACGCGGCGCCGCTGTCGAACGTGGCCGATCCGTCCCGACCGACGCTGCTGTTCGTCGGCCGGCTGGAACCCCGCAAGGGCCTGGTGAACCTGATCAAGGCGTTCACCCTGCTCAAGAGCCGGCATCCGGACCTGCGGCTGCTGGTCGTCGGGGAAGGCAGCGAACGGGAACGCTGTCAGTCGCTGCTCCCGGCGCGTCTGCGTGCCGATGTGGTGTTCCTCGGTCGGCTCGGTCGCGAGGATCTGCCCGGCGTGTTCGCCGCCTGTGATCTGTTCGTGTCGCCGGCGCTCGGCGGGGAGTCGTTCGGGATCGTGCTGCTGGAGGCGATGGCGGCCGGTCGTGCCGTCGTCGCGTCGGACATCCCGGGCTACCGCAGCGTGGTCACCGACGGCCGGCAGGGGCGGCTGGTGCCGCCGGGTGAGCCCGGGCCGCTGGCCGAGGCGATCGGTGCCATGATCGCGAACCCGGCGTTGCGTCATGCCGCCGCGACGGAGGGACGCCGCACCGCGTCACGCTACGACTGGCCGGTCGTCGCTGCCGAGGTCCGGGCGTGCTACCTCGACGCGGTTGCGCGCGGCTGAGTGGTCGCGGCGGTGCATGCACCACGGCGGCGGCCGGTGTCCGTATCCTCTCGCCCGACCGGTGCCCCGAGGTGACGTGGATGGAGCGGATCGATGACCATGCTGGGTCGGACGCGGTGGTTCGTGCTGCTGCTGGTGATCGGCGCGCTCGCCCTGACGGCCTGTGCTGCGGATGAGCCGGAGGAGACCGCCGCGCCGGTCGAGGACCCGGAGCCCGAACCGGAGCCGGAGCCGGAACCCGAGCCGGAGCCCGAACCGGAGCCGGAGCCGGAACCCGAGCCCGAGCCCGGACCGACGTCGGTGCTCACCGGCGAGGAGGTCGACGAGGACGTCCTCGAGCGCCCGCTGATGATCGTGAAGATCGAGAACTCGCCGCAGTCGCGGCCCCAGACCGGCCTGGAAGCCGCCGACGTGGTCATCGAGGAGGTCGTCGAGGCGGGGGTGACCCGCTTCATGGCGCTGTTCCACAGTGAGATCGCCGACGATGTCGGCCCGACCCGCTCCGCGCGCCCGGTCGATGCCCAGTTGGTCGCGGGCTTCGGCCGATCGGGGTTCGTCTACTCGGGCGCGCGGCCCGAGGTCCAGGGGATGCTGGCCAACACGCCGGCCATCCGGATCGCCGAGGGCGGTCCCGGCTTCTACCGGTTCGGCGAGCGGCGGGCGCCACACAACCTCTACAACCGCCTGCCGGAAGCCATGGACGCGGTGATCGACCGTGACGCGGAGCCGCTCGAGGCGGTGGGGTGGGTCTTCAGCGAGGAGCCGCCGAACGGTGAGGTCGCCTGCCCACCGGCCGGGTCGGACGAGCAGGACGAGCCGTGTGAGGACCCCGGCCGCCAGATCGAGATCCGGATGTCGAGCAGCTTCCGGACCGGGTGGGAGTACGACGGGGGCCAGGGTGTCTACCGCCGCCTGCAGAACGGGGAACCGTTCCGGGTGACCGGGCCCGATCGCATCGCTGCGGCCAACGTCGTGGTGCTCGAGACCCGTCACTACCTCGGGCAGCCCAACTGCTACGGGCAGCGGTGCCCGGAGACCGACGTGCTGACCGACGGCGCGCGTGCCGTGGTGCTGCGGGACGGCAACCGCTACGAGGCGACCTGGCGCAAGCCCACCGCCGGCGACGACATCCAGCTGTTCACCGAGGGCGGCCGGCCCTTCCCGTTGAAGCCCGGCGCGACCTGGGTGCACCTGCCGTCCGCGTCGGACATGCCCGCGGAGATCGGCTGATCCCGACGGCCCGTGGCGGGGCCGATGTGGGCCTGCTGCACGCCGGATGTGCGTCCATCGTGCTGCGGTGAGGCAGTACGCTGCACGAGCAGGTCCGACCGCTGCGTGCGCCTTCGACCGGACGCCCAGGTCCCTGCCGTCCCAGCTTCTGGAACCACGAACGTTCGGAGTCCACGGTGACCGACCAGTCGACCGATCCCACCGCTGCGACCACCGGGAGCACCCGCGTCAAGCGCGGTCTCGCCGACATGCTCAAGGGTGGCGTCATCATGGACGTCATCGACGCCGAGCAGGCGCGTATCGCCGAGGAAGCCGGCGCCGTGGCCGTCATGGCGCTCGAACGTGTGCCCGCCGACATCCGCAAGGACGGCGGTGTGGCGCGCATGAGCGACCCGGAGATGATCGATGGGATCGTCGATGCCGTGTCGATCCCGGTGATGGCCAAGGCCCGCATCGGCCACTTCGTCGAGGCGCAGGTCCTGCAGGCGCTCGGTGTCGACTACGTCGACGAGTCGGAGGTCCTGACCCCGGCCGACGAGGCCAACCACATCGACAAGTGGCGGTTCGACGTGCCGTTCGTGTGTGGCGCCACCAACCTCGGTGAGGCGCTGCGTCGCATCGCCGAAGGCGCGGCGATGATCCGCTCCAAGGGCGAGGCCGGGACCGGCAACGTCGTCGAGGCGACCCGCCACATGCGCTCGATCACGGGCGAGATCCGGCGCCTGGCCACGATGGACACCGCCGAGCTGTACGCGGCCGCCAAGGAGCACCGCGCGCCGATCGACCTGGTGACCGAGATCGCCGAGTCGGGCCGTCTGCCCACGGTGCTGTTCACCGCGGGCGGGATCGCGACCCCGGCCGACGCCGCGCTGATGATGCAGCTGGGCGCGGACGGTGTGTTCGTCGGCTCCGGCATCTTCAAGTCCGGCAACCCCGAGCAGCGCGCCCGCGCGATCGTCGAGGCCACCACCCACTTCGAGGACCCGCAGGTGATCGCCAAGGTCTCGCGCGGGTTGGGCGAGGCGATGGTCGGGATCGAGATCAACACGCTGTCCGACGATCAGAAGTACGCCTCCCGCGGCTGGTGAGTAGCCGCTTCGTTGCACCTCGGTGGACGCCGGGGGAGCGGCTCACGGGGCGGCTGCCGGACCCCGAGTGGTCGGACGATGCGCCGACGATCGGCGTCCTCGCGCTGCAGGGCGATGTGCTCGAGCACCTGCGTGCACTGCGCCGCTGTGGCGCCAACGCGACGCAGGTCCGCACCGCGACCGACCTCGACGGTGTCGACGGGCTGATCGTGCCCGGCGGTGAGTCGACCACCATCGGCAAGCTGCTCACCCGCTTCGAGGTGATGGAACCCCTACGGGCCCGGGTCGCGGCCGGCATGCCGACCTTCGGGACCTGCGCCGGGATGATCCTGCTGTCCGACGAGCTGGAGCAGGACGTCGCGCAGCCGGTGATCGGCGGGCTGCACGTGCGGACCCGCCGCAACGCCTTCGGCCGCCAACTGGACTCCTTCGACACCCGCATCGAGGTCGCCGGCATCGACGGTGGTCCGTTGGACGTCGCCTTCATCCGTGCGCCGCGGGTCGAGCAGGTGCTGGCGGACGACGTCGAGGTCCTGGCCGAGGTCGACGGCTACCCGGTCGTGGTCCGCCAGGGGCCGCTGCTCGCGACGAGCTTCCACCCCGAGGTCACCGGCGACGACCGCCTCCACGCCGCCTTCGTCGCCACCGTGCGCGCCGCGATGGCGACGTCCTGACACGCCTCCGGTGCAGACGACGGTCGCCCGTAGGCCGGAGTGCCGACCAGGTGGGTCGGCGGTCCGGCTACCGTCCTGCGACAACCTGCGTGGAACGGACCCCGCCCGTGAACCTGCTCGACCACGATCTGCTGCTGCGCGCGCCGAAGGTGCTGCTGCACGACCACCTCGACGGGGGCGTGCGCCCGCAGACGGTCCTCGACCTGGCGACGGAGATCGACCATGAGTTGCCGACCACCGATCCTGACGAGTTGGCGGCGTGGTTCGACCAGCGCGGCAAGGGCGCGGACCTCGGTCGGTACCTGGAGACCTTCGAGCACACCGTCGCGGTGATGCAGACCCCTGGGGCGCTCGAGCGGATCGCCCGGGAGTGTGCCGAGGACCTGGATGCGGATGGCGTCGTCTACGCCGAGGTGCGGTTCGCCCCGGAGCTCGCGACCGCCGGAGGCCTGACGATCCCCGAGGTGCTGGAGGCGATCGCGCGGGGGTTCGCTGCGGGACCGGCAACGATCACGGTGCGCCAGATCGTGTGTGGGATGCGCCAGCAGGACCGGGCCGGGGAGGCGTTCGCGGCCGCGGCCGCGGCGCGCCACCTCGGCGTCGTCGGGATCGATCTTGCGGGACCCGAGGACGGGTTCCCGGCCTCGCAGCACGCCGCGGCCATCGCGGCCGCCCGTGAGGCGGGACTGCACGTGACGCTGCACGCCGGCGAAGCTGGGGGGCCGGCGTCGATCGCCGATGCGCTGGACCAGGGCGCGGAACGGCTGGGCCACGGGGTCCGGATCGTCGACGACCTCTCGACGGGCGAGGACGGCACCGACAGCATGGGGCCGGTCGCGCGGCGGGTCCTGGCGGGCGACGTGGCGCTGGAGGTGTGCCCGACCTCCAACGTGCACACCGGCGTGGTCGCCGACGTGGCCGACCACCCGATCGCCCGGCTGCGCGACGCCGGCTTCCGGGTGACGTTGAACACCGACAACCGGTTGATGAGCGGGGTGACGGCGACCAGCGAGTTCCTGACGATGGTGGACGCCTTCGGCATGGGCCTGGCGGAGTTCGAGGGCATGACCCTCGCCGCGATGGAGAGTGCCTTCCTCGACGACGAGCAGGTGCGTGCCGCACTCGTCGAGCAGATCCAGCGCGGGTACGCGTCGCTGCGCCCCTGACTCCCGCCGGAGGGTTGGGCCGTGCGGGTAGGCTCGGGGGCTGATGCACGCGGTCCCGACGGCGGGGCGCGCGGTCACGCGAACGGCGGAGGGTTGCCGGATGTCCGGTCACAGCAAATGGTCGACCATCAAGCACAAGAAGGCGGCCAAGGACGCCAAGCGCGGCAAGCAGTTCGGCAAGCTCATCCGCGCGATCGAGACCTCGGCGCGCGGAGCTGGCACCTCGGATCCGGAAGCCAGCCCGTCGTTGGCGCTGGCCGTGCAGAAGGCCAAGGACGCCAGCGTCCCCAAGGACAACATCGAGCGTGCCTGCAAGCGTGGTGCGGGGGAGCTCGACGGCGGCACGACCTACGAGCTCGCCCAGTACGAGGGCTACGGCCCCGGTGGCGTCGCCGTGCTGGTCGACTGCCTGACCGACAACCGCAACCGCACCGCCTCGGACGTCCGCCAGGCCTTCACCAAGGCCGGCGGCAACCTCGCCGAGCCGGGCAGCGTCGCGTTCCTGTTCTCACGGCGGGGGCAGGTCGTCATCGAGGCGAACGGGACGTCCGAGGACGAGCTGATGATGGTCGGGCTCGATCATGGCATGGAGGACCTGGAAGCGCAGGATGACCAGTTCCTGGCCTGGTGTGACCCGGCCGACGTCCAGGAGCTGCGCAGGGCGCTCGAGGACGCCGGCTACACGGTCGCCGATGCGGGGGCGCCGATGGTGCCGGCCTCGACCGTGCCCGTCTCCGAGGCCGCCCACGCCAAGCAGGTCCTGCGGCTGCTCGATCTGCTCGATGACAACGACGATGTCCAGGAGGTCTGGGACAACGTCGATATCGACGATGACGTGCTCGCCGAGTTGGACGCGTAGTTCCCGCCGTCCGGGCGCCCGAGCCACCTCTTCGGCGCAGGCCGGTCACAGCGCTAGGCTGCGAACGCACGTTCGGGGACCGACCCGTGGCGCTGCCCCGTGGCGATGAGGAGAACACCGTGGCCGATGGCCCTGCCGAGGTGGTCGTGCTGGGCGTCGACCCGGGGCTGACGCGGTGCGGTCTCGGCGTCGTGGTGGGCCCGTCGGGGCGGCCGAGCGTCCGTCACCACCGGTGTATCCGCACCACCCCGGACACCCCGCTCGAACAGCGGCTGTTGCAGGTGCACGATCAGATCGTCGCCGCGATCGAGGAGCACCGGCCGACCGCCGTTGCCGTCGAGCGCGTGCTGTTCTCCAACAACGTGCGGACCGCCATGGCGACCGGGCAGTCCGCCGGGGTGGCGCTGCTGGCTGCCGCCCGCTCCGGCGTCCCGGTCACGTCCTACAGCCCGACCGAGATCAAGCTGACCGTTACCGGCTCCGGCTCTGCGGACAAGGATGCGGTCGGTCGCCTGGTCGCCGCGCAGCTGGGGCTGGAGGCGGTCCCCGAACCGGCGGATGTCGCGGATGCACTGGCCGTGGCGTTGACGCACCTGGCCCGCTCGCGCATGGCCGCGGCGGTCGCTGGAACGCCGGCGGCCTCCGCGTTGGCCGACGCCCACGTGCATGCCTCGAAGGCGTCGCGCGGCGGGTGGGAGGCGGTCCTCGGTGACCGGCTGGAGGGACACCGATGATCGCCCACGTGCGTGGAACGGTCGCCCACCGCAGCGCCGGCAGCGTGGTCGTCGATGTGGGCGGCATCGGCTACCTCGTCCACGTCTCGGCGTCCGATCACATCCCCGCGCGGGGCCAGGAGGTCGAGCTGCACACCTCGCTGCAGGTGCGCGAGGATTCGATGACGCTGTACGGGTTCACCGCCCGTTCCTCGCTGGTGCTGTTCGAGCTGCTGCTGTCGTCGTCCGGGGTCGGTCCGAAGCTGGCGCTGGCCGCGCTCGGCACCCACCGCCCGGACGTGCTGCGCCTGGCGATCGCCGGCAGCGACACCGCGACGCTCACGGCCATCCCCGGGGTCGGCAAGAAGGTCGCCGAGCGCCTGGTGCTGGACCTCAAGGACAAGGTCGGTGGGGATGGCCTGGGGACGATCGCCGACCCCGCGGGTCCGCCGACCGGTCCCGCCGGCGCCGCGGATCCGTCGGTGCTGGCCGAGGTGCGCGATGCGTTGCTCGGTCTTGGCTACACGGCCAGCGAGGTGCAGGCGGCGATGGCCGAGCTCGGCGACGCCCGCAACGATCCTCAGGCGGACGCCGCGGACCTGCTGCGTCGTTGCCTGCGCGTGCTCGGCTCCGGTGTCGTTGAGGGGGCGGGGGTCGTGGAGGGGGCGGGGGTCGTGGAGGGGGCGGGGGTCGTGGAGGGGGCGGGGGTCGTGGAGGGGAGGGGTCGATGAGCCAGGACGGCCAGCCGGACGACGGCGTGCTGGAACCCGAGGTGCTGCCGGGGGAGGACCGGCTGGACGCGAGCCTGCGACCCACGCGGCTCGCGGAGTTCATCGGGCAGGAGCGGGTGCGGCGCCAGCTCCAACTGGTCCTGACCGGCGCGCGCCAACGCGGCCAGGCCGCCGACCACGTCCTGCTGTCGGGGGCGCCCGGGCTCGGCAAGACCACCCTGGCCGCGATCGTCGCCGCCGAGGTCGGCGCGTCGTTCCGGGCCACCTCCGGACCCGCGATCGAACGCCCGGGCGACCTGGCGGCGATCCTGACGGGCCTCGAACCGGGCGACGTGCTGTTCGTCGATGAGGTCCACCGACTCCCCCGCACCGTCGAGGAGGTCCTCTACCCGGCGATGGAGGACTTCAAGCTGGACATCGTCGTCGGCAAGGGCCCGGGTGCCCGGTCGATCCGGCTCGACCTGCCGCGCTTCACGATGGTCGGCGCCACGACCCGCACGGGGCTGATCGCTTCGCCCCTGCGCGACCGGTTCGGCTTCTCCGCTCAGTTGGAGCACTACGAGGTCGACGAGCTGCTGGCCATCGTCCTGCGTTCCGCCGGTCTGCTGGGCATCCAGGTCGACGATCCCGGCGCGCAGGAGATCGCCGGACGATCCCGTGGGACACCCCGGATCGCCAACCGGTTGTTGCGCCGGGTCCGCGACTACGCCGAGGTGGAGGCCAGCGGATCGATCGACCTCGTCGTCACCCGGGCGGCGCTGGAGGTGTTCGACGTGGACGACCTGGGTCTCGACCGGCTGGATCGGCGGGTGCTGGAAGCGCTCGTCGACCGGTTCGGTGGCGGCCCGGTCGGCCTGACGACCCTGGCGACGACCGTGTCCGAGGAACCCGACACGATCGAGGATGCGGTCGAACCGTTCCTGCTGCGGTGCGGGCTCGTGCAGCGCACCCCCCGTGGCCGGATCGCGACCGCCGGCGCCTACGCCCACCTCGGGCGTCCCGTGCCACCTCCGGGGGCCGTCGTCCCGCCCCGCACGCCGGGTGCCGTGCCGTTGTTCGACGACGACCTCGACGTCGACCTCGGGGACGACGACCCGCCCCCACATGCCCGGTAGGATGCCCGACTGACGCGCCCGCCGTCGGCGGGCGCCGACGTGCACCCGTGGCCGCGTACCGCCCGTACCCGTCGCGCCCACCCGTCCACGCACGGTGCGGTGCCCGTCACCTCGAACCCCGATCGCCACCCGGTGGTCGTCTGACACGTTCCCGCGAAAAGGCGTTGCTGTGGAGGCACTCGGCTCACTTGCCCTGCCGATCCTGTTCATCGGTGTGCTGTACCTGCTGCTGATCCGGCCGCAGCAGAAGCGCACGAAGGAACACAAGAACCTGGTGAAGAGCCTGTCCGTGGGCGACGACGTGGTCACGATCGGGGGGATGCACGGTCGGGTCGCGGACCTCACCGACGAGACGATGGACCTGGAGGTCACCGACGACATCATCCTGCGCTTCCAGCGGACGTCGCTGGCGCGGGTCGTGCGTGACGACCTGGTCGAGGACGTCGACGACGATGTCGCTGACGACGATCTGGTCGACGACGCTGCGGACGACGATGACAACAGCGACGGCGATCGCGACCAGCCGTGACCTCCGACCAACCGCCGGCCGATCCCGCCGTCGGTGGGGAGGGCACGGCGCGCGGTGAGTCGCCGGGGATCGCCCCGGCGTCGGACGACCCCGCACCGTCCGCCATGACCGACCCGGCCTCGGCCATCCTCGATTCCGCCGAGGCCGCCCTGGCCCGGGGCGTGGATGCTTCGGCCGCCGTCCGTGAAGCCGCGGAGGTGGCCCTGGATGCCGAGCGGCGCACGGGGTCGCACGTCGACATCCTCACGCGCCTGCAGCAGGACGAGGTCGTCAGCGCGTTCATCAAGCTCTCCGACCAGTTCCTGGGTGCGCAGGGCTTCACCGAACACGGTTTCCGCCATGCCAACCTCGTCGGGCGCATCGCCCACAACGTCCTGCACCACCTCGGTGTGGACGAGGAACTGTGCGAGCTGGCCGCGATCGGCGGGTACCTGCACGACGTCGGCAACGTCGTCACACGCGCCAACCACGGCCTGTCCGGCGCCTGGATCGCCTACGACGCGCTCCGGCGCCTGGAGGTCGATCCCTACCGCATCGGGCTGGTGCTGTCGGCCGTCGGGAACCACGAGGAGCAGTACGGTTCGTCGATCGGGCCCGTCGGCGCCGCGGTCATCCTGGCCGACAAGGCCGACGTGCACCGCAGCCGGGTCCGCAAGGGCGCGGACACGACCATCGACATCCACGACCGTGTCAACGATGCGGTCACCCACTCGTTCCTGCGTGTCGATGCCGACGCGGCGACCATCACGCTGGAACTGACCCTCGACACCGACCGGTCGACGGTCATCGAGTACTTCGAGATCTTCCTCGAACGCATGATCATGTGTCGCCGCGCGGCCCGGACGCTCGGGTGCGATTTCCTCATCACCGCCAACGGCGTTCCGCTCGGCTGACGCCGAGCCGTCCCGCCACCCTTCAGGACCTCCGACGTGGACAAGAAACCTGTCATCGGCGCACTGGCGTTCTCGCTCGTGTTCGTGCTGGCCGCCGGCATCTACCTGGGCCTGGGCGCCCGGCCGCAGCTCGGGCTCGACCTGCAGGGCGGCATCAGCGCGGTCTACACCGCTGAGCTGCCCGACGATGTCGACACGCCCGAGGACTTCGAGGAGATCCTCGACGAGACCATCGAGGTCATCCGTGCGCGCGTCGACTCGTTGGGGGTCGCGGAACCGGACATCTCGCGGTCCGGGACCGATGTCCTGGTGCAGTTGCCGGGTGTCGCCGATGCGGATCGCCTGCAGGAGCTGATCGGCACGACCGCGCAGCTGACCTTCCGCAAGGTCATCGCGACGGTCCCCCCCGGCGCGCAGGCGCGGCCGGCGACGCAGGACCTCCCGGCCATCCCCGGCTACGACGAGGGGCCGGACTGCACCGCACCGGTCGACGAACGCGAGGAGCTGGCCAACGACGAACGGGGGCTGTTGTGCGGCAGCGAGGATGAAGCGCTGCCGGATCCCGACAGCGACGAACTGCTGGTGCCCAAGTACTTCCTCGAGCCGGCCGCCCTGACCGGCGACCGCATCGACGACGCGTTCGCCGCCTTCGGGCAGGCCGGTGGGCTGGCGGTGTCGCTGGAACTGGACGGTGAGGGTGAGGCCGAGTTCGCGGAGATCACCGCCGAGCTGGCCTGCGAGCGTGACCAGGGTTTCCCGGGCGAGGGCCGCTTCGCGATCACGCTCGATGGCATCGTCGAATCTGCGCCGACGATGGCCCCCGGCGTGCAGTGCGGGGTCGGGATCCGGGACGGATCCGCATCGATCACGGTCGGCTCCGCAGGGTCCCAGGAGGAACAGGAGCAGGAGGCCCAGGACCTGGCGCTGGTCCTGCGCACGGGTGCGCTGCCGATCTCACTGGAACCGGCAACCTTCGAGACGGTCTCCGCGACGCTCGGATCGGACTCCCTGGAGGCGGGGCTGTTGGCCGGCTTGATCGGCCTGGCCCTGGTCGGCGTGTGGTTGATCGGCTTCTACCGCATCCTCGGGGTCGTGGCGATGCTCGAACTCGTGGTCTTCGGGGTGCTGGTGCTCGGCCTGATCTCGCTGCTCGGTGAGCTCGGGTTCGCGCTGACGTTGGCCGGGGTCGCCGGGTTGATCGTGTCGATCGGTATCGCCGCCGACTCCTCCATCATCTTCCGGGAACGGATCCGTGACGAGGTCAACCTCGGCAAGACGGTCCGCACGGCCGTGCAGAAGGCGTTCACCTCCGCGTTCCGCACCAACCTCGCCGGCAACACCGTGACGCTGACCGCCGCGGTCATCCTGTACTTCCTCGCGGTGGGCCCGGTCCGCGGGTTCGCGCTGATGCTCGGGATCGCCACCGTGCTCGACCTGTTCATCCTCTACTTCTTCACCCGACCGATCGTGTTCCTGCTGGCCAACACCCGGCTGGTGGACCGCAAGACGGTGCGTGCCGCTGACACGGCACCCGTCGCGACCGCAGGGGGACGCCGATGAGGACGCCAACGTTCGACTTCGTCGGGAACGCTCCGAAGTGGGCGGTCCTGTCCGCGGTCCTGCTGCTGTCGGGACTGCTCGTCGTGACCGTCCGTGGCCTGGACCTGTCGATCGACTTCGTGGGGGGCAACTCCTACACGATCACCGATGTCCGGCCCGACCTCGACTCCGGCGAACTGCGCGAGACCGCCGAGGCGGCCGGTGCCGAGGACGTGATCGCCCAGGTCCAGCTCGACGGCGACCAGGCGGTCGGGGCGGTGGTCCGCACCGAATCCATGGAGCCCGGCAGTCCCGAGTCGATCGCGGTCCGCGACGCACTGGTCGAGGTCGCCGAGGCTGAGGAGGTCTCGGTCAACTTCGTCGGACCGACGTGGGGTCAGCGCATCACCCAGCAGGCGCTCGAGGCCCTGGTCGTGTTCCTGATCGCGATCGTGATCTACATCTCGTTCCGGCTCGAGTTCAAGATGGCGATCGCCGCCATCGTGGCGCTCGCCCACGACCTGGCGATCACGATCGGGGTGTACGCCCTGGTCGGGTTCAACGTGTCGCCCGCGACGATCATCGCGCTGTTGACCATCCTCGGGTACTCGCTGTACGACACGGTGGTGGTGTTCGATCGGGTCAAGGACAACTCGATCGGGCTCGGCGACCCCGGGCGGCGTACCTACGCCGAACTGGTCAACACCTCACTGAACGAGGTGCTCTGGCGCTCGATCAACACCTCGGTCACCTCGCTGCTGCCGGTCGGCGCGCTGCTGTTCATCGGTGGCCAGGTGCTCGGTGCGACGACCCTGCAGGACCTGGCGTTGGCGCTGTTCATCGGGATGGCGGTCGGGATCTACTCCTCGCTGTTCGTCGCGGGTCCGTTCCTCGCCTGGTGGAAGATGCGTGACCCCGAGGAGGTCCGTCGGGCCGCCCGGGTCGCCAAGAGCGACAGCGATGACGACGCGGTCGCCGACGAGCCGGCACCGGTCGATGCGCCGGCGCCGGGATCGCCGGAGGCCCGCGCACCGATCACCACCGAGTACGTCCGCGGGCAGGGCAAGGGCAAGAAGCGCAAGAAGAAGCGCTGACCCCGACGCCCTCCGTCTCCCTGGAGCCGATCATGCAGCTGCAGTTCGATCCCGATGTCCTGTCCGCGCACGTCCGCGACGTGCACGACTACCCGCAGCCCGGTGTCACCTACAAGGACATCACGCCGCTGTTGCTCGACCCGGTGGCGTTCTCGACCGCGATCGACGTCCTGGTGATGCACTTCGGACGTGGCACGGTGGACAAGGTCGTCGGGATCGAAGCCCGGGGGTTCATCCTCGCCGCGCCGGTCGCCTACCACATCGGCGCCGGGTTCGTCCCGGCACGCAAGGCCGGCAAGCTGCCCGGCGAGAGCCGCTCGGTGGCCTACGAACTCGAGTACGGCGCCGAGAGCCTGGAGATCCACGACGACGCGATCGAGCCGGGGGACCGGGTCATGATCGTCGACGACGTGCTCGCGACCGGCGGGACGGCCTCGGCCGCGGCGGAACTCGTGGAAGGGCTCGGGGGGACGGTCGCGGGGTTCGGGTTCCTGATCGAACTCGACTTCCTGGCCGGGGCGGCCAAGCTGGTCGGCCACCGCCACATCTCGCTCCTGCACTACTGATCCAGCCGCCTGAGCCGTCGGCGGCCGCCCGCCGGGGTCGCTGAACCGGGTCCCGGGAGCGGTACGCTGCGGGTTCGGACTCGTCCAGGGAGGATCCGCTGGCCGCCGACCCCACCGGTACCCAGGAGGCACGGGACACACGTCCCGGGCAGCTGCCCCCGCGCCCATCCGGGGTGCAACGGGTCCTGGCGAAGCTGCCACTGGTCCAGCGCGACACCCCACCGCCCGAGCTCGATGAGCTGGCGGCCGCGATCCGGGCCGCCGGCAAGGCGGACCTGCGCGAGGTCGTGCGCGCCTACCGCTACGCGGACCTGATGCACGAAGGGCAACGGCGCCGGTCCGGCGAGGCCTACATCACCCACCCCGTCGCGGTCGCCACCGAGCTCGCGGAGCTCGGCCTCGGGACCCCGACGCTGGTCGCGGCGCTGCTGCACGACACCGTCGAGGACACCCCCGCCACCCTGCAGGACGTGCGGGAGGGGTTCGGCGACGAGGTCGCCCACCTGGTGGACGGGGTCACCAAGCTCGACCGCATCCACGTCGATTCCAAGCAGGAGCAGCAGGCCGAGACCCTGCGCAAGATGATCATGGCGATGGCCAAGGACATCCGGGTCCTGGTCATCAAGCTGGCCGACCGTCTGCACAACATGGAGACGATCGGCCACATGCCGCGTGACGCGCAGAAGCGCATCGCGACCGAGACCCTGGACATCTACGCGCCCCTGGCCCACCGCCTGGGTATGCAGAACTTCAAGCTGCGGCTGGAGGACCTCGGGTTCGGCACCCTGCACCCAAAGCGCTACGAGGAGATCGTCGCGCTCGTCGAGGAGCGCAACCCCGAACGCGAGGTCCTGATCGACGAGGTCATGGATTCGCTGCGTGAGCAGCTGCGCGAGCTCAAGATCCGGGGCGAGGTCACCGGACGCCCGAAGCACTACTACTCCATCTACGAGAAGATGGTGCTGCGGGGCAAGGAGTTCGACGAGATCCACGACCTGGTGGGCATCCGGGTCATCGTGGGCTCGGTCCGCGACTGCTACGCGGTCCTGGGGCAGGTCCACGCGACCTGGCGTCCGGTTCCCGGGCGGTTCAAGGACTACATCGCGATGCCCAAGGTCAACCTCTACCAGTCGCTGCACACCTCGGTGATGGGGCCCCGCGGCCGCCCGATCGAGATCCAGATCCGCACTCGCGCGATGCACCAGACCGCCGAGTTCGGTGTCGCCGCCCACTGGAAGTACAAGGACACCGGTCGGTCCGGGGCGGACGAGGAGACCGGGACCGAGGACCTGCCCTGGGTCGAACAGCTCCTGGAGTGGCAGCAGGAGGTCCAGGAGCCGGGCGACTACCTCGAATCGCTCAAGATCGACCTCTACCAGGACGAGGTGTTCGTCTTCACGCCCAAGGGCGACGTGATGGGGCTGCCTGCCAACGCCACGCCGATCGACTTCGCCTACGCCGTGCACACCGAGGTCGGCCACCGCTGCATCGGCGCCCGGGTCAACGGCCGCCTGGTGCCGCTGGACCACCAGCTGACCAACGGCGACACCATCGAGGTGATGACCTCCAAGGCGGAGGATGCGGGCCCGTCACGTGACTGGCTCAAGCTCGCGGCATCGACCCGCGCCCAGTCGAAGATCCGCGCCTACTTCAACCGCGAACGGCGCGAGGACGCGATCGTCCGTGGCCGGGATTCCGTCGCGCGGGCCTTGAAGCGCAAGGGCATCGGCTACGCCCGGTCCATGGCGGCGGGAGACCTCACCGATGTCGCGCACGTCCTGAACTACAAGGACACCGAAGCGATGTTCCGGGCCGTCGGTGAGGGCCACGTCGCGGCCACCACCGTCGCCAACCAACTGGTCAACGAACTCACCGAGGTCGAGGAAGAGACCGTCGAGTCCATCGAGGACACGGTCACCCAGGCCCCGATCCGGATCGGTCAGGGCGTCGGTGAGGACGTCGAGGTCGAGGGTTCCGGCGGCATGCTGGTCAAGCTCGCCCGCTGCTGCACCCCGGTCCCCGGGGACGCGATCGTTGGCTTCGTGACGCGTGGCCGCGGGGTCAGCGTCCACCGGGCGGACTGTCCCAACGTCTCCGACCTGGAGCGCGACCCGGACCGCTTCGTCCCGGTCGACTGGACGGGTGAGTCCACCTCGTCGTTCCGGGTCTCGATCCGCATCGAAGCGCTCGACCGCAAACACCTGCTGCGCGACATCACGGCGGTGCTCGGTGACCTGCACATCAACATCACCTCCGCTCAGGTCATGACCCGCAAGGACCGTGTGGCCGCGCTGACCTTCACCTTCGAGCTCGGAGACCCCACCCACCTGGAGTACGCGTTGCGTTCCGTCCGGGGGGTCGAGGGGGTCTATGACGCCTTCCGCCTGGTCCCGCAGAGCAACGGCAGCTGACGGGCAGCGCCGTCGCGGATCACGGCCCTGCCCCGGGGTGTCGGTCAGCGATCGGGGTCGTCATCGGGGCCGGGATGCCCCCGCGGTCGTTCCGCCCGTCGTGCGAAGCGCAGGAGCGCGAGCGCGCAGAGTGCCGACAGGATCGCGCCGCCGAACGTCGAGGTGCCGTAGAACAGGTAGGTGATCGCCGTCTCCGGCGGGGTCACCAGCGCCGCGATCAGCAGGATCCCGGTGAGCAGGAACGCGGCCGCTGCCGCGATGGTGAAGGGAGCGACGGCCGCGTCGCCGCGGCGGCCCTGGAGCAGCACGACAGCTAGTGCGCCGAACGGCCAGCAGAACAGGACCAGGGTCAGCACCGTGATCCCTCCGAGGCGCCGGTGGCGATGGTCATCCTGCGGCTACGGTATGGCGGAACCGGACCGGCGTGGGAGACCAGCGTGGGAGGCCGCGGCGCCGGACGGCGTCGACGCGGCGGTCGAGGCCACCGCCCGGGACATCCAGCGCCTGCTGGCTCGTTCGCCTGAGGAGTGGACCTGACATGATCGATCACCTGGTGTACGCGGTCCCCGACCTACAGGCGGGCGCCGAAGCCGTCGCGGCGAGACTGGCGGCGGCACCCGCACCCGGTGGCTCGCACCCGTCGTGGGGGACCGCCAACGTGCTGCTGGGGCTCGGAGGACGCTGCTACCTCGAGGTGGTGGCTCCCGACCCTGACCTGCCGCCACCGGACGGACCGCGCCCGTTCGGCCTGGACGGGGTGGTCACACCCGCCCTGGCGGCCTGGTGTGTGGAGCCGCCGGACCTCGACGCTGCGGTCGCCGCGGTCCGCGCCGCCGGGTACGACAGCAGCGATCCGGTCGAGATGTCGCGGCGCACGCCCGGTGGCGAAGTGCTCACCTGGCGGTTGGCGCTCCCGGTGAGCCCGGAACCGCCGGCCGAGGTGGTGCCGTTCCTGATCGACTGGGGTTCGACCCCCCACCCCGGCCACAGCGCCCCGAGCCGTGTGACCCTGACGAGCCTGTCCGCGGAGCACCCGGACCCGGCGTCGGTCCGCGGTGTCCTCGACGCACTGGAGCTCGACCTGGCGATCGCCGAAGGACCGGCCCCCGCCCTGATCGCCGTGTTCGACACGGATGCGGGGCGCGTCGAGCTGCGCTGATCGGGCCCGCGCGACCCCGCGCGCGGACCCGTGGTGTGGGCGTGACCGCAGCTGTGGCGTCAGCCGACCTCGATCGTCCGGCTGCTGACGAACCGCGGCCGTCCCTCGCCGTCCGACGGATCGGGCTCCTCGACCTCCACGGTGTAGGTGCCGGGTTCCGACAGCCGCACGGTGTGTTCCCACGTGCCGCGCCCCGGTGCACCCTCGCTGGCCGTCGTGAACGTGTCCTCCACGACCTCGCCGTCAGCATCCAGGACCCGGATGAGCACGGTGGCCTCGAAGACCGTCGCCTGCCCACCCAGCAGGACCTCACCGGTGTCCGCGGTCGCGCCGTCGGGTCCCATCGGGGGTGTGGTGATCGTGATCGGCGACAGGGCGAACGGATCCGGTTCGATCGGCTGCGAGTAGTCGACGTGGCCCCACAGCCCGTCGATCGGCTCGCCGTCGATCCACAGCGTCACGGCGTCGACGGTGTCGAACGCGGTGGCCGTGTGGGCCAGCTGGTTGGTGAAGGCGACCTCCTGGGCGGAGGCACCGCCCGCTTCAGCGAGCTCTCCGGAGACGTCCACGGTGAGGACCCCGTCGTCGAGGTCGACGTCCAGGACCTCCACCCCCTCGGGGACGAGTGAGGTCAGGCCGGGGTCATGGGGCTCGGCGGTGAACAGCAGCTCCATGGCCGCACGCGCCACAGCGAGGGTCTCTTCCTCCAGCTGGTGGCGTTCGGGCTCGACCCAGAAGCCGGAGGCGTCGGAGCGGATGAAGTAGACCTCGACGAACGGGAGGTCCTCGGCGTCCTCGTCAGGATCGTCGCTGCGGTCGGTCTCCGGTGCCGTGGCCTCGTCGCTCCCATCGGCGGCGTCATCGTCGGGATCGTCCGCGTCGGGATCGTCCGCGGTGTCCGACTCGGTGGTCGTGTCATCGGGGGCCGGGTCCTCGGGCTCGGAGCTCTGCCCGCACGCCTGGGCGCCGACCAGGACCACCGCCAGCAGGAGCACGGACAGCCGCCACGGATGCTCGGTTCGCATGATCGGGCCTTTCCCAAGGTCGCAGAGGTCGCAGGGCAGGTCCCACGCGCCAGGAGTGTGCCCGTGTGCGTGTGACCCCTCACCCGGTCAGACGTACCGGGTGACGCCCGGGTTGCATCCCGGGCGCGGTAGCGTCGCAGGTGCGGTCCGCGTGCGGTCCGTGGGTGGTGCGTGTGTTGTCCGCGCGCCAGCCGCACCCTCGACCCGGCAGCAGGAGGATCTCGTGACCGACCGGTTCGTGCTCGGAGCGCCGCTCGGGCGGTGGCAGACCAACTGTTACCTGATCGGCGACCACGATCGGGGGACCGGGGTCATCATCGACCCGGGTGAACACGGTGCCGCGCAGGTGCCGACGATGCTCGACCAGGCGCAGGTCACCTGCGAGGCGATCCTGCTGACGCACGGCCACCTCGATCACCTGTGGGCCGTGCCGTCCCTGGCGCGGGACCTCGATGTGCCGGTGCTCCTGCACGCCGACGATCGCTGGCTGTGGGACGATCCGGCCGCCGCGTTCGGTGCCCCGCCGGAGCTCCTGGCCACCGAGTTCGGACTCGAATGGGACCCCCCGACCGATCACCTCGACACGGTTGCCGACCGGCAGACGATCGGGTTCGCCGGCATCGACTTCGACGTCCGGCACAACCCCGGCCACACCCCGGGCCACGTCACCTACCTCGGCCGTGACCTGGCGGGCGCACCGATCGGCTTCGCGATGGGCCAGGCCGACGAGGGCACGCAGGACGTGCTGTTCTCCGGGGACCTCATCTTCGCCGGTTCGATCGGCCGGACCGATTTCCCCCGGGGGTCGATGGAGCAGATGTTCGACTCCCTGGTCGACACCGTGCTCGCCCTCGAGGACGACACGCTGATCCTCGCCGGGCACGGCCCCGACACCACGGTCGGGCGGGAACGCGCGACCAACCCCTTCCTGCACGAAGCGGCCGCGCGCCGCGACCGGAGCTGAGGCCCACGTGACCAGCATCGACGCGAACCCGCCGTCCGGCACCCGCGACTACCTGCCCGCCGAGGTGGTCCGCCGCGAACGTGCCTTCACCACCATCCGCGACGCCTTCCACCGGCACGGCTTCGAGCCGCTCGACACCCCGGCGTTCGAACGTCTGGACGTGCTCACCGGCAAGTACGGCGAGGAGGGTGACCAGCTCATCTTCAAGATCCTGCGGCGAGGTGATCACGAAGCCTCCGGCGATGCGGATCTCGCGCTGCGCTACGACCTCACCGTGCCGTTGGCGCGGGTCGCGGCGCGCTACGGCTCGCAGCTGCCGACGCCGTTCAAGCGCTACCACATCGCGCCCGTCTGGCGGGCCGACCGTCCCGGCAAGGGCCGCTTCCGCGAGTTCTTCCAGTGCGACCTCGACACGGTCGGATCGGACTCGCTGGTCGCGGACGCCGCGACGATCCAGGCGGTCGCCGACGTGCTGGACCGCCTGGGGCTCAGCGGGTTCCGGATCCAGCTCAACGCCCGCCCCGCGCTGGCGGGGCTGATCGAGGCCTACGGGGTGCCCGCTGAGCTCGAGGGCTCCGCCCTGGTCGCGCTCGACAAGCTCGACAAGGTCGGTGCCGACGGGGTGGCGCGGGAACTGGTGGAACGCGGGGTGCCGCAGGCCGCGATCGAGGCGCTCACCGGCGACCTGGGTTCGAACGACCTGGCCGGCGCGGTCCGCGAGCGGTTGGCGTCGACCGAGCGGGGCCGCGACGGCCTGGTACAGGTCGACCGGGTCCTGGAACTCGTCGGCGAGGTGCCCGG
>JAWLFE010000116.1:0-5694 GCA_041685735.1 Nitriliruptoraceae bacterium
TCATCGCCCTCGTCGACCACCTCGGCGTCGACGACGTCGTCGTCCGATGCGGTCGCCGTGTCGTCACCGTCACCCGCGCCCTCGGCGGCACCGGCGGCGGCTTCATCGTTGGACGCCTGGTAGATCGCCTGGGCGAGCTGCTGCGACTTGTTGCCGAGGTCCTCCATCTTGGCCTTGACGGCGTCGGTGTCCTCGCCGTCGAGCGCCTCGCGCAGGTCGGTCAGTGCCTGCTCGATCTCCGCCTTGGTGGACTCGTCGATCTTGTCGCCGTGTTCCTTCAAGGTCTTGTCGGTCTGGTAGGCGAGCGTGTCGGCCTGGTTGCGGGTCTCGACCGCTTCCTTGCGCTTGCGGTCCTCCTCCGCGTGCGCCTCGGCGTCCTTGATCATCTGTTCGATGTCGTCCTTCGGCAACGCGGAACCACCGGTGATCGTCATCGATTGCTCCTTGCCGGTCCCGAGGTCCTTGGCGTTGACGTGGACGATGCCGTTGGCGTCGATGTCGAAGGTGACCTCGATCTGGGGCATGCCACGCGGCGCCGGCGGGATGTCGGTCAGCATGAACTTGCCGAGCGTCTTGTTGTCGCTCGTGAACTCACGCTCACCCTGCAGCACGTGGATCTCGACCGACGGCTGGTTGTCGTCCGCGGTGGTGAACACCTCGGAGCGCTTGGTCGGGATCGTGGTGTTGCGCTCGATCAGCTTGTGGGTGACACCACCCTTGGTCTCGATACCGAGCGACAGTGGCGTGACGTCCAGGAGCAGCACGTCCTTGACGTCGCCCTTGAGCACACCGGCCTGCAGCGCGGCACCGATGGCCACGACCTCGTCGGGGTTGACGCCCTTGTGCGGCTCCTTGCCGCCGAGCATCTCCTTGACCAGGTCCTGCACGGCCGGGATCCGGGTGGAGCCGCCGACGAGGATGACGTGGTCGATGGCGTTGACGTCACCGCCGGCATCCTTGATGGCACGCTGGAACGGCCCCTTGAGCTTGTCGAGCAGGTCGCTGGTCAGTTCGTTGAACTTGGCCCGGGACAGGGTCTGCTCGAAGTGCAGCGGACCCGCGTCGGTCGCGGTGAGGAACGGCAGGTTGATCGAGGTCTCCTGCGAGGACGACAGCTCGATCTTGGCCTTCTCCGCGGCTTCCTTGAGGCGCTGGACGGCCATCTTGTCGTTCGACAGGTCGACGCCCTGCTCGTTCTTGAACTGGGTGAGCATCCAGTCCATCAGGACCTCGTCCCAGTCGTCACCACCGAGCTGCGAATCACCGGCGGTCGACTTCACGTCGAACACGCCTTCCGCGATCTCGAGCACGGAGACGTCGAAGGTTCCACCACCGAGGTCGAAGACCAGCACGGTCTGTTCGTCCTCCTTCTCCAGCCCGTAGGCCAGCGCGGCGGCGGTCGGCTCGGCGACCAGGCGCAGGACCTCGAGGCCCGCGATCTCGCCGGCCTCCTTGGTGGCCTGCCGCTGCGCGTCGTCGAAGTAGGCGGGCACCGTGATCACGGCCTGCGTGACGTCGTCGCCGAGGTAGGACTCCGCATCGCGCTTGAGCTTCATCAGGATGCGTGCGGAGATCTCCTGCGGCGAGTAGTTCTTGCCGCCGATCTCGGTCTTCCAATCGGTGCCGATGTGGCGCTTGACGGAGCGCACGGTGCGGTCGGCGTTGGTCACCGCCTGACGCTTGGCGACCTCACCCACCAGCACCTCGTCGGATTTGGACCACGCGACGACGGACGGCGTGGTCCGCGCGCCCTCCGCGTTGGCGATGACGACGGCTTCGCCGCCCTCCATGACGGAGACGACCGAGTTCGTCGTTCCGAGGTCGATACCCACGGCCTTGGCCATCTTGATGGTCCTCCTGCGTGTCTGCGGATCAGGTCTGTGCGTCGTGACGACGCCGTTGACCGCCCATCGGCGGCGTTCTCGAGTACAACGATACGAGGCGTCGACCCCTATGCAAGCGACCTGAGCCGATGCCCTACATATTACCTGAGCCGCGACGGCTCAGGTTGTTCGACACGCGCCCCATGGCTCGCCGCAGGAGCGCACGACCGACACGTCGAGGTCGCCCCGCGCCCCCTGGAGGCGCGGACCGAGACCCGCGGGAGAGACCCGCGGGCGAGCAGCACGTGGGCCGCTCAGTGGTGGTCGTCAGGCTCCGGCTCAGCCACCTTCGGGCGCCACGGACGCTGCAACGGCCTGCCGGACGAGGTGACCCGCTCGCGGTGCCGCCAGAAATCGGACAACAGCGCGAAGGGCAGCAGCACGAACACCGTGATCAACGCGATCTGCCATGTCGCCATACCAACAGCCCCGATCCTGGACGCCACCGCAGCGTACCGAGACCGCTGCCGAGACACGCGATCGCCGCCGAGATGCTGCGGATCGCGGCCCTCAGTTCGGCGCGCCCATGCGTTGTCGGGGCGCCTGGATCGGCGCCCGACGCAGGGTGCGCAGCACCCCGCCCGCGGGTTCGCGCGCACGCGCCTCCAGCCAGGGCACGACCCAGACGGGCAACAGCGGACGCGCCACGACGAACCCCTGGACGTGGTCGCATCGGTGCGCGTGCAGTTCGCGGACGGTCGCCTCGTCCTCGACGCCTTCGGCCACGACCGACAGGTTCAGCGCGTGGGCGAGGTGGATGATCGAGCGGACGATGGCCAGCCCCGCCGGCCCCTGCATCCGACGCACGAAGGTCCCATCGACCTTCAGTTCATCCACCGGCAGGTGCTGCAACGCCGCGAGCGAGGAGTACCCGGTCCCGAAGTCGTCGATCGACAGCCGGACGCCCAGGTCCTTGAGTTCCCCGAGGACCTGCCCGGCCCGCTCCGGATCCACCTGCAGGGCGGTCTCGGTGATCTCGAGCACCAGGTCCCCGGGGAGCAGGCCGGTCGCGGCGAGTTGGGCCTCCACGTCGCGGGCCAGGTACCGATCCTGCAGGTCGCGGGTGGAGATGTTGACCGCAACCGGCACCGGGTGGCCGGCGAGCTTCCAGCGCGCCGCTTCCTCGAGCGCCATCCGCAGGACGTGACGGGTCATCAGCCCGATCAGTTCGGTGTGCTCCACGGTCGCGACGAAGGCGTCCGGCAGGATCAACCCGTGGATGGGGTGGTTCCACCGCAGCAGGGCCTCGAACCCGACGACGTCATCGGTCCGCAACGAGATCTGCGGTTGGAAATCGAGTGCCAGCTCGTCGGAACGCATCGCCTCCTCGAGCTGCCCGACGAGCGACAGACGTCCGGGCGAGCTCGTCCGATCCCGGGCGGAGAACCCGACCGCGACCCCGCTGCGCTTGGCCGCGTACATCGCGGTGTCGGCACGCCGCAGCAGCGTGGAGGTATCGGTTCCGTGGTCCGGGTAGGTGGCCACGCCCACGCTGGCGCCGATCGCCAAGCGGATGTCGTTGACGACGTACGGCACGGCGACCTCCTGCACCAGTCGCTCTCCGACGTCCAGCAACACATCCACCTCGATGGTGTGGCGGACGAGGAACGCGAACTCGTCCCCACCGATCCGGGCGGCGAGGTCGAGTCCTTCCATCTGGAGCAGGCGGTTGCCGACCTCCTGGAGCAGACGGTCGCCGACCTGATGGCCGAGCTGGTCGTTGACCTCCTTGAACCGGTCCAGGTCCATGATGAGCAGGGCGAACGGATCCTGGTGCCGATCGTCACGCATCAGGGTCTCGAGGCGTTCGTCGAGCTGTCGGCGGTTGGCCAGGCCCGTCAGCCCATCGTGCAGCGCAGCGTGCTGCTCCAGGGCGACGAGCCGCGATGAGCGATACAGGCCGATCACGACGAGCAGCAGCAGTGGGACGAGCAGCAGGCTGTGCTGGCTCATCACCAGCACCGCCGGGGAGAGGCAGATCAGCAGGAGGTGGATCAGTGGGTCGTAGCGGACACGATCCTGCCGCCAGATCACCTGCGGACGCGACCCGTGCTCGATGGCGGTCAGGCTGACCCCGACCGCCACCTCGACGAGGTAGGCCAGGAGCCCCGCGGGCAGCACGATCAGCAGCAACTGCCAGGACCCGTCGGTGATCGCCAGGGGTGGGGCACCCGCCGGAAGGACGAGCGGCAGGACCCCGAGCGCCCAGGCGGCGACGCCGTAGACCAGCAGTGTGCGCGCCACCTCGATGATCGGACGGATCCACCGTGGCGGCGCGACCTCGCGTGGTGGCACCAGCGCGGTGAACGCCAACCCGAGGACCGCCAGGGACGTCGGCTCGGTCAGGAGCAGCGCGAAGGCGAACAGCGGCGCGGTGGTGAACTCCGCGGTCCGCTCCCGCGCGACAAGGCGCAGTGGGAAGCGACGCGCCAGGCCGTGCAGGAGCAGGATGACGAGGGCCCCCGCCCACGTGGACCCCACGGCGGTGTCCAGGCGACTCACCGCGAGCCAGACCACGATCAGGGCCGGGATGCAGAGCAGCAGTCCCGCCGCACGGAACCATCGACTCGTCCGACGACTGATCATCCCGGGCCCCCGTGCGTGTGACCGGCCCGCCACGGGCCTGGTGCCTCGGATGAACCTTCGGCTGCTGAACGCATGACCTTGACCGTGCGCTCTTACCGCGCGCACTACGCTCCCGCGTCGGCCACCCACGGCCCAGAGCAAGGATCGATCATCCCCGGATCGTCGGTGGCGCGGATGCTGCCCGGTGTCGCCCTGACCGCCGCCATCGCGGCGGTTGCGATCGTGGTGGGGGCCCGCACCCCCGCCGTGATCAGCGCGGTGCTCATCGCGCTGGTGATCGGCCTCATCATCGCCAACGTGCGACCCGTGCCGGGCCTGCTCGCGCCCGGTATCGACCTGGCGGCCAAGCGCATCCTGCGCGTGGGCGTTGCCCTGCTCGGCGCGCGACTGACCCTGGGCGACGTCGCGGCGATCGGTGGACCGAGCCTCGCCGTGGTCGTCGCGACGATGACGACCGCCTTCGTCACCGTCGCGGTGGTCGGTCGGATGGCCGGCATCAGCCCGCAGCTCGGGATCCTGTTGGGCACCGGGACCGCCGTGTGCGGTAACTCCGCGATCGTGGCGGCGTCGCCGATCATCGATGCCGAGGACCGCCAGGTCAGCTACGCGGTCGCCACGATCACGATCTTCGGCACGATCGCCCTGGTGCTGTTCCCCCTCATCGGCCGCGCGGTCGCCATGCCCGACGAGGTCTTCGGGGTCTGGGCGGGCCTGGCGATCAACGACACCAGCCAGGTGGTGGCCGCCGGTGCCGCGTACTCCGAACGGGCGCTCGAGCACGCCACCGTCGTCAAGCTCGTCCGCAACGCCCTGATGGGTCCGATCCTGATCGGCCTGACGTTGTGGATGGGACGTCGTCGGCGCACCGACGCGTCGAGCGGGGAGGCGACCGACCCCGCCGACGGCGCAGACAGCGTCGCGGACACCACGACCATGACCGGCATGCGCCTGATGAAGACCGTCCGGTCGGCGGTCCCCGGGTTCGTGGTCGCGTTCATCGTCCTGGCGGCGGTCCGCAGCACCGGGCTGATCAGCGACCAGGTCGCGGACGTCCTCGGCCAGGTCTCGGCGATCGCCATCACGATCGCCATCGCCGGGGTCGGCCTCAAGACGCGGGTGCTGGAGCTGACCACGGTCGGTCTGCGGCCCGTGGTCGTCGGGCTGGCCGCAGCGACCGCGCTGGCCGGGGTCGCGCTGCCTCTGGCCTACCTCGTGGTTGGGTGAG
>JAWLFE010000116.1:5794-7282 GCA_041685735.1 Nitriliruptoraceae bacterium
GAGGTTCCCTACCGGCCTCCCTGCTGGTGGGCTCGCGCGGTGGGCTGACCGGTTACCGGGGGGTCCGACCCTCAGCGCAGCTCCACGCCCGCGGCCTGCTCGAGGATCCGCACCACCTCGACGTGTCCGGCGTCGGGACCCAGCTGCTCAGCGGCAGCCCGCGTCAGCTCGTCGATGAGCCCGAGGACCCGCCCGTCGACCTGCCCGTCTGCCAGCACCTGCTGCGCGAGCCCGACGTCCTTCGCCAGCAGCGACAACAGGAACGTGACGGGGAACTCGCGGGTCAGCGCGTGCGCGGGCAGCAACGTCTCCGACGCGAACGACCGACCGGAGGAGGTGTTGATGACCTCCAGTGCGGTCGACGCCGGGATGCCCAGCTTCGTCAGCGCCGTCAGACCTTCTGCCGTGGCCCACAGGCTGGCCGCCATGACCGCGTTGTTGACGGCCTTCACCGCCATCCCCGAACCGACCGGGCCCACATGCACGATGGCGGCAGCCATGCGCTCCAGCACGGGGCGGACCTGTTCGAGGACCGCGCCGTCACCCCCGACCATCGCCGTCAGCGTGCCCGCGGCCGCGCCGTCGATCCCACCCGACACGGGCGCATCGAGGTAGTGGACCCCGTGGGCGTCCAGCGCCGCAGCCACATCCCGCGCCCCGCGGGGATCGGCCGAGGTGTGATCGATCCACACGGTGCCCGGCGCCAACATCGGCCCCAGGACACCGGTGACCGCGGCCACCTCGACGTCGGTGGGTAGACAGGAACACACGACCTCGACGCCAGCCAGATCCTGCAGGTCGGCCACGGCCAGGCTGCCGTACTCCTGCTGGTGCGACTGCGCCACCTCCGAGGTCCGGTTCCAGACCCGGGTCAGTGACGCCGCCGCCAGGTTGGCCGCCATCGGCGCCCCCATCGCGCCCAGCCCGATGAACCCGATCTCCATGTCGTCCTCCTCTGTTGGCCCGGTCATCCCGCCGGCACCGGATCGGTCCAGCGCACACGGTCCCCCGTCGACACACCGACCTCGGCGAACCACCCCTGTGGCACCTCGAGCGCGGTGCGGTAGGGATGATCCGGCACGTAGGTGGGGCAATCGCCGGGATCGTCGGACACGCACGGATCCATCGCCAGGATCGTGCCGATCCGGCCGGTGTCATCGATGTAGGCGATGTCCAGCGGCACCAACGTGTTGAACATCCAGAAGCCGCCGGAGCGGTCGTTGTCGAACACGAACAGCATCCCGCTCCCGGTGGGCAGGTGCGGGACCTCCATCAGGCCCCGACGTCGTTGCTCGGGCGCCGTGGCCAGCTTGGTGTCGACGCGGACCCGGTCACCGCCGCTCGTGGTGATCGTCACCACGGTCTCGTCCAGGTCGTCGATGGCCGGCAGCAGCGGTGGCACCTGTGGAGTGGGAACCGACGGCCGGGGTCGTCGGTCGGCGTCGAACCCGGGCGCGATGGCTTCCAGCGGTCGCAGCGGGACCCCGG
>JAWLFE010000012.1:0-77571 GCA_041685735.1 Nitriliruptoraceae bacterium
GTCAGCCCGCCACGCGTCAGGCGGCGCCGGGCCTGCCGGGTCGCGACGCCGCCGGTCACCTGGACGTCACCGCGATCCCGCACGGCGACCCGGCGACCTACGACCTGATCCGCTCGGCCAACTCGGTGGGCATCTTCCAGATCGAGTCGCCCGGCCAGCGAGAACTGCTCGGCCGGCTGCAACCGGACCGGTTCAGCGACCTGGTGGCGGAGATCTCGCTGTTCCGTCCAGGGCCGGTCAAGGCCGACATGGTGGGTCCGTTCGTGGCTCGCCGTCACGGTGAGGAGCCCACGACCTACCTGCATCCGTCGCTGGAGCCGGTGCTGGCCGAGACCCACGGCGTGATCGTCTACCACGAGCAGGTCATGGGTGTGCTGGCGGCGCTGACCGGGTGCGACCTGGCGTACGCGGACCTGCTGCGCCGGCAGCTCGGCGACCGGAAGAAGCACGCAGCGATCCGCGGGTGGTTGCTGGCGCGCGCCCAGGACCGCGGCGTCCCACCCCACGACGCCGAGGTGGTGTGGGAGCAGCTGGCCGCGTTCGCATCGTTCGGGTTCTGCAAGGCCCACGCGGCGGCGTTCGCGGTGCCGACCGAACGTTCGGCGTTCCTGAAGGCCCACGTGTTCCCGGAGTTCGCGGCGGGTCTGCTCACCCACGACCCGGGGATGTACCCGCGGCGGATGATCCTGGACGAGTGCCGGCTGTTCGGCATCGCGGTCCTGCCCCCGGACGTCAACCGCTCCGCCTCGCCCTACACCGTCGAGGTCATCGACCGTGGCCAGGCCGACCACCTGCTCGGGCTGACCCCCGCGGTCCGCGCCGCCGCACGTGCCACCTCGGATCCCGTGTCGCTCCTGCCGCCCGGGTGGAGCTGGCCCGACGATGCCGACCATCCGCTGCCACCGACCGGCCGGGACGCCGGCGATGCGGGGGAGGGCTACCGCTATGCCGTGCGCGTCGGGCTGCAGGACATCAGCGGGATCACCGACGTCGAGGTCGCGGCGCTGATCGCGGGCCGACCCTTCACGTCGCTGGCCGACGTCTCCGAGCGGGGCGGGCTGTCGCAACCGACCGCGGTCGCGTTGGTGGACGTCGGGGCACTGGACCAGGTCGCGGGGGTGGGACGTCGAGGTGGTCCGGCCGGACGTCGAGCGCTCCGTCTGACCGTCGAGGAGCTGTGGCAGGACCGCAGGAGACGGCGTCGGGACAGCACGTCCCGCACGGCCGGCACGCGCGGCGCGGGCCCGGCGGGACAGACCCGTCTGGACCTGCACGTCGATCACGTGCCGCAGCTGCCGGAGGACCAGGCTGCGGACCGGGTGCGCTCGGAGCTGGCGGCGACGGGGATGGACGTCTCGCGCCACGTGGTGAGCTTCTACGAGCCGCTGCTGGAGGTGCTGGAGGTCACGCGGGCGTGTGATCTGCCCAAGGTGTCGGCCCAGTCCCGGGTGCGCCTGGCGGGGGTCAAGGTCGCGATCCAGTCGCCGCCGCAGCGCTCCGGGCAGCGGGTGCTGTTCCTGTCGTTGGACGACCGGACCGGGACGACCCAGACCACCTACTTCGAACGCAGCCTGGACGACTGCGCGTGGACGGTGCTGCACGCGTGGCTGCTGGTGGCGGAGGGCCGGGTGTCGCGACGGGGGAGGATGGGCGCGACGTTGACCGGCACGCGGGCGTGGGACCTGTCCCGGCTGTGGCGGGCGTGGCAGGAGGGGTGGTTGGACGCCGCGCTGGCCGAGCGCGGCACCCCCGCCGCCCACGACCAGGTCACCGCTGTGCGTCCTGCCGGCCTGTCCGCCAGCGAGTTCGGCCGCGGCAGCCGGTGAGGGCAACGGAGCTGCCGGCGCGGCGGTCCGGTGGACGGGTGGGCGATCCTGGTGTCACGTACCATCTCGTGCCAGACACCCACCGGATCCGCCCGGGCCGGTCACGCCGCGACCGTGGCCTCGATGGACGGGGTCACGACCGGATCAGACAGGACGTCACGTGCCGACCGACGGCCGTCAGGCCCATGTGCGCACGGCGGGGGACCGGCGCCACCCGCCGGATGGCTCACGCCTCTGGCCGCCTCCGGAGGGTCACCGATGGTGGAACTCCCGCCGTGAGGAGCGGGCGATCGTGCTGCTCAAGATCGTTGCCGGCCTGCTGGCCGTGGGGATGGTGCTCGGCGGGGTCTGGGTCGTGCGTGCCATGATGGACGTACCCGGCCAGCAACTGGCGGAGACGTGCGCCGGCGGTCCCTGGGCGATCGGCTCCATCACCGATGCCGGTGGTCCAGAGGCCGCTGCCGACGATCCGGACGCCCTCGTTCCCTACACGACCTACCCGGCGTTGACGGTGATGTGGCTCGTGGATCTGCGGGGTGCGGCGACCGGTGCCAGCGACGAGGACCTCGCCCGCGCGGCGTTCCTGGCCTACCGCGGTGGTCTGGTCGCCGACCTCGGCCACCTCGACACCGTCGAGCGCCGGTGTGCCGACCACATGGACGAACACCGGGTTCCTCCGAACCCCCGCGACATCTTCGTCAACGCCCGGAGGGACTGACCGGTGCGTCACGTCGTGTGGGACTGGAACGGCACGCTGTTCGACGACCATCACCTGGTCGTCGACGGCCTCAACGCCGTGCTCGACGACGTCGGCATCCCGCGCGTCGACATCGCCACCTACCAGCGCCTCTACACCCGACCGGTCCGGGTGTTCTACGAGCGCGTCTTCGGGCGTCCCATCGATCCGGAGGAATGGCAACGTGTCGATGATGTCTTCCACGATGCGTACGCCACCGCGCTGGCACGGGCGGGGCTCGCCAGCGACGCCGAGGTGGCGCTCGACCACGTCGCCGACATCGGAACGACCCAGTCCCTGCTGTCGATGTACCGCCATGACGACCTGGTCCCGCTGGTGAACCGCTTCGGGATCGCGGACCGGTTCGCGCGGATCGACGGGGTCCGGGGTGCCGGCGGGGGGACCAAGGCCCCCTACCTCCACGCGCACCTGAGCCGGGTGATCGCCGATCCCGCGACGGAGGCGGGTGACGTGCTGGTGATCGGTGACGCCGTCGATGACGCGGCGGCTGCATCCCACGTCGGGGCGCGATGCGTCCTGTACGACGGTGGTGCGCATCCGCGCGGGCAGCTCGAAGCCACGGGCTACCCGGTTGCCTCGACGTTGACGCAGGCCCTGGAGATCGCCGACCTGCGGTGAGCGCCGCCGTGCTTCGTCGCCCGATCGCGGCCGACGTCGACGTCCCGGCGGCCGTCGGGGATCAGGGTGTTGGGGGTGGAGCGGTCGCTGGGCCGGCCTGAGCATCGGCGGGCAGATCGGGGGCGCCGCGGAACCGCAGCACGGGATCGGTCGGGTGGTCCATCTGCTCGACCCGCACCGTGAGCGGGGCGCCCGGCCAGGAGACCTCGAGGTGGGACGCGGCCACCTCGACCGTGCCGCCGAGGGCCTCCCACACCCGGGCGCTGGCAGCCAGGTTCGGGTGGAACAGGGTCGGGCCGAGGAGTTCCGCGGCGTCGTCGTTGACCGTCTCGGCCTGGAACCCCATGAACTCGAGCCACTCTGCGTCGCTCACGCCCGACCAGGCCAGTTGGACGATGACGCCGCCGACCTGGGATGGGCGGAGGAACCCCTCATGCCACAGGTCGAGTTCGGTGCTGACATCCACCACGTCGTACCCCGCGTCCCGGACCGCATCGACGGCAGGCAGCAGGTCAGGCACCTTCAGCGTCACGTGGTGCACCCGCGCCCCGAACCGCTGCAGGAACCCGGCTGCGAACCCGTCGTCACGGGTGGGTTCGAGCAGTTCCAACTTCGCGCCGTTGGCGAAACGCAGCTGCTGGGTCCGGAAGTCGGGCCCGTCGTCCATCCGTGGCGACGACCACGCGCCACCGACCTGACCACGCCACCTGACCGCCGCTCCATCGATGGATGGGACGGCGATGGCGACGTGATCGGGGGTGCTGTCGATGGACATGCGGCACTCGAGGTCGGGGGGGACCACCGGGTAGGCGGGGGCGCCGAGGCTACTGAGACACGGGGCGAACTCCGGCACCCGGGGATCCCGGGCATCTAGTCTGGCCCGTCATGAACCCGTGGTGGCGCCCTGAGCCTCCCATTACCTTTGGACACGGTGGTCGGTGTCAGCGCGGCCGCTACCCGGTGGAGCCATGATGTCGGATGTGCGCCGTGGAGTGCTCGGCGGCATCAGCTACGGCTGGGGGCTGGGGATCGTCAATGCCGGGGCCGTGCTCCTGGGCCTCCGACTGGAGGTCGCGCCTGCGCTGGTCGCCGGGCACCTCACGGCCTTCAGCATCGGGCTGTTCCTGGTCGGGATCAGCGACCTGCTGCTCGTCCGGCCGATACGCATCGCCTCGCCGACGCTGCTCGGGTTCGCGGGACTCGGCCTGCTCATGGCTCCGTCGGTCATCGTGTCGTTGACCGCCGCCCTGGCGATCGGCGCGACCGGTTCCGTTGTGCTCTCCCAGTCGCAGCGCCTGGTCACCGCCGACCGACCCGATGACCGGTGGCTGATGTGGACCAACGTCGGGACGGCGCTGGCGGTTGCCGCCTCATCGGGACTCGTCGCGGTGGTCGACTTCCCCCTGTTGGTCGCGCTTCCGGGCCTGCTCGCAGGGCTCGCGGCGACGACCTCCACGCTCCCCGGCGACGAGCATACGCCCGCTGGACACCGGACAGTTCCCAAGGATGCGACCTCAGGGAAGCAGGCGGGTGCCGATGACCATGGGGACCTGGAGCAGCACGCATCCCCGGCGTCACGTTCGGACGATGACCCGGCAGGGGCGCGCCCCGTGGACCCGCGGTTGCTGGCGCTGGTCGTGCTCGCGGTCGGGACCGAACTGACGCTCGCGAACCGGGTGCCCGACCACCTCGCGCGCAGTGGGCTGGACGGGGTCGCTGCGCTGGCGCCGGCACTCGTCTATGTCGGGGTCGCAGCATCGCGGGCGTGGTTGGCGGTGCGCCCACCCCGGCCCCTTCCCGCCGTTGCGGTCAGTGGCGGCATCGTGATCGCTGCGGTCGTCGGTCTGCTGCTGCTCCGGAGCGCCCCCCTGGGTGCGGTTGCCGTGCTCGCCGGCGGCCTGGGTGCCGGCGCGCTGTTCCCGTTGGTCGCCGCCGCCACACTCGCATCCGCGAACGACCCCTCGCGGACCAGCGCCCGCATCACCGCGATGGTCGGCCTGGGCACCGGGGTGACACCGCTGGCCGTCGGGGTCGCCGACGGCATCACCGCGGGTGCGTTCTGGCTCGTCCTGCCGCTGGCGACCGCTGTCGTCCTCCTGGCCCGCCACCTCAGCCGCGGTCGCTGACCGCGCCCCGGGCGTCCACCTGGCCGGTTCACCGCGTCCGCCGGCCTCCGCCGGGCCTCCGCCTGAACAGTTCCTGGGTTTGGTCCCAGGTTCTGGCATCGTTCCGGTCGTGGCGCACCGCGGTGCGACCACTTCCTGGGCTGGAGCCCAGGAACCGGGACAACACGCACGCGCCATCAGTCGTTCGTCGACCTCCGTTGTCGGTCTCAGCCGGGAACGAGCCCTGGTGTAGCTACCCTCATCCGAACGGGAGTTCGGCAGACGCCGGTGGCTCCCTGGATGTCGAGGAGGTGCGGTGTGGCGGTGGCCCGACACCCCGAACCGATCCTGCACGTCGACATGGATGCGTTCTACGCCTCGGTCGAACAGCGCGACGACCCGTCGCTGCGGGGCAAGCCCGTGGTCGTCGGCGGGGCGGGTGGTCGCGGGGTCGTCGCCGCGGCGTCCTACGAAGCCCGTGTCTTCGGTGTCCACAGCGCGATGCCGATGGTGCGTGCCCGCCGGCTGTGCCCCGACCTCGTCATCGTCGGCAACCGGTTCGACCGCTACCGCGAGGTGTCCCGCCAGGTCATGGCGATCCTCCGGGACGTCACCCCGCTGGTCGAACCGCTGTCGCTCGACGAGGCGTTCCTGGACGTCACCGGCGCCGTCCGGCTGTTCGGTCCGCCACCGGTGATCGGTGAGCAGATCCGTGCGCGCGTGCGGGACGAGGTCGACCTGCCGTGCTCGGTCGGGGTCGGCCCGACCAAGTCGGTGGCGAAGCTCCTGTCGGCCAAGGCGAAGCCGGACGGGCTGCTCCACTGGCCGGCCGACGAGATCGTCGAGCGGCTCCGCCCGCTGCCGGTCCGTGAGTTGTGGGGGGCCGGCCCGAAGACCGTCGAGCGGCTGGAGTCGTTCGGGTTGCACACCGTGGGCGCGATCGCCGACACCGATCAACGCACCCTGCAACGGGTCGCGGGGGAGTCGGTCGGCCTGAAGCTCTCACAGCTCGCCCGCGGCCAGGACCCCCGCCGGGTCAGCCCGAGGGAACCGGCCCGGTCGGTGTCCGCCTCGATGACCTTCGATGAGGACATCGACGATCCCGACCTGCTGCATCGCCGGATCCTGCAACTCAGCGAGAAGGTCGGGCGACGCCTGCGGGCCGCCGACATCGCCGGGCGCACGATCACGCTGACCGTGCGGTTCGCGTCGTTCGAGACCATCACCCGGTCACGCACCCTGTCGGCGCCGACCGACCGCACCCACGACATCTCGTCGATCGCGGACGCGCTGTTCGATGCGCTCCGGCTCGAGCGTGCCCGGGTCCGACTGCTCGGGGTCGGGGTCTCCAACCTCGGGGATGGTGGCATGCCCGAACAGCTGTCCCTGGATGCCGCGGTGGAACCGGATGCCGACGGTGAGATCGACGAGGTCGCGGCCGCCCTGCGCAGCGACCACCGCTGGGATCACGTCGACCGCGTCGCCGACCGGGTCGCGGAACGCTTCGCGGGCCTGCGGGTGTCGTACGCCGCGCTGCTCGACGACCACGAGGACCCCGCTGAGGTGGCGCCGACCCACGAGGACCGCGACCTCGACGATTGAGTCCGCTCAGACGACGGGCAGGAAGCTGATGCGGCTGGAGTCCTTGCGCTTGCGCTGGTCGTCGAGGTAGCCGGCGAGTTCCTCGTAGACGGTGTCGCCCACCATCTCGCGGAGCTCGGCCTCCATCGACTCGTAGACGGGGTTGCGACCGACGAACGCGACGTCGTCGTCCAGGCACCACCACCCGAACTCGGAGCCGCCTTCACCCCAGTGCCCGCGCTCGTAGGCGGCGATGGTGTGGACCTCCATCTCCTCACCGTCGTTGTGGTGGAGGTTCTCGACGGTGCGGTGCAACGGGACCTGCCAGCACACGACCGGCTTGTGGGTCATGTGGTGCTCACCCCGCCGCTCGGCGAGGTGGTGCAGCGCGCAACCCTCACCCGCTTCGAACCCGCTGCGGTTGGCGAAGATGCAACCGCCCTTGTGCACGCGGGTGTGGGTTTCCCCGTCCTCGTCCTCGACCAGCACGCCCTTCTTCATCGCCTGCTTGTGGAACTGCATGGTCGACGGGTCGAGCTCCTCGACGACCAGACGGATCAGTTCGTCCTCGTCGTCGTCCTCGTTGAGGTAGGCGCCGTGGATGCAGCAGCCGATCGCCGGGTCCTGCTCACCGGGATGCACACCCTGACAGCCCTGCCCGTAGATGCACTGGTAGGACGACAGCAGGAACGACACGTCGAACGTGTAGCGCACGTGGTCGTTGTCGGGGTCGCGGACGCTGACCCATTCACGTTCGAGCACGGTGCAACCTCGGTCGGTGGACGACAGGCGGGAAGGACGGCCGAGCGTAGCTGCGCACGTAGGCTTGGCCCGCCCACCGACATCAGGAGCCAGCCGTGCCCGTAGCCGCACCGGTCGTCAGCTACGAGGTCGTGGATCGCGTCGCCCACGTGACCATCGACCGTCCGGACAAGCGCAACGCCATGAGCCTCGAGGTGTTCGACCTCCTGACGGAGCACGCGGAGCGGATCGCCGAGAGCCCCGAGGTCGGCGCGGTGCTCGTGCGCGGACGGGACGGGGTGTTCTCGTCCGGGATCGACGTCAGCGTGTTCGGTGACCAGGTCGAGGACGGCGTCGACGCCGCGTTCATCGCCCGGCTCCAGCGAGCCTTCACGGTGTTCGAGGAGCTGGACGTGCCCACGATCGCCGCCATCGAGGGCTACTGCTTCGGCGGCGGCATCCAGTTGGCCATCGCCTGTCACCTGCGGGCGGTCGCGCCGTCAGCGCACCTGTCGGTCATGGAGGCGAGGTGGGGGCTGATCCCGGACCTCGGCGGGACCTGGCGGCTGCCGCGGCTGATCGGGCTCGGCCGCGCGACCGAGATGACGCTCTCGGCACGACAGGTCGACGCCGAGGAGGCACTGGCGATGGGCCTCGCGGACATCGCGCTGCCGGCACAGGGCGCGACGGAAGCCGCCCATGACCTGGCCGCGCGGCTGGCCGCCGGTCCCGGGGCACTGCGCCGGGCACCCCGACTGCTGCGGGAGAACCTCGAGCGCGACCGGGACGACGCGCTGGCCGCGGAGGCAGCGGCCCAGCAGCAGTGCCTGGCCGGTCCCGACTTCATCGAGGCGGTCACGGCACAGCTCCAGGGGCGCGAGCCGTCGTTCGAAGGGCGCTGAGCGCGACGGGCGAGACGCACCGACACCCGCAGCCTTCGGCGGCGCGCGGTGGTCGGATGGGAAACCCCGTCGAGGGCGCGAACACCGCTCACTTCGCCTGCTCGAGGGCGCACGGCCCGCTGGACGCTCGCGCGTGGGCGGGGCTCTCGGTACGCTCGTCACCCGACGGACCGTGGGAGACCGATGCCACTCTCAGAGCATGAACAGCGCATCCTCGCCGAGATCGAGCAGCAGCTCGCAGACGAGGATCCCAAGTTCGTGGCGCGGGCGCGCCGCACCCGTGGCTGGTCCCGCGGCTTCCAACTGCGCCTCGCGGTGACACTCGGTTTGCTCGGCGTCGTAGCCACCCTGTTGCTCGGGTTCCTCCCGACACCCTGGAACTTCATCTCCGGCGGTCTCGGTCTGGTGATGGTCTTCGGCGCGATCCTGCTCGGTGCGACCGCGTCGTCCAAGGGCTCCGAACCCGACCGGGTGGGCGTGCCGCCCGACGAGCGCACCTGACGCTCCGACGCACGGCGACGGTCGTGCGTGACCGCGCGCAGGCTCAGCTGTCCGCGCCCACGAGGTCTCGTCCGCGTCGCCTGACCGCTCGCCACGGACCGCGCACCACGGCGGTGCGTCGTGTCGTTGGATCGACCGACGCGCGCAGGTCCTCCGTCAACCGCGTCGCGAGCTGGTGCGCCTCATCGGCCAGCACCGCATCGACGTGGCCACCGAACGCCGCGGCCTGCGCGATGTGGGCGAACCGCTCGGCGTCCCGGCCGACCCGGTGTTCGGCACGCCACCGCCGGGCGAGCTCCAGGCTCGTCTCGTTGGGGCGACGCCCCACGTCGTAGCGCGCCGCGGCGGCGTACACCCGCTGCTGCTCGCCGAGGATCCGGTCGCGGGGGTCACGAACACGGCCTGCCCCGCCGCGGCGGCGGATGATCGCCAGGACGGCCGCCGCGGTAGCCACTACCGACAGGACGAGCACCACGATGACCGTCGTGGCGCCGTCGCCTGACGCACCGGCCGCGCCATCGGATCGCTCGCCGTCGTCGGACCCGGTCTCGTCGGGGAGCTCCGGTTCGTCGAGGTCCGGGGTGTCCGGGACCGGCGTGTCCTCGACGTCGTCCGCGTTCTCGGCCAGTTCGCGGGCCCGACGCTCGCGTTCGTTCTCCAGGGGCGACAGTTCGTCGGCGCGGGGTTGGATCTGCGTGCCGTCGGAACGGGGGGTGGGCTCGAAGGTGATCCAGCCGAAGCCGGGGAACAGCACCTCGACCCAGGCATGGGCGTCCGAGGTGCTGACGGAGTACTCGGTCAGCTCGCTGTCGTCGTCGGGTGTCCCGAGCTCCTCGCCCGGGAGGAACCCGGTGGCGACGCGGGCCGGGATCCCCGTCGCCCGTAGCATGGTCGCCATCCCCGCGGCGAAGTATTCGCAGTAGCCGACCCGGTCGTCGATGACGAAGCGTTCCAGCGCGTCGTCGCCGCGAAGCGCGGGCACCTCGAGGTCGTAGGTGAAGTCCCCACCGGGACCCGTGAACCACTCCTGCAGGGCCAGCGCCTGATCGATCGTGGAGGTGGCGTCCGCGTCGGCGTAGATCTCCTCGGCGAGCGCCGCGAGTTCGGGGTACTCGCGCGGCAGCTGGGTGAAGCGGGCGAGCGTCGCGTCGTCGACCTGCGTGTCGAGCAACTGTTCACGGGTCGGGACGGGACGTTCGGCCTGGATCCGGTAGGTGAAGCCCTCCCGTACGCCCACCCGTGGTCCGTCCTCGGCCAACTGCCCGTCCTCGATGTCCCAGGTCGCCAGGAACCCCCCATCGGTCGACCAGACCATCTCGTCGCGGAAGGGGCCGAGCACCTGGACGGGCTGGTAGGGGACCGGGACGTAGATGTTGGCGAGGTCGAGCACCTCGACGTCGACGAAGACCGGCTCGGTGGCCTGGGCCGGCACCTCCGGAGGCAGCAGGTCCTGGGTCGCGAACAACGTCGAGGGATCGGGTCGGTAGCTGCCCTCGGACGCCGGACCCAGGCGCCAGGTGAACCCGTCGAAGGTGTCCAGACCGGCGAGGCGCAGGTAGGTGCGCTGCGACGAGCGGACGCGCAGCACCTCACGCTCCTCGGGCTGCTGCAACCGGGAGCTGACGTCGACGATCGGTTGGTAGCCGCGGGGCGCGGACGACCCGGCGCCGAGCCCGTACCACGCTTCGTTCTGGAACCCCGGGAGCAGCCCGGGGGCGGTGGCCGCGGTCGCGATGGCCAGCGCCGCCATCCCGGCCCCCGTCGCCGCGAGGCCGGGTCGGGGCAGCCGGTGCTCGGTGGTGAGCAGCAGGGTCAGGCCCGCGGCGGCGAGGAACGGCACCGCCCGCACCTGCCACGCGGTGTCGCTGACCGGCACGACGAGCGGCACCGCCCAGAGCACGGCCAGCACGGCCAGGGCGGCGCCGGTCTGGGACCAGCGGACGAGCAGTTCGTGGGCCAGGTGCGTCACGACCCAGAAGCCCGCGACCAGCAGCAGTGCGAGGCCCGCCAGGAGGGGGGCTGGGGCGGGGGTGATCTCCAGCTCGAGGAACCCCTGGGCGATCCGCTCGAGCACCTCGGCACGCAGGGTGGCGTCGGGCAGGCTCGGACGGGTCACGATGCCGGCCAGCACCGGGATCAGGGCCGCGAACCCGATGGCCGAGGCCAGTGCCGCGATGAGGCCACCACCGCCGAGGCCACGCACGATGGCGGCGATCACGAGCGCGGCGAGCGCCGCGGTCAATGCGGGCAGCCGCCAGTCCGCGGACTGGAAGATGCGGTCGTAGGCGGTGACGGTGCTGAGGACCACCAGCGCCACCAGCCCGGCACGGAGCAGATCCCGACCACTCATGACCGGTCCGTCGGGGGTCGGTCGTGCCGTGTGGGTGCGTTCATGCGTTGACGGCTCCCGCGGGGGTCCGCGATGCACGACGGACGTGGAGCAGTTCGGTCCACCGCTCGGCCAGATCGTCACCGGCACGCAGGACCGTGACCCGCCAGCCGGCAGCGCGGAGTCCGGCGGCGGCGGTGTCGACCTGCGGCGTCCCGCGGCGATCGTCGGCATCGTGGCTACCGGCATCGATGAGGATCCCGACACGCAGCGACGCACCGCGTCCGGCACGGACCAGCGAGGTCAGATCGGAGGCGTCCGGAGCGGTGACGACGGCGATCAGGCAGCTGCCGACCAGCCCCCCGCTCGTGAGCGGGGCGACGACCTGGCGCAGGTCCACGTCGGCGGCGTCCACCTCGGCGAGGTGGTCGAGCCAACCATCGAGGGTCCGGACCGGGACGGCTCCCGGGCCGGGGCGGTCGACGAGGGCGACACCCCGACGGCGCGCGGCGAGGTGGGCGACCGCGGACGCCGCCGCGCTGATGGCCGCCTCCAGGCTGGCGGTCGGTCCCTGGCCGCGGTGCCGGTCGCGTCGCAGATCCACCAGCACGGTGGCCCGCGGGTCCTGCGGGCTCTCCTCGCCCCGCACCATCAGCTTGCCGCGATGGGCCGTGGAGGCCCAGTGGATGGCCTTGAGCGGGTCGCCGTGCACGTACTCGCGGACCTCAGCCAGGTCCTCGCCACCGGGCTGTGGGCGGGGGCGACCCTCGCCGCCACCACCGCCCGCGCCCCCGAGCGGCAGCCCGGCGGGCAGATCGACGACCCGGGGGCGGACCGTCACCGTGCTGGTGCCCGGTAGGTCACGGCGTCGGACCACCAGGTCGAACGGGTCGCGGAACTCCGCTCGGAGCGGTCCCAGCTGCGCCGCGCCACGCTGTTCGCCGCGCAGAGCGTAGGAGAGCTCGACACGCTGTCCGGGGCCGAGGGGAGGCAGCGCGGTGCTGGCCGTGTCGGCAAGCGCAGGTGGCGCCTGGTCCTGGAACCGCAGCCGCGGGGTCGGCAGACCGCTGTCGTTGGTGATCGTCAGCGTCACCGTTCCGCGGTCCCCGAAGGACAGTCGGGCGGGGCGGGAGATCCGTTCGACCCGGAGGCGCGAGGACGCCAACCAGACGGTCGCCAGGGCGACCACCATCAGGGTCAGGGCCGCGACGGCGGCGATCTGCAGTTCGGGGGCGCCGAACACCTGCGATGCGAGCCAGAGCAGGCCGGCACTGGCCAGCAACCCGGTGCCGCGTCGCGTCAGCATCCGATCAGGCCGTGGAGCCGGAGGCTGCCGGGGTCGGCTCGGTCGGTGCGGGAACCCCGTCCAGCACGTCCGCGACCACATCGGCGGGGAGGTGCCCGGCCAGCTCCGCATCGGGGATCAGCAGGAGACGGTGCGGCAGGACGTGCGGGGCCATGGCCTTGACGTCGTCGGGGACGACGTAGTCGCGGCCGACGACGGCGGCGTAGGCACGCGCGGCCCGGAGCAGGGCGAGCGATGCACGTGGTGAGGCACCGAGCTCGGTCTCCGGGTGGCTGCGTGTCGCCCGACAGACGGCGATCACGTACCGCTCGATCGCCTCGCTGACGTGCACCGTGCGGATCAGGTCGATGGCCGTGGCGATGGCGGCCGCGTCGCAGACCGGGACCAGGGCGGCCAGCGGATCGCCGCGACCGTGTGTGCGCAGGATCTCGAGTTCGTCGTCCTGGTGGGGGTAGCCGATGGAGATGCGCATCAGGAACCGGTCGCGCTGCGCCTCGGGCAGCGCGAAGGTCCCCTCGAGTTCGATCGGGTTCTGGGTGGCGATGACCATGAAGGGCTGCGCGAGTTCGTGCGTCGTGCCGTCGATGGTGACGGTGCGCTCCTCCATCGACTCGAGCAGCGACGACTGGGTCTTCGGTCCGGCGCGGTTGATCTCATCACCCAGGACGATGTTGGCGAACACCGGACCCGGACGGAAGGAGAACGCACCGGACTCCGGGGAGTACACGGTCATGCCCGTCACGTCGGACGGGAGCAGGTCCGGGGTGAACTGCACACGGGAGACCGAGCAGTCGATGGAGCGTGCCAGCGCCCGTGCCAGCATGGTCTTGCCGACACCCGGGACGTCCTCGATGAGCAGATGCCCCTCGGCGAGCAGCGCGATGACGGCGAGTCTGGCCACCTCCGGCTTGCCCGCGACGACCCGGCGGATGTTGGACTCGATCGCGCGGAGGGTCTGGCTCACGGTCGAGAGGTCCGGGCGGTTCGTGGTGGCCGCCGTCTCGGTCGGCGCGATCCGGGGCGGGTCCGGGTGCGGCCGGTCATCGGTCGAGGTCACCCGAACTCCTCAGCATCGGTCGTGGCGTCGGTCGCGGTGTGGGTCGCCGTCTGTGTCGCACCCCGGTGGCCCGGCGTCGACGCGGTGGTCGAACCGTCGTGGGCCCTGCCTGGTGCCGTTCGCGACTCGTTCGTTGCCGGGCAGCGGCCGGTTGGGCACCGGAGGCCACGACGCGCCACCCGTGCAGGCAGCGTATCGGCACCATCCGCACCGGTCGCGGCGGATGTGGCGCGGAGCATGGCCGGGTCCGCTCGAGCCGACCACCGTCCAGGAGGGCCTCCACTTCACTCCACCACAACAGCTGAAGACGACCAAAACTGGTGGTTCTGTGGCTGCTGTGCCCAGAGTTCCGAGCGATGAGCGCCTCTCCCGGGATCGTCGGTGGTGGCCGCGCCACCGCGATCTCGTCGTTTAGAGGGCGTTGATCGCGCTTTTCTCCCGCGAGCACGTTGACCGGGGAGCATCACGGCCGTAGAGTGGAGTGAAGTGGAGGGCTTTCCAGATCGACCGCACGTCGAGGTCGGTTCGGGGAGCTCCCGCCGGGGGAGTGACCCCACCACCTGCGGACGTGAGGGACAGCGCTTGTTCTTGGGAGAGCACCAGCACACGCTGGATGTGAAGGGCCGGGTCATCCTCCCGGCCCGCTTCCGTGAACGCCTGGCCAGTGGGCTCGTGTTCGTCCCCTCGCAGGATCGCTGCATCGACGTCTATCCGCTCACCGCGTTCGAGAAGCGGGTGGAGCAGCTCCGGGCCCTGCCCCGGGAGGACCAGGAGGCACGGGCCTACCTGCGGGTGTTCCTCGCCGGTGCGCACGAGGAGAAGCCCGATTCGCAGGGTCGCGTCACGGTGCCGCCCCGCCTGCGCACCTACGCCAACCTCGACAAGGACCTCACGATCAACGGCGCCGACGAGAAGGTCGAGATCTGGGACCGCGAGACCTGGGAGGCCTACCGGGGCCCCGCCGAGGACGCCTTCGCCAACCTCGATGGATCGTTCGGCCCGTGACGACCTCGCCCGCTGCCACCACTGCCCACCACCAGGAGCGACCCATGCACCTCGACACCATCCGGGATCTGCTGACCGCGATCGATGCGCTGCCGGAGCCCGACCGCGATCGGTTCCGGACACGCGTGGACGCTGCGGTCGCGCAGCCCGCGGCCGGCGCGCGCGCCGCGCTCGGTCTCATCGCGCTCGACCTCGTCGGGGTGTACCGCGAGGCCGTGCGTCCCGACGGGGTGGCCGACCACGTGATCGTGCTGCCCGAGCTCCAACCCGCCGACCACCGACGTGCGGGGGCACGGTCCGCCCCGGTGGCCGCCTCCGCCTGATCGTGTTGCTGATGACCGCTCCCGCGCCGCACACCCCGGTCCTGTTGGACCGGGTCGTGTCGTTGCTGCTCGATGCCCCGGATGGGGTCGTGGTGGATGCGACCGTCGGGGCCGGTGGTCATGCGCATGCGATCACCCGAGCCCGACTCGATCGCGACGGCACGGCTGCCCTCGTGGGGCTCGACCGCGACCCCGTCGCACTCGCGCTCGCGGAGCAGCGGCTCGCACCGCTGCGACCGGCCGCCAGCATCGACCTGGTCCGCACCCGGTTCGACGCGCTCCCGCAGGTGCTCGACGACCTGGGTGTCGACGTCGTGGCCGGGATCCTGCTCGACCTCGGGATCTCGTCGATGCACATCGACGAGGCGGACCGAGGCTTCAGCTACCGCAACGACGGGCCACTCGACATGCGGATGGATCCGGACCTGCCGACGTCCGCCGACGACATCATCAACCGGTGGGAGCCGACCGAGATCGCCCGGGTGCTGCGTACCTACGCCGAGGAGCGTTTCGCCGACCGGATCGCACGAGCGGTCGTCGCGGCCCGCCCCATCACCTCGACCGCGGCGCTGGCCGACATCGTGCGCGACGCCATCCCGGCTGCGGCGCGGCGGACCGGCGGCCACCCCGCCACCCGCACGTTCCAGGCCCTGCGCATCGCCGTCAACGACGAACTGGGCGCGCTCGACGTCGTGCTGCCCGCCGTGATCGACCGTCTGCAGCCCGGTGGGGTTGCCGTGGTCCTCAGCTACCACAGCCTGGAGGACCGGCGGGTCAAGCGGGCCTTCGCAGCTGCGGCGACCGGCTGCGTCTGCCCACCCCAGCTGGCCGTCTGTGCGTGCGGCCAGGTGCCCCTGGTCGAGCACCTCGTCCGTCGTCCCGAGCGCCCCTCCCCGGAGGAGGTCGCTGCCAACCCCCGTGCAACCTCGGCACTGCTGCGTGCGGTCCGCCGTCTGGAAGGCCCAACCCGATGACCGCCACCACCGTCAGCCCGCTGCGCCGTGAGCGCGTCCGCCCGGCCGCCCCGAAGGCGCGTCCCGACCTCCGGGTCGTAGGTGAGCCGCGCCCCCGGCACACCCTGGCGTACGCCCTGGTGCTGGTCGTGCTGGTGGGCGCCGCCGTGTTCGGTGCGGTGTCGCTGAACGCACTGGGCGCAGCCGCGTCCGTGGAGGCCCGCACCCTGGACGCCGAGGTACGCGCCGCCGAGCGTGACTACGCGATGCTCGTCGCGGAGGTGGCCAGCCTGGAGGATCCCGGTCGGATCCGTTCGGCCGCGCTCGACCTCGGGATGGTCCCCGCCGGCCCGGCACGGGTCCTGGTGCTGGAGCGCAACCTGCCGGCCGACGGTGTGGTCGCGGAGGCGCTCCATGGTGACCTCGGCACCGACCCGCTCAAACCCCTGCTGTCCGCGGAGCGCTAGATGACCGAACAACCCCGCCGCCGCTTCATCCGTGCGCCTCGCATCCTGTCGCGGAGCGGCGAACAGGTCGCGGTCCGTCGCATCCGTTGGCTGCTCGGCATCTACGGGCTGCTGATCGCGATCGTGTTCGCGCAGCTCATCAGCATCCAGGTCGTCGACGCCGACGACTACGCCGATCGCAGCCTGCGCCAACGGGAGCGGACGATCGCCCTGCCGGCCGTCCGGGGTCGGATCTACGACCGCGACGGTGACGTGCTGGCCACCTCGGTCGACGGGGCGACGATCTACGCCGATCCCCGGGCGTACCGGCCGGGCGAGACCGCCGACGGCACGCCCGTCCCGGCGGCGGCCGCGGCGTCGGAGGTGGCGGCCACACTCGCCCCGATCATGGATCGGGACCCTGCCGAGCTCGAAGCACGCCTCGAACAGGATGCCCACTTCGTCTACCTCGGTCGGCAGCTCGACTGGTCGGTCGGTGAGCAGATCGACGCGTTGGACCTGCCCGGTGTGGCCGTCCTGCGTGAGCCCAAGCGCATCTACCCCGGCAGTGCCCTGGCGGCCCAGGTCGTCGGCTTCACCGGGATCGATGGGGATGGCCTGCAGGGCATGGAAGCGCAGTACGACGGCATCCTGCGGGGGCGACCCGGGACGTTGCTGTTGGAGCGTGCGCCGGGCGGTCTGGACATCACGAGCGGCATCCGCGAGCTCACGCCCTCGACGGTGGGGACCGACCTCGTGCTGACCCTGGATCGCGACGTCCAGCACGCGGCGGAGGTCGCCGCATCCTCGGCGGTCGACGGGTTCGACGCGAACGCCGCGACCGTGGTGGTCCTGGAGGTCGCGACCGGCGATGTCCTCGCGATGGCCTCGTCACCGGGATACGACCCGAACGCCCGGGAGCAGGACGACCAGGATGCCTGGCGCAACCGGGCGATCACCGACGTGTTCGAACCGGGATCGACCCAGAAGGCGTTGACGATCGCCGCCGCGATCGAGGAGGGGATCGTGACGGCGGACACGACGATGGAGGTCCCCGATCAGGTGCGTGTCGCCTCCAGCACCTTCCGTGACCTGTATCCGACCGACGAGCCGACCATGACCGTCGGCGACATCATGGAGCGGTCGAGCAACGTCGGCACGATCCAGATCGCCCAGGAGCTGGGTGATCAGCGGCTCGATCACTACCTGCGTGCGTTCGGCTACGGGTCCCCGACCGGCAGCGGCTTCCCCGGGGAGGCCAGCGGCATGCTGATGCCGCACGAGGACTGGTGGTCGACCTCCCTGCCCACCATCGCCATCGGCCACGGGGTCGCCGTCAGCCTGCTCCAGTTGGCCGGGTCCTACGCGACCCTGGCCAACGACGGCCGTTCGGTGGCTCCCCGGGTGGTCCGCGGCACCATCGGTGACGACGGTCGCCTGGAGCCGGTCGCGGCGCGGGGCGGCCAGCAGGTGGTCTCGCCGACGACGGCCCGTCAGGTCCAGCAGCTGCTCGAGCGTGTGGTCTCCGGTGACCGGGGGACCGGGTCGCTGGCCGCGGTCCCCGGCTACACGGCGGCCGGCAAGACGGGGACGGCCCGCAAGCCGGCGACCGACGGGCCCGGCTACTCGGATGAGTACGTCGCGACCTTCGCCGGCTTCGCTCCGGCGCACGACCCGGAGATCGTCGTCGCCGTGATGGTCGACGAACCCACCCCCTACTACGGCGGGCTCGTCGCCGCACCGATCTTCCGTGAGGTCATGGAGGCCGCACTGATCGCGCGTCGCGTGGCGCCGGACGGCTCGGCGACGACGCTCCCCGCCGCGATGGACCACGCCCGGGCCCAGGCGTTGGCGGACGCCGAGGCCGCGCAGGCCTCGCTCGACGAGGACCCGCCCCCGCACGGTCCTGCTGGCGCTCCGCTCACGCCGACGGCCACCGAGACGGGTGACTGACGGGTCGAAAGGTGGCACCCCGACGGTCGCACGGTCGCAGAGGGTGCGAGGAGCCGCGGATCGCCAGCGTTACGCTCCCGCGGCCGCGCCGCCCCATCCCCCGAGCCGTCGCGGATCGATCCGCGACGCACCATGCCACACAGCACGCCACGCACCCCCCGCCACGCACCATCCGAGGAGCATCGTGACCGCCACCCTGTCCGCCGTGGCCGGCGGCCTGCGACGTGCGGAGCGGCACGGCCACGATGTCGAGGTCGTCGACGCCACGCACGACAGCCGCCAGGCCGCCCCCGGCTGGTTGTTCTGTGCGATCCCCGGCGCGCGGGACGACGGACACCGCCATGCGCCGGACGCCGTGGCAGCGGGTGCCACGGCGCTGCTCGTCGAGCGGTGGCTCGACCTGCCGGTGCCCCAGGTCCGGGTGCCGTCCGTGCGGGCCGCCGTCGGCCCGGCGGCCGCGATCGTGCACGGTCGACCCAGCGAGCGTCTCACCGTGGTCGGCGTGACCGGCACCAACGGCAAGACCAGCATCACCTACCTCCTCGAGGCGGCGTTCGGCGCCGCCGCGCTCGGCACCGGCACCATCGGGACCGTGGAGGCGCGCATCCACGGCGCGCCGCAGCCGGGCGTGCGGACCACCCCGGAGGGCCCGGACCTGCAGCGGCTGTTCCACGAGATGTGGGACCGTGGCGTGGATGCCGTGGCGATGGAGGTGTCCTCCCACGGGCTCGACCTGCGGCGCGTCGACGGCACCCGGTTCCGGGTGGCGGTGTTCACCAACCTCTCGCAGGATCACCTCGACTGGCATGGCTCGATGGAGGCCTACCTGGCCGCGAAGGCCCGCCTGTTCACGCCGGGTCTGGCCGAGACGGGCGTGGTCTACCGCGACGGTCCGTGGTCCGATCGGCTGCTGGACGCCGCGACGATCCCCGTCACCACGGTGGGTCGGGACCCCTCGGTGGAGGTCGACGTCCGCATCGTCGACGAGGAGCTGCGGGTCGACGGGGGGAGCGCGACGTTGCGCTGGGCGGGTGTCGACCATGCGCTGCGCACCCGGCTCCCCGGCGCGTTCAACCTGACCAACGCGGCTCTGGCCGTCGTGGCGGCCGTCACCGCGGGAGCACCGATCGACGCGGCCCTGGCCGGTGTGGCAGCCGCGTCCGGTGCGCCCGGACGCTTCGAGCGGGTGGACGCCGAGCATCCCGTGACCGTGCTCGTCGACTACGCCCACACCCCCGACGCCGTCCAGCTGGCGGTCGCGGCCCTCCGATCGCTGGTCGACGGGGGCCGCGTCCTGCTCGTGCTCGGCGCCGGCGGTGATCGCGACCGCGGGAAGCGTGGTCCGATGGGCGCGGCCGCTGTGGCGGCCGACGTCGTCGTGTTCACCTCCGACAACCCCCGTGGCGAGGATCCGATGGCCATCATCGATGCGCTGGTCGACGGTGCCCGCGGGGCCATCGATCGGGGAGCTCCCGGCGTGTTCCGCGTCGAACCCGACCGGCGTGTCGCGATCGGTGCCGCGATCACCGAGGCACGTCCCGGCGACGTCGTCCTGATCGCCGGCAAGGGACACGAGCGGACCCAGGAACTCGCCGATCGCACCGTCGCGTTCGATGATCGCGAGGTCGCCGCGATGTTCCTCACACCGTCGGGCGGTGCCACATGATCGGCCTGCACCTGCACGAGGTCGTGGCGGCGACCGGTGGGGCCCTGCACGGCGACCCCGACCTCGTGATCGACGCCGTCGGCACCGACTCGCGCACCCTTCCCGACGGCAGCACGCTGTTCGTCGCGCTCCCGACCGAGCAGGCGGACGGCCACGACTTCATCCCGGCCGCGGTGGAGGCCGGCGCGGTCGCGGTCCTGACCCATCGGCCCGCACCGGGGGCGGGCGTGCCCGTGATCGAGGTGGCCGATGTCTGGACGGCGCTGGCCGACCTCGGTGTCCACGTCCGCCGGACGGTCGGGCCGACCACGGTGGCCGTGACCGGATCGGTCGGCAAGACCACGGTCAAGGACCTGACGGCGGCGGCCATCGCAGCGGGACGACGCGTCCACGCGGCCCGAGGCTCCTACAACAACGAACTCGGCGTCCCCCTGACGATGCTCGGACTCGCCGAGGACAGCGAGGTGCTGGTCGCGGAGGTCGGCGCACGCAACGTCGGCGACATCGCGCGGCTGGCACCGCTGCTGGCTCCCGACATCGCCGTGGTCACCGCGGTCGCGGGCGTCCACCTGGAGGTGTTCGGGTCGATCGACGCGGTCGCGCGGGCCAAGGCGGAACTGGTCAGCGCGCTCGGTCCCGACGGCACCGCGGTCCTGCACACCGCCGATCCACGGGTCGCCGCGATGGCTGCGGCGGCACCCAACGTGATCAGCGTCGCCACCGATGATCCGGCTGCGGATGTGCACGCGTCGGGCGTTCGGCTCGACCGCTGGGCCCGGGCGACTGCGACCGCCGTCACCCCCTGGGGCACCACCACGCTGACGCTGCCCGTCGCGGGTCGCCACCACGTGCTGAACGCGCTGCTGGCCCTCGCCGTCGCCGGGCACCTGGGCATCGACCTCGATGCTGCTGCCGCGGCCATCGTCGAGGCACCGGTGAGCCCGTGGCGCGGTGAGGTGGCCGAAGCCAACGGCATGACCATCCTCAACGACGCCTACAACGCCAACCCGACCTCGGTCGTCGCGGCGCTGGAGACCCTCGTCGCGATCGAGCGGACCGGACGCACGATGGCGATCCTGGGCGTCATGGCGGAGATCGGAGACACCGCCGAGGACGAGCACGTCGCGATCGGACGGACCTGCGCACAACTCGGGGTCGATCACGTCGTGGTGGTCGGTGACGATGCGGCCGGGATCGCGACCGGCGCCCTCGCTGCTGGCGCCGCCGACGTCTCCGTGGTCGCCGACGCGGCCGCAGCCACGGCCGCCGCCCGGGCGTGGCTTGCTCCGGGGGACGTCGTGGTCATCAAAGGATCGCGGGTGGCCGGGCTCGAACAGGTCGCGACCCGACTGGTCGAGCAGCAGGTCGGCGCATGATCGCGATCCTCATCGCCGGTGCCGTGGCCCTGCTGACGGCTCTGGTCGGGACCCCGCTGGTCATCAGCTACTTCCGGGACCGCGGGTTCGGTCAGCAGATCCGCGAGGAGGGACCGGCCAGCCACCACTCCAAGGCGGGCACGCCGACGATGGGCGGGACCGCCATCGTGCTGGCGACCGTCGTGGCCTTCGTCGTGGCCCACCTCGGTGCGACCCGGGTCACGCCGCTCGGGTTGCTGGTGCTCGCCACGTTCGTGCTGATGGCCGTCGTCGGGTTCACGGACGACCTGATCAAGCTGCGGATGCGACGCAACCTCGGCCTGAACAAGACGACCAAGTTCCTCGGACAGGCCCTGATCGCCGCGCTGTTCGCCTTCGTCGGTCCGGCGTACGCGGACCTGCCCCAGAACATCTCGGTCGTGGGCGACATCGTCTTCGAGGTCAGTCCGTGGGTGTTCTTCCTGTGGATCTTCCTGCTGCTGACCGGCGCGTCGAACGCGGTCAACCTCACCGACGGTCTGGACGGTCTGGCGGCGGGGTCCGGTGCCCTGGCGTTCGGTGGGTACACCCTCATCGCGTTCTGGCAGTTCAGGAACTTCGAGGTGTACGCGCTCGAGGCGGCGCAGTACCTCGACATCGCGATCATCGCGGCGGCGCTGGTCGCGGCCTGCTCCGGGTTCCTATGGCACAATGCACCCCCCGCGCGGATCTTCATGGGCGACACCGGCTCGCTTGCACTCGGGGGGGTGCTCGCCGCGATGGCCGTCGCCACCAACACGCAGGTGCTGCTCGTGTTGGTCGGCGGGTTGTTCGTGGTCGAGACGCTGTCGGTGATCGTCCAGGTCGCGGTGTTCCGCCTCACCGGCAGGCGTGTCTTCCGCATGGCTCCGATCCACCACCACTTCGAACTGCTCGGCTGGCAGGAGACCACGATCATCGTCCGGTTCTGGATCATCGCCGGGATCGGCATCTCGCTCGGCCTCGGTCTGTTCTACGCGGAGTGGATCGACCGGGTCGGGACGATCGGATGATGGCGATGGCCACGGCACGACCGACCGCCCCCGGCCTGTCCGGGGTGCGACGCGCACTGGTCGTTGGCCTGGGTTCGTCGGGCCTGGCTGCCATCCACCTGCTCCTCGGGCAGGACGTCACGGTCGTCGCCGTGGATGAGGCGCACGACCATCCCGGAGCCGACGAGGCCCGGAACGCCGGAGCGACCGTCGTGCTCGACCGCCCCGCGGTCGACCTGCTCGACGATGCGATCGACCTGGTGGTGCCGTCCCCGGGGGTGCCCGAACGGGCACCGGTGCTGCAGCGCGCGGCCGCCGCCGGGATCAGCGTCTGGTCCGAACCCGAACTCGGTCTGCGGGCGTTCCCGCACCGCCTCCTGGCGATCACCGGGACCAACGGCAAGACGTCCACGACCGAGCTGGTCGCGGCGATGTTGGCCGCTGCCGATGTCCCGGCCGTGGCGTGCGGCAACATCGGACGCCCGTGCAGCGACGCGGCGGCGCGGACCCCGGCCGACACCGTGCTGGTCGCCGAGCTCTCCAGCTTCCAGCTGCGGTTCGCCGAGACCCTGCGTCCGACGGTCGGTGTCGTGCTCAACGTCGCGGACGACCACCTCGACTGGCATGGGGATGCGGCCGCCTACGGGCGTGCGAAGGCACGCATCTGGATCGGGCAGACGGCCGATGACTGGGCCGTCGCCAACGCGGATGATCCGACGACCGTGTCACTGCGCGATCGCCACGCGCCGGGGCGGCACGCAGCCTTCTCCGGCACACGGCCGGTGGCCACGGGGGTCGGGCGCCGTGACGATCGCCTGGTCGTCACGGACCCGGCCGGTGAGGTCACCGACCTGCTCGCGGTCGGCGATCTGACGAGCCAGGCGCCGCACCACGTCGCCAACGTCGCCGCGGCGGCGACGCTCGCCGTGCTCGCCGGCATCGATCACGCGCCGATCGTCGAGGTGGCCCGCACCTACCACCCCGGCATGCACCGCTTCGAGACGGTCGCGATCATCGATGACGTGCGCTACGTCAACGACTCCAAGGCCACCAACGTCCACGCGGCGGCCGCCGCCCTGGGCGCGGCCGACGACATCATCTGGATCGCCGGGGGCCTGTCGAAGAGGGTCGACCTCGCCCCCCTCGGCGAGCACCTCGGCCACGTGCGAGCGGCCGTGCTCATCGGATCGGCTGCGGACGAACTGGCCATGATCTGTCACCGTGCGGGGGTGCCCGCCGAGCGGGCCGGGTCCATGGAGGACGCGGTCCGGCGTGCGCGTGCGCTCGCCCGTCCGGGTGGCACCGTGCTCCTGGCCCCCGCCTGTGCCTCGTTCGATCAGTTCCGTGACTACGCCGATCGTGGCGCACGCTTCGCCGCCGCGGTCCGGGCCGGCGGCGCCACCGGGACGGCGCGTGGTGACGCGTCGACCGCGGCGGAAGAAGGAGGGGCGACCGATGGCGCGTGACACGACACCGACCCGGGAACGGACCGCGGCGGACGGCGGCGGCCGGTGGCGGCCACCGATCCGGTTCGCCGCCGGTCCGTGGACCCCGGATGCGACGGGCATCACGCTGGTCACGCTGCTGCTGGTCGTCCTCGGCCTGGTGATGAGCTTCTCCGCGTCGTTCGTCGATGCGGCCGAGGCCGGGAACCCCTTCGGGGTCTTCACCCGGCAGGCGACCTGGGCCGCCATCGGGGTCGTGGCCTTCGCGGTGGCCGCATCCGTCGACCACCGGGTCTGGCGTCGCCTGTCCTGGGGATTGTTGGCGATCTCGCTCGTCGGGTTGATCCTGGTGCTGATCGACGGGGTCGGTCTCGAGCGGTACGGATCGACACGGTGGCTCGGGGTCGGCCCCCTGGTGGTGCAACCATCGGAACTCGCGAAGCTGGCGACCCTGCTGTGGCTGGCGGACGTGCTCGAGCGCAAACGCCCGAAGGACCGCTCGCTCCACGACGTCGACCACCTGCTCCTCCCGGCGGTCCCGCTGTTGCTGGTGCTGGCCGTGCTGGTGCTGATGCAGCCCGACCTCGGTACCACGATCCTGCTGTCGCTGATCGTGGCGGCGATCCTGTGGGTCGAGGGCCTGCCGTCGCGGTTCGTGGCGATCCTGGCGACGATGGGCCTGCTGGCCGTGGCAACCCTCGCGGTGGTCGCCCCCTACCGCCTGGCGCGGGTGACGGGGTGGCTCAACCCGGAAGCGGACCCGCTCGGCGGCGGCTTCCAGTTGCTCCAGAGCCGCTACGCCCTGGGGTCCGGAGGGATCTTCGGCGTCGGGTTGGGCTCCTCCCGCGCCAAGTGGAACTTCGTGCCGAACCCGGAGACCGACTTCATCTTCGCGATCATCGGCGAGGAACTGGGCCTGATCGGCGCCACGGTCGTGCTCGCCCTGTTCGGGGCGCTGCTGTACGTCGGGCTGCGCATCGCCTACGCCGCCGGCTCCGGGTTCGCCCGGACCGTGGCCTTCGCGATCACCACGTGGCTGGTGGGCCAGGCGATGATCAACATCGGGGCGGTGACCGGCCTGCTCCCGATCACCGGGGTGACCCTGCCGTTGGTCTCGGTGGGTGGGTCGTCCCTGGTCTCCACGTTGGCCGCACTTGGCATCCTCGTCGCCATCAGCCGGGGGTCCGCCGCGGCGTCCACCTCGTCGGCGTCGCGCCGGGGGGCCCGGTCGGGCACACGACAGCAGGCGACCGGAGGTGCGAGGTCATGACCCGAACCGTGCTGTTCGCCGGCGGTGGGACCGCCGGGCATGTCTTCCCCGCGATCGCGGTCGCCCAGGCGTTGCAGGCCAGGCACCCGGACCTCGAACCCGTCTTCATCGGGGTGGAGGACCGTCTGGAGGCCCGACTGGTCCCGGCCGCCGGATTCCGGCTCCACACGATGGACACCCCGTTGATCCCTCGACGCCTGTCCCCGAAGCTGCTGGCCGTGCCCGGTGGGCTCCGCCGGTCGGTGGCGCGGAGCGTGGAGATCGCCGCGGAGGAGCACGCCGTGGCCGCGGTGACCTTCGGGGGGTACGTGTCGTTCCCGGTCGCCCGTGCCGCCCGACGCTCGTCGATCCCGCTCGTCATCCACGAACAGAACGCCGTCCCGGGGCTCGCGAACCGACTGGCCTCCCGCTGGGCGGACCGGATCGCGGTCAGCGTGCCGGGATCCGCGGACCGGTTCCGGCGCGCCGAGCGGTGCGTGGTGACCGGCAACCCGGTCCGGCAGGACATCGCGCTGCTGGATCGCGACGGCCTCCGGGCCGAAGCCCGGGACCGGTTCGGGCTCGATCCGGACCGTCCCACGTTGCTGGTCTTCGGCGGCAGCCAGGGAGCGCGGTCGCTGAACCGGGCGATCGTCGCGGCTCATCCCCGGTGGGGTGATCAAGCGGTGCAGGTGCTGCACGCGACCGGGCGCGCGACCCATGAGGCGACCGCGACCGCCTGGGCTCAGGCGCGGGAGCAGGGTGAGGGCCCCAAGGTCAAGGTGCTCGACTTCATCGAGAGCATGGCGGACGCCTACGCCGCTGCGGACCTGGTGGTCTGTCGCGCCGGTGCGACCTCGATCGCGGAGCTGACCGCGCTCGGCATCCCGTCGATCCTGATCCCCTACCCGCATGCGACCGCCGATCACCAGACGGAGAACGCCCGGGCGCTGGAGCGTGCCGGTGGCGCCATCGTGATCCCCGACGACGACCTCGATGCGGATGCGCTGCTGGCCGCCTGTCGACCGCTACTGGCGGACCCATCACGCCGGCAGGCCGTGGCCGATGCAGCACGCGCGTTCGGGCGGCCCGACGCGGCGGAGAACGTCGCCCGACTCGTCCCGGCCCTCATCGACGCACGGAGATCATCGTGAGTACCCCCCCAACCGCGCGACAGCGGGTCCACCTCGTCGGCATCGGGGGCGCAGGCATGTCGGGGATCGCCCGCATCCTGCTGCAGCGAGGTGGCGAGGTGACCGGATCCGACCTGCGTGACGGTCGCGCGCTGGACGAGCTGCGCATGCTCGGGGCCCGGATCGAGATCGGTCACGACGAAGCGCACGTGCGGGGCGCCGACATCGTGGTGATGTCGACCGCCGTCCCGCCCGACAACCGTGAGATCTCGGCCGCACGTGATGCAGGGCAGTTGGTCCTGCGTCGGGCGGAGATGCTGGCCCGTCTCATGGAGGACCAGACCGCGGTGCTCGTCTCCGGGACCCACGGCAAGACCACCACGACCTCCATGACGGTCGTGGCACTCCAGGCTGCGGGAGCCGATCCGAGCTTCGCGATCGGCGGGTCACTCAACGAGAGTGGGACCAACGCCCATGCGGGCAGCGATCCGTTGTTCGTCGCGGAAGCCGATGAATCGGACCGCTCGTTCCTGGTCTACCGGCCCGACATCGCCGTGGTCACCAACCTGGAACACGACCACCCCGATGAGTTCCGCGATCTGGACGCCGTCATGCAGGCGTTCCGTGGCTTCACCGAACGGCGCGCGATCGGGGCACCGACGCTGCTGTGCGCGGACGACGCGGGAACGCGAGCTCTGGCGGAGATCATCGACGAGCCGGTCGTGCTGTTCGGCACCGATGCGCGGGCACAGATCCGCACGATCGTCAGCGACGACGGGCACCATGTGCTGCGCCGTGACGGCGAGGACATCGCCCGTTTCGCCCTGGCGGTGCCGGGGCGTCACAACGTGCTGAACGCGACCGCCGCGCTGGCGACCTGCGTCCTGCTGGATGTGGATCCGGCTGCAGCTGCCCCGGGGCTCACGCGTTTCCTCGGCGCGGCCCGCCGGTTCCAACGGTTGGGTGAGGCCGCCGGGGTCGTGGTGGTCGACGACTACGCCCACCACCCGACCGAGCTGCGCGCGACCCTGGCCGCGGCCCGGACCTCCACGACGGGGCGGATCGTCGTGGTGGTCCAACCCCATCGCTACTCGCGGACCCAGGTGTTCGGCGAGGAGCTGGGCCGGGCCGCCGCGGCCGCGGATGTCGTCGTCGTGACGGATGTCTACGCCTCGGGCGAGTCGCCCGTCCCGGGGGTCAGCGGGCGCACCGTGGCGGACGCGGCGATCGCGGCGGGAGCCAACGCCTATGACGTGCCCCACCTGGCCGATGTCGTCGACACCCTGGTGGAACTCGTCGGTCCCGGTGACCTCGTCCTGACGACGGGCGCCGGCGACGTGACCCAGGTGGGACCGGCGCTGCTGCAGCGATTGGGGGGTGGCGTGTGAGCGGAGCCGCGAGCGCGCCGGTCACCGGTGCTGATCGGCTGGTCGCTGACCTGCAGGACGCCGGTGTCGTATCGGTCGTGGCCGACGCCTCGCTGGCGGCGGTGACGACCCTGCGGGTCGGGGGACCGGCGCGCGCGCTGGTCACCGCGGAACGCGACGAGGACCTCGCGGCCGTCGGTCGTGTCTGCCGGCAGCACGACGTTCCCTGGATCGTGGTGGGGCGGGGGTCCAACCTGCTCCTGCCCGATCGGGGTTGGCCGGGGGTCGCGATCATGCTCGGCCGCGGCTTCCGCGGCCTCGAGCTCCCGACGGGTGCAGGGGCGGGGCCGGGCCAGACCGGGCGGCTGCGTGCTGGTGCCGCGGAACCGTTGCCGACCCTGGCCGTGCGGATCGCCGATGCCGGTTTCCGTGGTTTCGCCTGGGCCTGTGCGGTGCCGGGAACGCTCGGGGGAGCGGTCCGCATGAACGCCGGCGCACACGGTGGGGACATGTCCGACCACCTCGTCGAGGTCGAACTCGTCCGACTGGGCACCGGCGTCCGTGAGGTGTGTGCCGCGTCCGTGCTCGAACTGTCGTACCGGCACAGCGTCCTGCCCGACGATGCGATCGTGGTGGCGGCGACCCTCGAACTCGAGCGGGGGAACCCCGCGACGATCCGAGCGGAGATCGATGGCATCCGGGCCTGGAGGCGTGCCCACCAACCCCTCAACGAACCCAACTGCGGGTCGGTGTTCACCAACCCGCCGGGGGACTCGGCCGGTCGGCTCATCGACGCGTCCGGAGGCAAGGATGTCGAGATCGGCGGAGCTCGTGTGTCCGACCGGCACGCCAACTTCATCGTCACGCGTCCGGGGGCCACCGCCAGCGATGTCCTGGCAGTGATCGCCGAGGTCCAACGGGTGGTCCGGGACCACGCCGGTGTCGAGTTGACCACCGAGGTGGTCCGGCCCGAGGTGCCGGGGGTGGGTGCACCGTGATCGACGACCGCATCGCGGCACGCCGCCAGGAGGTCCGCGAGGACCGTCGCCGTCGACGGCTGCGTCGCACCGTCATCCTGGGCGTGATCGTCGCCCTTGCGATCGCGGTCGTCCTGATCGAGCGCAGTCCGCTGGTTGGGCTCGAGGAGGTGCAGGTCAGCGGCACCGAGCGACTGACCGAGGCACAGGTCCGAGACGCCGCTGCCATCCCGCTCGGCACCTCGACCCTCCGTCTCGGCCTGGGACCGGCAGCCGAACGCGTGAGCGCTCTCCCACTGGTCCGTGAGGCATCGGCCCGTCGGATCGACCCGCTCACGGTCGTGATCGAGGTCGTGGAACGCCAACCCGTGCTGGTCGCTGACGACGGCGAGCGCCAGATGCTCATCGACCGCGACGGGGTGGTCATCGCGGAGGGTGCGCTCGACGCGCTGCCGCGGGTGCGCGTCGATGCCGCCACACCGACCGCGGGGGCCACGGTGACCGACCACCCGGCACTGCACAACGCGCACCGTGCGTGGGAAGGGTTGTCCGGACCGTTGCGCGCACGTGTCGACCGCTACGACGCCCCCGCGCCCGACGACCTCGCGCTGCTGCTCGACGATGGCATCGAGGTGCGTTTCGGCCGAGCGGAGCGGGTCGCGGAGAAGGTCCGGGCGCTCGGTGCCGTGCTCGAGGATGTCGGATCGACACCGATCACGCGCATCGATGTGCGGGCGCCGGGCGCCCCGGTCGTCGTCGCCGAGTGACCGACCGTCGACGGCCACTGGTCATCCTGCCGTCGTCGCTGCTTGACCCTCGGTACACCCGCCGTCTAGGTTCACCCCCAACACGAGGTTTACATAAGTATCACCCTCATGTAGAGGTCGAGGCTTCTGCAGAGCGGGTACACGAGTCAGACCGTGCGGCGGGCCGTGGCCCCGATGCGCGGCGCAGACCGTCGCGCACCGTCCGTGCTGCACCCGGCTCGTCCCCGTACCGTCCGTGACACCTGCTCGATCAAGGAGGACCGCTGTGGCGGCCAACCCCACCAACTATCTGGCCGTCATCAAGGTCGTCGGCATCGGCGGCGGCGGGGTCAACGCCGCGAACCGCATGATCGACGCCGGTCTGCGGGGCGTGGAGTTCATCGCGATCAACACCGATGCCCAGGCACTGCTGATGTCGGATTCGGACGTGAAACTCGACATCGGTCGGGATCTGACACGCGGGCTTGGCGCCGGGGCGGATCCGGAGATCGGACAGCAGGCGGCCGAGGACCACCGCGACGAGATCCTGGATGTCCTCAAGGGTGCCGACATGGTGTTCGTCACCGCCGGCGAAGGCGGGGGCACCGGGACCGGTGCGGCGCCGGTGGTCGCCGACGTGGCCAAGGAACTCGGTGCGCTGACCATCGGTGTGGTGACCCGGCCGTTCACCTTCGAGGGCCGCCGCCGCTCGATCCAGGCCGAGTCCGGCATCGCGGCGCTCAAGGAGCGGGTCGACACCCTGATCGTGATCCCGAACGACCGGTTGCTGCAGATCGCGGATGGTGGCACGTCGGTCGTCCAGGCCTTCAAGCTCGCAGACGACGTCCTGCTGCAGGGCGTCCAGGGCATCACCGACCTCATCACGACACCGGGGCTGATCAACCTCGACTTCGCGGACGTCCGGACCGTCATGCGCGATGCCGGCAGCGCGTTGATGGGGATCGGCCAGGCCCGTGGGGAATCACGGGCGCTCGAGGCCGCCAAGCTCGCGGTGAGCTCGCCGCTGCTCGAGGCCTCGATCGACGGCGCCCGTGGGGTGTTGCTGATGCTGGCCGGGGGCAGCGACCTCGGATTGTTCGAGGTCAACGAGGCGGCCGATGTGATCACGCAGGCCGCCCACCCGGACGCCAACATCATCTTCGGTGCCGTGATCGACGACTCGCTCGGCGACGAGGTGAAGGTCACCGTCATCGCCGCGGGCTTCGACAAGGTAGACGCTCCGCTCGAGCAGGACGGGACGATCGTCACCAGCGCGGCGAGCGCTCCGGCCGACACCGCCGACGCCGACGAGCGGCCCCTCATCGACGATGACGATGAGCACGAGGTGTTCCGGCCCGAACCGGTGCGCGAACCGATCAGCCTCGTGCAGGTCGATGACGATGACGATGACGACCTCGATGTGCCGTCCTTCCTGCGCTGAACGATCGTGACCATCCTGGTCGTACCCGCAGACCTCGGCCCCGTCGCGAACGGATGGTTCACGGGTCGTGATCCCGTGGCCGAGGAAGCCGGGCCCCTCGGGCAACCCGGGAACCTCGCGCACCGCCGTCCACACCTGCCGAGCCGGCTGGCAGCCGACCGGGCACGTGTCGCCCGGACGATCGACCAGCCGGCGGACCGCTGGCATCTGATGCGGCAGGTCCACGGTCGTGACGTCGCCGTCGTGGCGTCAGGCTGCCGGCCGGGGGCGGAGTTGCGCGATGTCGATGCCGCGGTGACGGCGTTGGAGGATCGCCCCCTGGTGGTGCAGGCCGCCGACTGTGTCCCGGTCCTGCTCGCCGGGCCGCGGACGATCGGGGTGGCACACGCCGGCCGCCGCGGGGTCCACCTCGGCGTCGTCGACGCGGTCGTCTCGACGCTCAGTGACCTCGGTGACCGACCCGAGCACCTGCACGTGGCCATCGGCCCCGCGATCGGCGGCTGCTGCTACGAGGTCCCGGCCGACCTACGCGACGAGGTCGGCACGCAGGAACCCACCGCCGTTGCGACCACGACCTGGGGCACGCCCTCCCTGGACCTGCCCGCCGCGGTGGAGGCACAGCTGCGCCGCGCAGGGGTGCGCGACATCTCACGGATGCCGACCTGCACCCGCTGTGATCCCCAGGCACGATGGTTCAGCCACCGGGGCGATCCGCGCTCGGGCCGCCAGGTGGGCATCGTCGTGCGCCGGTCGCACGACGACCATGGCGCGTCGGAGGTAGCGCGATGAGCGGCCATGGCATCACCGAACGGCTCGTCAGCGTGCACGAACGGATCGAGCGCGCCGCCGACACCGCCGGTCGTCGGTCGGCCGACATCACCCTGATCGGGGTGACCAAGACCCATCCGCCAGAGCTGGCCCAGGCGGCCGTCGATGCGGGACTCGTGGACCTCGGTGAGAACCGGGTGCAGGAACTCGTCGCGAAACGCGACCGGGTGACCGGTGCACGCTGGCATCTGATCGGCCAGCTCCAGCGCAACAAGGTGCGCGACATCGTCGGGAGCCAGATCCTGGTGCACTCGTTGGATCGCCGCCGCCTGGCGGACGCCCTGTCCCGGCGGGCGGTCGATGCCGGCACCGTGCAGCGGGTGCTCGTGCAGGTCAACGTCGGTGATGATCCGGCGAAGGGCGGGTGCGAGGTCGACGGAACCGTGGACCTGGTCGCCTACGCTCGTGACCTGCCGAACCTCGCCATCGAAGGGTTGATGACCATCCCGCCCCTGCCGCCGACCGGTGCCGACCCCGTCGAGAGCACGCGCCCCCATTTCGCGACCCTGCGACGACTGCGCGACACCTGTCGGGAGCGCTACCCGGAGGTCATGCACCTGTCGATGGGGATGTCGGGAGACCTCGAGGCAGCGGTCGCCGAGGGTGCCACCATGGTGCGCGTCGGGACGGCGTTGTTCGGGACACGAGCGGACGGTCCATGGCGACCGCAGGAGGATGGGTAGATGAGCGGTGGGATCTGGCATCGGACGCTGATCTACCTCGGGCTGAAGGAGGAGCCCGAGGAGGGCTACGACGACCTTCCCGAGCGGTTCGTCCCCGTGGACGATCCGCACGCCGAGCATGCACCGCAGCGGGCGGTCGACCAGGAGCCGGAGCGTCGACCGGCACCGGCTTCGTCGCGCCCGACCCCGCTCATCGACGAGCCGGCTCCGGGCAACGTCCGCCCGATCCACGGCGACGTGCGCATGCGTGCCGTCGGCGGGCCGGCGACCGCCCGCGCGGCCGTCGTGGAGATCCACGTCTTCGACGACGTCGAGGAGATCGGGTCCCGGTACCGCACGGGCCAGCCGGTCCTCTTCGATACCGCCGGGGCGCCCTCGGAGATCGCACGACGGGTCGTTGACTTCGTCGCGGGACTGACCTACGCGTCGCACGGCCGTCTGACCAAGGTCGGCCGACGTGCGTTCCTGTTGGTCCCGGACGGCGTGGACCTGCCGGTCGACGAGCGCCAACGGCTCGGGGACCTCGGCTACCGGTTGCCGACCGGGAGCGACGCGTGACCGGGATCGGTCAGGTTCTGTGCTTCGGGCTCACCCTGGCCCAGATCGTGCTGCTGCTCCACGTGATCTTCTCGTGGGTGCCGCGACCCCCGGAACCGTTGATGCCGTTCGTGGTGGGGGTCCGGCGTCTGGTCGAACCGGTCGCCGCGCCCATCCGCAAGGCCCTGCCGCCGCTGCGCCTGGGTGGCATCGGGCTGGACCTCTCGATCCTGGTGCTGTTCTTCGGCATCATCATCCTCCAACGCATCGTGTGCTGACACGTTCGGAGCGCCGCCACCGGTAAGGTCCCTGGTGCCGGCCCAGACCCTGCGCGGGGACCGCCGTCGGTGGGCACCGATGCTGCAGTCGCAGGAGGATCAGGAAGCTCGATGTCACTCAGCCCTCAGGACATCGTCGAAGTGGACCTTCGACAGGCCATGCGCGGCTACGCCGTCGCCGACGTCGATGATCTGCTCCGGCGGGTCGCCGAGACGCTCCAGGCCAGGGACGACGAACTCACCGAACTGCGATCGCGGCTCGAGACGGCCGAGGCGAAGCTCGCCGATGCCGAGTCGTCCCAGCGCTCGATCCAGCAGGCCCTGGTGACCGCCCACGCCGCCGCGGAGGAGACCATCCGCAAGGCGCAGGAGGAGGCCGAGGAACTCCGGCAGGGGGCTCGCCGCGACCTCGAGGTCGATGCGGACCAGGCACGCCGTGAGGTCGATCGGATCGTCGAGGAGGGGCGCGCCGCACAGCAGCGGCAGCGCGAGGAGTTCGAGACGGCGCGGGAGCGCCTGCAGGCGGCCTACGACGAGCAGCGCGCAGAGCTCGGGGAGCGCCTCGACGCCCTGCGGGAGCGGCTGGTGGTCTGCGAGGGGTTCCTCCGCAGCCACATCGAGGAACAGGAGCAGGCGCTCGAGCGGATCATCGAGCGGATCGACGAGGCCGACGATCCGGATCCGACGGCGGATGACGACCTGCCCCCGGACGATCCGGACCCCGACGGCCTGGATCCCGACGACCTGGATCCCGACGATGCAGACCCGGACGACCCCGACGACCCGGACGACCCGGACACCGATGAGCTGCCACGGGTCGACGTCGACGCGACCCTCGCCGGCAGCTCACATGCCCAGGCCGATCAGGACGACCCGCTGGATGACGCCGCCGACGATGGTCCGGAGGCTGATGCCGACGACGACGGTCAGGATCCGGGCCGGTCCGCGGCGCGCTGATCCTGCCACTGCCGGGCGCCGGCCCGCGCCGCCCGTTCCAGCGGATTGTCTCGATAGCCGTACCGGGCACCGAGCAGGACGTAGAGCGGGAACAACAGGGGTCCGAACCGTTCCGCCTGGCGGGCGTGGACCGCCTCGTGGGCCAGGAGGACGCCGGAGGGGGAGGGCTGCGTCGCGATGACGATCTGCCCGACGGTGTTGGCGTGCGCGCCGACACTGCGCAGGGCGAGGCGTGAGGGCCCGCCGGCTCCGCGGACCACGAAGCAGTGCAGGTCGGGTTCCCAGGTGGGGGAGCGACCGGAGAGCGCGGCCAGTCCGAGCCCGACGACGGTCAGGGGACCCGCCCAGGCGCTCGTCACGTAGCGCCCCAACGGGGTGCGTGGTGGTGGGGGTACCCAGGCACTGAGTCGTCGCGCGACCGGACCGTAGGCGACCCGCGGGGCCACATCCGCGGATGCGGACGCCGGTGGGAGCTCGCCCCGACGGGTCGCGGCGGCCTCGCGTCGCTGTCGCACGGCCCCGATGCCACCGGCGATGAGCGTGCCGACCACCAGCGCGCGCCACAGTGCGGCCATCATGACCGCAACGCCACCTGCGCCGCACCGACGTCACCGAGGTCGATGGGGGTGCCGTCCGCCACCGGGGCACGGTGGATCGCCGTGGCCAGGACCTCGCCGGCGAGGGTGTCGTAGTGTCCGGCGCTCGCCAGTTCCTCGTCGAGCGTGGCGGGGGTGACCGCCAGCACGACCTCGATCCGGTCGGTCAGTTCCAGCCCCGCTGCCTTGCGCTGGTCGTTGATCGCCCGCGCGAGTTCGCGGGCGACACCCTCGACCTGCAGGTCGCGGGTCAGTTCCGTATCCAGCGCGAACGAGGTGCTGCCTTCGCTGGCGATGGCCCAGCCGGTCTGCGGGGTCTCCACCACCTCGACCATGTCGGGGGTGATCGTGACCTCGTCACCGTCGACCGTCAGGGTCGCGTACCCGCCGTCGAGGTCGACGGCGATGCGTGCCGCCTCCGTCGGATCGCAGGCGGAGATCGCGGACGCCACCACCGGTGCCTGTTTCTGGAACACCGGTCCGAGCGCGCGGAAGTTGGGCTTGAGTGCACGCTCCACCAGGTCACCGGTGCCATCGGAGAGCTCGACGGCCTTGACGTTCAACTCCTGCGCGATGTCGGGGAGCAGGCTCTGCAACCCCGCCCGCTCCGCGACCGGGACCGTCACCAGGGCCCGCGCCAGGGGCTGGCGGACCCGCACGGCGCTGTCGTTGCGTGCCTGCCGGCCGAGTTCCACGACGCGTCGTGCCGTGGTCATGGCCGCACGGAGCGGTTCGTCGCGCCAGGTGTCCGGTGCCTCCGGGAACGTCGTGAGGTGGACCGAGACCGGCGCACCGGTGTCCTGGGAGACCTGCAGGTCCTGCCACAACCGCTCGGCGAGGAACGGCGTCAACGGCGCCAGGAGCTGGGCCACCGTCGTCAGGCACGTGTGCAGCGTGTGGTACGCGGCACGCTTGTCCTCGGGCGCCTCGGCGGCCGCCTTCCAGAACCGCCGCCGGTTGCGGCGCACGTACCAGTTGGACAGGTCGTCGGCGAACCGCTCGAGGCGCGTGGTCGCGGTCGAGACGTCGTAGGTGTCGAGCGCGGTGTCGACGGTGTCGACCAGCGCGGCGAGTTCAGCGAGGATCCAGCGATCCGACGCGGGCCGGTCGGCGACGGCGGGGGCGGGCGCGGCCACGTCGAAGCCATCGATCGCGGCGTAGGTGGTGAAGAACACGTGGGTGTTCCACAGGGTCAGCAGGAAGCGTCGAACGACGTCATCCAACAGGTGGTGGCTGACCCGACGGGAGACCCAGGGGTTGCCCTCGGCGAACATCAGCCACCGCAGGGCATCGGCACCGTGGCTCTCGATCAGCTCCCACGGGTCCAGCACGTTGCCGGCCGACTTGGACATCTTGCGCCCGTCCTCGTCGACGATGTGCCCCAGGCAGAGGCACGTACGGTACGAGCTGTCCCCGAACAGCAGGGTCGATTCCGCCAGCAGGGTGTAGAACCAGCCGCGGGTCTGGTCGATGGCCTCGCAGATGTAGTCCGCCGGATAGTGGCGGGCGAACTCCTCCTGGCCCTGGTGGGGATAGCCCCACTGCGCGTAGGGCATCCCGCCGGAATCGAACCACGCGTCGGCGACGTGCGGCACGCGTTCGGTCGTTCCACCACATGCCGGGCACGGGAAGCTGATGGCGTCCACGTAGGGCCGGTGCGGATCGAGCTCCGACTGGTCCTCGCCGGTCAGGGTGGACAGCTCCGCGCGGGAACCCACCACCTCGACGTGGTCGCAGTCCTGACACCGCCAGAACGGCAGCGGCGTCCCCCAGTACCGGTCACGCGACAACGCCCAGTCGACGTTGTTCTCCAGCCAGTTGCCGAACCGACCGTCGCGGATGTGCTCGGGGTGCCAGTCGATCGTGGCGTTGTTGGCCAGGAGTTCGTCGCGGCGGGCGGTCGTGCGGATGTACCACGACGGCTTGGCCCAGTAGATCAGTGGTCGCTTGCAGCGCCAGCAGAACGGGTAGGTGTGGCTGTAGGTCCGGGCCGCGATGAGCAGGCCCCGTTCCTGCAGATCGCGCGAGATCCCCGGATCCGCGTCCTTGACGAAGTCGCCCCGCCACGGACCGACGGTGAAACGGCCCTCCGCATCGACCGGGTTGACGATCGGCAGGCCCTCGCGGCGTCCGATCATCATGTCGTCCGCGCCGAAGGCCGGCGCCATGTGCACGATCCCTGATCCGTCGGTCGTGGTGACGAAGTCGGCGGTGACGATCCGGTGCGGGTCGCTGTCGTCGTCGGGCATCGCGACGAAGTTGAACGGCGGGGAGTAGTGCTGCCCGACGAGTTCGTCGACCGCGACCTCGCGGACCACCCGAGCATCCTCACCGAGCACCTCGGCACGCAGGTCGGCCGCGATGACCAGCGCCTCGTCGTCCATCCCGAACGCCGAGGTGCGTACCAGTTCGTAGGTGATGTCCGTCCCGACCGCGCAGGCGGTGTTCGATGGCAGGGTCCAGGGCGTGGTCGTCCACACCACGAGCGCCGCGTGGTCGTCGGCCAACGGGCCGTCGGTCAGGGGGAAGCGCACGTAGACCGACGGGTCCTCGATCGTCTGGTAGCCCTGCGCGACCTCGGCGTCGGACAGGCCCGTGCCGCAGCGACCGCAGTAGGGGGTGACGCGGAAGTCCTCGAAGATCAGGTCCCGGTCCCAGAGCTGCTTGAGGCCCCACCACAGGCTGTCGACGTACGCCGCGTCCATCGTCCGGTAGGCGTCGTCGTTGTCGATCCAGAACCCGATCCTGTCCGACAGGTCCTCGAAGGCCCCGACGTAGCGCAGCACCGAACCGCGGCACTGCTCGTTGAACGCCTCGATGCCGTAGGCCTCGATGTCCGCCTTCGAGTCCAACCCGAGTTCCTTCTCGACCTCGAGTTCGACGGGCAGCCCGTGGCAGTCCCAGCCGGCCTTGCGACGGACCGACATCCCCTTCATCGTCCGGTAGCGGGGGAAGACGTCCTTGAAGACCCGCGCCTCGACGTGGTGGGTCCCCGGGCGACCGTTGGCCGTCGGCGGTCCCTCGTAGAACGTCCACACGGGCGCGTCGGCGCGCTGCCGGACACTCTCCCGGAACACGTCGTGGTCCTGCCACAGGGCGAGGGCCTGATGCTCCATGGCGGGCAGATCGGGGCGCGGCGGGACCTTCGGCCACGCCACCCCGGTGGGGGCGGCCGCGGCAGGTCCGGGGGCGGGGCGGGTCGGTTCAGTCACGGTGCTGCTCGTCGGTCGGGCCATCCCGCGGGCCAGGCCACGGGACAGAGGTCAACTGCGGGATCCCGAGGGACGACGCGTCGTCGCTGCACGCACCGCGGTACCACCCTCGTTGGTCACCGATCGTGACCCACTCGCTTGGCCTGCCGACCGGGTCGCCCCGGGCGTCCCACGTGTCGTGTGGGCCACGTCCGCACCTACGTGCCGACCCGTTCCCACCTCGAGGTGCGACCTACGGACCCGAGGTCGGGGGGAGTCGGTCTCAGCGCGGCCGCTGGTGAGGCGATGACGCGTGGACCCCACCACCGGCTTCCACCGACCCGGCTCGCTCGTCGTGGGGCGCTCCTCGCGCCGTGTCCTCGTCATCGCGTTGCTGACAGGGGAGAGTCTACGCGGCCGGCGGCCTCCCTTCGCGCGCTCGTCATCGAGGTGTTACAGAGCCGATACGTGACCTACGTAGCGTCGTCCTTGCAGCATCCACCACGAGTAGCTCCCACCACGACCCGGAGGCTCCCGATGGACCACCTGCTCCAGCGGCTGCTACGTCAGGCGCATCTGTTCGATGACCCGGCGGCCTACGAGGCCGGGGTGCTGGACGCGATCGAGGCGGTCCGGGCCCGCGACGCCGCGCTCGCCGCCGACGCGGTCGCCGCCAGCATGCGCCAGCACCCCGCGTCGGGTGTCCATCGTGACCTGCGTCCGGTCGAAGGATCGGTCGCCTGACGGCCGCGCGGGCGGACCACAACCTCCACCAGCAGGTGACCGGACCGACGAGTGGTCGCCCGTCTCGGCGGCGAGGTGGTGGGTCGCGCCCCGTGGGTGCTACCTTCCGCGACCATGGCTGCCAAGAAAGCACCGACGAAGACCCAGCTGCGCAAGATCCGCGCCGAGCTGCTGGAGGAACGTGACCAGTTGCTGGCCCAGGTCAAGGGGCTGGATGTCGAAGCGGATGTCAAGTACTGGCGTGACGGGGGTTTCGACGACGACCCCGCCGACAGCGGATCGGCCAGCTTCGAGCGTGAGACCGCGCAGTCCCTGTCGAAGCACGCACGCGGGCTGTTGACCCAGATCGATGACGCCGTCCGGCGCATCGACAACGGCACCTATGGCGTCTGCGAACGGTGCGGGAACCGGATCGACGCCGACCGGCTGGAGGCGTTGCCCTACGCCCGGTTGTGCCTCGACTGCAAGCGTCACGATGAGACGGGACGCTGACCTGACGGTCGACCCTGCCTCGGCCGCCGAACCTCCGTCGACGCGACCCCGTCGGTCCGTGGCCGTGGGCCTGAGCGTTGCGGTCCTGTTCGTCGTGCTCGACCAGGTCACCAAGGTGTTCGCGGAACAGCTGCTCGAGCCCGGGAGGTTCGTCCCGTGGCTCGGCCCGAACATCGGGTGGCAGTTGGTCTACAACCCCGGTGGCGCCTTCGGTCTGCCGGCGCCGGCGTGGATCTTCCTCGTCGTCACGGTGATCGTCGTCGTGATCGTGGCGCGGACCCTGCCGAGGACCTCGTCGTCGTGGCAGGCGGGCGCCTACGGGCTGCTTCTGGCCGGTGCCGTCGGGAACGTCATCGACCGACTCCTGCGCGACGGCGGCCCTGCCGCGCCCTCGTTCGGCGGTGGCGAGGTGGTCGACTTCGTCGCCTGGGGCAGCTTCCCACGGTTCAACGTCGCCGACAGCGCGATCACCGTCGGGTTCGCGCTGCTGGTGCTGACCCTGTGGCTCGATGAGCGCCGCTTGGCGGACACGGAGGACGACGACCTCGCCGGAGAGGCCAGCCCCGATGGGTCCTCGCCGGAAGCTCCTGCCCCGGAGGCTCCGACGTCGGAGGGTCCCGCGCGGGCGGATCCTGCGCCTGGAGGTCCTGCGTCGGAGGATCCCAGCCGTCCCGGCGACCGTGCTCCGGGGGAGCGCGCACCCGGGGAGCCGGACACGGACCGGTCCGACGGGTGACCTCGTTCCGGGTCGACGACGAGCAGGCCGGGCAGCGGCTGGACGTCGTGCTCGCCGACGTGCTCGGGACCTCCCGCAACCAGGTGGTCAGCCGTCTGACCGCTGGCGAGATCACGGTGGACGGGCAGCTCGTCGGCAAGCAGCACCGGCTGCGTGTGGGTGAGACGGTGGAGGTCGGTGCGGCGGCCGTCCCTGCCAGCTCACCCGCCCCGCCGCTCCCGCCGGTCCGCTACCGCGACGAGCATCTGGTGGTGCTGGCCAAGCCGCCGGGGCTGGTGGTGCATCCCGGCGCCGGCCATCGCGATGACACGCTGGTCCAGGCGCTCGAGGCCGCCGGGATCCCCCTGGCACCCGCCGGTGGCCCGGAGCGGCCCGGCATCGTGCACCGGCTCGACCGGGACACCTCGGGGCTGCTGATCGTCGCCTGTACGGACACCGCGCACGAACGGTTGGTGGCTGCGCTGGCCGCACGCGAGATCGAACGTCGGTACCTCGCCGTCGTGATCGGCGAGCCCACCAACGCGCGCGGTCGGATCGAGGCCCCGATCGGTCGGGATCCGGCCAGCCGGACCCGCTACGGCGTCGTCGCCGACGGCAAGCCGGCCGTGACCCGGTACGCCACCCAGGGAGTGGGCAGGGTGGGTGGCGAGTTGCGCGCGGCGGTCTCGCTGGTGGCCTGCACGCTCGAGACCGGCCGCACACACCAGATCCGGGTCCATCTCGCAGCGATCGGGCATCCGGTCGTCGGCGATGTGACGTACGGCAGCCGACCGGCCGTCGCGGCCGCGCTCGGCGCCGGGCGACCGCTGCTGCACGCCGCCTCATTGCGCTTCACCCACCCGGTCACCGGGCAGCGCATCACCCTCGACGAGCCCCCGCCGGACGACCTCGTGGCGGCCTGTGCGCAGGTCGGCATCACGATGCCGGCCGTCCTCGACGACGAGCACTGACGGCGCCGGCTGGTAGGGTCACGCTTCGAACGACAGGCATGTGGTTCTCCTTCCCCGACCACCTGCCGGCAACATCTCGACAGGACCGCAGCCGTGCGTGCCTCCCGCGCGCCCGCGGCGTGTCGAGAGGTCTCCGAGGCCCGACGATGGGGAGCGAACAGGACGTGACGACCGGCGACCGCGACAGCTTCGTGCACCTCCACGTGCACACCGAATACTCGATGCTCGATGGCGCGTCCAAGATCGACGAGCTCATGGACAAGGTCGCCGCCGACGGGCAACCGGGGGTCGCGATCACCGACCACGGGGTACTGTTCGGGCTCGTCGACTTCTTCAAGGCCGCCCAGAAGCGCGACCTCACCCCGATCCTGGGTTCGGAGGTCTACCAGGCGATCGGCTCGCGTCGGGACCAGCAGCTCGGTGGGTCCGACGGGCGCCAGCGCTACTACCACCTGACGACCCTGGCGGCCGACGACACCGGCTACCGCAACCTGATCAACCTCTCGACGCGCGCCTACCTCGAGGGCTACTGGTACAAGCCCCGCGTCGACAAGGAGCTGCTCGCCGAGCACAGCGACGGGATGATCGTGCTGTCCGGGTGCCTCGGCTCCGAGGTCAACCAGCACCTGCTCAAGGACGACATCGACGGCGCACGGCAGGTCCTCAGCGACTTCCGGGACATCTACACCGCCGAGCGGTTCTTCGTCGAACTGATGGATCACGGCATCCCCGAACAGAAGCGGACCTTCCCACTGCTCGAGAAGCTCGCGAAGGAGCTCGGGCTGCGCACGGTCATCACCAACGACTCGCACTACACCGAGCAGGAGGATTCCGAGGCGCACGACGCACTGCTGTGCATCCAGACGGGCTCCCGGATCACCGACGTCGACCGGTTCCGGTTCAGCGGCCCGGACTACTTCGTCAAGACGGCCGCGCAGATGCGGGCGCAGTACCCGGACCACCGGCATGCGCTCGATGCGACCTTGGACATCGCCGAGATGTGCGATGCGACGATCGAGTTCGGTCTCGACCTGCTGCCCGCCTTCCCGTGTCCACCGGGGATGAGCGAGTCCGACTTCCTGCGCCACAAGGTCTGGGAGGGCGCGGCGGCCCGGTACGGCGATCCGGTGCCGGACGCGGTCGCCCGGCGGGTGAACTACGAGCTCGACGTGATCGACCAGATGGGCTTCCCGGCCTATTTCCTGATCGTCGCCGACCTGTGTGAACACGCCCGGTCGGTCGGTATCCGGGTGGGCCCCGGACGCGGGTCGGCCGGTGGGTCGGTCGTCGCCTTCTGCACCGACATCACCCGCGTCGATCCGATCAAGCACAAGCTGATCTTCGAACGGTTCCTGAACCCCGCCCGCGCCTCCATGCCGGACATCGACATCGACTTCGACGACCGTCGTCGGGGCGAGATGATCCGCTACGCCGCGACCCGCTACGGCGACGACCACGTCGCCCAGATCGTGACCTTCGGGACGATCAAGGCGAAGTCCGCGATCCGTGACGCGGCCCGCGTGCTCGACGAGTCGTTCAAGGTCGGCGACGACCTCGCGAAGATGATGCCGCCGCCCGTCCAGGGCAAGGAGGCGCCGCTCAGCGAGGCCTACGGTAAGTCGCACGAGCTGCGGGAAGCCCGCGAGGATCCCACCTACAAGCGGGTGCTGGAGACCGCCGAGAAGCTCGAGGGCCTGAAGCGACAGCACGGCATCCACGCGGCCGCCGTGCTGATCGGCGCCAAGCCGCTGACCGAGACCCTGCCGCTGCTGAAGACCGAACACGGCGAGATCGTCACCCAGTACGAGATGAACGCCTCGGAGGCCATCGGCCTGCTGAAGATGGACTTCCTGGGTCTGCGCAACCTCACGGTCCTCTCCGACGCCGAACGCCACATCCAGGCCAACCGGGGGATCACCGTCGACCTCGACGATCCCGAACTCCTCGGCGAGATGGACGACCCGACCACCTTCGAGATGCTCGGGACCGGCGACACCCTGGGGGTCTTCCAGCTGGACTCCACCGGGATGCAGGCCCTGGTGCGCCGGCTGAAGCCGACCCGGTTCGAGGACATCTCGGCGTTGCTCGCGCTGTACCGGCCGGGACCGCTCGGTATGGACATGCACATCGCGTTCGCGGACCGCAAGAACGGGGTCGAGGACATCACCTTCGACCACCCCGATCTGGAACCGATCCTCGGCGAGACCCACGGGGTCATCGTCTACCAGGAACAGGTCATGCAGATCGCGACCGACCTGTGCGGGTTCTCGATGGCCGAGGCAGACGCGCTGCGCAAGGCGGTGGGCAAGAAGATCCGTGCGCTGATGGAGGCGCAGAAGGAACAGTTCATCGCCGGCGGGATGGCGGGCGGCTACGACCGCTCGTTCATCGCCAACCTGTGGGACCTGATCGAGAAGTTCGCGGAGTACGGCTTCAACAAGTCGCACACCGTCGCCTACGGGGTGGTCAGCTACCAGACCGCGTGGCTCAAGGCCCACTACCCGGTCGAGTACATGGCCGCGCTGCTGACCAGCGTCAAGAACAACAAGGACAACAAGCCGCTCTACCTGAACGAGTGCCGACGGATGGGCATCTCCGTGCTGCCGCCGGACGTCAACGAATCCGGTTCGGACTTCACCCCCCGCGACGATGCGATCCTGTTCGGTCTGTCGGCCGTGCGCGGCGTGGGGGAGGGCATCGTCGAACAGATCGTGACCGCGCGTCGGGAACACGGCCGCTTCGAGGATTTCCGCGACTTCTGTGCCAAGGTCGACGGACAGGTGCTCAACAAGCGCTCGCTGGAGAACCTGATCCTCGCCGGGGCGTTCGCCGGGATGGGCCACACCCGCAAGGGCCTGCTGGCCGCCTACGAGCCGATCGTCGAGGCCGCCCAGGCCCGTAAGAAGGCCGAGGCCGCCGGGCAGTTCTCCCTGTTCGACGAGCTTGCCGGCGACACCTCGGCCGGGGACGCGGGGGATGCGGTCGACCTGGATGACGGAGCGGTCATCGGTGAGGACGAGTTCGACAAGGCGCAGCGCCTCAAGCTCGAACGCGAGATGCTCGGGCTGTACGTGTCCGATCATCCGTTGTTCGGGACCGAACGGGTGCTGGAGAAGTACGTCGACACCACGTGTGCAGAGCTCCAGGAGAAGAACGACAACGACAACGTCACGATCGGCGGGGTGCTGACCTCGCAGACCAAGAAGTTCACCCGCAAGGGCGACACCTACCTCATCGCGACGGTCGAGGACCTGGTCGGGTCGGTCGAGGTCGTGTTCTGGCCGGCCACCTACCGCGTCGCCCACGAGGTCCTGCAGGAGGATGCCGTGCTGGTGATCACGGGACGGTTGGAGGTCCGTGACGGCGCGGTCAAGCTCACCGCCAACAAGGTCGCGGCCCCCGATCTGTCGGATGCGCTCGGGGCGCCGGTCGTGGTCACCTTCGCCACGCAGCAGTGCACCTCCGACGCGGTCACCGGGCTGAAGAAGGTCCTCGGTAACCACCCGGGTGCCGTCCCGGTCCACCTGCGCGTCGTCGGGGGCGACGGTGCCCAGAGCATCTACCGCCTCGGCGATGACCTGCGCGTCGAGCGCCGCGCCGGACTGTTCGGGGAGCTGAAGGCGGCGTTCGGGCCGGACGCCATCGAGGATCGGGTGGGCGACCGGGTCTTCGCGGATGCCCGCGAGGCGGACGGCCCTCCCTGGCGTCGCAACGGCAGTGGCTGAGGCGGCTGGCGACGCGCACGGGCCGCGAGCACGTTCGCTCCCTCGAGCCGTCAGAGGCGGTCTGGCGGGGGTCGGAACCGGGATGGTCTGGGTACGCTCGGATCACCTGGACAAGAAGGCTGCGACGCATGGCTCGTCTCTCAACTCTCGACCTGCGCGGTGACCGATCCGATCCCCGCGATCGGCTCCCCCGGCCCCGCGTGGACCTCACCGCGGCGCGCGACGGCGTCGATGCGACGCTGGCCGCGGTCCGCGAGCGCGGCGACGTTGCGCTGCGCGAGCTGACCCGCCGGTTCGATCAGGTGGACATCGACGACGTTGTCGTGCCGGACGCGGTGTTGCAGGAGGCGCTCGACACGCTGGACGACGACCTGCGGGCGACCCTGGAGCGCAGCATCGAGCGGGTGCGCTGGTTCCACGAGCGTGCCCTGCCGACGCCATGGGAGGACGAGCGCGACGGCATGCGCATGGGGGTGTGGTTCAACCCGATCCAGCGGGTCGGCGTGTACGTGCCCGGCGGGTTGTCTCCGCTGCCGTCGACGGTGCTCATGACCGTGATCCCCGCGCAGGTCGCCGGGGTCGAACAGATCGTGCTGTGTACCCCGCCGACGGGCGTGGATGCCGACGGGAACCGCACCGGGTGGCCGAACGCGACCATCCTGGCCGCCGCGAAGCTGCTGGACGTCGACCGGGTCGTCCGGGTCGGCGGGGCGCAGGCGGTCGCGGCGATGGCCTACGGCACCGACAGCGTCCCGGTCTGCGACAAGGTCGTCGGCCCCGGCAACCTCTACGTCGCCCTCGCCAAACAGCAGTTGGTCGCGGAGGGGCGGATCGGGACCGAGGGGTACGCCGGGCCGACCGAGGTCGCGATCGTCGCCGATGGCAGTGCGGATCCGCGCCACCTCGCCGCTGATCTGATCGGGCAGGCCGAGCACGACGAGCTCGTCACCGCGCTCCTGATCACCCCGAACGAGGAACTGGTGGCGCCGGTCGAAGCCGAGCTCGAGCGGCAGCTGGCCACCACCAAGCACGTCCAGCGGATCACCACCGCCCTGGACCAGCAGGGCACGGTCGCGCTGGTGGACGACATCGACCACGCGGTCGAGGTCGCCGAGGCCTTCGCCGCCGAGCATCTCGAGGTGCACACCGAGGACGCGCGCAAGGTTGCCGAGCGCATCCGCTACGCCGGCACGACCTTCATCGGCGCCCCCACCCCGGTCAGCCTCGGGGACTACGCGGCCGGGCCCAACCACACCCTGCCGACGGTCGGGACCGCGCGGTTCAGCGGGGGCCTGACCACCTCGTCGTTCCTGGTCGCGGTGAACTTCCTGGAGTGTGACGACGCGGGCCTGCGCTACCTCGCCGACGACGTGTCCCGGTTCGCGCTGGCCGAGGACCTCCCGGCGCACAAGGCCGCGGTGGACGTGCGGCTGGATCCGGAGGCATGACCCCGCCGACCCCGAGCACCGGCCCGACCACGACCGCGGGCGTCACACGGGTCCCGGTCCGCGCGGACCTGGCGTCCGTCGAGCCGTACGGCGCCCCACAGATGGACGTGCCCGTGCGGTTGAACACCAACGAGACCGCGGAGCCGCCGCCGCCGGGGTTCCTGGAGGAGGTCGGGCGCCGGATCCAGGGGCTGGAGCTCAACCGCTACCCCGACCGGCCGCACGAAGTGCTCCGCGAGGCGCTCGCCGGGCGGCTGCGGACCACCGCGGCGCACGTCTGGGCCGCCAACGGATCCAACGAGGTCCTGCAGCAGCTGCTCCAGGTCTACGGGGGTCCCGATCGGCTGGCGTTGTCTGTCCGACCGGGTTACTCGATGTATCCGGAGCTGTGTCGCACGTCGCTCACCCCGATGGTGCAGGTCGACCTCGATGACGCCTTCGAGCTCTCGACTGACGTTGCCGCCGCGGCGGTCGCGGAGCACGATCCGGACATCGTCATGATCCCCTCGCCCAACAACCCGGTCGGCACCCCCGTCGCCCACGAGGCTCTGCGGGCCCTCCACGACGGCTCCCGGGCGTTGCTCGTCGTCGACGAGGCCTACATCGAGTTCGCCGACGACCACGTCAGTGCGCTGCCACTGCTGGCGGAACTACCCCGGCTGGTGATCGTGCGCACGATGTCCAAGGCCTTCCGGTTGGCGGGTCTGCGGCTCGGCTACCTGATCGGACCCTCCTGGGTCGTCGAGGACGTCCAGAAGGTCCGGCTTCCCTACCACCTCGATGCCATCAAGCAGGTCGCCGGCCTGGTCGCGATCGAGCAGGAGGCGGCGTTCCTGGAGCACCGGGAACGGTTGGCCGCGGAGCGTGACCGGGTGGCTGCGGCCCTCCGGTGCCACGACGGGGTGGAGGTCTTCCCCTCCGCCGCCAACTTCGTGCTCGTGCGCTCCTCGGTCCCCGATCTGTTCGGTCGGCTGTTGGCCCACGGTGTGCTCGTCCGGGACTTCTCGGACAAGCCGCGTCTGGAGGGATGCGTCCGGGTCACGATCGGGACCGAGGCGGAGAACGACACGTTCCTGACGGCCATGGCGGACGTCATCGCGGCGAACTGATCGCCTGCCGACCGGCGTCCCTCCCGGCGGCCCGGTCCTCGGGTGGCAGGGCCGCGTCGTGCGACGGGTCGGGTGCCATCTATCCTGACCGCTGCCCACCACCTGAAGGACATCCCCGTGAGTACCCGCGTCGGTCGTGTTTCGCGCGACACCAAGGAGACCCGTATCGAGGTGGAGGTCGACCTCGACGGCAGCGGCACCTGTGACATCGGGACGGGTATCCCGTTCTTCGACCACATGCTCGACCAGTTGGGGCGCCACGGCCGGCTGGACCTGACGGTCACGGCGCAGGGCGATCTGGAGATCGATGCCCACCACACCGTCGAGGACGTCGGGATCGCCCTCGGCCAGGCGCTCGCCGATGCCTGGGGGGATCGCAGCGGGGTCGAGCGCTTCGGCGACGCCACCGTGCCGATCGACGAGGCTCTGACGCGGGTCGCGATCGACCTGTCGGGTCGTCCGTACCTGGTCTGGGACTGCGAGGTCCCGATCGAGGTGATCGGCACCACCTTCGAGACCTCGCTCGTGAAGCACTTCTTCGAGTCGATCGTCGCCAACGCCCGCATCACGTTGCACGTGCACAACCTGTCGGGCGACAACACCCATCACACCTTCGAATCCGTCTTCAAGGCGGTCGCGGTGGCGCTGCGGCGTGCGGTCGCGGTGACCGGTTCGGGCACCCCGTCGACCAAGGGCGTGCTGCAGTGACCGAGCGGCTGCGCGTCGCGGTGCTGGACTACGACGCCGGCAACGTGCGTTCGGCAAAACGCGGCTTCGATGCTGCCGGCGCCGATGCGTTCATCACCGAAGATCCACAGGTCGCCGAGCAGGCGCAGGTCCTGGTGGTCCCCGGCGTCGGTCACTTCGCGTCCTGCCTCGCCCAGCTGCGGCGATCGGGTCTCGAGCGGCTCCTGCGAACCTGGATCGAGGCGCAGCGTCCCGTGTTCGGCATCTGTGTGGGCATGCAGCTGCTCTACGAGGTCTCCGACGAGGGGGACGAGCCCGGGCTGGGGCTCCTGGCCGGTCGGGTCGAGCGGTTCCCCTCCGAGGCGATCGTCCCGCACCTGGGCTGGGACGTCGTCCACGCCGCGGACGGCCACGAGGACGATCCTCTGCTGGCGGGTGTCGCCGGGCAGCGGCTGTACTTCGTGCACTCCTACTACGCCGTCCCGGCTGCGTACGAACCGGTCGTCGGCCGCTGTTCCTACGGCGGTGTGGACTTCCCCTGCCTGGTCCGTCAGGGCAGCGTCGTCGGGACACAGTTCCACCCGGAGAAGTCGGGTGTCGTCGGGCAGCGGTTGCTGGAGAACTGGCTGGCTGAGCTGGCCTGACCGGCGGCCCTGTCCGGTCGCGGGTCACCTCGTTCGGGATCAGATGCCGTGGGTGATCAGGGTGCCGGCGACCGGGTCGAACAGGTGGATGTCGCCCGGCCGGACCGTGACCCCGACACGGCCGTCCATCTCCGGACCCGGGTGCGGCACGACCGCGGTCAGGCGGAAGCCGGCGCCGGTTGCCAGGTGCACGGTGACCTCCTTGCCCATGAACTCACGTCGGGTCACCTGCAGGCGCAGGTCCGCGCCGCGAGGACTCGGCTCGACCTGCACGTCCTGGGGACGGAGGCCGAGGATGACCGGCGCGCCGACGTGGCCGGTCAGGCCGGTGTTCCACGTCGGGATCGACAGGGGGCCGGCCTGGACGTGAACCTGTCCGTCGACGCGTGTGACGATCCCGTCGATGAGGTTCATCGGTGGGCTGCCGATGAAGCCGGCCGCGAAGGTCGTGGCCGGTTCGTTGTAGACGTCGGTGGGGGACCCGATCTGGACCACGCGGCCCTGCTGGATCACCGCGATCCGCTCGGCGAGGCCGAGCGCCACCCGTTGGTCGTTGGTCGCGATCAGCAGCGTGACGCCGTAGCCCTCCTGGACCTGGATCAGTTCGCGCAGCAGGACGCCCCGACGGACCGGATCGATCTTGCTGAACGGTTCGTCCATCAGCAGCACCGATGACCGCCGGACCAGCGACCGCGCGAGCGCGACCTCGTGGCGCTCACCGCCCGACAGCGTCCGTGGACGTCGGCGCAGCAGGTCCTTCAGGGAGAAGGCCCGACTCTCCGCGTCGACCCGTTCATCGATCTGGTCCTGCGGGACCTTCCGCAGCCGCAGGGCGAAGGCGAGGTTGCGTTCGACGGTCAGGTGTGGCTGGAGGCTGGCCTCCTGGTTGATCATGGCGATGTTGCGGTCACGTGGGGCCAACCCCGTGACGTCGCGCTCCCCGAGGTTGATCCGCCCTCCGGCGACCGGATCGAGGCCGGCGATGGCACGCAGGATCGTCGTCTTGCCGCATCCCGACGGTCCCAGCAGCGCGACGCGCTCGCCCGCGGCGACCGTCAGGTCGAGCCCATCGATCACGCGATGGTCGCCGTGGTCCACCTGGACGCCGTGCAGCGAGATGCTGGTCATGGGCGCAGTATCTCCCGTCACGGATCGCCTGTCAGCTGGGGCTCCGGCGCTCCCTGGCCGGCCACTCCTGCGTTCGGGACGGCGGACACCCCGGACCGGGCGCGTAGGCTGTCGGTTCCACCTGTCCGTTGCCCACCAGGAGCCGAGCGTGCTCACGTTGTACCCCGCGGTCGACATCAGAGACGGCCGCGCCGTCCGCCTCACGCAGGGCCGGGCAGATGCAGAGACGGTCTACGACGAGGACCCGGTGGCGGCCGCGGGCGCGTTCGCGGACGCCGGCTCCACGTGGCTGCACGTCGTCGACCTCGACGCCGCGTTCACCGGTGAGCCACGCAACCGTCACCTGATCGAACGGATCGTTGCGGCCACGGGCTGCCAGGTCCAGGCGTCCGGAGGGGTCCGCACGCTCGATGATGTGAAGGCGTCGCTCGACTACGGGGCGGCCCGTGTCGTGATCGGCACGATGGCGCTGGCTGAACCCGCGTTCGTGGAGCAGGTCCTCGACGCCGTGGGTCCGCGGATCGCGGTCGGTCTCGATGCCCGGGGTCGGGTCCTGCAGGCGCGTGGGTGGACCGAGGAAGCCGGGGACCTGTTCGACGCCCTGCGGACCTTCACCGCGATGGGCGTCCCGCGGTTCGTCTACACCGACGTGGCCAAGGACGGCATGCTCGAGGGCCCGAACGTCGAGATGCTCGCCCAGGTCGCTGATGCCACGACCGCGCAGGTGACGGCCTCCGGGGGTGTGAGCAGCCTCGCTGACCTCGAGCTCCTCCAGCGCTGCCACGACCGCGTCGATGCGGCGATCGTCGGCAAGGCGCTGTACTCCGGGGCCTTCACGATCGGTGACGCACTGACGGCCGCGGCAGGGAGCGGGTCCTGATGGACGGCTTGTCGGTCCGCGTGATCCCCTGCCTGGACGTCACCGGTGGCCGGGTCGTCAAGGGCATCAGTTTCGTCGATCTGCGTGACGCCGGCGACCCGGTGGAGCTCGCCCGCACCTACGACCGCGAAGGCGCTGATGAGTTGTGCTTCCTGGACATCACCGCCTCCAGCGATGCACGTGACATCATGCTCGACGTCGTCGAGCGGGTCGCCGATGAGGTCTCGATCCCGTTCACCGTCGGTGGGGGCATGCGGTCGGTCGAGGATGCGCGGCGGATGCTGCATGCGGGCGCGGATCGGATCTCGTTCAACACCGCTGCCGTTGAGCGCCCGGAGCTGCTGGCGGAGGCCGCGGCCGCGGTGGGCTCACAGTCGATCGTCGTGGCCGTCGACGCCCGACGACGCGACCCCGACGACGCGTCGGGTGGCTGGGAGATCACCGTGCACGGCGGGCGGACGCGGACCGGCATCGACGCCGTGTCCTGGTGTGACCGGGCGGAAGCGCTCGGCGCCGGTGAGATCCTGCTCACCTCGATGGACCGCGACGGGACGAAGACGGGGTTCGACCTGGACCTGCTGCGAGCGGTGACCGGCACGGTCGGCATCCCGGTCGTGGCCTCCGGGGGAGCAGGCACCGCGGATCACCTGGCCGATGGTGCGCTCGAGGGCGGAGCCTCGGCGGTGCTCGCCGCCTCCATCTTCCACTTCGGCGAGCTCCGTATCCGCGACGTCAAGCGTGGGATGGCCGCGCGTGGACTGCCCGTGCGGATGGTGCCGGAGACCACCTGATCAGTCGGTCGGACCGGCGGCCTCGACCCCCGCGTCGATGACCGCGGCGAGCGCGGCGGTCAGGTCCGCCTGACCGCGTGCCGGTAGGTGGTCCAGGCCGCACTCGGGGCAGCGCTGCATGGGCAGATCCAGCCGGAGGGTCGTGACCGGCCCGACCTCGGGAGTCACCGTGACGGCACGGACGCTGCGGCGGACCGGCATCGACATCGACGCGCCGCAGCCCAGGCAGGCATCCGGGCGCACGCGCCGTCCACGGGCGACCGGGATGGAGGTCGAACAGGCGGCGGAGGCCGCGTCCGCGAACGTCCCCGTGACGCGGCGGAACCCGCACACACACCGGTCGACGGGCAGCCCCTCGGCGAGGATCGCGATCGATCCGCGGGTGGCCTGCGCCGTCCTTCGCACGCGGTCCCCGTCGGTGGAGCCACAGGCCGGACAGGCCGACCGTGCTCCCGGCGGATCGCCGGGGGTCACGGCCGTGGCACGACCAGCGGGGTCGGCGACATCACGAGCCGAGCTGGTCGAACAGGCTCTCCTCGAACTCCCGGACGCACGCATCCTCGTCGCCGGTCTCCTGGATGCACTCGTCGAGGTTGTTGAACTCGTCCACGAAGCCATCGCCGACGTTCTGGAGGAAGACCGTGACGATCACGGTGGACGCGATGCCGATGATGATCCCGAGAACGCCGGTGATGATCCCCGCCATGGCCATACCGGCACCGTTGTTGACCTGCTTGGCCTTCTTGCGGCCGACGATCCCGAGGATCAGTGCCGCGATCCCTCCGAGGACCCCCGCGAGGCCGATGTAGGGGATGAACGCGACGAGGAAGGACAGGATCCCGATGATCAGTGCGGCGACGGCAGCGCCGTTGCCACCTCCCGAGGACGGTTGACCGGACGACGGCGCCGCCGCGGGGAAGGTCGAGCCTCCCGGACCACCGGGAGCACCACCGGGAGGGCCACCGGCCGCTCCGCCGGGGGCAGCACCCTGAGCCGCCGGGAACGAGGGCGCGGAGGAACCGGACGCCGGCGTCGACCCGAGCGGCACGGCGATGGTCGAGCGATCCGGGGTCTCGGCGGTTGCCGGCCCCGACCCAGCCGGCCCCGACCCAGCCGGGTCACCGCCCTGCTCACCGCCGGATGCACCGCCACCCTCCGCACCGCCGCGGTCGTTGGCCGAGCCCCCGTCGCCCGGGCCGCCGTCCAGGGGATCGGTCGATGCTTCGCCAGCGTCCGCGACGTGGTCGGTCCACTGCTCACCGTCCCAGTACCGGTGTTCGTGCCGACCGGTCGGATCCGGGTGCCAGGCTGCCGGGTTGGTCATGATCGTGGCTCCTTGCCGCATAGGTGTCACGCCCTGGCTGCAGAACGTAACCGAACGGGGCTGCCGGGGCACCCACCTGCACCGATAGGCTCCGCGCTGATGCCCACCTGCCGGCTCGCCGACGTGGGGGCAGCGTCCACCAGGAGAACGTCATGCGGACCCCATCGTGCTGAGACCATCATGCTGAGACCCCGGTGTTGAGCGCCGCCCAGCAACAGCGGTTGCGGTTCGACGCCGATGGCCTGATCCCCGCGGTCGTCCAGCAGCACGACTCGGGCGAGGTCCTCATGCTGGCGTGGATGGACCGGCCCGCCCTCGCGCGCACGCTCGAGATCGGCCAGACGGTCTTCTACAGCCGGTCGCGCCGGGAGCAGTGGCACAAGGGCGCGACGTCCGGGAACACCCAACGGGTGCTCGATGTGCGCATCGACTGCGACGGCGATGTGCTGCTGGTGCTCGTGGACCAGCAGGGTGACGGCGTGGCCTGCCACACCGGTGCCCGGAGTTGTTTCCACCGGCGCCTGCCCGGTGCGCCGGCGGACGCCACGGGCGCCGCGCCGCCGCTCGCGGACGGTGCAGGATGACCGTGTGCTCGATCGCCGGTCGCGGCTCGTCCGAGCAGGCCAGCGCCCGCCATCACCACCAGGAGCATCACCCGTGAGCGTCCACCCCCCGCGTGAGGAGTTCGTCCGGCTCGCGGCCGATCATGGTGTCGTCCCGGTCCGCCGCGAGGTGCTGGCCGACCTCGAGACCCCGCTCTCGGTCTACGCCAAACTCAGCGGGGACGGCCGCAGCTTCCTGTTGGAGTCCGCCGAGCACGGGGAGCGGTGGGGACGCTACTCGTTCGTCGGGTTCGATCCGTTCCTGGTGCTCGAGGGCCGCGACGGTGCGGTGTCGTGGCAGGGGACCCCGCCCGCCGCTGCCGCTGATGCCGATGGTCCGCTCGACGCGCTGGCCAGGGTCACCGACGCGTTCCGGGCACCCCCTCTGCCGGACGTCCCGCTGCATGGTGGGGCGGTGGGCTACATCGGCTACGACGCCATCCGCGAGGTGGAGCGCATCCCGGACACCGGTCGCGACGACCTGTCGCTCCCGGACGTCGTCATGATGTTCCCGCGTCACGTCGTCGCACTCGACCACCTCCGGCAGGTGATGACGGTCGTGACCAACGTCGTGACGGACGGGGTCGACCCCGCGGATCTCCCGGCGCGCTACGACGACGCCGTCGCGGCGACGGATCGGGTCGTGGAACGGCTCGCCTCCGCGGTGGCACCGCTGCGCCCCGCCGCCCCACCCGAACGGGGCGAGACCCCCTCGGCACCGTCGAACCTCGATCCGGGTGCCTACGAACAGATGGTCGACCGCGTCAAGGAGTACATCCGCGCCGGCGACACCTTCCAGACGGTCGTCAGCCAACGGTTCGCGTTGGACACCACGGCCTCCGCCTTCGACCTGTACCGGGTCCTGCGGGTGATCAACCCCTCGCCCTACCTGTACCTCGTCGACCTCGGGGACGCGCAGATCGTCGGCTCCTCGCCCGAGGCGCTCGTGCAGGTACAGGGCCGCCACGTGGAGACCTGGCCGATCGCCGGCACCCGGCCGAGGGGCGCCACGCCCGAGCAGGACACCGCCTACGAACACGAACTCGTGGCGGACGCCAAGGAACGGGCTGAGCACGTGATGCTGGTCGATCTGGCGCGCAACGACCTGGGACGGATCAGCGAGGTCGGCAGCGTGCGGGTGTCGAACATGCTGCAGGTGGAGCGCTACAGCCACGTGATGCATCTCACGAGCTCGGTCACCGGCACGCTCAAGGAGGGACTCGGCCCCGTGGACGTGCTCCGCGCGGTGTTCCCGGCAGGCACCGTGTCCGGCGCACCGAAGGTGCGTGCGATGGAGATCATCGACGAGCTGGAACCGACGCGGCGCGGCCCGTACGCCGGTGCGGTCGGGTACGTCGATCTGGCCGGCAACCTCGACACCTGCATCACGATCCGCACGGTCGTGGTCAAGGACGGTGTCGCCTACGTCCAGGCGGGTGCGGGCATCGTCGCGGATTCCGTGCCGGCGTCCGAGGAGCAGGAGACCCGCAACAAGGCCGGGGCGGTGATCGCCGCGATCCGGGCGGCCGAGGCACTCCAGGGCTGAGCGCTCCGACAGGCGCCAGGGGCTCTACCATCGTCGTCTCCCGCGAAGGACCACCGGTGGCCACCTACCTCGACGACCTCGTGACCGGCGCGACGCGTCGGGTCGCGGTCGCCCGTGAGCTGGAACCGCTCGGAGCGCTGCGCGAGCGGGCACAGGACGTGCGCGGGGCGCGGACGCTCTACGACGCCCTGTCGGTGCGTGGGGTGTCGGTGATCGCCGAGGTCAAGCGCGCGTCACCGTCCAAGGGGTCCCTGGCTCGGGACCTCGACGCCGCGACGCAGGCCCAGCACTACCTCGACGGTGGTGCGGCCGCGATCTCCGTGCTCACCGAACCCGACCAGTTCCTGGGCTCGCTGGACGATCTGTCAGCCGTCGCGCGGCTGGGGGCGACGACCCTGCGCAAGGACTTCATCGTCGATCCCTACCAGATCTGGGAGGCCAAGCTCGCCGGTGCCTCGGCGGTGCTGCTGATCGTGGCCGCGCTCGACGAGCGGACGCTCGCCGCACTCCACGACGAAGCGGATACCGCCGGTCTGACCTCGCTGGTCGAGGTCCACGACGAGGCCGAGGCGGCCGTCGCGAGCCGGATCGGGGCGCGCGTCGTCGGGATCAACGCCCGGGACCTGCGGACGTTCGTGCTCGACCGGGACGCCTTCGCCCGGCTGCGTCCGACCCTGGCGCCCGGGACCATCGCGGTGGCGGAGTCCGGCGTCCGTGACCCCGATGACGTCCATCGGGCCGCCGCTGACGGCGCGGACGCCGTGCTCGTGGGTGAGACCCTGGTGACCGCGGACGACCCGGCCGCCGTGGTCGCCGGCCTGGTCGCCGCCGGACTCGACGGCACGGCATCCGATGCCGACGCCGGCGGACAGGTGTCCGATCAGCGCAAGGACACGGGGGTGGGTGCCCCCGAACCATCGACAGACAGGGGGTCTGCCGCGGGTCCAGGACGGTCGGCCGACCCCACACCTCCCACAACCGCATCGAGGGAACCGTGAGCATGACGGACACGCCCGCATCACCCGTCGAGGAGCGTGCCGACGACGCGGTCCGCGATGGCTACTTCGGCCGCTTCGGGGGCCAGTACGTCCCCGAATCGCTGTCCGGCGCCCTGACGCAGTTGGTCGATGCCTGGGCGGACGCCCAGGCCGATCCGACCTTCGAGGCTGAACTCGACGACCTGCGCCGCAACTACGGCGGGCGTCCGACCCCGCTGTATCGCGCAGCTCGACTCTCCGAGGAAGCGGGTGTCGAGGTCTGGCTCAAGCGCGAGGACCTCGCCCACACCGGTTCGCACAAGCTCAACAACGTGGTCGGGCAGGCGCTGCTCACCCGTCGGATGGGCAAGCCACGGGTGATCGCGGAGACCGGCGCGGGCCAGCACGGGGTGGCCACCGCGACGGCTGCGGCCCTGTTCGGCCTGGACTGCACGGTCTACATGGGCGCCGAGGATGTGCGCCGGCAGCGGCTCAACGTCGTGCGGATGCAACTGCTCGGTACCGAGGTCGTGCCGGTCGACAGCGGGACCCGGACGCTCAAGGACGCGATCAACGAAGCGATGCGTGACTGGGTCAGCAACGTCGACAGCACCCACTACCTGATCGGCTCGGCGATGGGACCCCACCCGTTCCCGACGATCGTGCGGGAACTGCAGAAGATCATCTCGGTCGAGTCCACGCAGCAGTTCACCGACCAGGTCGGCGGACGCCCCGATGCCGTCATCGCGTGTGTCGGTGGTGGCTCGAACGCGATCGGGTCGTTCGCCGAGTGGATCGGGGTCGACGGGGTGAAACTCATCGGCGTCGAGGCAGCCGGCGAGGGCGTCGGTTCGGGACGGTCGGCCGCGACGATCAGCGAGGGCCGCGAGGCCGTGCTGCACGGGTCGCGATCCATCGTCCTGGTCAACGACGACGGCCAGGTCAAACCCGCGCACTCCGTGTCCGCCGGGCTCGACTACCCGGGCGTCGGGCCGGAACATGCCTGGTTGGCATCGACGGGTCGCGGGACCTACGTCAGCGCGACGGATGAGGATGCGCTCCACGGTTTCCGCCGGACCTGCGAACTCGAAGGCATCATCCCGGCGCTCGAGCCGGCGCACGCCGTCGGCTGGCTGCTGCGTCACGGCCGTGACGAACTGGGGGAGGGCGCCCGGGTCGTGCTGACGATGTCCGGACGCGGCGACAAGGACGTCGACGAGGTCGTCGAGGTCGCCGGCTGGGACGTCGGCGTCGCCAGGGCCTTCGGTGAACCCGGCGAGGCCGGATCGTGAGCTCGGTCACCGTCAGCGGTTCGCAGGCGATCGGTGCCGCGTTCGAGCGTGCGGCTGCCGAGGACCGCGCCGCCCTGATCGTCTACCTCACCGCGTGTTTCCCGGACCCGGCCACCTCCCGGGCCTGCTTCGAGGCGGCCGTCGAGGCTGGTGCCGACATCCTGGAGATCGGGATCCCCTTCTCGGACCCGATGATGGACGGTCCCATCATCCAGCAGGCCAACCAGCACGTCCTGGATGCGGGGACGTCGGTCGGTGAACAGCTCGACCTGGTCCGCTCGCTCGACCACCTCGACGTCCCCAAGCTCGTCATGACCTACGTCACCATCGCGGATACCCGCGGCTACGCAGCCTTCGCAGACGAGCTGGCCGATGCGGGGCTGGCCGGGGTCATCCTGCCCGACCTGCCGGTTCCGGAGGCGGATCCGTGGCTGGCCGAAGCCCGGCGGAGGGAGCTCGCGACGGTGTTCCTGGCCTCGTCGATCTCGACCGACGAGCGCTTGGATGCCATCGCGGCCCGTTCGTCGGGCTGGGTCTACGCGACAGGGCTCTTGGGCGTGACCGGTGTCAAGGCCGTGGCGGGCACCGTCACCCGGGAACTCGTCGATCGCGTGCGCGTCCGGACCGACCTGCCGGTCTGCGTCGGCATCGGTGTGAAGGACCGGGCCTCGGCCGCCGAGGTCGCGGCGTACGCCGACGGGGTGATCGTGGGCTCGTCCATCGTCAGTGCCGCCGCGGACGGTGACCCGGCGGGCGCGCCCGAACGGGTCGGCGCCCTGGTGCGCGAGCTGCGCGCGGGCGTCGCGGGCAACGGCTAGCACGCCTGCGCTCTGCGTCGGCTCCCCGCCGGATGCGTGTCGTCGGATGCACGTCGCGGGATGCGTGTCGTCGGCTGCACGTCGCAACAGCAGCGAGCCCCCGCCGTGGCCGGCGGGGGCTCGCTGACGTGCGATGTTCGGTGCGACGTCAGTCGCGCGGGATCTCGAAGCCGTAGTGCGCTTCCATGCCCGGTAGACCGTCGTCACGGACGTTGAACTCGGACTCGACACACAGGCTCACGGCGCCCGGGTCGGACTCGGCGAGTTCACCCATCTCGGAGATCGTGTCGACGCCCAGCTCGTCGTAGGCCTCCTGCGACATCGCGATGCCGTAGGTGTTGTTGAACTGCGACGGCTCGAGCCAGATCAGGCCCTCTTCTTCGGCCTCACGCTCGGCGACGGCCTCGTACTGCTCGACACGGTCCGTGATCGGATCGGTCTCACCGAAGAAGGAGATCCAGGCGGTCCCGGTGTACTCCCAGTAGTGGTCGATCTCACCGCTGGTCAGGGCGGAGCGAGCCGCGTCGGTCCCGCCGAGGTTGACCTCGTTGATGACGGTGGCGCCGGCGCTCTCGAGCAGCGCGACGGAGATCTCACCGAGGACGAGCTGCTCGTCGAAGTCCTTGGACCCGACGGTGATCTCGGCACCGGAGAGTTCATCGCCCTCCGCGAGGAAGTCGTTGGACTCGAGGAAGTCGACGGCGACCTCGGTCACCGGCTCGTTGTCGGCCGAGACGCGGGCGTTCAGACCAGCCATCGTGTCATCGTCGAGTGCGTTGGAGATCGGCTCGTAGAGCGCGTCCAGGGTGTCGCTGTACTCGTTGTAGACGTCCTCACGGAAGACCGGTGAGACGTTGTAGAGGGGGAAGAAGTTCTGGTCGTCCTCCAACACGACGAGGTCGAGGGCCGCGATACGACCGTCGGTGGTGAAGACCTCTCCGAAGTTGCAGGGATCGCGGTCGGCGGTCGCGCTGTAGATGACGCCGGTGTCGAGGACCTCGACACCACCGGCTTCCTCACCGTTGCCGCACGCGCCGGCCACCAGGGCGATGGCCGCGAGGCCACCGATGTATCGGACAGTTGATGCTCTCTTCACGTACTTCCTTGCTGTTGTGATCGGACGGATGCCCGGTTCGGGCGGAGGATCTGCGTCGGATGACACGGATCGGAGATCGGGACCCCGTGAGGCACAGCGCCGACGATGTGGCGGGGATGGCGCCTGGGTCGACCCGTACGACCGGAGTCGTAGCGTGTCACCCAGGATAGGGAATGATCCGAGAAGTGCACATCGGTGCGGTGTCGATCAGCGGGGGCAGCCCCATCACAGCCCCCGTGGCGTCAGCACTTCCTCGACGAGTCCGGCCAGGTAGTCGACGAGCAGGGCGAGGATCGCCACCGAGACGGCCCCGAAGACCAGCACCGGTTGACGGTTGAGCTGGAAGCCCGCCTGGATCGTCTCGCCCAGGCCACCACCGCCGAACAGGAAGGCCAGGGCGGCGGTGCCGACGTTGAGCACCAGGGCGGTCCGCACCCCCGCGAGGATGACCGGCACCGCGAGCGGCAACTCGAGCCGGCGCAGGACCAGGCGGTTGGACATGCCCATGCCGCGGCCCGCCTCCAGGACGTTCGCGTCGACCTGATCGAGCCCGACCATCGTGTTGCGCAGGATCGGTAGGAACGAGTAGGCGATCAGCGAGACGACCACCGGGATCGTCCCCGTGCTCGGCAGCCAGTCGACGGTCCGGAACAGGAAGAACAGCAGCGCCAGTGCGCCGAGCGAGGGGATCGCCTGCCCAGCGTTGCCCAGGCCGATCACGATGGGTGCGTACTTGCGTACACGCGGTCGGGTCGCCGCGATGCCCAACGGGATCGCCAGCAGCAGCACGAAGAACGTCGAGACGCCGGTCAGCAGTAGGTGCTCCTGCAGACGGGTGAACTGGACGTTCGCCGCCAGTGAGCGCGTCTCGATGCTGTCGAGTTCGCTGCCCTGGATGTAGAGCAGGAGCGCGACGGTGACCACGAGCAGGAACAGCGGCATACCGGCGTAGTGGACGAGCTTGGTCCGCTTGGCACGGGCGTCGGCGGCCTGGTCCTCGGCGAGCGCCCGGTCACGAGCGCCGATGTCCGCCTCAGGAGGCGTGAGAGTGGTGGACATCACGCGACCTCATCGGCCGGATCGATCAGCTTGGCGGCGCGGTAGAACTCCGCATCGGCATCCCGCATCGTCTGGATGGAGGTGATGATGCTGTCGACGTCGAGGATGCCCTCGTAGGTGCCGCGACCGTCGACGACGATCGCGACGCCGGCTGATCCGACGAGCATCTCCTCGAGGGCATCGGACAGGGTCGCCTGCTTCTCCACCATGGCTCGGGCGGGCAGCCCGAGTTCGGCAGCTGGGCGGTCGTGGCGGAAGTCCGGAGCGCGCAGCCAGCGCGCGGGCTTGTTGTCCTTGTCCAGCAGCAGCATCGCGGTCCACTCGGACTCCTTGAGCCGCTTCTGCAGGTCCTCGCGTGGCTCGTCGAGTCGACCGATGAGTGCATCGTCGACGACCGCGATGTCGCGGACCCGTGTGAGCTTCAGGCGCTTGAGGGTCGCGCCGGTCCCGACGAAGTCCTCGACGAACTCGTTCGCCGGGTTGGTGAGGATCTCCTCGGGCGTCGCGAACTGGGCGATGTGGGACTGTTCCTTGAGGATGGCGATGCGGTCACCCATCTTGATCGCTTCGTCGATGTCGTGGGTGACGAAGGCGATGGTCTTCTGGAGTTCCTCCTGCAGGCGCAGGAACTCGTTCTGCAGGCGGGTCCGGGTGATGGGGTCGATGGCGCCGAACGGCTCATCCATCAGCAGGACCGGTGGGTCGGCTGCGAGCGCGCGGGCGACGCCGACACGTTGCCGCTGACCACCGGAGAGTTCCTTGGGGTAGCGCGAGCGGTAGACCGCCGGATCGAGGCCGACGACATCGAGCAGTTCGTCGATCCGTGCGTCCGTGCGGTCCTTGTCCCAGCCGAGCAGCCGCGGGACGGTGCCGACGTTGCCCTCGATGGTGATGTGCGGGAACAACCCGATCTGCTGGATCACGTAGCCGATGCGCCGGCGCAGGTGGTTCGGATCGATGGTGGTGACGTCTTCACCGTCGATGATGATGTTGCCGCTGGTCGGTTCGATGATCCGGTTGATCATCTTCAGCGTGGTCGTCTTGCCACACCCGGAGGGGCCGACGAACACGACGATCTCACCCTTCGGGATCTCCATCGACACGCGGTCGACCGCAGGGGTCTCCTCGCCGGGGTAGCGCTTCGTGAGGTCGCGGAGCTCGATCATCGTCTCACCGACGGCCGCATCACCGCCGATCGCGGTCTCCTTGTCGTACTGCTTGGTGTCGTTCGTCTGGTCAGTCACGGATGCCTCGAGGGATCGTCAGTCGGCCGATGGCGAGATAGAGAAGGTCGAAGAGCATGGCCAGGACCACGATGGCCAGGGTCCCGCCCAGCAGGGATTCCAGGGCGCCCGGCGAGCCGATCCGCCGGATCCCGCGGAAGATCTCCTGCCCGAGCCCGCTCCCGCCGACGAGTGCGGCGATGGCCGCGATCCCGACGGTCAGCAGGGTGGAGACGCGCAGCCCGGCCAGCATGACCGGCCACGCGTTCGGCAGCTCGATGCGCCACAGCTGCATGGTCTTGCTCATGCCCATGCCGGCGGCCGACTCGACGACCGCGTTGTCCACCGAGAACAGCCCGGAGACCGTGTTGCGGACGATGGCCAGCAGCGCGTAGAGCGTCAGGGCCACGATCGGGCCCGTGTCACCGATCCCCACGATCGGGATCATCAGCGCGAACAGCGCGAGGGACGGGATGGTCAGGAAGGTCGAGGTGACGCTCAGGATCGGTCCTCGGAACGCCGGGAAGCGGTGCGCCGCGATGCCAAGGAACAGGCCGATGATGGTCGCGAACAGCATCGCGTAGCCGACGATGCGGATGTGTTCGAGCGATTGCACCAGCAGCGTGCGTTGGGTGGATGGACTCGAGAGGTACTCGAGGAACGCCAAGGGCGTCTGCTCCTACGAGGGGACGGTGGGGGTGACGATGGCGCCGAGGTGCCTGGCGCGAGGCTCGGTGCGGGGGTTCGCCGCAGAGCCGCCGCTGGCAGCTCCGACCAGGCTCGGCTGGATCCGATGTCGGAACCGGTGGCGGTACCGCGAACGTCGAACGCCGGCCGAGTGGGCCGGCGTGAGCAGCTGGCGGAACACGTACATGCCGTGTGTCGTTCTCGTCGAGCGTAACGGGCCGGTAGCTGTCTGGCCAGTGACGACCCCCGCCGAGGGGTCTCGCCGGTGCCCCGGTCCGGGGTGTCACAGGGGTCTGCGACGCTGTCGAGCGGATCGGCCGGGGCGGCCGTGTCACCGGCGGCACCGGTGGGCAGCCGTGACCATCTCGACGGCTGACAACCAGCGGGGGTCACAGACAGGCGAACCATGGGACGGCCACGTACCTGGACCGACGACGACCTCCGCGACGCCCTGCACGACGCCACGTCGTGGAGCGACGTCTGTCGACGCCTCCGGCTCGGGACGAGCGGCGGCAATCTCCGCTCCGTTCGGGAACGCTGCCAGGCGCTTGAGCTGGACACTTCGCATCTCCCTGCGCCCGGTGCGGCACCCCGTACCTGGACCGACCAACAGCTGCGTGAAGCGGTCCGCTCGGCACGCAATCTCAACGGGGTGTTCCGGCACCTGGATCTGGCCGTCGGCGGGAGTGCGTGGCGGCGGATGCAGGATCACATCGAACGGTTGAGCCTCGACACGTCGCACTGGGACGCTGGCCGCTGGCAGCCTGGTGGCGCCCGAGTGCGCCGTCCGAGGGTCCATCTCGACGACGGAGCCTTGCGTGTGGCCGTCGTGGGCGCGCGATCGATCGCCGAAGTGGTTCGTCGCCTCGGGTTCGAAACGACCAGTGGCACCCTGCATCGCCGGGTTCGTGACCGGATCCTGGAACTCGACCTCGCAGATGACTCACTGCGTGGCCAGGCATGGTCACGGGGGACCCGACGCGACCGGAGGTCGCTGCCGCTCGAGGAGGTTCTGGTTCCGGGATCGAGCTACCGGGGCGGATCGGTACGCCTGCGTCGGCGACTCGTTGCCGCTGGCCTGCTCGAGGAAAGGTGCGCGATATGCGGACTCGTGATGTGGCGCGGGGAGCCGGCGCCTCTCGAACTGGACCACGTCGACGGCGATCCCCGGAACCAGACGCTCGGCAACCTGCGACTCCTGTGTCCGAACTGCCATGCCCAGACTCCGACCTACTGTGGTCGCAACATCGGAAGAGGCTAGGCTCACGCTGCGGGCGGCAGTACTGCCCGTTGCGCCCCCGTGCTGGAATTGGCAGACAGGGACGACTCAAAATCGTCTGCCCGGAAGGGCTTGTGGGTTCGAGTCCCACCGGGGGTACGGCGTCTTCGCCCGCCCGGTTCCTCGAGGCGGATGTTGGCCGCATCCTCGCTGCGACGCTAGTTTCCGACGTCCGGCTGGCTCTGAGAGGGTGTGTGTCCGTTCCAGTTCACTGCCCGTCTGCGTTGCAGCACGGCCACGTACGAGGACACGAAACCGCTATCGCTCAGCCGGACTGACCGCATCACGATCGACCGACGACCGGAGTGACCACGCCTTCCCTACGCAGTGCCAGCCGGGTGCACGAGCGCCTCAGGCGACTCCAGGAACAGCTCAAGCGGGTCCGCGCGACGGAGCGCGTCCTCGCCGAGCAGGTGGCCCACCTCGATGAGGTGGCCGCTGACGCAGAGACGCGCAAGCTGGTGTCGCAGACCCCGCTCGCTGACCGTGAGTGGCGGGAGGCGCGCACGGACCGGGACCGTCACCGGGCACAGCTCGACGACGCCCGTCGCGAGTCCAACGAACTGCTCGCAGAGCGCGACCGGCTGCTCGAGCAGCTCCAGGAGCTGGACACGACGCGCCGGCCAGAGGGACCAGACCAGTGACCGATACGCCGACCGACCCCACCGCAGACGCTGCGGGCGCCACCTCGCCGCGGCCCACCCGCGTCCTGATCGCGGAGGACGAGGCCCTCATCCGGCTCGATCTCAAGGAGATGCTGGAGGAGGAGGGCTTCGAGGTGGTCGCCGAGGTCGCTGACGGTGCGTCCGCGGTGCGGCTGACCCGTGAACTGGATCCCGACCTGGTCATCCTCGACGTCAAGATGCCGGTGATGGACGGCATCCAGGCGGCGGAGGAGATCGCCAAGGACCGGCTCGCCGCGATCCTGATCCTGACCGCGTTCAGCCAGCGGGACCTCGTCGAGAAGGCACGCCGCGCCGGGGCCATGGCCTACCTCGTCAAGCCCTTCCAGAAGCACGATCTGCTCCCGGCCGTCGAGATCGCCGCGGGTCGCTTCCGTGAGATGTCGGGCCTCGAGGCCACGGTCGACGACCTCGAGGGACGCTTGGAGGCGCGCAAGGTGGTCGATCGCGCCAAGGGGTTGCTCCAGGAACGCGAGTCGATGTCCGAGGGCGAGGCGTTCCGTTTCGTCCAGCGACAGGCCATGGAGCGTCGCCAGACGATGAAGCAGGTCGCGGAACGGATCATCGCCCAGTTCGAGGACTGATCGAGGACTGATCGAACACGGCGCCGGGTGACGCCCGGGACGGGCGGGGCACGTCGGTCCAGGGGATGGTCAGCTGCGATGATCGGGTGCTTTCCTACGACCGATGTCGTAGGCTTCGGGCCGTCGGAGCCGGATCCCACGGCTCCTCGCGATCCAGGAGGATCCGTCATGCGTTCCATCACCCACCCTGTGGCGGCGCTGGCCGCCGCAGCCCTGCTCGCTACCGCCTGTGGCGGCGATGAACCGGCGGCGGAGGGCGACCTCGATCTGGTCAGTTCCGGCACCCTCACGGTCTGTTCGGACATCCCCTACGCCCCCTTCGAGTTCGAGGATCCGGACTCGGACATCGGCTACAGCGGCTTCGACATCGAGCTGATCCAGGCCATCGCCCAGGAACTCGACCTCGAGGTGGAGGTCGTGGCCAGTGGCTTCGAAGGCCTGACCTCCGGCACCGCGATGGCGGCCGGCGACTGCGACATCGCGGTGTCCGCGATGACCATCACACCCGAGCGGGCGGAGCAGATCGACTTCTCCGATCCGTACTACGACGCCGTGCAGTCGCTGCTCGTCCCGGAGGGTTCCGACATCGCGGGCATCGACGACCTGACCGACGAAATCACGGTCGGTGTGCAGTCGGGGACGACCGGCGAGGCGTACGCCGAGGAGAACGTCCCCGGCGCGGAGATCCTGTCGTTCGAGAACACCGGTGACCTGTTCATCGCACTCGAGGCCGGCCAGGTCGACGCGATCCTGCAGGACCAACCCGTCAACGTCGAGTACGCCCGCGACGAGGGCGGCAGCGTGGTCGAGGAGTACGACACCGACGAGTCGTACGGGATCGCCTTCGAGCAGGATCGTCCCGACGACCTGCTCGCGGCCGTCAACACCGCGCTGTCCGACATCCGTGAGGCAGGCACCTACGACGAGATCTACGACCGCTACTTCGCGGTCGACTGATCGCTCGACGCGGGTCGCGAGCGATCCGCTGCACCATCCCAGGGGGAGGCCGTCCGTCGGCCTCCCCCCTGTGGCGTCTAGGGTCCGGTTCCGACCACGCGGGCCCGCCGTGCCGGTCGAGGAGTGCGGACCGTGAGCAAGCGCAAGCAGCAGCAACTCGTCCGTGCCGGGATGTACGCGGTGTTCATCCTCGCGGTCGGCCTGGTGGTCATCCTGGCGGACGGGGAGGCCATCCGGCGCAACTTCTTCAACCGCGAGATCGCGCTGGAGATGTTCCCCGACGTGCTGCTGATCGCGGCCCGCAACACCCTGCTCTACACCTTCCTCGCGTTCAGTTTCGGATTGGCACTCGGGTTGACGCTGGCACTGATGCGGCTGTCGTCGATCGCGCCCTACCGGTGGTTGGCGACGATCTACATCGAGATCTTCCGCGGGTTGCCGGCCCTGTTGACCATCTTCCTCGTCGGGTTCGGGGTGCCCCTGGCCTTCCGCGGTGCTCGAGCCTGGCCGACACTGTTCACCATCACCCTGGGCCTCGGGCTGGTGGCGGCGGCCTACATGGCCGAGACGATCCGCGCGGGGATCGAAGGGGTCCCGCGGGGCCAGATGGAGGCCGCCCGGTCGCTCGGCATGTCCCACTCGCGGGCCATGGCCTCCGTGGTCATCCCGCAGGGCTTCCGCATCATCATCCCGCCCCTGACCAACGAACTGGTGCTGTTGATCAAGGACACCTCGTTGCTGTTCGTGCTCGGCACGACCCCGGCCACCAAGGAGCTGCTGAAGTTCGGACGCGATCTGCTGCAGAGCCGAGCCAACGCCACCCCACTGATCGTCGTCGGCGCCGTGTACCTGCTGATCACGATCCCGATGACCCAGTTGGTCGCCGTGCTCGAACGCCACAACGCCCGCGCCCGTTGACCGCCGTTGCCCCGGGGTTCGCTCTCGCCACGCGGAGATGCGTGCCCGGCATGAGTGAACGACGAGGTGCCGACGCGGCGGGAGAGGGAGAGAGCGTCGGCACCTCGCCGTTCGTCAGCGGTGGTCCGAGGACCTGAACCGCTGTGTCACTGGCGGATGACGGTGGGGAAGCTACGCGGCCGGTGTTCCGGGCACGTTACGGCGGTGTTGGAAGTGTGTGACCTCAGCGGGTCCGGTGAACGGATCGCTGCGGTTACTCGTCCCGTCCGACGTTGGCGACGCTCGCAGGGGTACGGTGGCCGCTCCAGGCCCGATGGAGGAGCGAGGCGTGTCCGTATCAGAAGGTGCTCGCTCGACCCCGTCGGGAACCGGGGACGGTGCCTCGACAACGGTCCCGGCGATCGAGGTCCTCGATCTCCACAAGTCCTTCGGCGACCTGGAGGTGCTCAAGGGCATCGACTTCCGGGTCACGCCGGGAGAGGTCGTCTGTGTCGTCGGGCCGTCGGGCTCCGGGAAGTCGACCCTGCTGCGGTGCGTGAACCGACTCGAGGAGGCCACCTCGGGGACGATCCTGATCGAGGGCGACGACATCACCGACATCGACGCCGATGTCGATCAGCTCCGCAGTCGCATCGGCATCGTCTTCCAGGCGTTCAACCTGTTCCCGCACCTGTCGGTCCTGCGCAACCTGACGCTGGCGCAGCGCAAGGTACGTGGACGGTCCAAGGCCGAAGCCGATGAGGTCGCGCGCCACAACCTCGAACGTGTCGGACTGTCCGACAAGGTCGACGCCTATCCCGCGCACCTGTCCGGCGGGCAGCAGCAGCGCGTGGCCATCGCCCGGGCCCTGTCCATGGATCCGGACATGATGCTGTTCGACGAGCCGACCTCCGCATTGGACCCGGAACTCGTGGGCGAGGTGCTCGCCGTCATGCGGCTCCTGGCCGACGAGGGCATGACCATGATGGTCGTCACCCACGAGATGGGCTTCGCCCGCGAGGTCGCGGACCGCATCGTGTTCATGGACGGCGGCGTGGTCGTCGAGGAAGGCCCCCCGGCCCAGATCCTCACCGACCCGCAGCACGAGCGCACGAAGCGCTTCTTCAGCCTGGTCGGATAGCCACGGGCCGGCCAGACGATCCTGCTCGGCGATCATGGCGGGTGGGTCAGTACAGCGCGCGGGCCAGACGGGGGCGTGCCGCTGCGACGCGGGGGTCCGCGTCACCGAGGATCCCGAACAGCTCGACCAGCTGGGCGCGTGCCGCGTCCCGCGTCGCGCCGCCGAGTTCGACCGCCTGGAGCAGCCGGTCGATCGCCTCGTCGTGCTCCCCTCGGGCGGCCAGGGCACGGCCGAGGCTGATCAGCTGCTCGCCGTCATCCGGGGCCGCAGCCACGCTCGCTCGCAGCCCATCGATGTCGACGGCACCGTCGGCGGCCAGTGACGCCCGGCTGACGACCGCCTCGGCTCCCGGATCGGGTCGGTGGGGTGCGACCAACCGCATGGCCTCGTCCGGATCATCGGTGACCACCAGGTCCGCCAACGCGATCGCCGCAGCACGGTGGTCGGGGTCGAGGTCGAGCGCTCGACGCAGGGAGACCTCGGCGTCGTCGCGCGACATCGTCGCCGCAGCGGCGACCAACCGGTCTGCCTCGGTGGGGACCAGGTCGTCGAGGAACGCCTGGAGCTGGGGTTCCGGGATCACGCCGGTGAACTGTGACACCGCGCGGCCGTCCCGGAACGCGTAGACCTGCGGGATCCCCTTGACCTGGAAGGCCTGGGCGACCCCACGGTTGGCGTCCACGTCGATCTTGGCGAGCACGACCTGGCCACCGCGGGCGGTGACCGCTGCCTCCAGCATCGGCCCGAGGGTCCGGCACGGTCCGCACCAGGCGGCCCAGAAGTCGACGACGACGGGCACCTCGTGGGACCGATCGAGGACCTCGGTCTGGAAGGAGGCATCGTCGACGTCGATCACCAGTGGCGATGCGGGGGACGGTGCGGATGCGGACACGGCGGACCTCGCAGGTCGGGGCAGTGATGGAGGATCGTGTTCAGGCGTGCGCGAGCAGTTGATCGGGCCGGTGGTCACAACCCTGGCCGGCCCCGCCTCGGAGGGTAGACCGGGGACGCCGGCACTAGGCTCGCCGTCCTGCCCGTAGCAACGTCGCCGACCGTCAGGATCCTTCCCGTGGCAGACGAGCGTCGGTCGATCCTCCTGCTGGACGGTCACAGCCTGGCCTACCGGGCGTTCTACGCGCTGCCGGACACGCTCCGCACCCAGACGGGCCAGCTCACCAACGCGGTCTACGGCTTCACCTCGATGCTGATCAAGCTCCTGGGGGACCGTGAGCCGGACGCCATCGTCGTCGCCTTCGACAAGGGGCGGGATGTCGCCCGGACGGAGGCCTTCCCCGACTACAAGGCCAACCGGGCGGCGCCGCCCGACGAGTTCCGGCCACAGGTCGACCTCATCAAGCAGGTCCTGGCCACGCTCAACATCCCGGTGATGGAGGTGGCGGGGATCGAGGCCGATGACGTGCTGGCAACGGTCGCGGATCGGGCGATCGGTGCAGGCTTCCACGCCTACATCGTGACGGGCGATCGTGATGCGATGCAACTGGTGTCCGACGACCTCACGGTGCTCTACACCCTGCGTGGGATCACGGAGATGGCCGAGATGACCCCGGATGCCGTCCAGGACCGCTACGGCGTGCCCCCGGCGTCCTACGTCGACCTGGCGGCCCTGCGCGGCGACAACTCGGACAACCTGCCGGGGGTGCCGGGGGTCGGCGACAAGACCGCGGCCAAGCTCGTGACCACGTTCGGTGACATCGACGGCATCTACGCCCACCTCGACGAGGTGGCGGGCAAGAAGGTGCCCGCGATGCTCGAGGAGCACGAACCGCAGGTACGGGCCAACGTGTCGATCATGACGTTGCGCAGGGACGTCGAGGTCGAGGTCGACCTGGGTGGCCTGCGGATGGGCGACATCGACACCACCGCGGTCCGCGAGCTGTTCGGGACGCTGGAGTTCCGGGCGCTGTACGACCGGTTCGTCGAGGAGGTCCTCGGCGAGCAGGAAGCGGAGCAGTCGGCCGGGTTCGACCGGACGCCGGTGCGGTTGGAGGCCGGCGGGCTGCGCCCATGGCTCGAGGACGCGTCGGGTCCGCTCGCGGTGCTGCCGGTCTGTACCGACCGTCCGCCGCACGTGACCTGGATCGCGGTGGGGCTCGCCGCCGAGGGATGCGAGCCCGCGTCCGTGCCACTGGACGACCTCGACGACGATGACCTGGACGCCCTCGCCGAGGTGCTGGCGGACCCGACGCATCCGAAGGTCACCCACGACCTGAAGGGGTTGGACCACGCCGTGCATGCGCGGGGGTGGACGATCAGCGGCGTGTCCCTCGACACCGAACTGACGGCCTACCTGCTCAACCCGGAACAGCGGACGTTCGACCTCGATCGGCTGGCGATGCAGCACCTGCAACGCTCGATCACCACCGAGGCGGACGGTGACCCGGGCGACCAACTGTCGCTCGATGTTGCGGACGACGAGCCGTGGGAACAGCGAGCTCTGTCCGCGGAGGCCGTCCTCGAATTGGCGAGCCACCTCGGGGCACGACTCGACGAGCGTGGACAGACCGACCTGGCCAACCGGATCGAGGTGCCCCTGGCACCGGTCCTCGCCCGCATGGAACGAGCCGGGGTCGCCATCGACCTGCACGTGCTGGACGAACTGCGCGCACGGCTCGCCGCCCGCGTCGATGACCTGGAGCGCGAGGTCCACGACCACGCGGGTCGTAGCTTCAACGTCGGGTCGGGCCCCCAGCTCCAGCAGGTGCTGTTCGAGGAACTCGAGCTGCCGAAGACCCGCAGGATCAAGACGGGCTACTCCACCGACGTGTCGGCCATGCAGGGACTCCTCGGACTCCATCCGATCATCGAAGCCGTGATGGAGTACCGGGAGGTCGCCAAGCTGCTCTCGACGTACGTCGATGCGCTGCCCCCGCTGGTCGACCCGGAGACGGGCCGGATCCACACCACCCTGTCGCAGACGATCGCGGCGACGGGGCGACTGTCCTCCTCGCACCCGAACCTGCAGAACATCCCGGTGCGTCGGGAGGAGGGCCGCGAGATCCGCAAGGCGTTCGTACCGGGGGAGGGGTTCACCGCCCTGCTGGTCGCGGACTACTCGCAGATCGAGCTGCGGATCATGGCGCACCTGTCCGGGGACGAGGGGCTCCTGGACGCGTTCGGATCCGGCGAGGACATCCATGCGACCACCGCCGCGAAGGTGTTCGACCTGCCGTTGGATGCGGTCGACGGTGCCCTACGCGACCGTGCCAAGGCGGTCAACTACGGCCTGGCCTACGGGCTGACCTCCTACGGGCTCGGTCAGCAGCTGGGCATCCCGCCCGATGAGGCCCAGGAGATCGTCGACGCCTACTTCGAGCGTTTCCCGAAGGTGCGCTCGTTCCTGGATGCGGCCGTGGCGGCCGCGACCACCGACGGCTTCACGACCACGATGTTCGGACGGCGCCGCTACCTGCCCGACCTCCGGTCGGACAACCGCAACCGTCGTCAGATGGCCGAACGCATGGCGCTGAACGCACCGATCCAGGGCACCGCCGCCGACGTGATCAAGCTGGCCATGATCGAACTGCAGCGCGCGCTCGATCGTTCCGGGCTGCACACCCAGCAACTGCTGCAGGTCCACGATGAGGTCATCCTGGAGGTCCCGGATGGCGAGATGGACACGGCCGAGCAGCTGGTCGTGGACACGCTGGCCAACGTCGTCGAACTGGCCGTGCCGCTGGACGTCGACACGGCGTTCGGCCCGACCTGGTACGACACCCAGAAGCACTGACCGCCGGTCAGGCCATGGTCAGGAAGAGCTTCTGGAGCTGTGCCGCGACCGCTTCCATGTCCTCGTCGCCGTCCGTCAGGCACTCGCGCAGACCGGTGGCGATCAGCAGGAAGGCCGCGCGATCGATGGCCTTGCTCGCCGCCGCGAGTTGGGTGACGACGTCCTGGCAGGAACGTCCGTCGTCGAGCATGGCCTGCACCCCACCGATCTGTCCCTGGGCGCGTCCGAGGCGGGCTCGGATGGCCCGGATCACCTCCGGGTCGGCAACCGTGTGGCTGGGGGGTGGGGTGGCCGTGTCGGTGGTCATGGGATCATCCTCACTCGGGGTGACCCCGCTGGGAGGTCAGATACCCAGGGGGGTATACTGATACTAGCTGGCCCGGTCGAGGACCGCCGGCTCGATGATCCTCACGACGAACGGGATGCGGATGTGCAGCAAGGCGACCTGCCGGGTGTGCGGCAAGACCACATGGTCGGGCTGTGGCCAACATGTGGAGCAGGTGATGGGCCGCGTCCCGCGTGACCAGCGGTGTGTCTGCACCGATGCGGACCGGGCAGCGGCCCGCGACGCCGCCCGGTCCGGTGCGTGGTACTCCCGCCTGTTCAGTCGCTGAACTCCGCGAACGCCTGGTAGGCGCGGGCGCCATAGATCGTCGCCGGCCCTCCGGCCATCATGATCGCGACGCCGATGATCTCCGCAGCCTGCTCCCGGGTCGCTCCGGCCCGCGCTGCACCGCGCGCATGCGAGGCGATGCACCCGTCACACCCGTGGACCACCCCGATCGCGACCGCGACGAGTTCCTTGATGCCCGCATCGACGACACCGGACCCGAGCGCGGCCTTGCTCATCTCCACGAATCCCGCGTAGACGTCGGGGATCGCCTTGCGCAGTTCACGATGCTGCGGTGCGAGTTCGTCGAGCATGTCGTGGTGGTGGGTGTGATCGGTCATGACGGCATCTCCTTCATCGGGCGGGCAGCGACCGGAACGTCGGGACCGTCGCCCGGCGGCTCCTCGTCGATCGGTCGCCCCGACGATACCCCTGGGGGTACAAACCGATAGGGCTGATCTCCCCCGATGCACGGTCCGTTCGGCCTCGTTCGATCGACTTGGAGCACGCCACCGACGGGCGTCCAGCAGGATGCCGACCCAGTAGGCTTCCGCCGTCGGGGAGCCGGATCGGGCAGGGGTGCCGCCCGGTGATCGACCAGGGAACGACCAGGGGGTGACCGGTGACCGCTGGAGGGCCTGAAGACGGGCAGGATCTGGCGGCTGGTCTCGCACGGATCGTCGGCGAGGCGTTCCTGCTCACCGATCCAGACCTGCGGGAACCCTACGAGGTCGACTGGACGGGACGCTTCCGTGGGGACGCACGCCTGGTGGTTCGACCGAAGGACACCGACGAGGTCGCTCGGGTGCTGCGCTGCTGCCACGATGCCGGTGCCCCGGTCCTCACGCAGGGAGGCAACACCGGACTGGTCGGTGGCGGCGTCCCCGGTGGCGGCGAGGTGGTGCTCAGCCTGACGCGGCTGGACGATCTGAGCGAGGTGGACGCGGTCGCCGGCCAGGTCAGCGCCGGTGCGGGCGTCACACTGGCACGGTTGCAGGACCATGCGACGGCGGCAGGGCTCGACTTCCCGGTCGACCTCGCCGCCCGCGACAGCGCGACGGTCGGTGGCCTGATCGCCACGAACGCGGGCGGGATCCGTGTCCTGCGCTACGGCTCGACCCGGGCCCAGGTGCTCGGCGTGGAAGCCGTGACCGTCGACGGTCGGGTCCTGACGCGGATGGACGGACTGGTCAAGGACAACGCGGGCTACGACCTCGTCGGGCTGCTCACGGGCAGCGAGGGCACGCTGGCGGTCATCACCCGCGCCCGGCTCCGGCTGGTCCCGCGGCTGGCGCACCGTGTCGTTGCCGTGCTGGCTCTCGACAGCATCGAGGTGGCGCAGGACGTGCTGCGCCGGATCCGAACGAACCTCTCCTCGTTGGAGGCCGCCGAGGTGTTCCTCGCGGACGGACTCGAGCTGGTGCTGCAGCACACCTCGGCCATCCCTCCGTTCACGGCAACGCATCCCGTCTACCTGCTCGTGGAATGTGCTGATCGTGAGGACCCGACCGAGGAGCTGGCAGCAGCCCTCGAGGGCCTGGCCGGGGTGCGCGACGTCGCCGTGGGGACGGATGCCGCGTCCCGGGCACGACTCTGGGGCCTGCGCGAGGCACACACGGAGGCGATCAACGCGGTCGGGGTCCCGGTGAAGCTCGACGTCTGCCTCCCGGCAGCTCGGATCGGCGCCTTCCTCGAGCAGCTGGACGACGTCGTCGCCGCGATCGAACCGTCGGCCCGGTCGATCGTGTTCGGACACCTCGGTGACGGCAACCTCCACATCAACGTGCTGGATGCTGACCCCGCCGCCACGGACCTCGAGGAAGCGGTCCTCCGCCTCACGACCGAGTTCGGGGGCAGCATCAGTGCGGAGCACGGGATCGGCCGCGCCAAGGCGGCGTGGCTTCCCCTCCAACGTGGCCCGACGGATGTGGCCCTCATGACGTCGATCAAGCAGGCGTTCGACCCGGGCGGTCGGCTGAACCCGGGGGTGCTGTTCCCAGCCCCATGAGCCGCATGAGCCCCGTGAGCCGCACGAGCCGGATGGACTCCCCGCACGTGGTCCGGGTCGCGGTCGCCTGGACCGGGCGGCTCAGGGGGCGGTGGTCGTTGCGGTGCGTGGCCCGGCGTCGGTATCCCAGTCCAGCCCACCCGGGGCGATCAGGTCCAGGTGGATGGCGTAGTCGCCCGGCGGCCCGGCCATCCGGAACCGGAGGCGACCCATCATGTCGGTGTTCCCCTGGACGGTCGCGGTCCGTTCCGGCCCGGAGACGGTCGCCTCGACGGCCAGGTCCGGACAGCGTCGGCCCTCGGCGTCCTTCACCTCGACGAGGAAGGACGCGCGGACCTGCTCGCCGTCCAACCTCTCGATCGGGAGCACGTCGAGTCTGCTGACCCGGATCGGCTCGGTGAACAGTCCGCGCTTCGGCAGTTCGTCGGGATGGCGTTCGACGGTGACCGCCTGACGACGGCGGCGACGCAGGTGGCGGAACACCACGGCAGCACCCTTCGGTCCGGTGGACCGCGACGCTACCCGGCCGACGTGGCCGGCAGGTCGGGCCGACCGTCCGAGGGGAGACGCCTCGACCGGAGGAGCAGGTCAATGGTCCCGTGCGGCGCACCCGACGAGGTGATCGTCGACCAGGCCCATCGACTGCATGAAGGCGTACGCGGTGGTCGGTCCGACGAACCGCCAGCCACGGCGCTTGAGATCCTTCGAGAGCGCGGTCGACTCCGGCGTGACGGCAGGGACGTCGTCGATGCGGCGCGGAGGTGTCGGCGGGCTCGACGGTGCGAAGCGCCACACGTAGTCGGCGAACGAGCCCTCGACCGCGATCAGGTCGTGGTAGGCGCGAGCGTTCGCGACAGTGGCCTCGATCTTCCCCCGGTGTCGGACGATGCCGGCGTCCCCCAGGAGCCGATCGACATCGGCGGGCCCGAACCCGGCGACCACGGCAGGGTCGAACCCGGCGAAGGCCGCCCGGAACGCCGGGCGCTTGCGCAGGATCGTGATCCAGGCCAGCCCGGCCTGGAAGCCCTCGAGGCAGACCTTCTCGAACAGGCGCACGTCGTCGTGGACCGGAACGCCCCACTCCTGATCGTGGTAGCGGATGTACTCCGGATCATCACCGCACCATGCGCACCGGACCGTGCCGTCCGTACCGCGCCGGAGCCCACGCGCCTTGAGGTCCACTGGCACACCCATCGACACCCCACCTCCGGACCTCGGGAGGCCGCAGGGTAGGGTCCTGCGCCATCGCCGGCCGCATTGACAGGTTCGCGGGTTCCTGCGACCCTTGCCCGTCCGGTGCGACCTGCGGGCGGCGCTCTGCCGTGCCCGTGCTCAGGCACCACGCTTCACCACGAATCCCGGTGACCGCGCGAGCGGCGCCCTGTCCCCCTGTTCCCTGACGACAAGAGACCCGACCCCGATGTCCGAGACCCCGACCCCCGACCAGCCCACCTCCGACGCGACCGCTGAGCCCACCGAAGCTCCCGCCGCAGCGTCCCCGGAGCCAGCTCCGGCGACCACCCAGGACGCCCCGGCAGCCGACCCGGCTCCTGCGCCCGACCCGGCGCCGACGGCCGATCCGGCGCCCGCCGCTGCGGCGCCCGATGACACGCCCACGCCGGACGTCGTCGTCATGCACGAGCCCGGCGGCCAGATGACCTCGACCGGCGACGTCATCGTCGAGAACGATCTCTCCGACGACGACTTCGAAGCCGCGCTCGAGGGCACCGTGCTCGCCATGGAGGATGGCAAGATCATCGAAGGGGTCGTCGTCAAGGTCGACCCGGACGAGGTCCTGCTCGACATCGGCTGGAAGTCCGAGGGCGTGATCCCGTCCCGTGAGCTGTCGATCAAGCTGGACGTCGACCCGAACTCCATCGTCGCGGTCGGTGACGTGGTCGAAGCGCTCATCATGAAGAAGGAGGACGAGGAAGGCCGGCTCGTCCTGTCGAAGAAGCGCGCCCAGTACGAGCGTGCCTGGGGCACGATCGAGCGGATCTACAACGAGGACCGCACCGTCAAGGGTTCGGTCATCGAGGTCGTCAAGGGTGGGCTCATCCTCGACATCGGCCTGCGTGGGTTCCTCCCCGCGTCACTCGTCGAGATGCGTCGCGTCCGCGACCTCGCGCCGTACGTCGGTGAAGAGATCGAGTGCAAGATCATCGAGCTCGACCGCAACCGCAACAACGTGGTCCTGTCCCGGCGCAAGTTCCTGGAGGAGACCCAGAGCGAGTTCCGCAACGAGTTCCTCGAGTCGCTCCAGAAGGGCGAGATCCGCGCCGGTGTCGTCTCCTCGATCGTCAACTTCGGTGCCTTCGTGGACCTCGGCGGCGTCGACGGCCTGGTGCACGTCTCCGAGCTGTCCTGGAAGCACATCGATCACCCGTCCGAGGTCGTCGAGGTCGGCGACGAGGTCGAGGTCGAGGTCCTGGACGTCGACATGGACCGCGAGCGCGTCTCGCTGTCGCTGAAGGCCACGCAGGAGGACCCCTGGCAGAAGTTCGCCCGGGAGCACGCCGTCGGTGAGATCGTCGATGGTGAGGTCACCAAGCTGGTGCCGTTCGGGTCGTTCGTCAAGGTCGCCGACGGCATCGAAGGACTGGTGCACATCTCGGAGCTCGCCGAGCGTCACGTCGAGGTCCCCGAAGCGGTCGTCAACGTCGGTGACAAGATCGAGGTCAAGGTCATCGACATCGACACCGTTCGGCGTCGGATCAGCCTGTCGCTGAAGCAGGCCCAGGCCGGCGATGGTCCGGACCTCGACGAGGATGTCTACGAGGACGCCGCACCGGTCGTCGAAGCGGCCTACTCGTCGGGTGGTGACGAGGACGCGCCCTCTGGTGCCTTCGCTGCGGCGTTCGCCCAGGCGGGTATCGGCAACACCGGTCAGACGCCCGAGGAGATGGCGCTCGCCGAGGCGGAACTGCCCGACGAGGTCGAGCCCGAGGCTGCTGCCGAGCCGGATGCTGCCACGGAGTCGGCGGCCACGGCTGCGCCCGAGGCTGCTGCCGAGCCGGATGCTGCCACGGAGTCGGCGGCCACGGCTGCCCCCGAGGCTGCTCCTGAACCAGACGCTGCTCCGGAGCCGGAACCAGCGTCCGGGTCGGACGCCGCTGCGGACTCGGACGACGCTGCAGAGTCGGATGACGCTGCGGAGTCGGATGACGCCAAGGGCGACAACGCCTGAAGCCGCAAGGTTGCTGATCGTGGTTGAGCCCGGCCCTGGTGCCGGGCTCAACCCTTGGCAGGCACAGGAGGGTCGCGCATGTACCTGGTCGGTCTGACGGGTGGGATCGGGAGTGGCAAGTCGACCGTCGCGGCGCGGTTCGCGGAGCTCGGTGCGGAGGTCATCGATGCGGATGCGATCGCCCGTGAGGTCGTCGAGCCGGGCGGACCAGCCCTGCCCGGGCTCGTCGAGCGGTTCGGTGACGGCATCCTGCAGGACGACGGCCGGCTCGATCGTCGTGCGTTGGCCGCCATCGCGTTCGCAGACGATCGGTCGCGGGCCGACCTCGACCGGCTGACCCATCCGCACGTGGCGGGGCGCATCGCGTCACGCATCGCTGAGCTCGGGGGCCAGGAGGGTGCTCGCAGCGATGCGATCGTCGTCGTCGACCACCCCCTGCTGATCGAGACGCACCAGACGGCCCGGTTCGACGCGGTCGTGGTCGTGCTGGCGCCGCGCGCGGTGCGCGCGGCGCGACTCTGTGACAACCGGGGCTTGGACCGGGAGGACGTCGACGCGCGCATGCGCGCCCAGGTCGACGACGACGCACGGCGTGTCGCAGCGACGCATCTCGTCGACAACAGCGGTGATCTGGAT
>JAWLFE010000037.1:0-28437 GCA_041685735.1 Nitriliruptoraceae bacterium
GGGTGATCAGGCCAAGGTCGGCCAGCCCAAGGATGTGGGGGTCAGGACCGAGCATCTGCACTTCTTCGACCTCGACACCGGCCAGACCCTGCGCTGATCCCTGCCCGGAGCGCCGACACCGCGCGCCGAGGTCGGTGGGTACAGCTGGAAGGAGCACGAGTCACACGTAGGAGCACAGCACGAGACGCAGCACGGAAGCGATGTTGTACGAGGAACGTCAACCCCCGAGACAGGGAGAGCACCGTGAGGATCGCAAGACAACGCTGGTGGCGCACGCTCGCCGCCATGACCGCTCTGGCCATGCTGGCCGTCGCCTGTGGTAACGGCGACACCGAACCGGCCGATGACGATGACGCCCCGGATGATGAGGCTGCCGACGACGGCGACGTCTCGGAGGACGATGTCCCGGAAGGCGGCGAGGAAGGCACCCTCACGGTGCTCCACGCCCTGACCGGTGACACCGACACCGCGGGTCTGCGCGCCGCGTTCGACGCGTTCACCGAAGAGACCGGCATCGAGATCGAGGAGACGGGGACCGCGGACTTCGAGCAGTTGGCGGTGACCCGGGTCCAGGGTGGGAACCCACCCGACATCCTGCTGCACCCGCAGCCCGGGTTGATGTTCGACCTGATCGACCAGGACCTGGCCTTCCCGCAGGATGACGCGCTGGACATGGACGCGCTGCGGTCGGACATGGTGGAGGGTCTGGTCGAGCTCGGCGAGCGTGACGGCGACTTCTACGGTCTGATGGTCCGCCTGAGCCTGAAGTCGCTGGTCTGGTACGTGCCGGAGCGTTTCGAAGCCGGCGGGTATGAGGTCCCCGAGACCTGGGAGGAGATGGTCGAGCTCGGTGACCAGATGGTCGCCGACGGCCAGACCCCCTGGTGCATCGGGATCGAGTCCTCGGACGCGACCGGCTGGGTCGCCACCGACTGGATGGAGGACATCATGCTCCGACTGCACGGAGGCGAGGCGTACGACGACTGGATCACCAACGATCTGCCGTTCAACTCCCCCGAGGTCACGCAGGCCGTCGAGGAGTACATGAACCCGATCTGGTTCGGTGAGGGCCAGGTCTTCGGTGGTCCGCCCAACATCCTGCAGACCTCCTTCGGGGACTCGCCCCTTGGACTGTTCGACGAGAACTGCATGATGCACCGGCAGGCCAGCTTCATCTCCGGGTTCTTCCCGGACGACGTCACCGTCGGCGAAGACGTCGACTTCTTCTACCTGCCGGAGATCGAAGCGTCCGACCCAGGTGCCCCGGTGTTGATCGCCGGTGACCTCGCGGCGGCCTACACCGACAACCCGAGCACCGCCGAGTTCTTCCAGTACTTCGCAACACCCGCGTCCGGTGAGCCGTGGGCCGCAGAAGGCGCCTGGCTGTCACCCTTCAATGACTTCGACACCTCGGCGTACGCCGAGGAGTCGCTGGCCGCGCAGGGTGAGATCGTCAGCAACGCCGACTTCGCTCGGTTCGACGCGTCCGACATGATGCCGGGTTCCGTCGGGGCCGGGTCGTTCTGGACCGAGATGGTCAACTACATCTCGCGTGGCGGAGAGGACCTCGAAGGCGCCCTCCAGACGATCGACGACTCCTGGCCTAGCTGAACCTGCTAGACCAGACGCTGATGTCGTCGGCGGGTGGTGGGGGACCCTGGCGGGCTCCCCACCACCCGTGACACCAAGGGAGGGACATCTTGGGAAACGTCATATCCGGGCTCACTGCGATCGTCTTGGGCGTCGGTGGGGTGCTGGTCCTGTTCTGGGGCCTGAACTACCTCGTCGAGCGCATGTCCAAGAAGCAGGAGGAGCTGCTCAAACCGTACGTCTTCATCGGCCCCGCCCTGCTCGTCGTCGGGGTGTTCCTGCTGTATCCGTCGATCGTGACCTTCATCGACAGCTTCAGGACGAACATCGGCACGGCGGACGAGGCCTGGACGCTCGAGAACTACCAGTTCCTGTTCACCGACGCGACGCTGCGTGACTCGTTCATCAACAACTTCATCTGGATCCTGCTGGTCCCCGCCGGGGCCGTGGCGATCGGGCTGTTGGTCGCGGTCCTCGCCGACCGCCTGGCACCGACGTGGGAGAAGGTGTCGAAGTCGCTGATCTTCATGCCGATGGCGGTCAGTTTCGTCGGCGCCTCCACCATCTGGATGTTCATCTACACCTGGCGGGTCCCGGGTGAGCCACAGATCGGGTTGCTGCCGGCCATCTTCCAGGGGCTCGGCAACCCGATGGACACCCCGATCCTGCAGAACTCGTCCTTCCGCCTGAACACGATCGCGTTGCTGGTCGTCATGATCTGGCTCCAGGCCGGGTTCGCGATGGTGCTGCTGTCTGCCGCGATCAAGAACGTGCCGGAGGACACGATCGAGGCCGCCCGGATCGACGGTGCGAGCGAGATCCAGATCTTCTGGCGGGTGACCGTGCCGCAGATCGCCTCCACGATCGTGGTGGTCACCACCACCATCCTGATCCTGGTGTTGAAGGTGTTCGACATCCCACGCGTGATGACGAGCGGGAACTTCAACACCAACGTCATCGCCAACGTGTACTTCAACCTCGAGTTCACCGCACGCCAGACCGGGCGGGCCTCCGTGGTCGTGGTCGCGCTGATCGTGCTGACGCTGCCGTTCATGTACATCAACATCAAGCGGTTCCGTGCCCAGGAGGCCATGCGATGAGCGACGCCACCAAGCCCACGGAAACCGGCGACGCCCCGACCCCGGAAGCCGAAGCGACGACCGGTCCGGGCCGGGAGACCCTCGCACCCCCCAAGGAGGCGTCGCGCTCGTCGTGGCCGGTGCGCATCGGATTGTTGGCCGTCGTGCTCATCTGGATGATCCCGATGATCGGCCTGTTGGTGGCCTCGTTCCGAGGTTCGGTCGCCACCCGCAGTAGCGGCTGGTGGACGGTGTTCACCGGTGGCGAGGTCGCCCTGAGCCTCGACAACTACCAGCGTGTGCTCAGCGACGGCATGGGTGAGTCGTTCATCAACTCCCTGACGGTCGCCGTCCCCGCGACAGTGATCCCGATCCTGGCCGCGGCGTTCGCCGCCTACGCGTTCTCCTGGATGGAGTTCCGGGGTCGCGAATGGTTGTTCGTCCTGTTCGTCGGCCTGCTGGTCGTGCCGTTGCAGGTCGCGTTCATCCCGCTGACCCGGTTGTTCATCGACCTCGGTGTCCAGAGCGACTTCATCAAGGTGTGGCTCGCCCACACCGGGTTCGGGATGCCGCTCGCGGTCTACATCCTGCGCAACTACATCGGCTCGCTGCCCCGTGAGGTCATCGAGTCGGCTCGCGTCGACGGCGCCAGTCACTTCCAGACCTTCTGGCGGTTGATCATGCCGCTGTCGGTCCCGGCACTCGCCGCGTTCGCCATCTTCCAGTTCCTCTGGACCTGGAACGACTTCCTCGTCGCGTTGGTCTTCATGGTCAACAACGAGGTGGTCACGGTGACACTGGCCGAACTGGTCGGGTCCCGCGGGCAGGACTGGCACCTGCTGACCGCCGGTGCCTTCATCACGATGGTGGTCCCGTTGATCGTCTTCTTCGGGCTCCAACGCTTCTTCATCCGTGGGCTGACCGCAGGGTCCGTCAAGGGATGAGCCAGACGCCGTCGCGGCCGCGCCTCAGGCGCGGCCGCGACGTGCACACATGAGGTCAGGGAGGGTCGACGGCGGTGCGCTTCCAACTCACCGCCCGGACGGGACATCCGGACTTCCTGGACCTACCGTGGGCCGAGCCGCTCGCGGACTGGGAGCACGACCGGTTGGTCGAGATGCCGATGGGCATCCACCGCCACGTGGTCCGCACGGTGCGCTACGGGGACCGCCTGTACCACCTCAAGGAACTCCCCCGTCGCTACGCGGAGCGGGAGTGGCGCTTCCTCCGCCACATCAAGGAGGAGGGGGTCCCGGTCGTCGATGTCGTTGGGGTGGTCAGCCGTCGCGACACCCCGGACGGTGAACGCCTGGACGCGGTGCTGATCACCGAGCACCTGGAGTTCTCCGTTCCCTACCGGCTGCTGTTCCTGCGCCAGGAGCACCGCACGCTGCGCGACCCCATCCTGGACGCACTCGTGCACCTGCTCGTCCGCCTGCACATCAACGGCTTCGTGTGGGGCGACTGCTCCCTGTCGAACACGCTCTTCCGCCGCGACGCGGGGAGCCTGTCGGCCTACCTGGTCGACACCGAGACGGGCGAGCTGTACGACGAGCTGTCTCCCGGGCAACGCCAGATGGACATCGAACTGGCGATCGAGAAGTGCGCGGGCGAACTGTTCGACCTGCAGGCGTCCGGCGTCCTCTCGTCCGACGTTGACCCGTTCGAGCTCGGCGAGGAACTGCAGCAGCGCTACGACCGCCTGTGGACCGAACTGACCAACGACGAGGTGTTCACCGATGATGAGCGCTACCGGATCCACGACCGGCTGCGGCGGATCAACGAGCTCGGCTACGACGTCGACGAACTCGAGCTGGTGCAGGATGAACCGGGCATGACCCGGATGAAGCTCAAGACCTACGTGCTGGAGCCGGGCCGGTACCGACGGATCCTGCGGCAGTTGACGGGGATGGACGTGCAGGACAACCAGGCGCGGCGGCTGCTCAACGACATCCACAACTTCGGGGCCTGGCTCCAGCAGGATGAGGGCCGTTCGTTGCCGGAGTCCGTCATCGCGCACCGCTGGATGGAGCACTCGTTCGAACCGACCGTCGCGGTCGTGCCCGAGGAGCTCCGCGGCCGTCGTGAACCGGCCGAGATCTTCCACGAGGTACTCGATCACTGGCACCGCCTGTCCGACGCCGAGGGCGCCGACATCGACCTGTTCGATGCCGCCCAGCACTACGTCGATCAGGTCCTGCGCGATCTACCTGACGAACGGGTCGTCTCGCCGAGCGAAGGCGACGACGATGACGATGACGACCTCCACGGTTACCTCCCGGATCCGCTCGCCGACACCGGGACCCTACGGGCCGTCCAGCTCGCTGAGGAAGGCGCGCAGGACGGGGAGCAGTAGATCGGGTCGCTCTTCCTGGGGGGTGTGTCCCGTCTCCGGCAGCAGGTGGAACCGGCCACCGGGCAACGCGCCGGCGGTGCGGCGGTTCCACCGCGGGCGGATGATCCGGTCCGAGGCGCCGGCGACCACCAGGGTGGGGGCCTGCACCGATCGGACGAGGCCGCGGAGATCGGGTGGGGGCTCGGCGGTCATGACCTCCCAGAACCCCCGGTCCCATCCCTCGACCTGCATCGCCCGTGTGTACGCGTCGACGTCCTCATCGCCGGCACGGGATGGATCGTGCCAGGACCGTGACACGCGCTCACGGGTGATCTCGCCGGCGGCCCGCCGCACGATCCCGGTCCCGATCGCACGCAGTGGCCAGGTGCGCAGGGCCGGTCGCACCATCCTGGGCGCTCCGACGTCCCCGGTGATCGCGGGGCTCAGCAGCGCCATCCCCCGGATGCGGCCGGGGGCACGGCGATAGGTCTCCAACGCCGCGGTGCCGCCTGCCGACGAGCCCACGAGGGCCGCGGTCGGTGCGTCGAGGTCATCCAGCAGTGCCATCGCGATGCGCGTCGACATCTGTCGGGTGTAGGGGTTGATGTCCGGCCACCTCGACCGGGGTGGGCGTTCGGTGAGCCCGAACCCGACGCGGTCGAACGACACGACGCGGTAGCGGTCCGACAGGTCGTCGTGGACGTGTCGCCAGGTCGCCACGTTGCCGTAGAAGTGGTGGAACAGCAGCACCGTGGGGGCAGCTGTGGGGCCGGTGACCCGATGATGGATCGACACGCCATCGACATCGAGGAAGCGACCATCGGGACCGGCGAGTGCCTGGGCCGGTCGGGTACTGGCCGTGCGGGCGGATGCCATGGTTGACCGATCGGGCGACGGAAGTGGGGGGGTCGACGGGGAGGCTGGCGGGTCTGGCGGGTCTGGCGGAGCGAGTCAGCACATAGCGGCGTCCGGGAGCGGTCCTTCGGCCCCGGCGGGAACGGCACCGCGTGTGATCCCACCCAGGTTCGTACTGGTACCGCATCTGGTTGGTCCGCAGGGGTGACCGTTCGGGTGGTCTCCGACTAGCGTGCCGGGTCTTCGAACCAGGGGGCGACGATGGCTGAGGGGCAGGACGGCGGAGGCAGCCCGGCACCGGGGTGGTACCCGGATCCGGAGAACCCGGGGAACCGGCGGTGGTGGGACGGCATCGCGTGGTCGACGTTCTCGGAGCCGCTCGGAGGCGGGAGTTCGCTCTCCCCGGCCAGTGGCTCGTCGATCTCGCCGGGCACGCCACCGGGACCGACCGGCGGCCCACCGCCAGGATCCTTCCCGCCGGCCTCGGCGCCCCGCCCGGCGGCTGGAGCCCCGAAGATCGATCCGTGGCTGTGGCAGTCGATCCTCGCGACACTCTTCTGCTGCCTGCCGCTCGGGGTGGTCGGGATCGTCTTCGCCGCGCAGTCACAGTCCGCGATGAGTGTGGGTTCATACGACGTGGCCCGAGAGAAGGCGAGGACCGCGAGGCTCTGCACCCTGTGGTCCGTCGGTCTCGTTCTGGGCCTCGGTGTCGTCTGGCTGCTGTTCCTCGTCGTCGGCGTCGCGTCGGCGGGGTTCTGAGGTGTCCCGGTCCGTCCGCGTCGTCGAGCCGGTCAGCCGGATGGTCGACACGTTGCCGCGATGGGTCGCCCCGGCCACGGTGGGCGTCGTGGCACTCGTCGGCACGGCCGTCGTCGGGACCCTCGATCCCGAGGTGCGTGGTCACCTCACGCCCGGCTGTCCCTTCCGGACGCTGACCGGTCTGGACTGCCCGGGCTGTGGCGGCACCCGAGCGCTCTACGCGTTGACGCAAGGGGATCCCGGCCTCGCGATCGAGCACAACGTGGTGACGGTGGTGGCACTGCCCCTGCTGGTCCTGGCCTGGGCGGTGTGGGCCGCCTACCGGCTCGGATGGCGTGATCGCCCGGCGGTGGTCAGCCCCGCCGTCGCGTATGGGATCTTCGCGACCCTGGTGACCTTCTTCGTGCTCCGCAACCTCCCGTGGTTCCCGTTCACGTGGTTGGGTTCCGGTGCGGGGTAGGTCGTGTCGGCCCCGCGCGAGGGCCGCTGCGATGTGGTCTACGCTCACGACATGAGTACTCACGGAGCCAACGACCGACACGTCCTGGTGGCGGTGGCGTGGCCGTACGCGAACGGCCTGTCACACCTCGGCCACATCGCCGGTTGCTACCTGCCAGCTGACGTCTTCGCGCGCTACCACCGCATCTCCGGGAGTCGCGTCCTGATGGTCTCCGGCACCGACGCGCACGGGACCCCGATCACCGTCAAGGCCGATCAGGAGGGCGTCTCCCCGCAGGAGATCGTCGAGCGGTACAACCCTCGCTTCCACGAGCAGTGGGACCGGCTCGGGATCTCATTCGATCTGTTCACCACCACGATGACCGACAACCATCGGGAGGTGACCTGGGACCTGTTCCGGACCCTGCACGCCAACGGCTACATCGAGACGCGCACGACCGAGCAGTTCTTCGACCCGACGGCGGGTCGGTTCCTGCCGGACCGGTACGTCGAGGGCACCTGCCCGAACTGCGGTTCGCCGGAGGCACGCGGTGATCAGTGTGAGAACTGCGGCAGCACCCTGGACCCCATCGACCTGATCGAGCCGCGGTCGAAGCTCTCCGACGGCGTCCCGGAACCCCGCGAGACCGAGCACTACTTCCTGCTGCTGCCCCGTCTCCAGGATGCGCTGCTGGCGTGGCTCGAGGGTCGCGAGGGGTGGCGCCCCCACGTCATCAACTGGGCGAAGGGGTTCGTCAAGGACGGGCTGATCGAGACCGCGATCACCCGGGACCTCGGGTGGGGTGTCCCGATCCCGCCGGAACTCGACATCTCCACCGACGCATCCGAGAAGCGCATCTACGTCTGGTTCGAAGCCGTCATCGGCTACCTCTCCGCCAGCAAGGAGTGGGCACAGCGGACCGGCGATCCGGATGCCTGGAAGGCCTGGTGGGAGGATCCGTCGGCCGAGAGCTTCTACTTCATCGGCAAGGACAACATCCCGTTCCACGCGATGTCCTGGCCGGCCTACCTGCTCGGGTACTCCGAAGGGTCGGACCGTCCGCTCAACCTGCCGACCAACGTGCCGGCCAACCAGTACGTGATGCTCAAGGGTGCGAAGGCGTCCAAGTCCCGTGGCGTCGGCAGTTCGTTGCTGGACTACCTCGACGTCTTCGGGGCGGACGAGCTGCGCTACGCGTTGGCGACCACGCTGCCGGAGTACAACGACACCGACCTGTCTGACGACGATCTGGTCCGGCGGGTCAACGATGAGCTCGCCGCGGCGTGGGGCAACCTGGTGAACCGGGTGCTGTCGATGACACGCAAGAACTTCGACGGGCAGGTGCCCGAACCCGGTGAGCTCGACGAGCGGGACCACACGATCCTGGCCACGATCGACGATGCCCTGACGCAGGAGCGTGACCTGTTCGAACAGGTCGAGCTGCGACGCGCCGTGCGCGCGGCGCTGCATGGCGCGCAGGAGACCAACGCCTACCTGAACGCGTTGGAGCCGTGGAGGACGGCCAAGACGGACCGGGATCGGACCGCGACGACGCTGTGGACCGCGATCCAGGCGATCAGCGGGTTGAAGACCGCCTTCGCGCCGTTCGTGCCGACCTCGTCATCGACCCTGGACGTCTGGCTCGGTGGTGACGGCGAACTCAACGGGCGCGGCTGGCAGCGCGACGAGGTCCCGGCCGGCACGGTCCTGGGTGAACCGGTGCCGCTGTTCCGCAAGGTCGAGCTCCCGGACGCCGCCGGCGCGTAACGCCCCGGCCTACTTGATGCCGCTGGTCGCCACGTTCTCCACGAAGTAGCGCTGGGCGAGGACGAACACGGTCACGGGGACCGAGATGGCGATCATCACCCCTGCCAGGATGAGGTTGGGGGTGTCCGACGCCCGACCGCCGAGCTGCTGGAGCGACACCGTGAGCACGTGGTTGTCGAGGTTGCCCGCGCTGATGACGATGAACGGCCAGATGAAGCTGTTCCAGGCGTAGAGGAACATGAAGGTCGACAAGGTGGCGATCGCCGGCATCGACAACGGGACGAAGATCCGCCACAGGGTGGTCCACCGTGACGCGCCGTCGACGATCGCCGCTTCCTCGAGGTCCTTGGGGATCGACACGAAGAACTGGCGGATCAGGAAGGTCCCGTAGGCGTTGAAGAAGAAGGGGAACACCAGCGACGCCAGCGAGTTCACCCACCCGAGTGCGACCATCAGTTGGTACAACGGGATGATCAGGATGACGAACGGCACCATGATGGACCCGATGTAGACCAGGAACATGGCGTCGCGTCCCGGGAACTCGATGCGCGCGAACGCGTAGCCGCCCAGGATCGAGCTGAGCACGGTGCCGCCGACGACCAGCAGGGTGACCAGCACCGTGTTGGTCAGGCTCCGGTCCAGGCTCTGCAGTTCGGTGACCTCTCGGAAGTTCTCCGTCCGGGCGGCCAGGGAGTCCACCTGCTCTGCGGTCCGGACGTTCGCTCCGACGATGTCATCGGGATCCTGTGGCAGGGCGAACCGACCTTCCGTGGTCGTCCCGAGCTGCACCATGGCGACGACGTCGTCCCCGACGGGCACGTCGAACAGCGGCTGTTCCTCACCGTCGATCTCGACCGTTTCGGTGTCGATGAAGCCACCGCGGCGCTCCACGTCAGCCACCTGGGCCGTGACGGTGGCATCGAGGTCGTCCGGTGGGGCGAAGACCCCGATGTTCACCGTCTCGAGCAGCACGCGTTCCTGGTCATCGATGAGGAACAGCGGTTGTTCCTCGCCATCGACCTCCGCGGTGTCCTGGCTGTAGGGCAGCAGCCGTGGGGGGAACCGGAAGATGTCGCTGGCTTCCTTCAGGGAGCCGAACGCCACCACCGCGAACGGGAACACCATGATGATGCCGAACGCGCCAAGCGCGGCGTAGAGCCCGACCCGCTGCACCACGCGCCGGCGCTTCGATCCCGTGACCACAGCCATCGTTCTAGCCTTCCGCTTCGGCGCGTTGCCGGCGGAACTGCACCAGCGTGAACGCGAAGATCAGGACGAACAGCACCCAGGCGACCGCGGAGGCGTACCCGAACGAGAAGCGTCGGAACCCCTGTTCGTAGAGGTAGACCACGGGTGTCAGGGTGGAGTTCTGGGGACCGCCACCGATCGGTGTGGTCGTCGGGAACAGCACGACATTCTCGCCGAACAGCTGCAGCGTCAGGATCCCGGTCGATGCCACGACGAAGAAGGTCGTCGGGCGCAGCGACGGCAGGGTGATGTTGCGGAACCGCTGCCACCAGTTGGCGCCGTCGAGCATCGCTGCCTCATACAGCGTGCCGTCGACCCCCTGGAGGCCGGCGAGGAACAGCACGGCGTTGTAGCCGATGAACATCCACGAGAACACGATCACCAGCGAGAACAGCGCGATGTCGGCGTCCGAGAGCCACTGCAGCCGTGGGTCGGTGAACTCGGGCAGCAGGGGGAGCCGGTTCAGGAAGCCGACGACCGTGCTGATGATGTAGTTGAGCCACCCGATCGTGGAGTCGAACAGTTGTCGCCAGATCAGCGCGACCGCGACGACCCCGGCGATCGACGGGATGAAGTAGATCGCGCGGAAGACCTTGATCCCGGGTGCCTTCGAGTTCAGGAGGGTGGCCAGGAACAGCGCCGGGATGGTCGACAGGGGCAGTGCGAACGCCGTGAAGACCACGATGTTGCGGATCGACAGCCAGAACAGGGGATCGCGGGCGCCAACGGCGAGGTTGCCGACGGTGAACCAGGGTTGGTACCCGGCGGCGAGGGCCTGGGTCGCCGACTCGCCCGCGCCCATGACCGCCACGTTGAGGCCGAGGATCTGGACGTAGTTGTCCAGGCCGACGAACAACGGCTCGCCGAACGCATCCCACTCGGTGAGCGACACGAACAGGCTGAACAGCAGGGGGCCGGCGAAGAAGGCGAAGAACCCCAAGGCGTTGGGTGAGACGAACAGCAGGCCGTCGAGCGTCCGCGTGGTCTCGTTGGAGACCCCCAACTCGAGCGCGACGTCCGGCTGGAAGGTGCGCCACGCGAAGTACGCCGCGACCAGCGCGATGAGCAGCAGCGCCGACTGCATCGGCTGGAGGGTCCGCACGATGAACGTGGCGATCCCGGGGATGGCCCCGACCGCGACCAACATGGCCGCGATGGCCAGGTAGCCGACGTAGCGGGCGACCCGACGTGTGGCAACGAGCTTGTCCGTGCGCTCACCCCAACCGGTCACGACCCAGGCCAGGACCGCGAGCAGGCCGAAGGGGATGCCCCGCCCGAATGTCGCACCGAGCGCATCCAGGCCGACGAACACCCGGTTGAGGTGCAGCAGGATCAGGACCGCCCCGAGGAAAGTGAGGTAGTCCGCCGTCAGCGACAGCGACCGTCCGATCGGCCGACGTCGGGCGAGCCCCGCGATCGCCCCGAGGTCGAGGGCCACCAGGACGATCGCGGCGACGTTGGCGGCGATGGCCGCCGGGCCCTCCAGGGTGCCCGTCGCCGCGAACCACAGCGCGGTCGACGCCGCCACCAGGTGCACGACACGCCACACCAGCACCACGGCCAGCCAGGTGCCCGGTTCGAACCACCGTGGCACCCGCACCGTGGGCAACGAGATCGCCGCCATCGCCTGCTCCTCCCACCCTCGGACGTGGGCAGCGACCGTCTGCCACTGCCCACGTCCGGGGGCCGGGACGGTCCGGTCGGGCCGCCCCGGTCCCGGAGCGATCAGTCGAACGTGGCGTTCAACTGGTCGTCGATCGTCGCCTGGAACTCCTCGAGCGAGGTGTCACCGGAGATGACCGCCTCGATGGCCGGAGCCAGGATGCTGTCGAAGCTGGGCCAGTCGCCCTGCCACAGCGGACCCTCCGGCTCGGAGTTCTCCAGGCCGTCGATGAAGGCCTGGTTGTTCTCTGGCGGGGTGAAGGTCAGGAACTCGTCGATGGTGTCGGGATCATCGACGCGCGACGGGATGTTGGCCCCGAGCTCGGCGATCGACGCCTGGACCTCACCATCGGTCAGGCGCGTGACGAGCTCGAACGCCTCCTCCGGGTGCTCCGTGTTGGCGTTCACCACGTAGGCACCCCAGAAGGTCCAGTTCACCGCACCGTCGGGACCGGCCGGGATGTTGACCACGTCCCAGTCGAAGGTGTTCTCCCGGTAGGCGGGGGTTGACCAGCGACCGCTCAGCTGCATCCCGACCTGACCGGCCTGGTACGGCGGCTGACTGTCCTCGCCGTAGGGAACGCCGAGCCCGTCCTGGTAGAGGCCGGACAGGTACTCGAGACCCGCGATCGATTCGTCACTGCCGACGTTGGACGCGGTGCGGTCCTCGTTGAAGAACCCACCACCGGCGGAGTTCATCCAGATGCCGGGGTTGGCCCACCAGTTGTTCATGCCGAAGCCACTGATGTCTTCACCCAGGCCGTCAACGGCTTCCGCGATCTGGCGGAAGGTGTCCCAGTTCCACTCGCCGTTGGCGTCCAGCTCGCGGGGATCGGGTGCTCCGGCCTCTGCGATCAGGTCGTTGTTGAGGTAGAAGACGAAGGTCGAGACGTCACGCGGCAGTCCCCACAGGGCCGGGCCGGAGGTCTCGCTCGCCGGGTCGTAGGTCAACAGGTCCATGGGGCCAGGGGCGTACGCGTCGTCGCCGGCGTACGAGTCGCTGGCATCGGCCAGGTCCCGCAGGTCCAGGATCAGCCCGCGGGAGGCGAAGTCGGCGATGTCGGTGCCGGGGATCCAGAAGACGTCCGGCGCGGTACCGCCGGCGATCTCGGTGCGCAGGACGTCCTGGTAGGAGGACGTCTCTGACCCACCTGGCTCGTACTCGAGGGTGGCGGCGTCCCAGGCGGCGTCGATGTCGTCGCTGACACTCGCGTACAGGTCGATCTCCGCCTGGTTGTCAGGACGGGTGCGCCAGCGCAGGCTGACGGCATCGCCACTCGCCTCCGATTCGTCGGCTTCCCCGTCGTCGGTGTCCTCGGCGTCGTCGTCCTCGGCGTCGTCGTCCTCGACCTCGGTCTCCGTGTCGGTGTCCGGCTCGTCGGCTTCCCCGTCGTCGGCACCGTCACCGCAGGCGGTCGCGAGGAGCGCGGCCGCGGCGAGCACGGCGATCCATCTCTTGGTTCTCATCGTTGCATCTCTCCCTCTCGTCGCAGCGCGACGATCTGTTGCAGGTCAATCGACGTCGGTTGCCGCCAGGGCGGTGACCGGAGCCACCTCGACGTCGGGGATGGGAGCGTCGGACGCCCCCGGTGCTGCCGTCAGAGCCGCAGTCAGTTCGGCTGCGGAGTCCTCGGGCACGGTGTCGTTGATGAAGAACCCCGCCGCGGTCTCCACCGAGGCGCGGACCTTCAACTTGTCCGGGCCGCGGTTGGGCGGCAGGAACTCGAAGCTCAGGTGCCAGTCATCGACCGGCTCCCCCGTGTCCCCTGTCGGGGCCTGCTGGCAGACCATCATGTAGGACATCGGGGCGTCGGGGTAGAGGCGGTCGTAGATGCGCACGACGGTCCGAAGGGCCCTGGCGAGATCGGCGCGCTCCTCCACCGTGAGGTCCGGCAGGCGTCGGGCGCCGTGGCGCCGCGCGCGGACGTGGACCTCGAACGGCCAGTTCGGCGCGAACGGCACGGCGACCGTGAAGCTCGGGTTCTCCGCGACCGTGCGGTTCGCGGCATCGAGGTCCTGGTCGACGACGTGGCAGCTCAGGCACGTCTCGGTCGCCGCGCGGTGCGCAGCCAGGGCGGCGACCCGGATACGCGCCATCCCGGGCAGGTGGTCGAGCGCGTAGATCTGCCCGTGCGGATGAGACAGGGTGGCGCCGACGTCTTCGCCCCGGTTCTCGAAGACCAGGACGTACCGGTGCTCGGGGGCCTGCCACAGGGCTCGGGACCGATCCACCCAGATCGCGATGACGCGGGCGAGTTCCTGCGAGGTCAGGGTCGCCAGCGAGCCCTCATGCGTCGGGGTGTAGAGCACGACCTCGCAGCGGCCACGGGAGGGGCGGGTCGCTCCGGGCAGCGTGGGGGCTGCGGGCGGGGCGGCCAAGAGCGTCGGGAAGCGGTTCTCGAAGACCGCGGCTTCGTAACTGAACGGAAGCTCGGGGCCGCCGGGGCAGAGCGGGCAGCTCGGCGCCGCATCCGCCAGGGACGGCCGGGACTGGGGGCGTTGGTTGCGCGCCGGTGAGATCGCGACCCACTGGTCGGTGAGTGCGTCGTGGCGCAGGTGCAGGGCGGGCCAGGCACCACCCGGGGCGTCCTGAGGCGGCTGCTGCCCGTCGTGGTCGCCGTAGACGAACAGCCACCGGCCATCGCCGTGACGCAGGTCGTGCCTGGCCAGTCTCTCCATCCTCCAGTTGTACGGCGACTTGTGTTCAGTTGTCAACTCTGTCGCATGACTTACGTAACCGTAAGTGCGCACAACGTACGAGGCGCGTCGTAGGTTGGCGCGGGTCGCGCACACCCGCCGGCGCGACCGGGAGGCGCCACGTGGCTGACCCCGCGGGGACGGGGTCGCCTGGATCGGCCGATCGGCTCAGCTGGGATCGGCCCCGATGCCGTCCACCCGCAGGGCGTGGTGGTCGATGACGATCCGGTGTCCTGATCGCTCGAACACCTCCAGGTGGCCTGGCTCCGGGGCGCGTTGCAGGAGCCGGACCAGCAGCGCCGTCCACGCGTCCGATGACGACGCCCCCATGGCCACCAGGCCCCCGCGCCGGACGACGACGGGACAGCCGTCGAGTGGGCCGCCCACGGCTCGGGCCACCACCTCGACGTCGTCGGGGGAGGTGTCCGTCACGACCAGGCTCTCCAGCCACGGGCCCGCCGGGATGACCGCTCCGTCGAGTTCCACCCGGGAGGTGCGCCTGCCGTCGCGGGGCCACCCCGCCGGCGTGCCGGCCAGGTCGACCCGGGCGCCCAACCGGTGACCGAGCCCGGCTGGCGGGACCGCTTCGTCGATCCAGACGCTGTGTGCGTCGCGGTGGAGCGCGCGCGGGCCGAGGACGACCAGCGCGCCCGCGTCCACGGCGGCGTCGATGCGAGCCAGCCGGTCGGCGGTGACCTGCTGCAGGCCGGGTGCCAGGACCAGGTCGTAGCCCGTGAGGTCGGCATCGGCCGGGACGACGTCGACGTCGAGTCCCACGCGTCGGGCCGCTGCGTGGGCGGCGACGACCAGCTGCCGGTGCGAGGCGTCGTGGGTCTGGGGCACGACGTCGAGGAGCCACGCATCGCCGTAGTCGACGATGAGCGCGACCCGGGCACGCCCCCGGTCGAGGACCGCAGCGGGTGTCGATCGGACCGCAGCCATGAAGTCCGCAGCCTCCCGGTACGCCGCGGAGGGTGAGCCGTCGTGGCCGAGCAACGCGGCGTGGTGCTGTTCCTGGCCCGCGCGGGCGGCACGCCACCGGAACCACAGCAGGTCCTCGATGCCGTGGAGCGCGGCCTGCCAGCACCAGACCTCGACCTGGCCGGGTGCGACGGCCGGGTTGTCGCCGGTCCAGTTCACCGCACCGGGCTGCTGCTCGATGATCCAGGCGCGGCCGCCCTTCGCCTCCACGCCCGCCTCCGCCGGCAGGGCGGTGCCGCGCGCGAGGTCCAGCACGAACCCGACCTCGGCCGGGTCACGCAACCCGTGCGGGTAGATGTCGACGGCGCCGAGCCCGTTGGGTCGTGCCACGGCGCGGGCGTCGATGTCCACGTCCCCGAGGTAGAGGTTGGTGAAGATCTCGCGATCCGGGGAGCCGGCGGCGATGATCTCGCGCTGTTCGGCGAGGCCCTCGACGGCCTGGTCGGACGCGAAGCGGCGGTGTGCCAGTTCCAGGGCGGGGGTGTGGTCGGTGACGGTCGGGACCGGCAGGCGCACCGCCTCGAACGACGGGTAGGTGCCCGACCAGAACACCGTGCCCCAGGCCTGGTTGAGCGCATCGATCGTGCCGTACCGGGCCTCCAGCCAGCGTTGGAACGCCGCCTCCGACTCCGCACTCCAGCACCGGGCCGAATCGTGGTTGCCCGGTTCGTTGTCGATCTGCCAGGCCACGACGGCGGGGTGCTGGCCGTAGCGCTCGACCAGCGCGGTGACGATGCGCCGTGCCTCCTCGCGGTAGGCAGGGGAGGACGGCGAGGTGTGCCGTCGTGATCCGTAGGCACGCCGCTGACCGTCCGGGCCGACGGACAGGATGTCGGGGCGTTCCCGGGCGAGCCAGATCGGCGGCGTCGCGGTCGGGGTGCCGAGGATCAGCGACAGCCCGGCGTCGGCCAGCGTCTCGACGGCTCGGTCGAGCCACCCCCAGTCGAACCGGTCACGGGCGGGTTCGATGACGCTCCACGCGAACTCGCCGATGCGGACCAGGTCCAGACCGAGCTCGGCCATCATGGCCGCGTCGGTCGTCCAGCGCTCCTCGGGCCACTGCTCCGGGTAGTAGCAGACGCCGAGCCTCATGCGGTGTCCCGTCCGCCGGTCGGTTCGCCGTCGAGCGAGCCTCCCAGCGCATCGTCGGGATCGGGTCGCCAGTCCGCCGCACGCTCGGCCGGATCGACCAGCAGCTGTCGGGTCCACGCGAGCCCATCGTCGTCCAGCAGGTGCAGCGGGTCGCTCGAGACCGCCAGGCCCCCGTGGGCGGCGAGGTAGCCGGCCCAGACCTCGCGACGTTCCACCTGTGGCCGCACGAGGATGCAGTCCGGATCGTTGACCCACCAGCGACCGTGCTGCCAGGCCCGCGCGCGTCCGGCGAGCAGCGCTCCGAGTTGCGACGGCTGGCTGATGTCGCCGTCCGGTGGGTCCCAGGTCGGGTCGATGTCGGGGGAGATCCGCATCGCGTCGACCTTCCCGATCGAGGGCAGCAGCGGCGCGCCGCAGCCGAGCAGCAGGGCGTCGTCACCGATCCCCTCGCGCACCAGGCGCAGCCCTTCCGCGTAGGCCTGCAGCGGCGTCATGTCGGCGTGGCGGCGGCCGGGCATCGCACCGCCGTAGAGGAAGTCGATCTTGTGGTAGCTGAAGCCCCAGGCCCGCAGGGTGCGGAACACCTCGACGAGGTGCTCCGCGGCTGCCGGGTGGGTGACGTCCAGCACGCCGATGCGCTGTCCCCAGTGATTGGGCGAGGCGACCGCGTCACCCACCAGCCACTCGGGGTGGCGTGCTGCCAGGTCACTGTCGGCCCCGACGAGGAACGGTGCGGTCCAGATGCCGGCGGCCCGGCCCGTGTCGGTGATCCGCGCCGCCAGGTCGGTGAGCGGCGACGGGAAGCGGTCCTCCCGGCGGGTCAGCCAGTCACCGATCCCCGTCTGGTAGCCGTCGTCGAGCTGCACGGTGTCGATGCGCAGGTCCCGTGCGTCCGCGGCGGCCAGGTTGTTCAGGACATCAGCCTCGGTGACGTCCTGCCAGTAGCCGTACCACGAACACCACCCGGTCCCAAGGTCGGTGCGCGGTGCAGCGACGTCGAGGTGATGCGCCACCACGTCCGCGTGGGCCGCGAGCGCCGCCGGGAGCGGGCCCTCCTGCGTGGTCTCGACCACCGGACCGTCGGCGTGCACGACCAGTCGGCCGTCGACCACCTCGGCGCGGATGGAAGCGACGGCGTCGTACGGGTCGGGCGACGACCAGATGGTGACCGGTGCATCCGGGTCCGGCTGGAGCGCCAGCAGGCCTTCGCCCTGGAAGCCGGTCGCCGGGGCGGGCGTCTCCGGGCGGTAGGCCATGGTCTGCCACAGCTCGCGCGCCGGCCGCGGCGAGGTTGCGTCCGCCCGGTGCACCCCGGCGGGACTCCACGACTGCCAGCCGTGCTCGTAGACCAGGGCGACCTGGACGTCGATCGGGACCTCGGCGATCAGGGTCGGTTCGGGCGTCGTCCCCATCATGCGCCGTTCCCGAGTTCGGCGAGCACGACGTCCAGCCCGGTGTCGCGGAAGGCGTCGACGATCTCCGGCTCTGCGCCCGCGTCGGTCACCAGCAGATCGATGTCCTCCAGGTCGCAGACGTGTGCCAGGGACACCTGCCCGAGCTTGGACGCGTCGGCACAGACGACCCGACGTTGCGAAGCCTGCAGGATCAACTTCTTCACCTCGGTCTCCGGCAGGTTGACGTTGGTGATCCCGTGGTCGACGTCCACGCCGTTGCAGCCGACGAACGCGGTGCCCACGTGGATGGACCCGAGCACCAGGCCAGCGAGCGGCTCCACCAGCGAGTGCTGCTTGGGCCGCAGCGTCCCACCGGTGACCACCACCGTCAGGTTCGCGGTGGCGTCCTCCAGGGCCAGGGCGATCGTCAGGGAGCTGGTGAAGACCGTGACGTCGGTCAGATCCTGACGCGCGGCCAGGGCATGGGCGATCGCGGTGGTGGTCGTCCCGACATCGAGCACGACCGTGTCGCCCGACGACACCATCCGTGCGGCATGGCGCGCGATGGCCTGCTTCTGTTCCGCGTCGGCGATCTCGGCCTCCTCGAAGGCCCGCTCCAGGGTCGGCGCCGGTCGCGGGACGGCGCCGCCACGCACCCGTCGGAGCATCCCCCGGGTCTCCAGCGCATCCAGGTCGGCACGGACCGTGACCTCGGACACCTCGAAGCGGGCGGACAGGTCCGCCACCCGGACGAAGTCGTGCTCGCGCAGCAACGCGAGCATGCGGTCGCGGCGGACGCGGGCGGGCACCGGACTCGCGACGTCGGCCATGGTCAGGCCCCTGCGGTGGGTCGGGACGCGGACGACCAGGCATCGGCCACGATCTGATCGAGGTCGGTGCGGGCCGGGACCCAGCCGAGCAGGTCGCGGGCGCGGTCGGACGATGCCACCAGGACGGCCGGATCGCCGTCGCGACGTGGGGCCTCGTCGGCGGGGATCGGATGTCCGGTCACACGCCGGGCGGCTTCGATGACCTCACGCACGCTGTAGCCGGCACCGTTGCCGAGGTTGCACGTCAGCGCGCCGTGGTCGTCCAGGGCCTCGACCGCGCGGACGTGCGCGTCCGCGAGGTCCAGCACGTGGACGTAGTCGCGCACCGCCGTCCCGTCCGGTGTCGGGTAGTCGGTGCCGAACATCGCGATGCGATCGCGCTGGCCGAGCGCCACCTGCAACACGAGCGGGATCAGGTGGGTCTCCGGATCGTGGCGCTCACCGGACGTCGGGGACGCGCCGGCGGCGTTGAAGTAGCGCAGCGCCGCGTAGCGCAGGCCATGGATGCGGTGATGCCACGGGAGCATCTGTTCGATCAGGAGCTTGGATGCGCCGTAGGCGTTGGTCGGCGCCAGTGCCGCGTCCTCGGTGATCGGCGTGGTTGCCGGTTCGCCGTAGACCGCTGCCGTCGACGACAGCACGAAGCGGGGGACCCCGTGACGTAGTAGCGCTGCCAGCACATGTGCCGTGCCGGCGGTGTTGGTCGTGAAGAAGCGCTCGGGGGTCTTCATCGACTCACCGGCCTCGATCAGCGCGGCGAAGTGCAGGCAGGCGTCGAAGCCACCGTCGGCGACGACCGGATCGATGCGTTGCGGATCGGTGACATCCACCTCGACGAGGTCGGCGCCGTCCGGGACCGCGTCGCGGTGGCCCGTCGACAGGTCGTCGGCGACGGTCACCTCGTGCCCGGCGGCGAGCAGCGCCGCAGCTGTGGTGGAGCCGATGAACCCGGCTCCGCCGGTCACCAGGGTCCGCATGCCCGTCTCCTCTACCGTCCGGCCGACTTGCGATTGCTTGCACTACCCTTCGGTTCGTTTACGGTAACGCATCGCCGGTCGGAGGTGGCAGATGAGGACGTTCCGTGCGCCTGGACGGGCGAACCTGATCGGTGAGCACACGGACCACACCGACGGGTTGGTCCTCCCCGCCGCGATCGACCGTGCCGTGACGCTGGAGGCAGAGGTCGGTGGACCGGCCATCGTGCTGCGCTCGGCACAGGCGGACGGCGAGGTGGCCATCCCAGCTGATGGGTCGCAGGTCCCCGACGCGGGGTGGGGCCGGTTCGTGGCGGCGGTCGCGGCTGAACTCCACGCGGTCGGTCGCGAGCCCGTCGGCTTGCGCGGCCAGCTGTCGTCGGATCTGCCGCAGGGGTCGGGCCTGTCGTCGTCGGCAGCGCTGGAGGTGGTGATCGCCACCGCGTTGTGCGCCGCAGCGGAGTTCGACCTGCCACCGCTGGAGCTCGCGGCGCTGTGCCGCCGCGCGGAGCACCGGGCCGTCGGTGTGCCCTCGGGCATCATGGACCAGGCGGCGTCGCTGGTCGGCCGAGCCGGGCACGGGGTGCTGCTCGACTGCGGTGCCTTGACCTACGAGCACGTGCCGTTGCCGGAGGATCACGTGCTGCTGCTGATCGACACGGGGGTGCGGCGTCAACTGGAGACCAGTGGCTACGCGCAGCGCGCCGAGGAGTTGCAGGCCGCCCTGCCGGCGCTGGGTGGGCGCCGTCCGGCGGAGGTGGAGGTCGGGCAACTCGATGGCTTGCTCCGGGGTGTCGCTGAGATCCCGGCGCGGCGCCTGCGCCATGTGGTGACCGAGAACGCTCGGGTGCTGGCGGCCGCCGCAGCGTTCGAAGCGCAGGACCTGCAGGCCCTCGGTGACCTGTTCGCCGCCAGCCACGCGAGCCTGCGTGATGACTACGAGGTCACGATCCCAGAACTGGACGCCCTGGTCGAGCTGGCCGGTGAGGCCGGCGCCACGGCCGCGCGGATGACCGGCGCCGGGTTCGGTGGCGCGATCGTCGCGCTGGTTCCCGCTACCGACGCCGAGCGGATCGGGGAGGAGGTCGAGTCCGCGTACCGACGCCGGTTCCCCGCGCACACCCCGATGGTGTTGCGCTGCCAGGCTGCCGACGGCGCCGGCGAGATCGACTGATACGACGCGCCCGCGAGAGCGCCGACGAGAGCGCCCCTGGCAGAGCGCCCCTGGCAGGAATCGAACCTGCGACGCACGGTTTAGGAAACCGACGCTCTATCCACTGAGCTACAGGGGCGGGGAGTGGCAACTCTCGGGTTAAGATTCATCCCCGAAGCCTCCGACGGCGGGCAGAGTAGGGGACGGGCGGCGACGCTCACCGGTGCGCGTGCGTAGCGGTCCAGATCTCGGCCTTCTGGGCCGACCGCGCGCAGGTTGTGGGGTCTGCCCGAAGCAGACCGTGTTGTGCCGTCTCTGCGGCGGTCTTCTCCGCGGCGCCAGGTCGTTGGATGTGGAGGTACACGGCACAGGGATTCGCGTCGACCTGCCACGCGATCTGCTCGGCTGTGGCTCTCAACTGGCATCCCTCGGTGCCTCGTCTCGTTCCGCGACCGCGCCTCGCCACCCAAGCTGTTCGGCGCGTTGCTTGAACGCGACGCCTTCCGGGGTGTGGCGGGCCATGCCGTCGAACAGGGTGGGGAGCAGCTGGGTGGTCTCCATCCCCTGGTTGGCGTAGGAGGCATTGACGACCCGTTTCATCATCGCAAGCTGGTTGCCCGGCACCCGAGCGATCTTGGTCGCCAACGCATCGACGTGATCGTCCAGCTCGTCAGCCGGGACTGACTCCCCGACCAGCCCGATCCGGACCGCTTCGGGACCGTCGATCAGATCGCCGGTGAACAGCAACCGCTTGGCGGCTTCCAGTCCCAACCGGTGAACCCACATCATCGTGGTCGGCACGCCCCACACCTTCGCGGGTGGGTAGCCGATGACCGCATCGTCGGCCATGACCACCAGGTCCGCACACAGGGCGATGTCGGACCCGCCGGCGACCGCGGCGCCTTGGACCTTGGCGATGACCGGGGTCTGCGCCCGCCACAGGCTCATGAAGTCCTCGGTGTTGCGGCCCATCATCGCCAGGTCGACCATCGGGTCTCACGGCATCGGCTGCACACCGGGATTGGGACCTGGTGCCTCGGCGTAGACCTCCAGGTCGTCGCCACCACAGAAGCCCTTGCCGGCACCGGACAGCACGATCACCCGGACGTCCGGGTCGCGGTCGGCCGCCTCCACGGCAGCCCGGAGCTCGGCGGGCATCGGCTCGACGATGGCGTTGAGCTTCTCCGGGCGATGCAGCTCGATGTGGGCCACACGTGCGTGCTGCCAGGTACGGATCGTCTCGAACTCCATGGCATTCCCGATCGTCGATCTCGGTGACGGTGCGCACACCACAGCCGTTCCCCGCACCTCCCGAAACATCGCCGAAACCCGGGGGACGTCCACACGTGACGGGTCTTCGCTCCACTACGCATCGATGTCGTCGACCGCTCGGACCCACCGCCGTTGCGGGAGACGGCCGGGCGAGGTTCGGAGGGAACCGGGTGCGGGACACGATCACGAGGATCATCGAAGAGGTCCATCAGCGGTACGCGGGAACGATGGACGGTGCCCTCGCCGACTACATCCCGGAGCTCACGCTCGCCGACCCGACGCACTTCGGGATCGCGCTGGTCACCGCCGACGGATCGCGCTACGTCGCCGGCGACGTCGACGTGCCCTTCACGATCCAGTCGGTCTCCAAGGCCTTCACCTACGGCATGGCGCTGGACCAGTGGGGGGCGGCCGCGGTCGAGGGACGCGTCGGGGTCGAGCCATCGGGGGAGGCGTTCAACTCGATCAGTCTGGATCCAGGGACGGGGCGGCCACGGAACCCGATGATCAACGCCGGGGCGCTCGCGGTGACCGGCATGCTGCCGGATAGCGCGGACGAGCCCCGTTTCGAGCGCATCCTCGCGACCTTCTCCAGGTTCGCCGGCCGTGACCTCGACTGGGACAAGGACGTCTACGCCTCCGAGAGCGCCACCGGGTTCCGCAACCGGGCCATCGCGAACCTCCTGCGCAGCTTCGACATCCTCGAGGGTGCGACCGAGCCGGTCGTCGAGGACTACTTCCGCCAGTGTTCGATCCAGGTGACCTGCGCCGACCTCGCAACCATGGCGGCCACACTCGCGCACGGGGGTGTCAACCCGGTCACCGGAGATCAGGTACTCCGGCTCGGCAACGTCGAGAAGGTGCTGTCGGTCATGGCGACCTGCGGGATGTACGACTACTCCGGCACCTGGGTCTACGAGGTCGGCCTGCCCGCCAAGAGCGGCGTCGGTGGTGGGGTCGTCGGGGTGCTGCCGGGACAGTTCGGGGTGGCGCTGTTCTCGCCCCTGCTCGATGAGAAGTTCAACACCGTGCGTGGCGTCGCTGGGTTCCGTGATCTGTCGCGCGAGTTCGACCTGCATCTGCTGCGCGCACCGTCCATGTCCAAGCACGCCATCCGTCGGCGCTACCGGCTCAGCGACGTCAGCTCCCGGCGCGGACGTCCCGACGAGGACCTCGAACTGCTCACCGAACTCGGCCGGCAGGTCCTCGTGCTCGAGCTCCAGGGCGACCTGTTCGCCTCGTCGCTCGAGCGGGTGGTCCGGGCACTGGCGACCGATGCCGACGACGTCGAGGTGGTGGTGCTCGATCTGCGTCGGGCCGGAGCCACCGACGGCTCGACGGTGGGCCTGCTCCGAGGGTTGGCGGAGAACATCGGGGCCGACGGCCAACGGCTCGTCGTCACCGACCCGGCGGGGGTCCTGCCGCCCGACACCTTCGTCGACCTGGACGTCGAGTCGGCGCGCACCCTGGACGATGCGATGCGTGGCTGTGAGGACGCGCTGCTCGTCGGAGCAGGTCGGTCCCCGCAGGGATCCGTGCGGATCGACCTCGCCGAGTTCGAACTCGTCCGCCACCTCGGCGAACACGATCGGGCGCGGCTGCTGCCACGGTTCGTCGAGCGGACCTTCGCCGCCGGCGACATCATCGTGGAGCAGGGGGCGGTCGCCGACGCGCTCTACCTCCTGGGATCAGGCGTCGCCGAGGTGGAGTTCACCGACCCGCTGGACGCCAACACCGAACGCATCGCGGACCTGTACCCGGGAGTCGTCATCGGCGAGCTCGCCCTGCTCGGGCAGAATCGGCGGGCAGCGACCGTTCGCGCGACGACCCAGGTGGTGTGCTTCGAACTCACCCGTCCGGAGCTGATGCGCCTGCGCAGCTCCGATCACCTGCTGTACACGCGGATCATCGAACACCTGCTGGTCAGCACCGCTGAGCGGCTGCGGCGCGCCAACCGCGAGGCATCCCTGCTCCGGGACTGACGTCCTCCGCCGCCCACGGAGCTGCCGGGGAGCGTCAGCCCGGTTCGTGGTGTCCCGACCGCTCCTCCTGCTCACGCTCGAGCAGCTGGCGTTCCTCTGCCCGCTTCCCCGCGGCCTGCCATGGCCAGTGCCCCTCCGTTTCGACCTCGATCGTCCAGCTGAGGAAGGTACGGACCAGGACGAGCAGGCCAAGGGCACCGATGTTGGCCAGGGTCAACTCGAGCACGACGGTGAAGATGATGTCGGCGGCGATGAGCACTTCCAGTCCGAGCAGGAGCACCCGGCCGAGCCCGAGTCGGGTCGCGACGAACACGCTCTCCCAGGGGTGGCCCTGCAGGCGGTGGACGCCCGCACGACCCAGCACCCAGGCGACACCGACCGCCAGGATCGCGACCGCGACCATCTCGATCGCGATCGCAGCCGCCTCGATGATCGTGTGGTAGCTCACCAGCGCTCCTCCCGCCCCGACGATCTCGATCGCGCCGGTGTCCGCGATGTCACCCTAGTGAGGCCGAGGGTGGCTACCCCGGGCCGACCGCGACCCCCGGGCCGGCTCGCTGTGGGTCTCGTTGTGCCCGGCGGCAGCCAACGTCAGCGCCAGCCGTCTGGTCCCACGACCCAGGTCGAGCACCCGCACGCGTGGCGTCCCGGTGGCGACCACCGAAGCCGTGTGGTCCGTTGCGGTCAGCCGGTCGGCGTTCGCGATCTGCGGTCGTGACGCACGAGCGTGGCGGCGATGGTCAACACGGTGATCGGCAGGACGAACCAGAGGATCGCCGCGCCGAGCTGTGGTGCCAGGTCGTGCTCGGCTGCGTCGAGGATCAGGTAGCCGGTGTAGGCGAGGTAGTAGCTGAGGAACACCGCCGCCTCCCACCGCGCGATCGTGTGGCCGGTGAAGAACACCGGCAGGGCGGCGATCGCGACCGCGACCATCACCGGGATGTCGAAGCTCAGCGCGCCCTGGCTGACCGGGATGCCGTCCGGAGCGATGAGTCCGCCGAGCCCGAGGACCGCCAGCAGGTTGAACAGGCAGCTGCCGATCACGTTGCCGACCGCGATGTCGCGCTCGCCCCGGACGGTGGCCAACACCGAGGTCGCGACCTCCGGCAGCGAGGTTCCGGCCGCGACGATGGTCAGTCCGATGACCAGCTCACTGACCCCGAGCGCGGTCGCGGTCGTGACGGCCGCGTCCACGAGCCACCGGGCACCCATCACCAGCAGACCCAGCCCGATCAGCACCATGACCACGTTCACGAGCGGCCGGGCCCGTGCGACCGGCACCGCGAGCGACCCCGCGTACTCGTCGACCACCGCCGGGGGCTCTCGACGGCTCTGGTGGATCAGCCAGACCGTGTAGGCCACGATCCCCGCGAACAGCACGGTTCCGTCCAGTCGGCCGATACGTCCATCCAGCGCCAGGAACAGCACGAGGATCGACACCCCGATCAGCAGCGGCACGTCGAACCGGATCAGCTGCTGGGCGACCACCAGCGGTGCGATCAGCGCAGCCACCCCGAGGATGAACAGCACGTTGAAGATGTTGCTGCCGACCACGTTGCCGAGCGCCACCCCGGCCTGGCCGGCAGCGGCGGACCCGACCGTGACCGCCATCTCGGGTGCGGAGGTCCCGAACGCGACCACGGTGAGTCCCACCACCAGGGGTGTGATCCCCGCAGCGACCGCCAGCCGCGATGCTCCGCGCACCAACAGCTCCGCGCCACCGACCAGCAGCAGGCCACCCAGCACGAACAACACGACCGGGTTCGACACGTTGCCTCCGGGCCTGCCTGTCGGTGCACCTCAGCCGTGGGGGAGCAGCACCTGGCGGACCGTACCCCCGTCGGCCAGCGCATCCATCGCGACGTTGACATCCTCGAGGGGCAGCGAGGTGCTGTGCAGCCTCTCGACCGGCAACCGTCCCGCTCGCCACAGTCGGATCAGCCGGGGGAGGTCGCGTTCGGGGACGGACCCGCCGAGGTAGGACCCGAGCAGCGTCCGCGCTTCGGCCACCAGCTGCGCCGCCGGGATGTGCAGCTCCTGTGACGGGTGTGGCAGGCCGATCGCGACGGTGGTTCCTCCGCGGGCGGTGGCTGACCAGGCATCGGTGAGGACCGCTGCGGAGCCGACCGCCTCGAACGCGTACTGCACACCTCCGGCCACCAGGTCGCGGATCTGATCGACGGTCCCGCTGTTCGCCATCGGGTCGACCGCGTGTGTCGCGCCGAGGTCGATCGCCAGCTCGCGCTTGGAGGCGACCGGGTCGACGGCGACGATGGGGGACGCCCCAGCGATCGTCGCCCCGAGGATCGCCGCCAGGCCGACGCCGCCGAGCCCGAGCACCGCCACCGAGTCCCCGGGTCGGACCGCCGCGCTCGACAGCACGGCCCCGGCGCCGGTCAGCAGCGCGCAGCCGAACAGGGCAGCGGTGGCAGCCGGGACGTCGTCGGGCACGACCACGACCGAGCCACGGTCGACCACCGCGTACTCGGCGAACGCAGAGACGCCGAGGTGGTGGTTGACGGCACGTCCTGCCAGGGGTCCGACGGTGGGCGGCGCGAACCGGCGGCCGCCACGCAGCAGTTCCCCCGCGTTGTTGGCCGCTGCGGCCCGGGGACACAGCGCCGGGGTCCCGGCCGCACAGGCGGCGCAGGTGCCGCAGCGCGGGACGAAGACCAGCACGACCCGGTCACCGATGGCGACGTCGGTCACACCCGCGCCGATCTCCAGCACCTCGCCCGCTGCCTCGTGACCGAGCACCATCGGCGTCGGGCGAGGACGGTTGCCGTCGACCACGGACAGGTCCGAGTGACAGACCCCGGCGGCGTCCACACGGAGCAGCACCTCGCCCGCACCGGGTCCATCGAGCTCCAGTTCCATGACCTCGATCGGCCGGCTGTCGGTGTAGGGGCGGGCCCGGTCATCAGCGATCAGGACAGCGGCTCGGGTTCGCATCGCGGTCTCCTCTAGCCTCGCCTGCGTGGTCGCGCCCCGTACGTCTACCAGCGTCGCGGCCCTGAGGAGGAGCCGTGACCGCCTCGAGCTCGGCCGATGACGTGGCGGCCCCGTCGGGCGATGCGTCCCACCTCACCGGCGATCCCGCGAGCCTGCGGCGTGGGCACTTCCCGGTCCTGCGCCCCCAACCGACCCGCTGGCACGACAACGACCACTACGGGCACGTCAACAACGTCGTCCACTACGCCTACTTCGACACCGCGGTGAACGGCTACCTGATGGAGGCGACGGGCACCGACATCCGTGAGCTCGATGCCATCGGCCTGGTGGTGGAGACCGGGTGCCGCTTCCTCGCGCCGGTGAGCTTCCCCGACCACCTCGAGGTGGGCCTCGCGGTCGAGCGGCTCGGTAGATCGTCGATCACCTACCGGTTGGCTCTGTTCCGAGAGAGCGACGTCGCACCAACCGCGGTCGGACGGTTCGTGCACGTCTACGTGGACCGTCACACGCGCAGCAGCATCCCGGTCCCGTCACTGATCCGGACGGCGGTTGCGTCGCTCACGCTCCCGGTCGACGGCGGTGGAGAGCACCACGGGCAGGAGCCGTCACGGTGACGGTGTGGACGGCTCGGGCTCGCGGATCAACGCGAGGAAGGGGATCGCGAACGCACCGATGGTCAGCGCGGCGAGCAGCGCGTTGCGCAGGCCGATCGCATCGCCGACGGCTCCGATCGCCAGCGTGGCGACGATCGCCCCCGCGGCGCGGACGAAGTACGTCAGCCCGACCGCAGCGCTGCGGTTGTCGGGAAGGATGCGCTGCATCAGGGCCAGTTCGACCGAGGATGCGCTGAGCCACAGGAACCCCGCGATCACCAGGAGCCCGAGTCCGACAGGGGTCGGTCCGAGCAGCACGGCCCCGAACAGCGATGGGAGGGCGGCGATCAGCCCGATCAGCATCACTCGGGTACTGCCGTGCCGGTCGGACAGGATGCCGCCCGCGAAGGTGCCGGCAACGGCCCCCACCTCGTACAGGGCGAGCGCGAGTCCCGCGACCCATAGCGGGTAGCCCTCGCGCGTCGCGTAGGTCGGGTAGTAGATGACGATCGCGATGTTCGCGAAGAACCGCAGGGCGATGGCGCCCGACAGCAACAGCAGCCGCTGTCGTCCTGCACGGAGGGCCTCGACGATCTTGGCAGGTGCCTTCCCGCTGATCTGGAGGGCATCGGTCCCTCGGAAGCGCTGCCAGAGAACCAGCGAGGCGATCACGCCGGGGATCACCGCGATCGGGCTCAGGGCGAGCCCACCGACGCCGATGACGCCGGCGATGAACAACGGTCCGACGACCCGACCGATCTCGCCCCCGGTCATGAAGTAGGA
>JAWLFE010000117.1:0-7052 GCA_041685735.1 Nitriliruptoraceae bacterium
CGGCCGTGCTGCGATCATGGCGGCCAGCGATCCCCGGGTTCGCGGGGCCGCGACCATCTACACGTTCCTCGGCGGCAGCATCGTCGCCGCCGCTGAGGGACAGCAGGCACTCGACGGACTCGACCTGCAAGGCATGGTCGATGCGGCGCTGGCCGCCCTGCCCGACGACGCCCCGGTGATCCGTCACCACCTGCGTCTCCAGCGGCCGATGGGCCTGCTGGTCCGGGGGGACTGTGCGGGGTCAGTGGACCTGTTGGAGGAGCTGGTCGCCGACGGTGACGGGTTCGCAGCATCGGAGCTGATGGTGGTCCTCCAGGTCCTCGGCGAGAACGACCGCGCGCTACAGGTTCCCGCCCCCAGCGATGTCCAGCACGGTTACGGGCTATGGGACTACCGCGTCCCGCTGGCCCGCGCCATGGTGGCCGCGGCGCGGCAGCAACATCACGAAGCCCGACGGTGGCTGGCGGCTGCCGCCGACGAGGTCCGTGGACATCCCATGCCCCTCTGCGACCGGGATGTGCTGCTGGGCTGCGCGGTGCTGGCTTACCACGCGGGCGAGCATCGTCGTGCCTCGCGTCGGCTCGCAGCCCTTCGCGGTCTCACACGGACCCCCGGCACCTTCGCCACCTATCTCGCCTACCGTGACCGGGTGCGCGGCACGCTCACCCCGGCAGAGCGCCGCGCGATCCTCGAGGAAGCGGCGACCGATCGGCCAGCGGAGGCCCTGGCTGGTGCACTCTCCCGTCTCCCTTCGGGGTAGCGAATTCCAGCGGAATGGTCCGACAGGGGCGATCAGTAGCTCACACGGTGGGCGACACCGCTGCTTCTCGATCCGGTACAGCCCAGGACGCCTGTCGATGCAGCTCCCGCTTCCGCGACACCCGCCCAACACCGTGATTTCAATCGCCGACGCGTCCACGCCCTGGCGCCCATGACCGCTTCGCCGGCGGAACATGAAGTCGGATTGACGGAGAGAATCGCAGCCGTCGAACAGCGACTCACCGAGGCAGCTCGGCGGCCCATCCGCCTCCGTTGGCAGGGCGTCGTCCTCTTACCCTGGGACTCGCCCTGGCAGCTTGGCCCGGGCGATTGCGGAAGGGACCGGCTGGGCCGTCAACGTTCTGGTCGGACTGCCGTCGTGGGCCTTCGCCATCGGGCTGTTCGTCGCCTTCTTCACTGGATTGCGGCTTCGGTACACCCGGTGACGGCCCACGCCCGACGAAAGCGGGCAACCGGCGGCGCGTACGAAACCCAACCTCCCCCGTGGGGAGGCCAGTGGGCCGCTACGTCGGTATCACTCTTGGGATCGGCTCGCGTGCGAGTAGGCCTCCGGCCTCCGCGATCCGGCACGGCCGGGTCGCACGTGCTTCACGACCGGCACGTGCGGACCCATCGCATCGCGTGCCACGTACGTGGAGGGAGCGATACCTACACCTGCTTCTCCTCGATGACTTCGAGGTCAAGGTAGGTGATGTCGCCATCAACGAGGCTCCGCTGTTTCTCGGCGAACTCCTGCGTCTCCTGAAGCTCCGAGTTCTCCATCGCTGTCTCGAAGGAGTCGAAGAACACCAGGTCGAAGTAGCGATCCGGATCGTCGCGATACTTCGTCCTCACGATGCGCTTCGCGGCCCGTTTGCCCTCCGTTGCCTGTTCCCACTCCCCGAAGAGTCGCTCCATGTCTTTCGGATTCGAGGTCGCATAGTCCATGGCTTGAATGAACGTCATGTCACGTGCTCCTCTGTCTCGATCGGGTGAAACTGTCCGGCTTCGGGACTCTCCATGCGCACCGCCTACTGTCGCGATGCCACGTGCGCCTGACAGCGCCGGCAGTCATTCTGACAGGCGTCCTACTCCCATTTCGTGTCCCGTCTTCCGCTAGCCAAGATGGGCGCCGTCCCGCCTCTTCGCAAGGGGTGGCCAGTGAACGAACGGACAGGGTTGGCGAGTTGGGACTCCTTGCCATGGACGGTGTCGATAGGGGGCTCAGGAGCGCGTTGACGGTCGAGGCATTCGATCTACTCGACAACCGTGATTCGGGCGTCACCTGACGGTTGGTGGGCCGCTCGAAATGGGCTCAGCCCCAGAAGATGTTGGTGGGGTCGCGGTCGATCTCGTCGAGGGGGTCCCGGATGTGAGGAGTCGGGGCGGCGAGGACCTTCGGTGAGCCCGGTGTCGATGGCTTGGCTGGGTCGACTGGGGCGGGCCGGTGATACGGAGGCTGCCAGGGTCACTCGGGCGCTCGAGGGGCTGGTGCGGCTTCCTGTTGAGCGTCTCCCGTTCGCGCCGCTGATCCAGCGGGCGTGGGAGCTCAGGGAGACCATCGCGCTGCGTGATGGGTAGTCCATCGCGTGCGCGGAGACGCTGAGCGCAACGTTCCTGAACCTCGACGGGCGTTCGGCCCGGTCCGCGCCGGTGCCCGTGGAGCTCCCGTGACACGTGCGGCTTGGACCGCAGCTCTGCCTGGCTCCTCGTCAGTACGCCGCCCGCGACGTGGGACGCGGAAGCCGTGATCGCACCGGCCATTGGGTGCCGTCTCTGGTCCAACTGCGATGGCTCCGGGCGCCCGTGGCTCGAGGCAGGGTCGCCCGGGTGTTGGCCGGTGTTCGCTACGAGACGGTGAGCCGTTCTGGGTCGGGGCGGTGGACGTCGATCGCCGTGGCGGGGACGACTTCGCTGATGGAGACGTCGGCACAGGCGCCGTGGTCGCGGATCGCTTGCTCGCTGACGGCGTCGTAGATGCAGATCGTGCCCAGGGTGCCGTCGGCCTCCTCGAAGACGTAGCTGCGGAGCTTGCGCACGGTGTCGGGCCGGGTGTCGAGCTCGGCCTGTGAGCGCCGATCGACCTCGGGAAGGTCCTCGGGTGCGCACAGGTTCCGGCGGAAGATCAGGTAGGTGTCCATCGGGTTCTCCTTGGTCGTGGCGAGAGCGGTGGTTCCGCTCTCGACGGGATGCGGTAGCAGCCTGTCAGCCAGGCATCGCTGCCCGATCGCACCGAGCTCGCAGTGCAGGCGAGGACCGTGCGCGACCGCCCTGCCGGTTGCAGCTCGCCTACGCTGCCGTGGGAACGGCGAAGCCGAAGTGAGACGTCGTGGCGAGGTCGTAGCGGTGCAGGTCGGGGTGCTCGGGCCGGTGCGTGTCACGGTCGATGGCGCGAAGGTCGACCTCGGCAGCGCGAAGCAGCGGCGGCTGCTGGTCGCGCTGACCGTCGATGCCGGCCGTGTGGTGTCCACGGACCGGCTCATCGCCGCCCTGTGGGGCGAGACCCCGCCGGCCACCGCGCTGGCGAGCCTGCGCACCTACGTCTACCGGTTGCGCTCGTGCCTCGGCGATGTCGGCGCACGGCTTGTCACGCGCCCTCCCGGCTACGTCCTGGACGTGCCAGGCGAGGAGGTCGACGCACGCCGGTTCGAGCAGTTTCTCGCCGAGGCCCGCGACGAGGGCAGCGACCCGCACGAGCGCCTCGAGCTCGTCGATGAGGCGCTGGCGTTGTGGCGAGGGCCGGCGTTCGCGGAGTTCGCCGACGAGGAGTTCGCCCGCGCGGAGGCGCTGCGCCTGGAGGAGGCCCGTCGCCTGGCGATGGAGGAGCGCTTCGAGCTGTTGCTGTCGCTGGGTCGCCATGCCGAGGTCGTCGGGGAGCTCGAGGCCTTCGTCGCTGCGGATCCTCTCCGCGACCGCGTCCGCGGCCAGCTCATGGTCGCCCTGTACCGCTGCGGACGTCAGGCCGACGCGCTGGACACCTACGAGGACCTGCGACGACACCTCGATGTAGAGCTCGGGCTCGAGGTCCCTGCACCCCTCCAGGCGCTGCAGCGCGAGATCCTCCAGCAGGCGTCGTCGCTCGATGATCCCGCGGCGCCGGCGACCAGGGCGATCAGCGCACGCGGCACCGACCGGCGGTCCGGAGCCCGCGAACCCACGGATCGGCACCTGCACACCCTCCCGGTGGCGGTCGGTGGCCTGATCGGCCGTGACGACGACCTCACGACACTCGAGCAGACGCTGGCCGACGTGCCGGTTGTCTCCCTCGTCGGCCCGGGCGGCGTGGGCAAGTCACGGCTCGCGCTCGACCTCGCCCGCCGACGCGCCCCCCACCATCCCGACGGCTTGTGGTGGTGCGAGCTCGCCCCGGTCGAGGACCCAGCCGACGTGGCCGAGGCGGTCGCGACCACGTTGGGGATCCGAGCTGGCGATGACACGACCGCCGCCGACGCGGTCACCTCGTCGTTGACCGACCGCCACGCCCTGCTCGTGCTCGATAACTGCGAACACGTCCTCGACCAGGTCGCCTCGCTCGTACGACAGGTCGCCCGTTCGTGTCCGACGGTGACGGTGCTGACCACCAGCCGCCGCCCGTTGGACATCGAGGCCGAGAACCTCCACCTGCTCCGCCCCCTGCACGTCCCCGCTGGGCCCGACGACCACGACAGGTCGGCGCTCGAGCTGTTGGTCGAGCGGGGCCGGGCCGTGCGACCCGACCTCGACGTCACCGCCGCGCCCGACCGTGCCGCGATGGTGGAGATCTGCCGGCGCCTCGACGGGCTGCCGCTGGCGATCGAACTCGCCGCGAGCCGGTTACGGGTCCTCAATCCGGTGGACCTCGCCCAGCGTCTCGGTGACCGCCTCGACCTGCTCACTGACCGGCAGCGTGATACCGACCGGCATCGCGCGCTGCGGGCGACACTGGCGTGGTCCTACGACCTGCTCGGCACGGTGGAGCAGCGGATGTTCGCGCGACTGTCGGTCTTCGCGGGACCGTTCACCCTGGAGGCGGCCGAGGCGGTCGTCGCGGGCGACGGCATCGCTGCCGGCGAGGTGCTCGACCTGCTGAGCGAACTGGTCGACCACAGCCTCGTCGCGCTCCAGCCAGGTGGCGGGATCGGCCGCTACACGCTGCTGGAGACCCTTCGGGCCTTCGGTCGCGAGCGGCTTCGCGACAACGGCGAGGAGGAGGACACCCGCCGACGACACGCGGCCTACTACGTGGTGCTGGCCGAGGACGCGGCCGAACAGGTCCGCGGGCGGGACGAGGCGCTCGGCGTCGCGCGCCTCGACCGTGCGCTGGAGAACCTGCGCGCAGCACACCGCTGGTGCATCCAGCACGGCGAGGTCGACCTGGCCCTGCGGCTGTCCGCGAGCCTGCTGCGCTACGCGTTGTGGCGTCTGCGCGCGGAGGTGCTTGGCTGGGCGGCGCAGGCAGCGGCGCTGGCCGGCGCGCGGGAGCACGAGCGCTACCCCACGGTTGCTGGGATGGCAGGCTGGGCCGCGGGCCTGCGCGGCGACCTCGATCGGGCTGCCGCCTGGGCGGGCGACGGGCTCGACAGCCTGCCGGGCGCCCACGACCCGCGAGCGCTCGTCCCCTACGAGGTACAGCTGCATGTCGCGATGTGGAGCGGCGAGCTGGACAGCTGCCTCAAGATGGCTGCACGAGCACGTGAGGTGACCGACGACCCGGTCGAGCTCGTCCCGCACTACGCGCCGGGGCTCGCGCTGACCTATGCCGGCCGTGCCACCGACGCGCTCACCTGGATGCACCCCGTCCAAGCGGCCGCCGACCGCGCCGGCAACCCATCCATGCGTGCCCTGTGCCACTACACCCGCGGCGAAGCGCTGCTCGAACTCGACCCGGAAGACGCCCTGTCCCCGCTGCAACACGCCGCGGAGCTGGCCGCAGCGGTCGACAACCGGGTCGTGCTCGGCGTCGTCGACGTGTCGCTCGGATCCCTGCACGCCCGGCACGGTGACCCGCACACGGCCCTGCGGTCGTTCACCGGCATCATCGACCGGCTCTACGAGGGCCGCGACTGGACACACCTGTGGACCGGGCTGCGCGCGCTCGTCAGCGTGCTGGCCCGGCTCAGCCACGACGAGCACGCGACCACCCTGCTGGGCGCGGTCCGCGAGGCCGACAACGCCCCACCGCCCTACGGCGACGACGCCGAGCGCCTCGCCGAGCTCGCCGAGGAACTCACCGGCCGGCTCGGAGCAGCCGCGTTCAGGTCCGCCTACACGCAGGGCCGTGCGATGACGGACCATGACGCCGTCGCGTTCGCACGCCACGCCATCGATGAGGCCACCAACACGCGCGAAACACGAACCTCGGCAACCCGAGCTTGATGGCCGTCCCACCGTGCCAGCGGGCGGCCAGATCCCAGGGACCACATCTGCCGATCGCCATGGACTCTCCGTACAGACCGGGTCCGTCCGACGCCCAAGCGTGCGCTGCATGACGGGCAGGTCGTCAGAGCCCCGCAGTTTCGGGCGGCTCGGAATTCTTGGGTGGCGCCGCCTCGCCGTTCCGGCCAGCAGATGGGCGAGATGGTTCGAGCGAGACACGCGGGCGGCGGGTGCTCGGGAGCTCCATCCACAGGTCGGGCGCATCGAGCCGATCGTCGGTCAACGGGTGTGGCAGCGTCGGCTGGGAGGGAGGACTTGATGCCCCAACGATGCCACCCGAAGACCACCCTTGCGTTCCTGCGGCTCGCCCTGGAGCGGGAGCCAGAGGATGTGGACCTCGACATGGTGATCGAGCTCGTCGCTGAGCTCGTCATCGGTGTCCGCGGGTTGGACGGGCCGGTGTAGGTCTGGGGTGAGGGTTCATGATCACCGGCCGCTGCTGGCGAGGTGGGCTTCACGACGTCGGTCTTGCTGCGCTGGTCTTCGCCTGCAGTTGACGTGCGAGGAGCTCGTTCGCCGTGCGTGTCAACGTCGGCCACCAGCCGTTTCGGGCTGCGTCCGACGGCCGCACTGCTGGGGGTCACGCCCGGGACGGGTGCCCTTCGGGGGACCGGGGACCTCGCTCTTGGGCCGTGCGCCCCCGGCATCTTCGAACCGCAAGGGCGCGGAGGTCCCAGCGAAGGGTGATGGCCTGTTCCTGCCGCCGGGTTGACAGGAAGAGTGACAGGAAACGGACACCGGACGGGCCTGGATGGGGTTGGCGGGCCGGGGACTTCCGCGGACTGTCGTCCCAGGTCAGGCAGGGTTCCCTGGCTTGTGATGGACTCCGGGGGACGGCTTCGCCTTGCTCGACATGCAAGAGGCCACAGGTGCGAATC
>JAWLFE010000118.1:0-6945 GCA_041685735.1 Nitriliruptoraceae bacterium
GATGAACAACCCGTAGGACGGGCGGATCGTGACGATGTCGCGCGCCTCGGGTGCCGGCGCGTACTCCCACGTCGGGGTGATCAGGTCCGGCACGGTGCTGGTGGCCACAGGGGCTCCTTACGGGGTTGCGGATGGCGCACAGCGGCGTTGCGGCAGCGTAGTGGGAGCCGCCGCTCGAGACCTCCGCCACGCGCCGGCGCCGGCCTCACGCCGATCCTGGGCCGTCGCGGTCCTGGAGACGCTGATCGACGACTTCCTCGAGATGCCTGAGGCCGCGATCCGACCCCGTCACCGCCATCAGGAAGGGTTGACGTGCCAGCGCGACGACCTCGACGTCATCGACGGCCGTCGCCGTGGCCGTTCGTGGGACGTCCCGGAGCAACGCGATCTCGCCCACCAGGTCGCCTTCGCCGAGGTGGGCGATCGCCTGGCCATCGTGCTCGATGCGGACACGGCCCGCCGTGATGATGTAACAGTGCTCGCCGTCGGCCCCCTGGGTCAGGAGGGGGTGTTCCGCACGGAGATGGTGCGGCGGTTCGAGCGCCCGGGCCAACTGTTCGATCTGCGGTGCGGGCAGAGCGGCGAACATCGGGACCGACAGCAGCAGGTCGATCGATGCGTCCGGCGGCGCCGTCTGGTCCAGTCGGCGGATGGGTGCCGCGACCGCGAGGCCGGTCGCCGGCAGGAGCGCTGCCGCCACGATGAACGCGCCGCGGGGGCCGGCGAGGAACACGAAGGCGGGCGCGAGGGCCGTCCCGAGCGCCAACCCCGCGGTCTGCAGGGACTCCTGGATCCCCAGGATCCGGCCCAGGACCCGCGGCGGCGCGCTGCGTTGGAGGAGCGTGCGCACCGCGACATCGACCCCGGCCCGACCGACGCCGGCGACAACGAACAACAGGACCGCGATACCCAGCGTCGGTGCGGCAGCGACCAGGCCGATTGGCACCGACAGCACGGTCAGGCTCGCAGCGAGGGCGACGCCCAGATGCCGTCGCCCGACCAGGCTGACGGCAAGGATGACGCCCACGAGCGCCCCGAGCCCGAGTCCTGACGCCAGATAGCCGGGACCGTCGGGGCCGCTACCCAGAACCTCAAGTGCGAAGACGACGCCGAACACGCTGAGGATGCCGAGGACGACGAACTGACCGCCGACCAACAGCACGAGTGCGGCCGGTGCACGGTGGTCGATCAGCGCACGTGCCCCCGTGAGGGTCCGTGCCATGGTCGACCCGCTCGGTGGGTTACGGACCTGGACGACCTCGACATTCCGGACGAGCCCCGCCGCGCCGGCGATCAGGATCCCGAGTCCGAGGATGACCCCGCCGGGCGCCACGACGAGCAGGGCCAGGCCGGCGAGGGTCGGACCGGCGAGGTCGCCTATCCCTTCGGCGGCCGTCGATGCCGCGTTGGCAGCGGTCAACTCCTGCGGTGTTCGGGACACCTCCGGGATCAACGCGTGGTGGATCGGCCGTGTCAGGGTCACCATCGCGGCGCTGAGCGCGGTCGCGGCGACCACGACCCAGAACGGGGCGCCGACGATCAGGACCGCGGCGAGGACCAGCTTGGTGGCGGCCTGGAGCAGGTAGCTGCGGGGCAGCGCCCGGGCGCGGGGGAGCCGTTCAAGCCACGCCGCGCCGAACGTGGCGAACAGCGCGGCCGGGACCATCTGGCCGACAGCGATCACACCGCTGCCGGTCGCGCCGCCCCGGTCGAACGCCCACACCAGGGTCACCAACCAGGCCGACATCTCCGTCGTGCGGAAGAGCACGAAGGCCAGCAGCAGGCGGCGCTGCGTCGGGTGGCTGCTGGCGATGCGCAGTGAGTTGAGCCCCTGCGTAGACCGCAGGCGTGGAGGCTGCGGGGCCGTGGGCGGGTCGGTCAAGGGGGGGCCAACGTGGTCAGTACGGTCCGGTGGCACACGAAGGTGGTCTGGCCACCAGAGTTGCGTGGTGTCGCCGCGTCAGTCGATGGTCACACGGTTGCTGGTCCAGTACTGCCCCGTGGCCTGCTTGTGCCACTGCATGAGCAGGTCGTTGAGCAGGCTGGACGCCCCGAAGCGGAACCGGTCGGGATGGAGCCAGGCCGCTCCAGCGACCTCATGGACCAGCACCAGGTAGCGGATCGCGTCCTTGGCCGTCCGGATGCCGCCGGCGGACTTGACCCCGCGGTGTTCGCCGGTGAGCGCCGCGTGGTCGCGCACCGCCTCCAACATCACGAGGGTGACCGGCAGGGTCGAGGCCGGGCTGATCTTGCCCGTCGAGGTCTTGATGAAATCGGCGCCGCCGGCCAACGCCAGCCAGGACGCTCGCCGCACGTTGTCGTAGGTGGCCAATTCACCCGTCTCGAGGATGACCTTGAGGTGCGCGTCGCCGCACGCCTCCTTGACGGCGACGATCTCCTCGAGCACCTGGCCGTAGCGACCGGCGAGGAACGCACCGCGATCGATGACCATGTCGATCTCGTCCGCACCGTCGGCGACGGCGTTGCGGGTATCGGCGAGTTTGATGTCGAGGTGGGCACGGCCGGACGGGAAGGCTGTCGCCACCGACGCCACGTGGATGTCCGTCCCCGCCACGGCCCCGACCGCGGTCGCGACCATGTCGGGGTAGACGCAGACGGCCGCGACAGGAGGCACCTCCGGGTGCCCCGGTGCCGGCGTCCGTGCCTTGGCACAGAGCGACCGGACCCGACCGGGCGTGTCGGCACCCTCCAGGGTGGTGAGATCGACCATCCGGATCGCGAGGTCGAGCGCCTGCACCTTGCTGGCCTTCTTGATGGACCGCGTGGCCAGCGACGCCGCACGCTTCTCGACGCCGACCTGATCGACGCCGGGTAGCCCGTGGAGGAAGTGACGGAGGGCCGCTTCCGACGCGGTGACCTCGGTCAGGTCGGTCGTATCGCCGGGGAGCACGAGCGAGGTCATGGGCAACCTTCGGGACGGCGGAACGTCGACTGGGCTGGGTCGGCGCGACTCGGTGGGAGCCTACCGGTGGGCGTCACGACGGGGCACGTTCGCGTCGTACCCTCGCTGCCGAACCACCTCGACGGGCATGGGCGTAAGGTTCGACCCGTCTCGCGTCGACAGGCAACGTGAGCCAGCGCGTGGGATCAGGTCCCATCCGCCGAAGATCTGGAGCGTCAGCGTGACCAGCGCAGCACCCGAACCGCCGGTTCTGGCCCTGCAGGGGGTCCGCAAGTCCTTCGGCACGGTCACGGCCCTGGCGGACCTCAGCCTGGAGGTCGGAGCTGGCGATGTCGTCGGGCTGTTGGGGCACAACGGTGCGGGCAAGACCACGACCGTCCGACTGCTCGCCGGCCTGCTGGCGCCCGAACACGGCACGGTGCGGGTGGCAGGCGGTGATCCGGTCGCCGACGGCCCGGGCGTCCGCGCGCAGATGGGCGTGCTGCCGGCCGCGCTGGTCGTCGATGGTCGCCTGACCGCCCGGCAGAACCTGCGGTTCGCCGCCGATGTCTTCGGCGTCCCGGAGGACGGTCTGGACGAGCGCATCGACGCGATGCTGGCGGACTTCGACCTCGCGGACCGCGCGGACGAGCGGGTCGGTGGGTTCTCGAGCGGCATGCGGCAACGGCTGTCGTTGGCCCGCGTTCTCCTCCCGGATCCGAGCATCCTGCTGCTCGACGAGCCGACCTCGGCCCTGGATCCCGTGGCTGCGCGGCAGGTTCGCCGGGCCCTGTCGAGGTTGGCCCAGGAACGCCGTCGCACGATCGTGCTGTGCACCCACGACCTGGCGGAGGCCGAGCTGCTGTGCGATCGCGTGGTCGTGCTCGAGGAGGGCCGTGTGGTGGCCGACGGCCGACCGGTCGATCTGGCGGCGGAGCACGGGACCGGCGGCATCCAGGTCGAGGTGGCGACGCCCGACATCGCCCGGGCACGGGCCCTGCTGGCCGAGGCCGCTCCCGGCGAGGTCGATCGGGACGGCAACGGGCGCCTGCGCACCACGGGGATCCCACGTGACGCCGTTCCCGACCTGATCGCCCGTCTGGCCGCCGCCGAGCTGACCATCTACGAGGTCCGACGACTCGATCCGAGCCTCGAGGACGTCTACCTGGCCCTGCACGCCTCACGCCGCGGTAGGACCTACCCGGATCCCGACCCGGCGACGGCGGTGAGCGTATGAACACCCGGGCGATACGCGCCGTGGTCAAGCGGGATCTGGTGGTGGTCATGGGCTCGAAGGCGGTCGTGCTCCCCGCCCTGATCGTCCCGGCGATCCTGCTCGTCCTGCTGCCGGCCCTGGCGGGCCTGGCGCCGGTCCTGCTCGGCTCGGTCAGTGCGAACGACATGTTCCGCGTTCTCGAGGCACTGCCCCCGGAGGCGTCCGCGCGGCTGTCGGGCAACCCGTCGACGCAGGCCGCCGAGTTGGCGGTCACCTACCTGCTGGCGCCCCTGATCCTGATCGTCCCCGTGATGTTCGCGACCGTGCTGGCGGCCGACGCCCTGGCCGGCGAGAAGGAACGCGGGACGCTGGAGGGTCTGCTGCTGACCCCGCTGCACGACCGCGAACTCATCATCGCCAAGCTGATCGCGTCCTGGGTCCCGGCGGCGGCGATCGGGTTCGCGGGGGCGACGCTGTACGCCATCGTCGCCAACATCGCCGTGATGCCACAGACCGGACGGCTGGTGCTGCCGACCCCGGAGTTCGCGGTGATGGCCCTGTGGGTCGGACCGACCTTCGCGGCCGCCGCCCTCGGTGCGATCGTGCTCGTCTCGGTGCGGTCGAACAGCACGCAGGAGGCGTTCCAGCTCGGCGGTGTGGTCGTGCTCCCGGTTGTCGTCATCGTGGTGACGCAGGCCACCGGGGTCGTGCTGCTCTCGGTGCCGCTGCTGGTGGTGTCCGGTTTCGTGGCCCTCGGTGTCGCCGCGCTGCTGTTGGCCACCGGGTCCGCACTGCTGTCACGGACCCGGATGGGCGAACGCCTCGGTTGACCGGTGTCGGTTGACCCCACCGGATCTCAGGACGCCGAGCGGATGCGGATCGGCCCCTTGGCGGTCGATGGATCGACCACGCGACCGCGTTGGGTGATCTCCACCTCGCCACGCGCGACCAGGCGGCGGGCCGCCCGTCGCGCGGGCTCCATCAGGTCACGCCACCCCTCGTCACCGACGACCTCGCGGGCCGCCTCGGAGGGACAGATCGTGTCGCCGCCCGCCCGCCGCGCGAGCAACGCGACGATCGCGTCTTCCAGGTCCCGGTCGATGGGCCGGACCTTGCGCTGCCGGCACGCGGCCGAGCAGTACCGGACCTGGTCCCAGTCCCGGGCCCAGGCCTTCCGCCACGTGATGGTACGCCCGCAGCTGGCGCAGGGTCTGGTGTCAGGGGTCATACCCGGTCTTCGGAGCCGGCGCGGGCGCCGATGGACCGACCGCGGGGGCACGGTCACCATGACCGTGTCAGTCGATGACGTCCGTGTCCGGCTTGAAGACCGACCAGACGAACCAGAAGGTGTCGTCGATCGGCACAGCCTGCAGGCTCTCCCCCTCCAGGTCGCCCTCGACCGCTCGTCCGGCGAGGTTCCAGCCCGAGCCGGTCTGGGTGTCCCGGACGCGGACGTCGTCCTCGCCGCCCGTCAGGTCCACCGCGGGTTCGAAAGTGAGCACCTGACCGTCGACCTCGGGGATGAATGCCGCGGTCTGACCGATATCGCGCCCCTCGTCGATGGTGCGGGTGTCGAGCGCGCTGGCCTGTCCCGGTGCCCACCACAGGGTGACCGGGTTGTCCGCATCCTCGAACTCGACGACCTGCTCCTCGGCGAGGTGGTCGAGCAGGACCGCGGTGCCATCGCCCCCCGGGAACCCGACGACCCGGGTCATCGCATCGAAACGCCCGTCGACCTCGCCGCGGAACAGGAACGGGTCGCCATCCTCCGCGTCGTAGCCGACGTAGGGGTTGTCGCCGTAGGAACGGCTGTGGCCGGTGTCGCGTGACAGGACCGCGGCGTCGGGGTCGGTCGCACGGACCTCGCCGAACCCCTGCAGGGTCGTCGGGACCCGGTCCAGGGTCTGCCCGAGGAAACGTTCACCGACGATCGCCTCCCCGGTGAACTGGGTCCACAGGTTGCCGTACTGCCGGTCGTACATCACCAGGTTCGAGCGCCACAGCCGGCCGCTGGTCCCGAAGTCCAGCACGTGCCCGTCGATCTCGGCGCTGAACGCGAGACCCGAGTTGCACAGGGGGCAGTAGGTGACCACCACGGGGTCGCCGTCGATGGTGTCGTTGACGACCTCATGCCAGGTCAGGATGGCCAGTGGGTAGACCCGGGTCTCATCCTCGGTGCGGACGACCATCACGGGGCTGTCGTCGTCCAGCCATCCGGCGGCCTCGTCCATGGTCTCGAACGACGGATCGTCGATCGGTGGGATGCCGTCCGGCGGCGGGCCACCGCTGATGATCTCGTCGATCGGGATCGTCGATGGCGGCTCCTCGTCGGTCTGCCAGAAGAAGCCCTCGCGGATGCCCGGCCCATCGTCGCGGTCCGCCAGGACCCCGCCGTTCGCGCCGGTGGCGGCGCCGTCGTCGGCGTCGACGACCCCGTCGTCGGTCGCAGGGTCGGGCGCCCCGGCAGCATCGTCATCCGGCGAACCGCCGCCACAGGCGGCGAGGATGAGCGCCACCCCGAGGGCGGTCAGCAGCGTGCGGACACGTCGTGGCACCGGTCGTCCTTCGTGTGGCGATGGGTTCGACCGGAGGAACACCCGGCATCGGGGGGTTCGTCCATCACGGGGCCCGAGCACGGCCCCCGACAATCCGGGCCGCCCATCCGGCCCGCCCCCCGGGACGTCAGCGCGGTGCGAGGGCCAACTGGCGCGACAGGGCCACCAGGTGGCCGTCGGCGTCCCAGAGCTCACCGTCCTCCTCGAGGTAGCCGCCCGCGGTGATCGCCTCCGTGGTGAACCGGGTCGTGAGGTACCCGGGCGCGGGCCGT
>JAWLFE010000119.1:0-6938 GCA_041685735.1 Nitriliruptoraceae bacterium
CTCTTCGCGATGCTCGGCCAAGAACCGGCGCACAGCCCGATGCACGTTCGTCGGCAAGGAGCCAGCGAGGATCGTCCCGTCCTCAAGACGCACCGTCGCCCACCGAGGCATGCGCCCTCCCTCCACCGCCGAAACGAACGTACGCAACGCGCGCGACACCACGTCGGCCGGGCGCGGGCAGCCTGGGGAGTCGTTCTCTCAAGCTCGCGATAACGGTCCTTGCGGCGAAGGACCGCACCGTCTTCCCCCGCCGCCGAGCCTCCCGCACGCGGTTGGCTTGGCCCTCGCCGTGCCGGACACAGCCGAGTCCGTTGATCCATCCGCGAGCGCAGCGATAGAGATCCCGCAGGCGACGGCAGAGGTGATGGAACCGGCGTCCCAGCCGGCCATGCGCCACCTGATCCGCCACCACGCGGTTCCTCATCTCGGACGCTGCCCGGATGACCGCCGGTCAGGTCCTCACCGTCGACGGTGGCTTCGTCGGCTGGTGTTGGGCGCCGCGTCGATGGTGTTGTGTTCAGTTTTGAGTAATGCATAGATAAGCGTCACCGCATTGCCTCCTGACATCGCGTTGCGGGCACGATGTAGGACCTGGGTTCGTCCCTATCGGGGTTCTGTTCGCGATGGAGGCCCCTTCGCGGAGGGGACCTGCTATGGTAAGTCGCCGTCAGGAACTAGCGGATGTAAGTGGCAATACGTCCTCGGTCGGTGCAGGGAGTGCGCCGCGTGTGGACGTGTCCATCCGGATGGCCAGCGGGCCGGGAGGATGCATGGGCGTGGGAGCCGAGACCGGCGGTGCGAGCGTGGGCTCCGCCGTGCGCGCAGGCGGCCCAGATCTCGCGCAGCAGCCCTCATCCCCGGAGGGTGGTCCGACACCGCCCGGCGCGCTCAGCAGGCGGTGGTCGGGGCGGCCGAGTCCCTTCGAGGCACTGAGCACCGCCATCGCCGTCGGCTTCGCGTCGCTCGCCCTCTACACGCTCTTCCGTGTCGTGAGCCGTCTGTTCTGGGATGGTGGCTTCACCCTGGCACCGATCCGTGAGGCCCTGGCCCTCGATGGACTGGGGACCGTGCTCTCCCACACGTTCCTCGCGGTCGGGGCCAGCGCCATCTGCGCCCTGATCATCGCGTCGTTCCTCGCGTGGCTGAACGAGCGCACCGACGCCCGCATCGGAGCCTTCACCGGCGTGTTGCCGGTCGTGCCGCTGTTGCTGCCCTCGATCGCGATGGGCATCGGCTGGATCCTGCTGCTGTCGTCGCGGTCCGGCTACCTCAACTTCGCTATCCGTGAGGTGGCCGGGCTGGTGGGGATCGGGATCGAGGAGGGGCCCTTCGAGATCCACTCCTGGTACGGCCTGATCATGGTCTACACCTTCCAGATGGTGCCGCTCGCCTTCCTGGCGATCTCCGCCGGCTTACGGAACCTGGACTCCTCGCTGGAGGAGCAGGCCCGCGTCTGCGGCTCGTCTCCGCGCAAGGTGGTGACCACCGTGACGCTGCGCGCCGTGCTGCCCAGCGTCGGGGCCGCGGTGTTCCTGGTCGCCTGGGTCGGTTTCGCCAGCTTCTCGATCCCGGTGATCATCGCCGGGCCCGCGGATATCGAGATCCTGTCGGTGCAGATCGCCCGGCTGGTGAACTTCGAGTTCCCGCCGCGCCTCGACCTCGCGGTCGGCCTCGGCGGGATCATGATCCCCGTGCTCGGGGTGATCTGGTACCTGCAGCGGCGCATGTCGGGTCGCGGACGCCACAGCGCGATGGGTGGCAAGAACGCCAAGGCCAAGCAGCTCGAGCTCGGTGCCTGGCGGCCGGTGGCCCGGGCCGTCTTCCTGGGCTACGGCATCGTCACCATCGTGCTGCCGATCGGCGCGCTGCTCCTGGTGACGTTGAACGGCTTCTGGAGCACCTCGATCGACTGGAGTGAGCTGAGCCTGGATGGGTTCCGGTCGATGCTGGCGGACGGGGCCACCGTGGACGCGATGCGCAACAGCGTGGTCCTGGCCTCCTCGGTCGCGTTCAGCGGGGTGATCGTGGCGGCGGTGGTCTCCCTCTGGGCCGCGCGCAACCGGAGCCCCTTGGCCGGCGCGGTGGACGTCGGCATCAAGTTCCCTGCGGCGTTCTCCGGGTTGATCCTGGCGTTGGGGGCCCTGCTGGCGTTCGGCGGTGAGCCGTTCAACCTCGGGTCGACGATCTTGATCATGTTCCTGGCCTACCTGGTGATCGTGATGCCCCTGGCGACCGTGGTCATCGATGCATCGGTGAGCCAGATCGGCCATGAGCTCACCGAAGCCTCCGCGGTCGCCGGTGCCCGCAGCGGACGCACGTTCGCCCGCATCCACCTCCCGCTGTTGATCCCGGGGCTGCTGGCGGCATGGGCGCTTCTCTTCGTCCGGGTCGTCGGCGACGTGGAGGCGGCCTCGATCCTGGCTGGAACCCGCAACAACGTCGTCGGGTTCCGCATCCTCGAGGTCTTCACCTACGGCTCGTACAGCGTGATGGCCGGGCTCGGCATCTTCATCACGGGGGTCACGATCGTCGTCCTCGCGGTCGTCCTGCTGGTGATGAAGCTCCTGACGAGAAGATCGAACGTGCCGAGCGCGCGCCTGACCGGCCAGGGGGTGGCAGGTGGCTGACTCCCGACATGAGCAGGCAGCAGACAGCCCGCAGGAAGGCGGTCGAGACATGAGCTCTGCCCAAGCCGTGGCCTCCGTGCCCGGGGCCCAGGATCCGCTCGGCGGACCGTCTGCGCGCGTTGCAGCGCTGGAGGTCACCAACCTGCAGAAACGCTTCCGCCGTGCGGGTGGGACCGTGGTCAAGGCGGTCGACGAGCTCTCCCTGCGTGTCGACCCCGGCGAGTTCGTCGTGCTCCTCGGTCCGAGCGGTTGCGGCAAGACCACCCTCCTGCGCTCCGTGGCGGGTCTCGAGCACCCGGATGCCGGCAAGGTGAGCATCGGTGGCCAGGCCGTCTTCGACAGCGAGCGCGGGATCAACGTCGGGCCGGAGCACCGCAACTTCAGCATGGTGTTCCAGTCCTACGCGCTGTGGCCGCATATGAGCGTCTTCAACAACGTGGCCTATCCGCTGCGCAACGGGCGGCCACGCGCCTCGCGGTCGGAGATCCGCGAGCAGGTGAACACGGCCCTGCAACAGGTCGGCATCCTCGAGCTCGCGGACCAGTACCCGAACCAGATCAGCGGTGGCCAGCAGCAGCGTGTCGCGCTCGCACGCGCCGTCGTCAAGGGTGACGACCTCGTCCTGTTCGACGAGCCGCTGTCGAACGTGGACGCCAAGGTCCGCGACCAGCTGCGCTACGAGCTGCTCGCGATGCAGGACCGGCTCGGCTTCGCCGCGTTGTACGTGACCCACGACCAGGCGGAGGCGCTGCAGCTCGCTGACCGTGTCGCCGTCCTCGGCGAGGGATCGATCCGGCATCTCGGTCCCCCGGGAGAGGTCTACAGCCGGCCGGCGTCGCCGTACGTGGCCAACTTCGTCGGCACGGCCAACACCCTGCAGGGCCGGGTCGCTGCCTTCGATGCGTCCGAGGTCGTGGTCGAGACCACGCTCGGGCAGGTCGTCGGCGCTCCCCCCAGGACCGCGGATCTGGCTGAGGGCGACGACGTCATGGTGATGTGGCGACCGGAGCGGACGACGACCTCGTCGCAGGAGGGCGCGACCAACAGCTGGCCGGCGACGCTGGTGCGGTCCAGCTTCATGGGGTCCTACATCGAGGACCTCTACCAGGCGGCGGAGCTGTCGCTGCTGGTCTGGCGCAGCGAGGGCTCCGGTCCGGTCGACGACGGCGACACGCAGTGGCTCACCGTCGATCCGGCCGACATCCGTGTCCTCAAGCAGGACTGAGCGGCACGCGACGGAACGAGATCGGGCGGGGGAACAGCACGGCACTGGGGCCGATCGGCCGCCAGAAGGACGAGGGAGAGGAGCACATCATGAAGACGCCGAGGAGGTACCTGCTGGTACTCGCGGCGGTCGGGCTGCTCGTCGCTGCCTGTGGTGGCGACGAGGCAGACGACGCCGCCGAGGAGACCACCGAGGAGGAGTCGGGCGAGGACGCCGGGGGTGAGGAAGAAGCTGGCGAGGACGATGCCGGCGAGGACACCGCAGACGAGGACGGAGAGCAGGGCGAGGCATCCGGCGTCGACCTGGACGCCCTCTACGCCGGCGCCCAGGAAGAGGGCACGGTCATCGCCTACGTCGCGGCGGCCGAGTCCGCGTTCCAGGCCACGATCGAGGGGTTCAACGAGACCTACCCCGGTGTCGACGTCGAGTTCGTCCGGTTGAACTCCAGCGGGATCGCGCAGCGCTTCGGTGCGGAGCGTGACAGCGACGCGCCCACCGCGGACGTCGTGCTCCACGGGGCCATCGAGTTCCACCTCGACGCGCTCGAGAGCGGTTGGGTGCTGCCCGCCGAGGAACTGCCACTGCCCGAGGGGTTCCCCGACGATTCCGTGGACCCGCTGCTCGGTCCGGTGATCGGACACCCGCTTCCCGTGATCCTCTACAACACCGACCTCGTGGGTGAGGACGAGGTCCCCACCACGTGGGAGGACCTCGCGGACCCCAGGTGGCAGGGTGAGGTGCTGATGGCCGACCTCGAGGAGCAGGTGTGGCACCTCGGCGTCTACGGCACCGTCGTCGAGGAGTTCGGCGAGGAGTGGGCCGCGGGCTTCATGGCCAACGAACCACGGGTCATCGCCGGTGGTGTCGCACCGATCACCGAACTGGTCGCTGCGGGGGAGGCTTCCGTCGCTCCGATCGGCTACGCCCCCGTCGCTGAGGCGGTGAAGGCGTCCGGAGCGCCGATCGACTACACCACACCGAGCCCTCAGACCTCGGTCCCCTCGTTCGTCGCCATCAACTCCGACGCCGAGCACCCCGATGCCGCGCGCCTGCTGTACCACTACATGCACACCGAGGACGGGGTCGAGCGCCTGACGCTGTTCGGCACCCACGCGCCCTACCAGACCGACCGCGAGTACGAGTGGATCCCCGATGATCTGCGGTGGGCCACCGACCAGGCCTACGCCGACGAGATCGCCGCCCTGTTCGGGCAGTGAACGATCAACGGAGCCGGGGAGCAGGCCCGCACGCCGGACGCCGCTCCCCGGCTCCGTTTCCACCCTCGGACCGCGATCACCAACCTGCTCAGCGCGGCAGCATGTCGCGCGGAGCCGGCGCGAAGGAGACATCAATGAAGCTCGGTCTGAACATCGGCATGCTCACCGGCGAGGTCGACGGGCTCACAGCGCTGGTCCGTCGCGCCGATCAGATCGGCATCGACTCCGTCTGGGCCTCCGAGGCCTGGGGCGCGGATGCCGTGACCGTCCTGGCGTACCTCGCCGGGCAGACCGACAACATCAAGCTCGCGACCGGCATCATGCAGATCCCCGGCAGGACGCCCGCCAACACCGCGATGACGGCGATGGCCCTCGACCTGCTCTCCGGCGGTCGCGCCATCCTCGGGCTCGGGCTCTCCGGGCCGCAGGTGGTCGAGGGCTGGCATGGGGTCCCGTACGGCAAGCCCCTGGCCCGCACGCGGGAGTACGTCGACATCATCCGGGCCATCGTGGCCCGCGACGAACCGGTCGTGTACGAGGGGAGCGAGTACCAGGTTCCGTACACCGGGCCCGGGGCCAGCGGCCTGGGCAAGCCACTGAAGTCGATGCTCCACCCGGTTCGCACCGAGATCCCGATCTACCTCGCAGCACTCGGGCCGAAGAACGTCCGCCAGACGGCCGAGATCGCCGACGGCTGGCTGCCCATCTTCTACTCACCGGAGCGCGAGGACATCTTCAACACCCACCTCGATGCGGGCCTGGAAGCTGCAGGCCGCTCCCGGGACTCCCTCGCGATCGCGCCGTGGGTGAACATGGCGGTGGGCGATGACATCGATGCCTGCCGTGATCAGCTGCGCCCGCAGTTGGCCCTCTACATCGGGGGCATGGGCGCCCGCGGCAAGAACTTCTACAACGACCTGGCGTGCCGCTACGGGTTCGAGGAAGCCGCGGCCACGATCCAGGACCTCTACCTCGACGGGAAGAAGGCGGAGGCCGCGGCGGCGGTCCCCGACGCGCTCGTCGACGAGACGGCCCTGGTCGGGCCTATCGACCGGATCATCGACCGACTCGAGGCGTGGAAGGAGTCGCGGGTCGACACGCTGATCCTCACCACGACCGACACCCGGGTCCTCGAGCAGCTCCAGGCCTCGCTGTGACTCCCCCGCTCTGTCAGCCGACCCTCGACCGAGGAGCAGCGTCATGACCAGTCCCTCCGAGCAGTTCGCCCGCGACCTGGTCGCCATCGACGCCGGCTCGCTGACCGATGGCGACCTCGCCCAGGTGGAGCGCCTGCTCTACGACTACTCGGTCGTGGCCTACGGCGGCTCGGCGCTGCCCTGGGTGCAGAAGCTGCACCGCTGGGCCGAGCGCGGCGCCCCGCAGGGGACGGCGCAGATCGTTGGCAGTGCGGCTCGTGCGCCTGCAGACGTCGCCGCGCACCTCAACGGTGCGGCGGCGCACAGCTACGAACTCGATGACACGCATGGCATGTCGCTGAGCCATCCGGGATCGGTGGTGAACTCGGCGGCGCTGGCCGTGGCGCAGGAACGGGACGCCGCGCTCGCCCCCGGTGAGCTCGCCGCGGCGATCATCGCGGGCTACGAGGCCATCGGTCGCCTCGGGCGGGCGGCGGTCGCAGCACCGTTGATGGGTCACGGCTTCCATCCCACCGCGCTGCTCGGCCCGTTCGGCGCTTCCGTGACAGCCGGCAAGCTCCTCGGGCACGGGGTCGACGAGTTGCTGGTCGGCTGGGGGCACGCGCTGTCCGCCTGTAGCGGCTCCACGCAGTTCTCCCAGGACGCTCGTGGCACCGACATCAAGCGCCTGCACGCCGGGCTCGCCGCCCGCAACGGGGTCCAGGCCGCCCAG
>JAWLFE010000038.1:0-27596 GCA_041685735.1 Nitriliruptoraceae bacterium
CCGGCGATCATCGGGTTCAGCAACCCGAACGCGGCGACCGGCAGCGCCGCCGTGTTGTAGGCGAACGCCCAGAACAGGTTCTGCCGGATGGTCCGGTGGGTCCGGCGGGACAGCTCGATCGCGGTGGCCACTCCGTCGAGGTCACCCCGCATCAGCGTGAGGTCGCTGGATTCGATCGCGACGTCGGTCCCCGTGCCGATCGCGATGCCGAGGTCGGCCTGCACCAGCGCTGGCGCGTCGTTGACGCCGTCGCCGACCATCGCGACCACCCGACCATCCGCCTGCAGCCGTTCGACCTCCGCCTGCTTGTCCTGTGGCAGGACCTCGGCGAGGACGCGATCGATCCCCACCGATGTGGCGATCGCCTGCGCGGTGCGGTGGTTGTCCCCGGTGATCATCGCCACCTCGAGCCCCAGGTCGTGGAGCCGGGCGATGGCCTCACGGGCACCGTCCTTGAGCGTGTCGGCGACGGCCAGGACCCCCCGGACCTCGCCCTCCCAGCCGACGAACACCGCGGTGCGGCCCTCGGTCTCGGCCGTCGATGCCGCCTCCTCGAGTTCCGTGGGCAGCAGGTGCCCGGTGTCGGCCAGCAGCTTCCGCCGGCCGACGACCACCTCGACACCGTCGACCTGTGCCCGGACCCCCTGCCCGGACGTGGCCTCGAACCCGTCGACGGTCGGCAACGCGGCATCCAGACGCTCCCGCGCGCCGGTCGCGATGGCCTGCCCGATGGGGTGCTCGGAGTCCGCCTCCACGGCTCCCGCGTACCGCAGCAGCGTCTGTTCGAGGGGCCCGGTGGCGTCGTCGCTGCCGTCGGATGCGGTGGTCACCACGTCGGTGAGCGTCATCCGCCCCTGGGTGAGGGTGCCGGTCTTGTCGAAGACCACGGTGTGGATGTCGCGCGTGCGTTCCAGCACCTCCATGGAGGTGATCAGGATGCCCAGTTGCGCACCCCGGCCGGTGCCGGTCATCGTGGCCATCGGGGTCGCCAGCCCGAGTGCGCAGGGGCAGGCGATGATCAGGACGGCAACGGCCGCGAGCATCGCCTGCGCGGTGTCGCCGCCGACGACCGACCAGCCGACGAAGGTGGCGATGGCGATGGCGATGACGGTTGGGACGAACACCGCGGAGACCCGGTCAGCCAGGCGTTGCATCCCGGACTTCCCGGACTGGGCGTCTTCGACCAGCCGGACGATCTGTGCCAGTGCCGTCTCCGCGCCGACCGCCGTCGCGCGGATCGTGAGCACCCCGGAGGTGTTCAGGGTCGCGCCCGCGACGGTCGATCCCTCCGACTTCTCGACCGGCATCGACTCACCGGTGAGCATCGACTCGTCCACGGCCGATCCACCGTCGACGACCTCGCCATCGACCGGGATCTTCTCGCCGGGGCGGATCCGCAGCAGGTCACCGACCACCACCTCCTCGACCGGCACCAGCTGCTCCGTGCCGTCGCGGATGAGGCGTGCCTCCTTCGCGCCGAGCTCGAGCAGCGAGCGGATGGCTCGGCCCGCGTTGCCCTTCGCGCGCGCCTCGAGGTAGCGGCCGAGGACGATGAAGGCGATGATCACGACCTGGGCCTCGTAGTACAGGTCGTGGCCGCCGGTGACCAGTTGCCACGTCGAGTACAGGTAGGCCGACATCGTGCCCATCGCGATGAGCGTGTCCATGTTGGCGGTGAGGTGGCGGGCGCGCTTGGCGGCCTCCCGCAGGAACGGCCACCCGATGTAGAACTGCACCGGTGTCGCGACCGCGAACATCGCGATCCGCAGTGGCGTGTTCATCATCGCGAACTCGTGGTAGAGCATCGTCGACAGCAGGAACAGGGCCGGTGTCGCGACCAGCAGCAACCGCCGGCCCCACAGCCGGCGGTGTTCCGTCTCGGCCTGCTGGGCGCGCTCGGCCCGGTCCGCGGCATCGGAGCGGGGCCGCGGTGATGCGGCCTGGCCGTTCTGGTCCGCGTCCTGGCCCGGTGCGGGACCGTCATCGACGACGGTGTAGCCGGCAGCCTCGATCGCCCGTGCCCACGCGTCGGCGTCCGCCGGCCCCCGGGTGCGCACCGTGGCGCGGCCGGTCGCGAAGTTCACCTCGGCGTCCAGCACGTCGGGCTGCTTGGCCAGTGCCCGCTGCACGCGCGCGGAACACGAGCCGCAGGTCATCCCATCGATCTGCAGGTGATGGTCCCGCTCCGTGTCGTCGAGGTCGGCGGGGAGCTCGAGTTCGTAGCCGGTACGGTCGACGGCGGCCTGCAGTCCTGACAGATCGACGGTGTCGCCGACCTGGAGGCGGGCGATCCCGGTCGCCAGGTTGACCTCGACCGCGGTGACGCCCTCCTGCTTGGCCAGGGTGCGCTCGACACGCGCCGAGCAGGACCCGCACGTCATGCCGTGCACGGGCAGGTCGAGCTGCTTCGAGGTGGGTGTCTGCGTGGCCATACCGCTCACATCCTGGCGTCGGCACTGATCGTCGGAGCTACTCGTCGAACCTAGCTCTGAACCATACCCCCCTAGGGTACAGGTCGCAACGCCGCACCACACGAGCCGTGGCGGGAACCGGACGACGCAGCGCCCGACGGGAGATCGTTCCCGTCGGGCGCTGCGGAGGGTCCGGGTCAGTCCTGGCGCTTGGTCTGTTCGCCTTCGTGACCCTTCTGCTGGTTCCGCTTGTGCTCGGCCTCTTGCTCGAGGCGGGCGGCCTCGTCGGCCTTCTGGGCCTTCTTCTGCTGGGCTTCGCCCTCGCGTTCGAGGTCCTCGTCCCCGGTGACCTTGCCGGCGGCTTCCTTGGCGGTGCCCTTGAGCTTCTCGCCCATGCCTGGCTCGTTGCGGTCGCTCATCGTGGTGCTCCTCGGTCGGGATCGGGTCAGGTGGTCAGGGTGTGGTCGTGGCATCCGCGCAGTGGACCTCGAACGCCGCGATGTTGGTGCGTGAACAGTCGGGCTCAAGGCTCGCCCAGAGGCCGAGCGTGGCGATCATGCTGGCGAGGAAGACCCCGGCCAGGGTGATCGCGAACCGTGTCGGAGGTGCGGTCCCGGAGCTCAGCGTGGCTCTGGTGGTCATGCGGCGGGGACGGTCTCGGGGAGCACGATGGCATCCCGCTCGTCGGCGGTCTCGGTCGCTGCCGGTGCGTCGGGGTAGATGTCCGATCGCCAGCCGGAACCGGGTCGATCGTCGAGCCAGCGGCGCACGATCGGTCGGGCCCACAGCGGCGTGCGACCCCGGGTGAGCTGGGGCTCGGGGAGGTAGCCGCGGTAGCGATAGCTGTCGATGGTCGATTTCGAGACGCCGGCTGCCTCGGCGATGTCGGTGACGGTCAACATCGTCATCGCATGCAGTTCCGGCGCCGACATCGCGATGATGAGATCGCCGGCATGGGGTCGATGTCCCGGGCGTTCCCGAACGAGGATCTGGTCGGGCGCGGACGACTGGCCGCTCAGCCAGCGGCGCTCGGCCGCCGTCAACGGTCGCAGGGCCTCGATGCCCTCGGTGCAGCCGACCGTCGCGTCGATGGTCATCAGGTCGGACAGCGTCAGGTCGACGGCGCTCGGGACCGGGTGACCCCAGGGATAGCGCCAGACGCCCTCAGCGTCACGGGTGTAGGTGCCGTTACAGGTGGTGAGCGTCCTCATGGATCCCCCTGGGCGATGTCGCCACGGTGGGCCGTCGAGCGTGACGGCGGCGGGGGGTCGGTCAGACGGGTGGTCGAACGAGAAAGACCCCGAACTGCCCTGACCCCCATAGGGTCGGGCGCTCGAGGTCTGAACGCATGTTCCACACTAACGGTCGTCGGGAAGGTACGCAAGGGCGCGTTCGCTCCGGGCGTCCCCAGGGGGTGGATCCGGGGGGGCGCCCGGAGCGCGTCATGGCATCAGGCCGCGGCATCCTCGCAGTACAGGACGTCGTCCAACTCGATGCAGTCGCGACCGTCGACCTCCTCCACGGCGATGCCGTAGGCGACCAGACCGCCGATGAGCACGCCGATCACGACGCCGAGCCCGACCATCGACCAGATGAAGATCTGGGTCGAGGTGCTCAGGGCCTCGAACTCTTCCTTGACGGTGTTCGTGTCCTGCGTGAATCCAGCCATGCGATCAGCCTCTCCTGGCGTCGGACGCCAGTGGGTCGTGGGGGTGCGCGGGGATCACAGGAAGATGATGAGCAGGATGATGATCAGGATGAGCGTGCCGAGTCCGATGTACATGCGAGCCTCCTTCGCGTTGTGGTGACAGGTCTGGTCGTTCCGCCGCGCCTAGACGCGGGCTCCTCGCCCACGGAATCCCATGACAGCACCGGCGATCAGCAGAGCGAGGGCGATGACCAGGACCCAGAACAGTCCCTCGACGAGGAGTCCCACGCCACCGAAGACCAGCGCAAGGATGATGAGAAGGATCGCGATACCCATGGCAGGGCCTTCCGTGTGTGGCGGGCAGAAGATCCGCCCGCGCTCGGAGACCCCAAGTAGACAGCATCGATCAGCCCGGGGAACGGGCGGACATGCCGGAACGGAGGCGGTCCTCGTCCGGTCGAGCTGGAGTGGCCGGGTCAGCCCGTGAAGCTCGTCAGGGCCTGGTTCAGCGTGGCACTCGGGCGCATCGCACGATCCACGAGGTCGCGCTTCGGCCAGTAGTACCCGCCGATGTCCACCGCGGGACCCTGCACACGGTTGAGCTCGTCGACGATGACCTCCTCCTGCTCGGACAGGGTGGCCGCGAGCGGCGCGAACCGCTCGGCGAGCTCCGCATCGTCGGTCTGCTCGGTCAACGACTGTGCCCAGTACAGGGCGAGGTAGAAGTGGCTGCCCCGGTTGTCCAGTTCACCGACCTTGCGTGACGGGGACCGTCCCTCCTCCAGGAACGTGGCGACCGCACGGTCCAGCGTCGTCGACAGCACGCGCGCCTTGGCGTTGTCCCCGGTGTCCGCGAGGTGTTCGAAGGAGGCCGTCAGGGCCAGGAACTCGCCGAGCGAGTCCCAGCGCAGGTGGTTCTCCTTGACGAACTGCTGGACGTGTTTGGGTGCGGATCCGCCCGCGCCGGTCTCGAACATGCCACCACCGTTCATCAGCGGCACGATGGACAGCATCTTCGCGCTGGTCCCGATCTCCAGGATCGGGAACAGGTCGGTGAGGTAGTCACGGAGGACGTTGCCCGTCACCGAGATGGTGTTCTCGCCCGCCTTCGTGCGCTCCAGTGTGAAGCGGGTGGCCTCGGCCACCGGCAGGAACTCGAACGACAGCCCGTCGGTGTCGTGGTCCTGGAGGTACCGCTGGACCTTGTCGAGGATGGCGGCGTCGTGGGAGCGTGTCTCATCCAGCCAGAACACGGCCGGCCAGCCCGTGGCGCGCGCCCGGTTCACGGCGAGCTTCACCCAGTCCTGGACCGCGGCGTCCTTGGTCTGGCAGGCCCGCCAGATGTCCCCTTCCTCGACGTCGTGCTCGAGCAGCGTGGTACCGGCGCGGTCGACGACGCGCACGGTCCCGGCAGCCGGAACCTCGAAGGTCTTGTCGTGTGAGCCGTACTCCTCGGCCTTCTGGGCCATCAGGCCGACGTTGGGCACCGTGCCCATCGTCGTCGGGTCGAAGGCGCCGTGTTCGCGGCAGAAGTCCAGGGTCTCGCCGTACAGCGCCGCGTAGCTGGAGTCGGGGATGACGGCCTTGGTGTCCTGCTGCTCGTCGTTCTTGTTCCACATCTGTCCGCTGTCGCGGACCACGACGGGCATGGACGCGTCGATGATGATGTCGCTCGGTACGTGCAGGTTGGTGATCCCACGGCTGGAGTCCACCTGCGCGAGGTCCGGGCCGGTCTCGTAGGCCGCGGCGATGTCGGCTTCGATCTGTTCGCGCTTGTCGTCGGGCAGCGCCTCGATCGCGGTGTGCAGGCTGGCCATCCCGTCGTTCGCGCTCACCCCGAGGTCAGCCAACGTCTGGCCGTGCTTCGCGAACACGTCGGCGAAGTAGGTCCGAACGGCGTGCCCGAAGATGATCGGGTCGGAGACCTTCATCATCGTGGCCTTGAGGTGCAGAGAGAACAGCACACCCTGCGCCTTGGCGTCGTCCCGCTGCTCTGCGAGGAAGGACAGCAGCGCCGATCGACGCATGACCGCGGCGTCCAGGATCTCGCCCGCTTCGATCGGTGTCGACGCCTTGAGGACGGTCACCTCGCCGTCCGTGCCGACGTGCTCGATCCGCACGTCGTCGGCCCCGTCGAACGTCACCGAGCGCTCCGTCGACCGGAAGTCACCATCCGACATCGTGGCGACGTGGGAGCGCGAGTCCGAGGACCAGTCACCCATGCGGTGGGGGTGCTTGCGCGCGAACTGCTTGACGGCGGCAGGTGCCCGACGGTCCGAGTTGCCCTCGCGCAGGACCGGGTTGACCGCGCTGCCCTTGACCGCGGCGTACCGCTCCGCGATCTCGCGCTCCTCATCGGTCTGCGGGTCCTCCGGGTAGTCCGGGACCGCGTACCCGTCCTGCTGGAGCTCGCGGATGGCGGCCTTCAGCTGGGGGATCGACGCGCTGATGTTGGGCAGCTTGACGATGTTGGCCTCAGGGGTCTTGGCCATCTCGCCGAGCTCGGTCAGGGCGTCGGGGACCCGCTGCTCTTCGGTGAGGTGATCCGGGAAGACCGCGAGGATGCGGCCGGCCAGCGAGATGTCACGCAGCTCGACGTCGACGCCGGCGGCCGTTGAGAACGTCTCCAGGATCGGCAGGAACGACGCGGTTGCCAGTGCCGGTGCTTCGTCGGTCCAGGTGTAGGTGATCTTCATGTCGCCATCCGTGGGTCGAGGCCGTCGGGTCGAGGCACAGCAACGCTAGCCGTTGCCCGGAGCCATCTCGACCTCGGTCGGGGCCGGCAACGCCGAGGTTTCGGGTCAGTCGTCCGAGAGGTAGTCGTCGGCGTAGTACTCGACGCCGAGGTGGGTGATCTGGTCCTCGCCGGCGATCCAGCGCAGGGTGTTCTTCAGCTTGGTCTGCTGGATGAACAGGTCGTGTTCCGCGTACAACCCCGGTGCGACCTGGGGTGCCTTGAAGTAGAAGCTCAGCCACTCCTGGATACCGCTCATGCCGGCACGCTGCGCCAGGTCGAGGAAGAGCGCGAGGTCGAGGGCCAACGGTGCGGCCAGGATCGAGTCGCGGCACAGCAGATCGACCTTCATCTGCATCGGGTAGCCGAGCCACCCGAAGAAGTCGATGTTGTCCCAGCCCTCCTTGTTGTCACCCCGGGGCGGGTAGTAGTTGATCCGCACGACGTGGTGCATGTCGCCGTACAGCGTCGGGTAGGTGTCCGGCTGCAGGATCGTGTCGAGGACGCCGAGCTTGGAGGTCTCCTTGGTCCGGAACGACTCCGGGTCGTCCAGGACCTCGCCGTCGCGGTTGCCGAGGATGTTGGTCGAGTACCACCCCGCCATCCCGAGCATCCGCGCCTTGAACATCGGCGCGAGCACGGTCTTGATCAGGGTCTGGCCGGTCTTGAAGTCCTTGCCGCAGATCGGCACGCCGTTGGCGCTGGCGAAATCCCGCAGCGCGGGAACGTCCACGGTCAGGTTGGGGGCGCCGTTGGCGAACGGCACTCCCTCCAACAGCGCTGCGTAGGCGTAGAGCATCGAGGGGGTGATCGACGGGTCATCGGCGTCGATGGCCGCGTCGAACGCGCCGATGTCGGCGTGCGCGGCTCCGAGGTCCACGAAGATCTCGGTCGATGCGCACCAGATCATCACCAGTCGGTCGGCGTCGTGCTCCTCGCGGAACGCCCGGAGATCGTCGCGGATCCCCTCCAACAGCTCGCGCTTGGACCGCGACGGCTTGACGTTGGGACCGTCCAGCTTCTTGACGTAGGCGGGGTCGAACGCGGCCGGCATCGGCCGGATCGCGCGCAGGGTGTCGCCGATGGGTTCGAGGTGGCGGGCCGCATCCAGCACCCCGGCGTTCAGGGCGGAGACGTAGGCGTCGTCCGGGAACGGGTCCCAGGCACCGAACACGATGTCGTCCAGGCCGGCCAGCGGCACCAGGTCGCTGACCGCCGGCGAGCGTCCGTCGGTGCGCTTGCCGAGCCGGACCGTGCCCATCTGCGTCAACGAACCGATCGGTTCGGCCATGCCGCGGCGGATGAGTTCGACCCCGGCGATGAAGGTGGTGGCGACCGCCCCGAGTCCGACGCACACGACGCCGAGCTTCCCCTCTGCGGGCGTGACGGGCAGCGGTTCGTTCTCAGAGGTGTGCACGGGTTCGTCTCCTGGACCGGACCCCGACCCTACTCGCCGTCGGGCCGTAGGCCCGTCACAGCGTCGTGTCGAACCACGACCGGACGTGGTGCAGGACCGCTTCCGCGGCGGCGCGCTTGGTCACGAGGTGGTCGGTGTCGAGCAGCGGGACGAAGCTCTTGGGCTGTGCGGCGGCCGCGAAGATCGCCTCACCCTCCTCGACGGGCACGACCTCGTCGTCGACGGCGTGGATCACGAGCAGGGGCCGGCCGAGTTCGGCGATGGCCCGCTGGCTGTCGTGCGCGCTCAGGTCATCCAGGAACTCCCGTGAGACGGGGAACTCGCGGCCGGCGATGCAGGCGGTGGCGTCACCGTCCGCGCGGATCTCGTCCTCGACGTCGGCGAAGAGGTGCGACACGTGCGTCGCCGTCGAGGGGGCTCCGAGCACCGCGATGGACCGCACGGTGTGCAACCTGGATGCGGCCAGCAGGACCGCGGCACCGCCGAGGCTGTGGCCGAGCATGGCGCACGGTCCGTAGCCCTCTCGGATGAGGGCGGTCGCGGCTGAGGTCAGGTCACGGACGTTCGCGGAGACGGTCGAATCGGTGAAGTCCCCCCCGCTGCTCCCGAGACCCGTGAAGTCGAAGCGCAGCGCCGCGTAACCGCTCTCGGCCAGCCCGTCGGCCAGGCGGGTCATCGTGTGGATGTCCTTCGAGCACGTGAAACAGTGCGCCAACAGGATGCTGCCGCGCGCGGTGTCGTCCGGGGCGTGCAGGACGCCGCTGAGCTGTGCGCCGGTACTGCCGGCGAACGTCAGGTCACGGGTGGTCGGCATGTGATCTCCAGGGCCAGGTGGAGGGAAGGTAGGGGCGGTCGTCGGGGTTATCGAACGGGAGACGTCCCGATCCCCCGGGCCATCTCCCGAGTCCAAGGAGCCGTCGTGTCGATCACCCGACCCTCGCGCCGCATCATCGCGCTGCTCATGGGGCTCGCCGTCGTGCTCGTTGCCTGCGGCGCCGGCGATGACGAACTCGCCGGTCCACCGGTCCCGGACCGGACCTTCGAGGACTTCGACGGCGAGCAGGTGTCCCTGGCCGACTACGAAGGCACCCCGATGGTCGTGAACTTCTGGGCGTCGTGGTGCCCGCCGTGCATCGCGGAGATGCCGGACCTCGAAACGGTGCACCAGGCGCGTGGCGACGAGGTCGCCTTCGTCGGTCTGAACACCCAGGACGAGCTCACCACCGCGCTCGACCTCGTCGACCAGACCGGCGTCACCTACGACCTCGGGCAGGATCCCGACGGGGACCTGTTCCGCGACTTCGAGGTGTTCTCCATGCCGACGACCTTCTTCGTCGATGAGGATGGGGCGATCGTGCACCGTCACTCCGGGCTGGTGACCCTGGAGCAGCTCGAGGACCTCGTCGACGAACACCTGACCTCGTGAGGAGCTGATCCGCCGATGGAGATCCCCTTCGCCCTGGCCTTCACCGCCGGCCTGGTGGCCACCGTCAACCCGTGCGGTTTCGCGATGCTGCCGGCCTACCTGTCGTACTTCGTCGGTCTGGAGGACGGAGAGCTCGGCCGTGGTGACCACATCGCGCGGGCGCTCAAGGTCGGCGCGGTGGTCTCGGCCGGGTTCCTGACCGTCTTCGGCCTCGCCGGGATCCTGATCACCCTGGGGGTCCAGGCGGTGGTCGATGCGATGCCGTGGTTGGCGATGGTCGTCGGGGTCGGTGTCGCTGCGCTCGGTGTCGCGATGCTGTTCGGCTACGAGCTCACGGCATCGCTACCGAAGCTCAACCGATCACAGGACGGTCGGGGTGTCGGTGGCATCTACACGTTCGGTGTCTCCTACGCCATCGCGTCGTTGTCCTGCACCCTGCCGGTGTTCCTGGTGGTCGTCGCCGGCACGATCCCGCAGCTCGGGTTCATCTCCGGGGTCGTGACGTTCCTGATCTACGGCCTCGGTATGTCGATGCTGCTCATCGTGGTCACGCTCGCGCTGGCGTTCGGCAAGCAGGCGATCGTCGGGTGGCTGCGACGCTCGGCACAGCACATCAACCGTGTCTCGGGCGGGATCCTGGTCCTGGCCGGTGCGTACATCGTGTACTTCTGGGTCTCGACGTTGCGCCAGGGCGCGACGTCGCCGGGCGGGTTCATCACGTCGGTGGAGGTGTGGTCGTCACGGTTGACCAACACCCTCGGAGGTGCCGCGGTGCCGATCGGGTCCGTCCTTGCGGTGGCCATCACCGCAGCCATCGTCGCCGCGGTGGTCCGGTCCCGCGGCGCCGGCGGCGGCTCCGAAGACAGCGAGCGGGATGCCGGGCAGGGGACCGACGCCTCCACGAGGAGCTGACCATGGCCATCGAGGCCGTCATCTTCGACGTCAACGAGACGCTGTTCTCGCTCGCGCCGATCCGTGACCGCATGACCGATGTGGGCCTCGACGGTGAGCGGCTCGAGCCGTGGTTCCGTGCGATCCTCGTGGATGGCATCGCCGCGGCCGCCGCTGGTCGCTTCGCGGCCTTCCCGGATCTGGCGCGCCACCACCTCGGGGTCGAGTTGCGCCGCCGCGGACTCCCTGCCGACGACGACATCGTCGCCACCGTGCTCGCCGGCTTCGAGCACACGACGCCGCACGATGACGTCCGTCCGGCGTTCGAGCGACTGCGGGCCGCCGGCCTTCGCGTCGCCACGTTGACCAACGGCACCGCTGCGGTCACCCGCGGGTTCCTGGAGCGGTCCGGCCTCGACGGGTTCGTCGGGAACGTCTGGGACGTCGAGGCAGCGGGGGCCTGGAAACCCGCACCCGCCCCGTACCGTTGGGCGGTCGCCCAGCTCGGCGTGTCCGTGGATCGCGTCGCGATGATCGCGGTCCACCCCTGGGACGTCCAGGGGGCGATGGCCGCCGGGCTGGTCGGTGCGTTCCTCGAGCGTCCCGGCGCTGCCGGCTACCCGGCCGGGTTCCCCCGTCCCGACCACCGGGCCGCCTCGCTCACCGACCTGGTCGAACACCTGGCCGCGTGAGCGGTCACCCGGTTTCCGCTGCGGGACGGAAACCCTCCAGGGCGGTCGCGCAGATGTCGGCCGTGGTGGCCGGATCGTCCGGCCCGTCGCAGCTGAGTGACCACAGGGCAGCCGGCTCGCTGCGGGGGAAGAACCACTGTCGGACGAACCGGGGCTCGCCGCCGAAGATGTCCTCCGGCACCCGGAAGCTGACGGCGGCGATGGTGCGGTCGTTCCACGTGGCCGTGCCGGCGTCGTCGATCTCCAGTCCCTGGAAGGCCAGCCCGTCCGCGAGCCGCCGTGCCAACTCCTGCGGTTCGTCGAAGTCGCCGTCGTCGCCCCGCGGTGTCACGTTGATCTGCCAGGACACGACCTCGCCCCCGATCGCGTCGGTCTCCGCCACGATCGTTCGGATGTTGCTGTCGACGGCGGCCTGCTCCAGCTGCGGCAACCAGAAGTCGGCCCAGTCCGTTCCGGACGTCGCCTCGCTCAGATCGCCGAGGTCCTGACCGGGCGCCCAGCGCGTCGCGCCGTCCGGGACGGAGACGACGAACGAGCCGACCTGCTCGTCGTCGACCACCTCGGTCGACCACGAATCCGGTACCGCAGCCTGCGCCTCCGATGCGCCCGGATCGGTTGTTCCGCCGGAGCAGGCGGCGACCACGAGCGCGAGACCGAACAGGACGGGCATGGACAGCGGGCGCATGGAACCTCGATGTGGCGTGGACGGACGGGCGGGTGTGGGGGTGGACGCGTGAGGTCGGAGGTGGGTCAGCGATCGGCGGCTGCGGCGCCGATGAGGTCGGTCGTCGGCCGGTAGACGGCCCAGACGAACCAGAACGTGTCATCGCGGGCAACCGGGGTGAGTCGTGCCCCCGCGAGCGGTCCGTCGACGGCGCGCCCGCGCAGGTCCCAGGTGGAGCCGGTGGCGTCGTCCACGAAGCGGTTGCCGTCCGCTGGGTCGAAGCGGAGGGTGCGCCCGTCGTGTGTCGCGTCGAAGGCGACGGTCTGGCCGATGTCGGCGGCGTCGTCGATCCGCTCGGTGTCCAACGCCGATGCCTGCCCCGGCGCCCACCACACCGTGACCGGACCCGCGTCGAGCTCCACCTCGACGACCTGCTCGTCGGTGAGGCGCTCGAGGGTGATGGCGACGGCATCCGTGTCGCCGCCAAGGCCGACGACCCGGGTCATCTCCGGCAGCGTCGGATCGGCGTCCTCCCGGAAGAAGCGTGGCGAGTTGTCCAGCGCGTCGTAGGCGACGTAGGGGTTGCGCCCGTAGTCGAAGACCCTGCCCGTCTCGCGTGACAGGACCTCGGCATCGGGGGCCAGTGCGGCGGCATCACCGAAGCCGAGCAGGGAGCTCGGGATGCGCTCCAGGGTGGCGCCGAGCCAGCGTTCACCGACGATCGCCTGGCCCGTGAACTGCGTCCACAGCCCGAGGTGCTGTCGGTCGTACATCACGAGGTTGGACCGCCACAGCCGACCGCTGGTCCCGAAGTCCAGGACCTCTGGACCGTCGGGCCCAACGACCGTGCGGGAGAAGGCCAGGCCTGAGTTGCACAGCGGGCAGTAGGTCACCGCGATCGGTTCGCCGGCCAGTCGATCGTTGACGATCTCGTGCCAGGTGAGGATCGCCAGGGGGTAGAGCCGGACCGTGTCGTCGACCTCGACGACCATCACCGGCGAGGTGTCCTCCAACCAGGTGGCGGCGTCGTCGATCGACTCGAAGACGGGGTCGTCGATCGGTGGGATGCCATCGGGTGGCGGTCCGCCACCGAAGATCTCGTCGACGTCCACCATGGCGGCGGGCTGGCAGTCACGTTGCCGCCAGTGGAACTCGTCCGGATCGCAGTTCACGGAGGTCTCGCGGACGGGCTCGTCGATGACCGCCCCGGGGAGCGGAGCCTGCTGCGGTCCGGGAGCCGCGTCCGCGTCGGCCTCCGCTGCGTCCGGTCCGGCTGCGCTCGTGTCGGGAGCCGATGGGGCGGACGACGGGTCCGAGGTGTCCGCAACACAGGCGGTCGCGAGCATCCCCAGCACCAGCACGATCAGCGCAGGACGGTGCAGGATCGGGCGCACGGTCCACCTCCGGCCGATCGGGGTCATCAGGGCAACCCGGTGGACGGGACGGACCTTCCACGGCGCCTCAGCCGAGCAGGTCGGTGTAGACCTCCGTGGTCCGGGCCGCGATGGCGGGCCAGCCGAACCGCTCCTCCACGCGTGCCCGACCGGCGGCACCCATCCGCGCCGCCGCCGACGGATCCTCCAGCACCTCGACGACCCTGGCAGCCAGGTCGCGGGCGAAGCGATCGGGATCTGCGGGTGTGCCCAGCGCGTCACCGGACGGCTCGAAGTCGACGAGGTAACCGGTCTCACCGGGGACGACGACCTCCGGGATCCCGCCGACGGCGGAGGCGACGACGGGGATGCCGCACGCCATGGCTTCGAGGTTGACGATCCCGAACGGCTCGTAGATCGACGGACACACGAACGTCCTGGCGTGGCTGAGGACCTGGATCAGTTCCTCGCGCGGCAGCATCCGTTCGATCCACACGATGTCGACGGGGGCGCTCTTGAGGTCGTCGACCCGGCTGCGGAACTCGGCGGCGATCTGTGGGGTGTCGGGCGCGCCGGCGCACAGCACCAGCTGCGTGCCGGCGGGCAGGTGCTCAGCAGCATCGAGGAGGTGGACCACACCCTTCTGCCGGGTGATACGGCCGACGAACACCGCGTAGGGACGATCCGGGTCGATGCCGTTGTCGGTGACCGCGGTCGTGTCGGTGACGGGCCGCCACCCGTCCGGATCGACCCCGTTGTGCACGACGCGGACACGGTCGGGATCGACGGCCGGGTAGCTCGCCAGCACGTCGGCCTTCATGCCCTCCGACACCGCGATGATGGCGTCGGCGCCCTCCAGCGCCGTCCGCTCGCAGAAGCTCGACAGGGCGTAGCCGCCACCCAACTGCTCACGCTTCCAGGGCCGGAGGGGTTCGAGGCTGTGGGTGGTCACCACGTGCGGGATGTCGTGGACGAGCTTGGCCAGGTGGCCGGCCAGGTTCGCGTACCAGGTGTGGCTGTGGACCAGGTCGACGCCGTCGACCCCGTCGACCATCGCCAGGTCGGTGGCGACCGTCTGCAACGCCGCGGCGTAGGGGGCCTCGGAGCCGAGCGCGTCCCACGTGCCGTAGGACCGGGCCACGAGCGGGTCGTCGCGGTCCGCCCCGAAACAGTGGACCTGCAGGTCCACGAGGTCGGCCAGGCCCCGGGCGAGTTCGTCGACGTGGACACCCGCACCGCCGTAGACCTCCGGCGGGTACTCCTTGGTCAGCAGGCCGATCGTGGGGCGGGTCATGCGCGCACCTCCGCGTCGGCGGCATGTCCGGGCGGGATCACGTCACCCTTGCCGATCGTGACGACGCCGTTGTCGGACACGTCGAACCGGGCCCGGTCCGCTGCTTCGTCGACCCCGATCCTGACACCGGGCGGGACCTGCACGTGCTTGTCGATGATCGCGCGACGGACCACGGCGTCCCGCCCGACATCGACGCCGTGCAGGAGCACGGCATCCTCAACCAGCGCGCGACTGTGCACGTTGACGCGCGGTGAGATGACCGACCGTCGCACCGTTCCGCCGGAGATCACCACACCGGCACAGACCATCGAGTCGACCGCGCTGCCTCGGCGGTCGTCCTGATCGAACACGAACTTGGCCGGCGGCAGGGGGTCGTGCCAGGAGTAGATCGGCCACTGCAGGTTGTAGAGGTTGAAGATCGGGTGGACGGAGATCAGATCCATGTGGGCGTCGTAGTACGCATCGATCGTCCCGACGTCGCGCCAGTAGCCGTGATCACGTTCCGTCTCGCCGGGGACGTCGTTGTCGCGGGTGAAGTCGTAGACGCCGGCCTCGCCCCGCTCCACCATCTCGGTGATGATGTTGCCGCCCATGTCGTGCTTGCTGTCCTCGTCGGCGGCGTCGCGCTGCAGGGCATCGACGAGCGCCTCGGTTGTGAAGATGTAGTTGCCCATCGACGCGTACACCTTCGACGGGTCGTCGGGCAGCCCGACGGCGTCGGTCGGCTTCTCACGGAACGACCGGATGTGTCCGCTGTCGTCGGCGTCGATGACGCCGAACTGGGTGGCCTGTTCGATCGGGACACGCAGCCCGGCGACGGTCGCCGCGGCACCGGAATCGATGTGGCGCTGCATCATCAGCGATGCGTCCATCCGGTAGAGGTTGTCCGCTCCGAACACGCAGATGTGGTCGGGCTGCTCGTCCCGGATGAGGTTGAGGTTCTGGAAGATCGCGTCCGCGGAGCCGGCGAACCAGTCGCGGCCGACACGCATCTGTGCGGGGACGGGCGCGACGTAGTTGCCCAGCAGCGGGGACATCCGCCAGGTCTTGGACAGGTGGGTGTCCAGGCTGTGGCTCTTGTACTGCGTCAGCACGACGATCTTGAGGTAGCCCGAGTTCACGAGGTTCGACAGCGCGAAGTCAACCAAGCGGTAGTTGCCGCCGAACGGGACGGCGGGTTTGGCGCGGTCCCGGGTCAGTGGCCAGAGCCGCTTGCCCTCCCCGCCCGCCAGGACGACCCCCAACACCTTCGGGTTGCGTCGTGCCACGGTTGCGCCTCCCAGCCCGACCGGCGCCGGCCACGGAGGTCGCGGCCATCGGTCGCGGGACGAGCCTAGTGCCCGGCGTCGCTGGGCAGCCCGCTCAGCCCGCGGAGCAGCAGGCCGCTCACGTCGTCGGCCAGTGCCTCGAGGTCGTGGTCGTTGCGGTGGACGGTGTGGCGCAGGCCCCCGAGGACGTGCTGCAGCAGTTCGGCGTGCAGGTCGGGATCGAGGTCGCTGCGGAACGATCCGTCGGCGATGCCGTCCTGCAGGATCGTCACGATGCGGGCGTGGTGGTCTGCGAGCTGGCGCTGGACCGCTGCGCGGACCACCGGTGAGATGCCGGCCTCGAAGCTGCCTTCGCCGAGCCGGTCGGGCTCCGAGCCGTACTGCTGCACGTGGAGGCGGATCAGGGCCTCGAGCTTGCGGACCGCAGGCCAGTCGGCGGCGAGTTCGGTATCGACCCGGGCGCGGAAGGCCGCGAACTCCTGCTCGACGAGGCCGGCCATGATGTGGTCGACGTCGGGGAAGTGCTTGTAGAGCGTCGGTCGTGAGACCTCCGCACGTTCCGCGATCGCGGTCATGCTGGCGCCGGCCATCCCGTGCTCCAGCATCAGATCCATCGCCGCCGCGATGATCCGTGCGCGGGTACTCGCACGATGATCGGCCACCGTGCGCTCCCAGCTTGCGGTCATGGTCGCTCCCGCGGTTCTCGGTGGCCAGGTCCGGCCCCGGTGTGCGCTCCCACGGTACGGAACCGGGATAGCTTGCGGATCGTCGCGACCGATACAGACTGTAAAGGGTTCCGAAGGAACCCAGAACACCGCCCTGCTGTCCACGCCAACCGCCACCGTCGCGGGGGAGTCACCGTCATGTCCACGCTCTTCAGGAACCTGGCCGCACTGATCGTGCGCCGTCCGGTCCTCGTCCTGGTCGCGGCCGTCGCGGTCACCCTGGTGTTCGCCGGCTTCTCGTCCCAGGCGGTCAACGAACAGGACGTGACCTCCGACGAGAGCGAGCTGACACGCGCCCTCGACACGCTCGATGCGTCGTTCGGTGAGCGCCAGTCGGTGCTGCAGGTCGTGTTGCAGTCCGATGGGGACATCCGCTCCGCCGACGCACTCCGGGCGACGGTGGCGATCACGGAGGCCATCCGGTCAAGCGACCTCGCTGACACGCTGATCGACCGGGGACAGCAGCCCGCGATCACCTCCTTCCTGGCTCCCGCGGAGCAGGGGGTGCAGATGGCCGGCCTGAACCCGGCGGAGCTCGACGACGACGAGGTCCGCGACCTGCAGGACCAGGCGTCGCAGATGCTGCCCGACCAGGTCGCGGGCCAGATCGACGCGCTGCTGGGGGAGGGCGACCCGCCCACGGCCGGGCTGCTGCTGGTGTTCCAGGACACCGACGGACTGGACGACGAGGCCGCGACCGCACAGCAACGTGACCTGGCGCAGGTCATCGACGACGTCGAGGTTGCGGACAGCCTGACCGTCGATCCGTTCAGCTTCGGCATCCTGCTCACCGAAGGTGACATCGGGCCAGAGATCGGACGCTTGTTCGGGACGGCCCTGCTGATCATCCTGGTCGTGCTGGCCATCGTGTACTGGGTCAGGCCGGAAGCCGGGCAGCGGCGTCGGATCGGCCGTCGGACCGCCGCGGATGTCGCGCTGACCCTCGCGGTGATCATCATGTCGGTGGTGTGGATGCAGGGCATCGGGGTGCTGCTGGGGCCGGACTACGCGGACCTGATCGACTACTTCTCGCCCCAGACCCAGATCGTCCCGATCCTGATCGTCGGCCTCGGGGTCGACTTCGCGATCCACCTGCTGGCGCGCTACCGCGCCGAGGTCGGGGGCGGTGCCGATCCGGCTGCCGGACTCACGACCTCGATCCGCACGACCGGGTTCACCCTGCTGCTGGTGACGGCTGCGACCGCGATCGGTTTCCTGACGAACCTGGCCAGCCCCGTCGGGTTCCTCGCCACCCTCGGGGTGCTGGCGGCCAGCGGGATCGCCGCCGCGTTCGTGCTCACCCTGACGTTCCTACCCGCGATCCGGCTGCTCCTGGACCGCCGGGCCGAGCGCCTCGGACGCCTCCCGAGTCAGGCGTTGGCCAGCCAGACCCAACGGGGCCTGCCCCAGCTCGCAGGCCGGACGGCCTGGCTGGCCGAGCGGGCCCCGTTCCCGACGCTGGTGGTGGCGCTGGCTCTGACCGTGGTCGGTGGCTACGGGTTCACCCAGCTCGACAGCGAGTTCAACCTGACGGACTTCGTGCCGCAGGATGAGCCACTCCTCGAGGTGTTCGAGACCCTGTCGGAGTCGTTCAACGGTGGGTTCGAGGAGTCGACACAGGTGCTGCTCACCGGTGATGTCGCGACCCCGGAGGCGCACAACGCCACGATCGCGTCCCTGGAGCGCGCAGCCGACGTCGACGGGGTGGAGACCATCTCCGGCCAGCCGGACGGCGCCGTGTTGTCGGCCGTCCTCGGCCAGGCCGTCGGCGAGGGGGATCTGGCAGCGCGGTTGGCCGAGGCCGGCGTACAGGACGACCTGACGGTCGCGGATGACACGGATGTCGAGGCGCTCTATGCGCTGCTGCTCGACGAGGTCCCGGCGGCCGAGGACGTCCTGGCCCGCGAGGATGGCGGCTTCATCGGGCGGGCCGATCTGCGGACCAGCGCCGGTCAGTCGGAGGCTGGCCGGTTGGAGGCCGACCTGCAGGCGGCGTTCGAACCCCTCGCCGATGCCGGGGCTGAGGCGGTCCCGGTGTCGCAGCAGATCGTCCAGGCCCGGCAGGGTGAGGAGATCGAGGATTCACAGATCGTGTCGCTGCTGATCGCACTGGGCGCGGCCATGGCGTTGCTGGTGCTGCACTTCACCATCGCCAACCGACGCCCGATGCTCGGGGTGATCACGGTGCTGCCGGTCGGCCTGGTCCTGGCGCTGACGTTCGGGACGATGGCGCTGACGGGCATCCCCCTGAACCCCGTGACCGCGACCCTCGCCGCGTTGTCGATCGGTATCGGGGTGCCGTTCACGATCCATGTGACCTCGAGGTTCCTCGAGGAACGCCAGGACGACGGACCGGACACGCCGATGCGCCGGACGATGACGCGCACGGGCGGGGCCCTGGTCGGCTCGGCGCTCACGACCGCCATCGGGTTCGGGATCCTGACCACCTCGACGCTGGTGCCCTTCTCCCAGCTGGGGTTCGTGATCGCCTACGCGATCGCCTACTCGCTGGTGGCGGCCGCGCTGGTGCTGCCCAGCCTGCTGATGCTGTGGGACCGGGTGGATCGCCGACGCGGGGACGTCGCGGCGCGCGCCCCCGAGGCGGTGGTCGCCGACCGGTGACGGTCGCCGAGGATCGATGGGCCGCAGACCGGCGCGGGGCAACCCGCACCGGTCTGTGGTGCGGCTCGGTCAGGACGACCGGATCGGGATGTCCTGGTCGAGCAGGATCCCGAGGACGTCCCGGATCGACACGATCCCCGTCGTCACGCCCCGCCGCCGGACGGCGAGGTGGCGGATGCCGGCACCGGCCATCGTCCGCGCGGCCTCCAGGATGGAATCGTCCTCCTCGACGCTGATGACGTCGGTCGATGCCGTGTCCAGCACGCGCTCGTCGTCGAGTTCCAGGTCCTCGGCGACGGCGCGCATGACGTCACGTTCGGAGATGACGCCGCGCACCCCGCCGGGGTCCACCACGACCAGCAGGCCGACGTCGTCGGCCACCATCGCCTCCGCGGCTTCGCGGAGCGTTGCAGTGGGGTGGATCGTGGCGACCGGGTCGCCGATCAGGTCGCCGACGTGGTCGGTGGGGAGCATGTGGTCCTCTTTCTGACGGGATCGTCCTGAGCATGCGCGACCGGCGATGGTGCAGGCAGGGCAGGAGGTCCTGTTCCCCGCAGGCCGACCGGCGGGTGTCCGCTGAGCCCTTCGCCAGCGGTGTGAGCGACGCGCGTCTGCCCCGATCCCGGCGGGCCGGTCAGCCGCCTTCGGCTTCGCGCAGGAGCCAGGCCTTCTTGGCGGCGAACTCGTCGTCGCTCAGGTGGCCGCGTTCGCGCAGGTCGGCGAGGGCCTCCAGCTGGGAGACGATGTCGCGGACCGCGCCAGTGCCGCCCTTGATCGACACCGACCGGAGCTCGCGCGCGGCGTACACCTCGGACTGGAAGCCCTCCGGGTCGGGGATGTCGTGCAGTTCGCTCTGTCCCTGGCTGCCGGCGGATTCCAGGATGACGTCGCCGTAGCGGAGCACGCGCTCGAGCACGGTCTGTGAGAACAGCACGTTCGTGACGTTCTCCAGTGGGATCTCGACACCGGTCCGGGCGATCATCCCACGGCGCACGATGATGCGCTCGGTGGTCAGGACGTAGTTGGTGAACCACCACGCGAACACCGAACGGACCGCCAACGCGAGCCAGATCAGGACGAGGGCGGCGACGGTGTACCACCGCCACGGTGGGTCGAGGGCGGCGATCGCGACACCGGCGAGGGCCGCCAACCCCATCGCCCACAGGATCGCGGGGAGCAGGACCTTCCAGTGCGGACGGAACTGGTCGACGATCTCCTCGTCGTCCGTCAGCAGCCGCGTTGGGTAGCGCATCGATCACCTCGCCCGCGACGCCACCGACCGGCGTCAGGTCATCGCAGCGTAGACGCCGGACCATCCCCGGGGCGTCCCGTCCATCCCCGGGTCCGGACCGGGCCTATCGGCCCTCTGCGTGGGGCCGTCCCGCACTGTCCCACGATCCGGCCGTCGAGCATGATCAGCAGGGAGCGAGCACCGGGCGAGCACCGGGAACGAGCACGAACCGGGCTCGCGTCGCCGCCCACATCGAGGAGGTCAGATCATGAGCCGCATCGTCGTCGGCATCGACGCATCGAAGGACTCGCATCGGGCGCTGGCCTGGGCGGTCGAGGAGGCCCGCCTCCGGGACGCGGACCTGGAGGTCGTCCACGCCTACCCCACCCCCGACCTGACGGCGTTGCCGATGGTCGTGACCCTGCCGAGCGATGAAGAGTTGCGGGTCGCGGCGACCTCCATCCTCGACGAGGTGCTGGACGAGGTCGGCGGGACGGAGGATCTGCGGATCATCAAGACCGTGCAGGCCGGTGGCGCCGCCAGCGTCCTGACCCAGGCCGCCGACGGCGCGGACCTGCTGGTGGTCGGGGCCCGCGGCCTCGGCGGGTTCCGGGGTCTGCTGATGGGATCGGTCAGCCAGCAGTCGGTCACGCACAGCCCCTGCCCCGTGGTCGTCGTCACGCCGGAACGCCGGTGACGGCACGACCGCGGATCATCGTCGGATCACTCTCTCCCTCCAGGTGATCCGCCGGTCGCACGGGATGGGTCGCAACCGATCCCTCGCGGCCGACGACGGCCCACCGGCTCTCCCATCCGGTGGGCCGCTCGTGTGTCCGGGTACGGTTGTGCGCTGCTCCGGTCGGTGAGGAGCCGACCCCAGCTCCGGTCAACCGCGACCACCAACCGCGACCACCGTCGGGCCGCCCTCGGAGCGGTCCCCAGGAGTTCCCGTGCGCCACCTGCTGCCGGTCGGTCCGTCGTGAGCATCCGACGCCTCACGCTCGCCGTCGACGATCCCGCGGTCGAGCACGTCGACGCCGCGGTGCACCGCCCGTCGCGAGCCGCCAGCGGTCCGGTCGGACGGTCGGTGCTGCTGGCACCCGGGGCCGGCGGCGACCTGGACGGCGACGGGCTCACCGCGTTGGCGTCGACCCTGGCGGCGCGGGGATGCACGGTCGTGCGCGCGAACCTGCCGTACCGCCAGGCCGGACGTCGCGCGCCGCGTGCCGACCGGTCGGTCGCGGGGTACCGCGCGGTCCTCGCCGCAGCACAGGACGCCATCGGGCAGCGTGATGCCGCCTGGGTGGTCGGCGGCAAGTCCTACGGCGGTCGGGTCGCGACGATGGCCGTCGCCGACGGGCTACCCGCCGCGGGGGTCCTGCTGTACGGCTACCCGCTCCACCCGCCCGGCAAGCCGGACCGGCTACGCGTCGAGCACTGGCCGCACCTGGACGTCCCAGCGCTGTTCCTGCAGGGCGATCGCGATCCGTTCTGCGACCTGCACCTGCTCGAGGAACACCGGCACAAGCTGCCGCGCCGCGCCACCGTGCAGGTCGTGCGGGGTGGCGACCATTCGTTGCGGGTGACGCGTGCGGCGAGCCCGAGCGGCACCGCCTCCTCGGAGGCGGCGACGCTCTCCGGGCTCGGCGACGAGCTCGCGGACTGGCTGCGGCGTCTGGATTAGCGTGCGGCGATCGTCATGTCGTTCTTCCCGGGAGGTCGGGTCGTGCTCGAAGAGTTCAGGGAGTTCATCAACCGCGGCAGCTTCATCGACCTCGCGGTCGGGTTCGTCATGGGGGTCGCGGTCACCGGGGTGGTCAACGCCCTGGTCCAGCGGGTGATCATGCCCCTGATCGGGCTGCTGTTCGGTGAGCCGAACTTCGACGACGTGCTGACCTTCGGCGGGACCGTCGACGGTGTGCCGGTCGGGTCGGTCGGCGCGGTCATCACCGCCCTGGTGACGTTCGTGTTCGTGGCCCTCGCGTTGTTCTTCATCGTCAAGGGCTACAACCGCATGCAACGTGACGAGCCCAGCGAACCGGAACCACAGGCGGAACCGGAGGACGTCGTGCTGCTGCGCGAGATCCTCGCGGAACTCAAGGCCCAGCGCTCCGCGTGACCCGGAGGTGGCCGCGCGGCTACTCCGCCGTGGTCGTCGGCTGGTCGCTCGTGGCGTGGTCGCTGAAGCGTCGGGCGACCGCGCGTTGGACCGCGCGCCGGGCGGCCCCGTGCATCGCCGCCTGTGACTCGGACTCCAGCGATCCGGCCGACCCTGGACGGACGTGTCCCTGCTCCCGGGCGGTCGCGGTGACCGCCTCGGCGACCACGGGTACGACCGAGCGGTCGAACGGGGACGGGATGACGTAGTCGGCCGCCAGGTCGTCCCCGACGATCGAGGCGATGCCGTGCGCGGCGGCGATCTTCATCTCGTCGGTGACCTTGGTCGCCGCACAGTCCAGGAGGCCCCGGAAGAGCCCCGGGAAGGCCAGCACGTTGTTGATCTGGTTCGGGAAGTCCGAGCGGCCCGTGGCCATCACGCGGACGTGGCCGCGGGCGATGTCCGGATGGATCTCCGGGGTCGGGTTGGCCATCGCGAACACGATCCGGTCGTCGGACATCGTCTGGACCCACTCCAGCGGCAACGAATCGGGGCCCGACACCCCGATGAAGACATCCGCATCGATGAGCGCGACCTGCGCACTGCCGGTCAGGTTGCGTGGGTTGGTGCGCTTGGCGATGCGACGGCGGATGGGGTCCAGCCCGGCCTTGCGGGTCGGCTCGACGATCCCGTCGATGTCGACCGGCACGATGTCGGTGACGCCCGCGGCCTGGAGCAGTTCGATGATCGCCACACCCGCCGCTCCGATGCCCTGGACCACCACCCGCAGCGTGTCGAGATCGCGCTCCACCACCCTGGCGGCGTTGATCAGCGCCGCCAGGACGACGATGGCCGTGCCGTGCTGGTCGTCGTGGAAGACGGGGATGTCCAGGCGTTGTCGGAGCTTGCCCTCGATCTCGAAGCAGCGCGGCGCGGAGATGTCTTCGAGGTTGATACCCCCGAACCCGCTGGCGATGCGCGCCACGGTGTCCACGAAGGTGTCCGGATCGCGCTCATCGACCAGGATCGGGTAGGCGTCGACACCGCCGAACGACTTGAACAGCATCGCCTTGCCCTCCATCACCGGGAGGGAGGCGAGCGGGCCGATGTCACCGAGGCCGAGCACCGCCGATCCGTCCGTGATCACCGCGACCGAATTGGACCGGATGGTCAGGCGGTAGGCCACGGTCGGATCGTCGGCGATCATCCGGCAGACCTTCGCCACGCCCGGCGTGTAGACGAGCGCCAGGTCCGCGGCGTTGTGGACCTCCCGGGTGGTCTCGATCCGGATCTTGCCGCCTTCGTGGTTCGCGACGACGTCGTCGCTGATCGCGAGCAACTCGACCCCATCGAGGTCGTTGAGCATCGCTGCCAGTTCATCACCGTGGGCGGGATCCCGGATGTCGGCGCTGACATCGCGGAAGATCACGTGGCGCTGCTCGCCGGTGCGCTGGACCGCGTGTACCGCGCCGCCGTGGTCGTCGATGGCGGTGGTGACCCGTCCGAGCATGCCGCGCACGTTCTCGATCGCGAGTCGGAACGTGATGCGCTGCGGTAGGGGCGGCACGGCGGACTCCCTTGCTCATGACCGGCAGGTGCTGGTTGCCGCGGTCGTCGTCGGTCGTCGTCAGCGGGCGCGCAGCGACGTGCGGTCGCGAGGGTAGGGGCCGGCCACGCGCGGACCGGTACCGACCCGCGTCGGGACGGTGAGTAGGGTTCGCCCCTGACACCCTCCACGACGCCGTGATCGAGACCGACGCGGCCGGTCGTGATCCCGCGTGGCGACCGCACGGAGCATCCATGTCTGCCGACCTTGCCCACCTCTCGATCAACACCGTCCGCACGCTGGCGATGGACGCCGTGCAGGCGGCGAACTCCGGGCATCCCGGGATGCCCATGGGCTGTGCACCGTTGGCCTACGTGCTGTTCCGTGAGGTCATGCAGCACGATCCGACGGATCCATCCTGGGTCGATCGCGACCGGTTCGTCCTGTCCGCGGGGCACGGGTCGATGCTGCTCTACGGGTCGCTGCACCTCGCCGGCTACGACGCTCCGACCCTGGACGACATCCGCAACTTCCGGCAACTGCACTCGCCGACCGCCGGGCATCCGGAGAACTTCCTCCTCGACGCGGTGGAGACCACCACCGGCCCGCTCGGGCAGGGGTTCGCCAACGGGGTCGGGATGGCGCTGGCGATCGAGCGCCTGGCCGCGGAGTTCAACCGTCCCGGGCACGATGTGGTCGATCACCGGGTGTACGGGATCGTGTCCGACGGCGATCTGATGGAGGGGGTCGCCTCGGAAGCCGCCTCGCTGGCCGGCACGCTGCAGCTCGGCCGGGTGACCTACCTCTACGACGACAACAGCATCACCATCGACGGCAGCACGGACCTGGCCTTCACCGAGGACGTGCTGGCGCGCTTCGACGCCTACGGCTGGCACACGCAACGGGTCGGTGACGGCACGGATCTGGACGCGATCCGGGCGGCCATCAGCGCGGCGGACGCCGATCCGCGGCCGTCCCTGATCGCCGTGCGGACCGTGATCGGGTACGGCTCACCGAACAAGTCCGGCACGTCCGGGTCGCACGGCGCACCCCTGGGCGAGGACGAGATCGCCGCGACCAAGGCGGCCCTGGGGTGGGAGGCCACCGAGCCGTTCCACGTGCCGGCCGAGGTTCGCGACCACCTCGATGTCCGTGCACGGGGCCAGCAGCAGCGCGAGGCATGGGAGTCGAGGTTCGACGCCTACCGCACGGACCACCCGGAGCTGGCCGCCGAGTTCGAACGTCGCGTGGTGCGCGGCGAGCTGCCCACCGACTGGACCGATGCGCTGCCGGTGTTGGATGCCAAGGACGCGACGCGCAAGCACTCGGGTGCGACGATCCAGGCCCTCGCGGGCGCCCTGCCGGAGCTGCTCGGTGGGTCCGCCGACCTGGCGGCGTCCAACAACACCGACGTGAAGGACGGCGGCGATTTCTCCGCCACCGACCGGTCGGGGCGCAACCTGCGGTTCGGCGTCCGCGAACACGCGATGGCATCGATGGCCAACGGCATGGCCCTGCACGGCGGCGTGATCCCGTACGTGGCCAGCTTCCTGATCTTCACCGACTACTGCCGACCGGCGATCCGATTGTCCGCGCTGATGGGTCAGCGCATCATCTACATCATGACGCACGACTCGATCGGGCTGGGAGAGGACGGCCCCACCCATCAGCCGATCGAGCACCTGGCGGCGCTGCGGGCGATCCCCGGTCTCCAGGTCCTGCGCCCGGCCGACGGTGCGGAGACCGTCGGTGCCTGGCGGGTCGCCCTGGAGACGCAGGGCCCGTCGGTCATCGCACTGACCCGGCAGGGGCTGCCGCCGCTGGGGGAGCGGCCGGCCGACGCCGTCGACCGTGGTGCGTACGTGCTGCGCGACGTCGGCCCGGACGGCGCCGCGGACGACGTGCCGGACCTGGTGCTGCTCGGCACCGGTTCGGAGGTCCAGCACTGCGTCGACGCGGCGGACCTGTTGGCGGCCGACGGGCTGACCGTCCGGGTCGTCTCGATGCCGTCCTGGGAGCGGTTCGCCGCGCAGGATCGGTCCTACCGGGACCAGGTCCTGCCGCCGGCGGTACGCGCCCGCGTGGCGGTCGAAGCGGCGGTTCCCTTCGGCTGGGAGCGCTGGGTCGGCGACGCCGGCGCGGTCATCGGCATGGAGCGCTTCGGGGCCTCCGCTCCCGCTGAGGAGCTGTTCGAGGCGTTCGGGTTCACGGCTGCCAACGTCGTCGAGGTGGCACGCGAGGTGCTGGCCGGCCTGCGGGACGCCTGACCGGGACGCGCGGTTCAGGACCGCCCCGGCGGGAGGACCGGCGCTCAGCGTCGCCGCTTCTTACCGCGCGGCTGCGGAGGCTTGGGCTTGTTGCCCGACGGGCTGGCGCTGTCGCGCTCGTTGCCGGCTCCGTCGTGCTCCCGCGATGCCGACGGGCGGGGCCCCGTCTCGCCCGGCAGATGACCCCGGGGCTTCGCCGGCCGTGCGGTGTCGTTCGTCGCAGCCGCTGGCGTCTTGGAGCGTCGGAAGCGGTCCGTCCAGTTGGTCGGCTTGTCGTCGGCGTTGGGTGGAGGACGACGCGATGACGTGGTGCGGCGACCCTCGAGCAACGCGAGGTTCAGCTCCTCCGACCGCTTCGCCCGCCACAACCAGTAGGCCGACATCATGCCGAGGGCCACGGTGCCGATGATCCCGTTGGTGACGGCGGTCTCGACGTCCGAGAAGATCAGCTGGACCGCGGCGATGATCGGCCCGAGGAGCCAGGCGAACTTCCAGAACCGCTGCTGCCGGCGTGCGACCCCGACCGCGAGCCCGGCATGTGCCCGGTTCTCGACCGCGCGTCCACGGTTGACCGCGCGCACGATCGCGCGCCGCTCCTTGAAGTCCAACCGCAGGAGCTTGGCCTGGTGTTCGTCTTTGTCGGGGATACGCGCCACGAGCGACACCTCGTCAGGGGGATGGGTCCGCTGCGCGACAGCGTAGATGGGTCCCCGAGGTGGGGCCGACCACCGGTCGCCGGTCGCCGACGCGCGGAGAGGAACGGCGCGATCCCGGCCCGGCCGCCGATGGGCTCCGAACGTTCGACGTACCCGGCCTGGGAGGCTGCACATGTTCCGACGACCGACACCCGAGACGCCCGGTCCCGGCCAGGAGTCCGTCTGGGACTACCCACGGCCGCCCCGGGTGGATGCGACCGATGAACTGGTCATCGTCGAGTTCGCCGACACCGTCGTGGCCGAGTCGCGCCGGGCCCTGCGGGTGCTCGAGACCTCGCACCCGCCCGTCTACTACATCCCGCGCGACGACGTCCGCACGGACCTCCTGCAGGCGACGGCCCGCCGCACACACTGCGAGTTCAAGGGGGCTGCCAGCTACGCGGACCTGGTCGTCGGTGACCGTCGGTCCCCGGGTGCATGCTGGTGGTACGAGGCGCCGGTGCCCGGCTACGAGGCGTTGACCGCCGCGATCGCCTTCTACCCCCAGGCGGTCGATCGCTGCCTCGTGGACGGCGAGGTGGTCCAGACGGTCGAGGGCGACTTCTACGGCTCGTGGGTCACCTCGCGGGTCGT